>NZ_CP072610.1:3084033-3768066 GCF_021029445.1 Pseudomonas wenzhouensis
TTGACCCAGAGCAGGCGCGGGCGCTCCAGTTCTAGCTCCTCGGCGCTCGGCGCGTGCAGGGTGCTGACGGTTTCTACCAGTACGCCTTCATCATCACCTGCCTTGCCAGCGGCGATACGGCGCTGCTCACGCCAGCCCAGCAAGACTGCCAGGGCGATCAACAACACCACGCCGAGGCCCTGAATGATGATCAACGGACGCCAGAGCTCGGTGACTTCGATACCGGTCACCGCCGCAGCGCGGCCCAGCGGGCCGGCCCAGGGCAGCATATTGAAGATGCCCGCCCCCAGCGCCAGCAGCAGAAGCATCAGGTAAGGGCTCATGCGCAGTTGCTTGTACAGCGGCAGCAATGCAGGAATGGTCAGCAGGAAGGTGGTGGCGCCGGCACCGTCGAGGTGCGCCAGCATGCCGATGATGGCCGTGGCCACGGTCACAGCAATGACATTGCCACGGGTCAGACGCACCATGCCATTGATCAGCGGGCGGAACAGTCCGGTGTCCTGCAGCACGCCGAAAAAGGTGATGGCAAACACGAACATGGTGGCGATGGCCGTCACACGGCCGATGCCATCGGTGAAGAAACCGGAAATCGCCTCGGGGCCAAAACCTGCGGCCAAGGCGCCCAGCAGTGGTACCACGATCAACGGCAGAACGGGCGACATACGCCCGACGAGCAGCAGCACAACCAGGCAGCCGATGGTCAACAGACCGATTAGAGTCAACAAACCGCTTTCTCCTCTTTTTCTTGTCAGGCACGCGAAAGGCGCGTGCGGAGGCTAAGAGGCGAACCTTTCAGTAACCTTTAGGCGTTGACCACCGGGCTGGGGTAAATGTCAGGGGATATTACGTGCGCGCAAGCAGGAGGCTGGCCTACCCCTTGAACGCCTTGACCCGTTCCAGCCAGGCTGGATCGAGCCGCGTCTGTTCGATGTCCAGCCCCTGCTGCTGCATTGCCTCGCGATGGCTGTCGATCTCACGCACCATCTGACTCAACTCGCTGGAGTTGCCATCGAGCTGGTGCATCTGGGTCACCCCCAGGTGATAGAAGCGCAGCAGCTTCATCGCGCTTTCATCGCCCTGCTCCACACCCGCCTTGACGTGATGCATGACATTGGTGACACGCATCAGGCTGCGTTTGAGACGCCAGCCATACACGGCAGGCGCCATGAACGGCCGCGACCAGAGTTGCTGGCGTACCAGGGCGATGGTCAGGCCCAGGCCGACGAGTACCCCGAGCAGGTTCCATGTGAAGTTATCGCCGCCTGGCGTGCCGAATACCTGTGTGCTGGCGGTGGCGCAGAGCATTGCCAACGCCAAGAAAATCAGGGCAATGATCAGCGTGCTGCGACGCGTCTGCTGACGGTAAAAGGACGGATCGATAGGCTGAATCTCGAACATGCGCAAAGGCTTCCGATGATGGCAGGTGGTGGGGAAAGCCTTATAGGGCGCAAGGCCATACCTGTCCATCGTCTTTATCGTTCACGACATTACCTCTGGAGTTAGATATGGAGGTGCAGAGCAGCCTGGGCCAGCTCACCGACAACTCGCAGCAACTGTTGGGAATGGCCCGTGACGTGACCGCACGCGCGCGTCTGACGCAAAGCGACCGCACAGTGCAGGTGGCCACCGCGATCAACGAGCTGGGCTCGATCGTCAACGAAATCGCCCGCAATGCCGAGAACGCCGCCATCGAGGCGGCGCGGGCTGGTGAACAGGGCCGAGGCTTCGCCGGGGTGGCCGATGAGGTACGTACCTTGCCCAGCCGCTTCGGCGCCTCCACCGAAGAAATCCAGCAAGTCATCGATCGTCTGCAAAACGAGTCACGCTCAGCCGTCGAGGCCATGGCCAAGGGCCAACGACAAAGCGCGCTGTCGATGCAACTGGACAATCTGGTCGGGCGATTCCGGCTGTAACCGGGACGCTATTGCGACCTGGCAGAGCGCACCAACAGATCCTCGTCGATGCGCTGCAGCAGGTAGTCATAGAAGGGGTTGGACGTCGCCCGCTGCAGGCTGTCCAGCCCCACCACCAGCACGCCATGCTCGCCTCGCGGTGCCAGCGTACCCAGCGCCACGCCGTAGGTCTCACCCGCGGCCGGATCACTGCCATACAGCGGATCGTCAGGCGGGAACGGCAAGGCGACATGCGACAGCGAAAACAGCTGGCTCGGGTACTCCACGCCCAGCGATACACGCTGTATCTGCTGGCTGCCGGCGGGGATGCGGCGGGCTTCGACCGCACGGCCCTGCTCAGCCGCCACAACGACCACGGTCAGATCGTAGTCACGCTTGGCCGGGGGTAATAGCTGTTCCAGCAAGCCGCTCATGTCGGCGCGCAACAACGAGCCGGCCGCCTGCGAACGATTGATGTCGAAGATCACCAGCTCACTGCCATTGGCCGGCAAACGCTGGAACAGATTGCGTACCACGGCCGGCGTGCTCACCGTATTGTCGGCCAGCGACTGAAAGGCCAGCACCGGCGGCAGTCGGGACAAGCGGCCATCGGCCTCGGCGGCATCGAAAGCATTCTGCACCTCGCGCGTCAGCTCGTAGGTCTGCCGCGCCGCGTGTACCGGAAAGGAGTTGTACTTGAACGGATTGAACTCCGGCAGCACGCTCATCCACGCCGATTTGGCGAAGGCCGGTAAAACGGCTGGCAAGGCAGCCAAGCCTGCGTAACGCGCGTAGCTGGTGACACCGATCATCGGTGAAATCAGCACCAGGCGTTGCGGCATGGCCAGACGCTCGTCCTCCAGCGCCGCCAGGCTATAGCGCAGCGCCAGCGCCCCACCATTGGAATAACCGATCAGATACAGCGGCCCGTCTGGCACCTGGCGCCGCGCTTCGCGCACAGCCAGACGGGTGGCGGCCAGCCATTGCTCCCAGTGCGCAGCGGTGAGCGCCGCCGGCACCGTGCCATGTCCAGGCATGCGCGGTACCACCGCGAGCAAGCCCTGCTCGCTCAGGTGCCGGGCGATATGGCGCAGGCTGTAGGGTGAGTCGGTGAGGCCGTGCAGCACCACCACCACGCCACGCGCCGTACCTGGCGGCTGCAGGATAAAGGAGCGGTTCCAGTCACGCGGCAGATTGCCGGGATAGACCGGGCTGTCGCTGGCGTAACGGCTATACGGCGCCGTACCCGAGGTCGTGACCGGCTCGATCAACTCACCCTGCAGGCGCTTGAACAGGGCCGCCTCGGCAGCCACATAGGTCTGCCAATCGCCCTCGTCCAGCTCGCCAGTCTCCAGCTCCTGCGGCACCAGACGGTGCCAGGGCTCCAGCTCGGGCAACGCTGACAGCCCGGCGATGCGGATGCCCAGCAGGGCCGCCACGATCAGCAATAACACCACCAGCGTCCAGGCAATCACATCACGCATGCGCGGTAAACGCATCCAGCGCCTCCCCAAGGAAATCTCTGGCCGGGAAAACCGTCCCGGCGACCGGCTCGGGGGACTGTAGTGCAAAGCGACGCCCCACCACCACTGGGTTGGCCTTTAAGGTCAGTATCAGTGCCATGCGATTCAGCAGGCTGCGTGATCTGGAAGCAGGCCAGAAGCGCTGGATGAACTGAGCAGGCAAGCAACGGGCACCGCTGATAGGCTGCGCACATGAATCTCGCCGCTCAACTCCAGATACTCATTGCCAGCGACCCACAGCGTCTGCGCATCCTGCAGCAGGTGCGCGAGCTCGACCTGCCCGATTGCTGGGTGGCCGCTGGTTTCGTGCGCAGCGCAGTCTGGGATCACCTGCACCAACGCACACCATCCCCGCTGCCGGAAGATATCGACGTGATCTGGTTCGACCGCAGCCAAACCGCCCCCGCTCGCGACGCTGAACTGGAGACGATCCTGCGCCACAGAGACGAATCGCTGCAGTGGTCGGTGAAGAATCAAGCGCGCATGCATCTGCGCAATGGCGATGCGCCTTACGCCTCGGCTACCGAAGCGATGCGGCATTGGCCGGAAACCGCGACGGCGGTGGCCGTAAGGCTCGATGAACAAGACAGGCTGGAAGTCGCCGCGCCGCTCGGCCTTGAGGATCTGTTCGGCCTTATCGTGCGCCCGGCCGGGCGCTTTCAGAACGAGAAGAGTCAGATCTACCAACAGCGCCTGCATGACAAGAACTGGCTGGCCACCTGGCCAAAGTTGCAGGTGATTGCGTAGGGTAGATCGGGCTTCAGTAGCGACAGACTGGCAGGTGTCAGCAAAGCTTCGCCCCGGGGCGGGGCTCCTACGGTCGATAAGGCGTGGTTCCGTGCGAGGCGCTTCAGCGGCGACAATCGAGGCTGAAGCCTCTCCCACAGAGCCAAGGTCAGATACCGGCGACCACCGCGCAGAAGCCCTGCGCGCTGCCGGCGAACTGGCTGCACAGGTGATTGATGGAAGTCACCAATACCTGCTCGGGCGAGGAGATGAAATCCACCGACATCATCACGCTGAGCATGGTGATGGTGACGATGGAGAAGGTGAACAGCTTGCGCGCCCACACTCGATCATCGACGGCCTTGTAGCCCGATACGCCCATCCACAGCCAGTAGGCACCGCTCAGCGCGGCGACCACGAAGTAGCTGTAACCGGCGTAGCCGCTGAGCGTCAGCATCAGGGTCGCGACCACGAAGGCGGCGATGTACAGCACGATCTGCCGCTTGGCAGCCGAGATCCCCTTGATGACGGGCAGCACCGGAATGTTCGCGGCCTGGTAGTCATTGAAACGGAAGATGGCGATGGCATAGGAATGCGGCATCTGCCACAGGCTGAAGATCAACAACAGGATGGCCGCGCCAGCATCGAACTCGTTGCTCACCGCGCAGTAGCCGACCACGGGCGGCGCCGCCCCGGACAGGCTGCCGACCAGGGTGCCGTACACCGAGCCACGCTTGAGCCACAGGCTGTAGAGGCCGACATAGACCATGAAACCCATCAGCACCAGCATCACCGCCAGGGTGTTGGTGGCGGCGTACAGCAACGCCACCCCCGCTACCCCGAGCACGCAGGCATAGACGATGGCGTGCACAGGGGACACCAACCCCTGCGCCAGCACCCGGTTACGGGTGCGCTCCATCTTCTGGTCAATGTCCCTATCGATGTAGTTGTTGAACACGCAGCCTGAGGCGATCACCAGGGAAACCCCCAGCGCTGTCGCGAGGAACAGCGCCAGGTCGGCATCGCCACGCGAAGCCAGGAAGAAACCACCCGTCACGGAAATCAGATTGCCGAAGACGATGCCCGGCTTGGCGAGGTTAAGGTACTGCTTCAGGAGCGCCAGCATCAGTTGATCATCATGTGATAGTGCATGCTCCACATGATCCAGACCGACAGGCCGACCACGAACGCGATGATCAACACGGTGAAGATCATCGAAACGACGTTCCAGCGGCCTTCCGCGTCGGTCTTCATGTGCAGGAAGTACACGAGGTGGACGAGCACCTGCGCCAGGCCGAACAGCACCACAGTGATCAGGGTTGCGCCACGGCTCAGGCCCAGCACGTCAGGATGCATGACCAGCATGAAAGGGATCACGGTGAGGATCACCGACAGGATGAAACCAATCAGGTAATCCTTGAAGCCCACAGCGTGAGCGGCGTGATTGTCTTGGTGAGCCATTACAGCACCCCCATCAGGTAGACGACGGTAAACACGCAGATCCACACCACGTCGAGGAAGTGCCAGAACAGGCTGAGCAGCCCGACGCGGGTCTTGTTGGTGTCGGTCAGGCCACGGCTGCCAACCTGGAACATCAGCACCAGCATCCACAGCAAACCGGCACTGACGTGCAGGCCGTGGGTGCCGACCAGGGTGAAGAACGCCGACCAGTAGGCGCTGACCTGAGGCCCGGCACCTTCATGGATCAGGTGGCGGAACTCGTACAGCTCGATGCTGATGAAGGCCGCACCGAACAGGAAGGTGATGCCCAGCCAGCGCAGCACCGCGCCCTTGTCGCCACGGTAGGTGGCGAGCATGGCCATGCCGTAGGTGATACTGGAGAACAGCAGCGCGAAGGTTTCCACCAGCACCAGATGCAGGCCCGGCCTGAGCATTTCCTTCGCGGTGGGGCCACCGGCGAAGGAGTTGCTCAGCACCGCGAAGGTGGCGAACACCGTGGCGAAGATCAGCAGGTCGGTCATCAGGTAAACCCAGAAGCCGAACAGCTTGATTCCACTGGTGTCGTGGTGGTGCTCATGGCCGTGGCCATGAGCGTCATGTGGAAAATGGGGTTCGTAAGCGGTCATGGTTAGGCCTGTACGACTGCGTTGGCTTTGGTTTGGTGGTGCGCCTGCTCGATCCGCGCGATCTCTTCGGGCTGCACGTAGTAGTCGATGTCTTCGTCGTAGGAACGCACGATGAAGCTGACCACAGCGCCGACCAGACCGGCGATGGCGAGCCACCAGATGTGCCAGATCATGGCGAAGCCGAAGGCGATGACAAACGCCGAGACGATCAGGCCATTGCCGGTGTTCTTCGGCATGTGGATCGGCTCGTAGTGCTCCGGCGCTGGCATCAGCTCGACACCGTTCTTCTTCGCCTCATAGAAGGCGTCGATCTTGTCCGCCGTCGGGATGACCGCGAAGTTGTAGAACGGTGGCGGCGAGGACGTTGCCCACTCCAGGGTGCGGCCATCCCACGGGTCGCCGGTGACGTCGACGTTGTCCTTGCGCTTGATGTAGCTGGTGACGAACTGCACCACGGTGAAGACGATGCCGATACCGATCAGCACCGCACCGACCACGGCCACCTGCACCCATGGCACCCAGGCCGGGTTGTCGAAGTGGTTGAGGCGACGGGTCATGCCCATGAAGCCCAGCACGTACAGCGGCATGAAGGCGAAGTAGAAGCCCAGCAGCCAGCACCAGAAGGAGTAACGGCCGAAGCGGTCGAGCAGCTTGAAGCCGAAGGCTTTCGGGAACCAGTAGATGATGCCGGCCAGGTAGCCGAACACCGCACCGCCGATGATCACGTTGTGGAAGTGGGCGATCAAAAACAGGCTGTTGTGCAGCACGAAGTCCGCCGCCGGCACCGCCATCAACACGCCGGTCATGCCGCCGATGGAGAAGGTCACGAGGAAGCCCAGGGTCATCCAGGTCATGGCGTTCAGTTGCAGACGGCCACGGAAGATGGTGAACAGCCAGGTGAAGATCTTCACTCCGGTCGGGATCGCGATGATCGAGGTCATGATGCCGAAGAAGGCGTTGACGCTGGCACCCGAGCCCATGGTGAAGAAGTGGTGCAACCACACCACGAACGACAGCACGCCGATGGCCGCGGTCGCCCACACCATCGAGGCATAACCGAACAGGGTCTTGCGCGAGAAGGTCGCCACCACTTCGGAGAACACGCCGAACGCCGGCAGGATCAGGATGTACACCTCCGGGTGACCCCAGATCCAGAACAGGTTGACGTACATCATCGGGTTGCCACCCAGCTCACTGGTGAAGAAGTGGAAATCCAGATAACGGTCGAGCGACAGCATCGCCAAAGCAGCGGTCAGCGGAGGGAAGGCGCCACAGATCAGGGCACAGGTGATGAGGATGGTCCAGGTAAAGATCGGCATCTTCATCAGGCTCATGCCCGGTGCGCGCATCTTGAGAATGGTGGCGATGAAGTTGACCCCGGTCAGCGTCGTGCCCAAGCCTGATAGCTGCATGCTCCAGATGTAGTAATCCATCCCCACGCCGGGACTGTACTGAATCCCTGACAGTGGCGGATAAGCCACCCAGCCGGTCTTGGCGAACTCGCCCAGGCCCAGCGACAGGTTGATCAGCAGCGCGCCGCCGACGAACAGCCAGAAGCTCAGCGAGTTCAGATAGGGGAAGGCCACGTCACGCGCGCCGATCTGCAGCGGCACGACGATGTTCATCAGGCCGGTGACCAAGGGCATGGCCACGAAGATCAGCATGATGATGCCGTGCGCGGTGAAGATCTGGTCGTAGTGCTCGGGCGGCAGGTAGCCCTGCCCGTCACCGTGGGCCATCGCCAGGTGGGTACGCATCATGATGGCGTCGGCGAAGCCACGCACCAGCATGACCAGCGCAACGAGGATGTACATCACGCCGATTTTCTTGTGGTCCACCGAGGTGAGCCACTCGCGCCACAGATAGCCCCACTTCTTGAAGTAGGTCACCGCCGCGAACAGCCCCAGACCACCCAGCGCCACAATGGCGAGGGTGATCATGATGATTGGCTCGTGGTACGGAATCGCGTCCAGAGTCAGTTTTCCAAACATATTCACTCCTGCACCTCCGCTGCTTCGTGCATGGCCGTGCTGTGGGAATCTTTCAGGGTCACGTACTGCCCGATCACCTTGTTGAACAGGTTCGCCTCGACCTGGCCGAAGTAACGGATCGGGTAGATCGGGTAACGGTGATGGACCATCTCGCCTGGCTCGCCCACCTGCTTGAAGGCGGCGAAGTCCATGACCTCGGGCGACTGCTTGACCTTGTCGACCCACTGCGCGAAGCCTTCATCGCTGACCGAGTGGGTGGTGAAGCGCATGGCCGAGAAGCCTTCGCCGCTGAAGTTGCCGGACTGGCCGAAGAACTCGCCCTGCTCGTTGGCGATCAGGTTGAGGTGGGTGCGCTGGCCGCCCATGGCGTAGATCATCCCGCCGAGTTGCGGGATCGACAGCGCGTTCATCACCGTGTCGGAGGTGATGTGGAAGGTCACCGGGGTCTTCTCCGGAATCACCAGCTCATTGACCACGGCAACGCCCTGGTCCGGGTAGATGAACAGCCATTTCCAGTCGAGCGAGACCACCTCGATGTTCAGCGCCGGCTTGTCTGATTCGATCGGGCGATAGGGGTCGAGCGAATGCGAGGTTTGCCAGATGATGACCGCCAGAACCGCGACGATGATCAGCGGAACGCCCCAGACGACCAGTTCGATCTTGTGCGAATGTGCCCAGTCGGGCATGTAGGTGGCCTTCTCGTTCGACTCGCGATAACGCCAGCCAAACCAGAAGGTCATGACGATCACGGGAATGACCACGATCAGCATGAGACCAATGGAGATCAGGATGAGGTTGCCCTGCTCGACACCGACCTGCCCTTTCGAGTTGAACAGTGCCCAGTCACATCCACCGAGCGCCGAGAAGGCAATCGCCATCACCAGCCAGCGCACACAACGATGGTATTTCTCTTCTTTCATGTCACGACCTTCAACTGAGTGATGTCCCACAGCCGGCTTCGCTCGCCGTGCGGCCCATCGAGTAAAAGGCCGGCAGCGGAAACTCTGAGCTTGAGCATCCATGCAAGCGAAGCGGTAGAACCGAGGGATAGCGCGATGGTGAAGGCTATGACTGCGCCGCACAATTCATTAGCGGCCTACTTATGAGCGAACTTACAGCCTTGTTTCCAGATGTTTCAAAACATTTAAGCAATGATTTGAAACACTTTGCGACAAGAACCCGGCAAAGATTCGCAGGGGTGCGACAAATGATCACAGCCCCGTTTTAGAGCTATTTGTCAGCAAATTGACAGGAATCAATGCAAGAAAAGATGCCCTCACCCTAATAGCACAACTGTCTTGACATTTAGGAGATTTCGAGTTTTCAAGATGCGCAAAAGCCGAGCGCAGAGCGGGGTCAAGGAGAGGCAGAGGACAGTTGGTTGTTGTAGCCCGGATGCAATCCGGGGCAATCGAGCGTGGCCGCGATAGCTTCACCTAAACCACATACAACCCGGAACGATTCGATATGTGCCCCGGATTGCATCCGGGCTACGCAACTGAAACCCCGGACATGCGACCATCCTGTGGGAGCCGCGCCCTCGCGGCGAATCGACCACAACCCCGGTCATCCAGGCGAGCGCTTCGCCCCGAGGCGGGGCTCCTACACAGAGCGCTCGCCAAGACGGTCAAACATCCGGGTAAGCGAGGCGCCTGCGGGCAGATCAGCCTACTTCACTACTTCCAGGCGCAATAACACCCCACCGCCAACCCGCTGGCCAGCGACACCTGACGCCCCTGAGTCAGCGCATCGAGCACGGGCTCGACAAAGCTGTTGCTGGAGTTGCACACCAACCCCTCACTGTAAGGCCCGGCATAAGCCAGCTTGCCGTCGCGATCCCAGATCGCTAGGGCCGGGCTGGCCGGCAGCGATTCCATGCCCTCGATCCCCGGCAAGGGCTTCATCCGCCCGCGCAGGAACGGCGCGATCTCACCTGTGCTGCCCGGCCTCTGCACGCTGTAGAACACCACATCAGCATTGCGATGCAGGCCGATCAGATAGCGCAGGTGCGCGTCGGTTTCCGCGTTGCAGGGGCAGTTCGGATCCCAGAAATGCACCACACGAATCGGGCCAGGGCCAGCCAGTTCAGGCGGCAGCTTCAACTCGCCCTGACCGAAGATCACCGTCTGCTCGGCATAGGGCCGCAGATACGCCGCGCCGCTGAGCCACCAGATCAGCACCACCAGGCCAAGCGCCAACACGCAGAAGCCCACCACCAAGTGCTTGAAGCTCAGGCGTTGCAGCAGGTTCATGGCTGATGGCCGAACTTGCGCAGGAACTGCTTCTCCATCTCCTGGCAACTTTCCTCGGTGAAACTGCGCTCGGTGGCCTGCGCGCTCTTCCAGCAGGCCTCGATGGCCGCGCGCTCGCCAGCTTCGATCTCGGCGTCCTGCGGGCGGGTCATGATGTAGATCAGCCCGGCGAAAATCAGCACGACAAAGGCCAGGCCGGTCAGAAACAGGCCCAGGCAGCCTCGGCGCCCCAGCCCAGAGTTTTCTTCACTTGCGCTCATTTATCTCGGTTTCCGCATTCATCAGTGGGGCTCGCCCCAGTACCGGGGCGAGCGCCGATCATCAACCTTCAACCAGCGTCCACTGCTTGCTCAGGCGTTTGTCCGATACCGCCATCTTCGTGCCCAGTTGCTGGGCGAACAGCGACACGCGGTACTCCTCCAGCATCCAGCGATACAGCGTGAGTTGCGGGTCACGCTTGCCTTCCTGGGCATGTTTGGCAGTGCGCGTCTTGTACTGTTCCCAGTAGCCTGTGAGCTCGCCCGTCCACACGCGGTCGCGCTGCACCTGAGCGCCCACCTTGTCCAGGCGCTGCTCGATGGCCTTGAGGTAACGCGGGATTTCCTTGAGCCACTCGCCCGGCGTTTCGCGCACGAAGCCGGCATAGACCAGATTGGCCAGTTGCAGCTTGATGTCGTTGAGCGCCATGGCCTGGGCCAGGTCGATCTTGCCCTTGAAGCGCTTCTGCAGGCCATGGTTGAGCTTGAGGATTTCCAGCACCTGGCGGGCGATGCGCTCGGCATGCGCCGTCCAGTCGCCGCGCTTGCGCTCGGCCAGTTGCGCCAGGGCCGCGCCGTCGCGTGGCAGCGTGGCTTCGCCTTCGAGGATGCAGGCATCCAGGCTGGCCAGCAGAATGTCCTCGACCAACACCTCGATACGGCCAATGTCGCGATACAGCAGGCCCAGCTCGGTCAGCCCCGGCAGCTTGCCGCGCAGGAACTTGGCCTGCTCGGCCAGTTGCTGTAACAGCAGGCGTTGCAGAGCACGGCGATGCTGGAACTCGGCCTCGGCCTGGGTCGGGAAGCGCCCTTCCTTGACCACACCGGCCTCCTCCACCAGCGCCGGATAGACCGTCATCGACAGCCCGGCGATCTTCTGCTGAGTCTTTTCCGCCACCTGGGCGAAGGCCTTGGCCTCCACCGCTTTCGGCTTGTCGCTCTGCTGCGGGATGGCTAGTGCGGCCTGGCTGGCCTCGGCGAAACGTGCGGTCAGCTCGGCGAGGTCGCGGCCTTCACCGAGGAACTTGCCGCGCGCATCCACCACCTCGATGTTCATCTTCAGGTGGTTTTCGATGCCTTCAGCCGCTTCCGCCCAGGCCTCGTCGGATACCCGTGCGCCGGTCATGCGTAGCAGCTCATGCCCCAGCGCCTGCGGCAGCGAGCCCTGGCCGAACACCAGCTTGTCCAGCGCTGCGCCGACGAAATCCGGCACTGGTACAAAGTTCTTGCGCAGCGCCTTGGGCAGGCCACGTACCAGGGCAATGCACTTGGCCTCCAGCAGCCCCGGCACCAACCATTCCAGGCGCTCGGGCTGCAGTTGCGGCAACAGCGGCGCCGGCACGCGCAAGGTCACGCCGTCACGCGGGTGGTTGGGCTCGAAGTGATAGCTCAGCGGCAATTGCAGCTCGCCGATGCGCAGGGTGTCCGGGTACTGCGCGGCGGTGACCTCCTTGGCATCGCGGGCCAGGGCATCTTCCTCGCGCATGATCAGAAGCTGCGCGTCGGCGGCGCTGCCCTTCTTGTACCAGCTCTCGAAACTGGCGGCCTGGTAGATGTCCTGCGGGATGCGCGCATCGTAATAGCCGAACAGGGTTTCCTCGTCGGCGAGAATGTCGCGGCGGCGCGACTTGGCCTCCAGCTCGTCGAGGCGTTCGAGCAACTGGCGGTTGGCGGTCAGGCAGCGCACGCGGCTGTTGATCTCGCCACGCACCAGGCCCTCGCGAATGAACATCTCGCGCGCCACCGGCGGGTCGATGGGGCCGTAATGCACCGGGCGGCGGCCGACGATGATCATGCCGTACAGGGTGACCTGCTCGTACGCCACCACCTGGCCGCGCTTCTTCTCCCAGTGCGGTTCCAGATGGTTCTTCTTCACCAGATGCGCCGCCAGCGGCTCGATCCAGTCCGGCTCGATCTTCGCCACCATGCGGGCGAACAGCTTGGTGGTTTCCACCAGCTCGGCGGCCATGATCCAGTTGGGCTTCTTGCGCCCGATCACGCTCGACGGGTGAATCCAGAAACGCCGCTGGCGCGCGCCGAGGTAGTCGCCCTCCTCGGTCTTCTGGCCGATCTGGCTGAGCAGGCCGGCGAGAATCGCCTTGTGCACGGCGGCGTAGTTCTTCGCCCGCACCGCTGCCTCACTGGCCTCGGCCTGCTGACGGGCGATGGCGTTGACGCGGGTATCCTTGGTAGGGACAACCGATTCTTTGTAGGAGCCCGCTTGCGGGCGATCCGCCTGACCATCATCGCCCGCAAGCGGGCTCCTACGGGAAGCATTGCCGCTCAACTGCAGTTCACGGGCGATCAACACCAATTGCCGGTGCGCATCGCGCCATTCGCGCAGGCGCATGTAGTTGAGGAAGTTCTTCTTGCACCAGGTACGCAGCGGGTTGCTGCCCAGCTCCTGGCGCTTCTCCTCGAAGCCGCGCCACAGGTTGATCAGCGCGGCGAAGTCCGAATCCACATCCTTCCACTGCGCATGGGCCTGGTCGGCAGCCTGCTGGCGATCCATCGGTCGTTCGCGCGGGTCCTGCACCGACAGCGCGGCGGCGACAATGAGGATTTCCTCCAGGCTGCCCTGCTTGGCACCTTCCAGCACCATGCGCCCCAGGCGCGGGTCGATGGGCAGGCGCGCCAATTGCCGACCGATGGGCGTGAGCTGGCTTTCGCGGTTGACCGCCGACAGCTCCTGCAACAGGTTGAAGCCGTCGCTGATGGCCTTGCCGTCTGGCGGCTCGATAAAGGGAAAGTCCTCGATGCTGCCCAGGCGCAGGTGCAGCATCTGCAGGATTACCGCCGCGAGGTTGGTACGCAGAATCTCCGGGTCGGTGAATTCAGGGCGCCCGAGAAAATCCTCCTCGCTGTACAGACGAATGCAGATGCCCGGCTCGACCCGCCCGCAACGGCCCTTGCGCTGGTTGGCGCTGGCCTGCGACACCGGCTCGATGGGCAGGCGCTGCACCTTGGCGCGGTAGCTGTAGCGGCTGATCCTGGCCGTCCCCGAATCGATCACATAGCGGATGCCCGGCACGGTCAGCGAGGTCTCGGCGACGTTGGTGGCCAGCACGATCTTGCGCCCCGGCATGGGCGCAAAAATTTTCTGCTGCTCGGCCGGCGTCAGCCGCGCATACAGCGGCAGCACCTCGGTAAAACGCAGATTGGCCTTGCGCAGCACCTCGGCGGCCTCGCGAATCTCGCGCTCGCCGGGCAGGAACACCAGCACGTCGCCAGGACGCTGGCCCACGCTGCGCTCGTGCTCGGCGATCTCGTCCAGCGCAGCGAGAATGCCCTGGTCGATGGACAGGTCATCGAGCAGACGCTCGCCCTCCTCGTCCACCTCGGCCGCCAGCGGGCGATACCAGGTTTCCACCGGATAGGTGCGACCGGACACCTCGATGATCGGCGCGTCGTTGAAATGCTTGGAAAAGCGCTCCAGATCGATGGTCGCCGAGGTGATGATCAGCTTCAGATCCGGGCGGCGCGGCAGCAGGGTCTTCAGGTAGCCGAGCAGGAAGTCGATGTTGAGGCTGCGTTCGTGCGCCTCGTCGACGATGATGGTGTCGTATTTTTCCAGAAAGCGGTCGTGCTGGGTTTCGGCGAGCAGGATGCCGTCGGTCATCAGCTTGATCAGCGTGCCGTCCTTGCTCTGATCCTCGAACCGCACCTGATAGCCGACCAGCTCACCCAGCGGCGTGCCGATCTCTTCCGCCACCCGCGTCGCCACGCTACGCGCCGCCAAACGGCGCGGCTGGGTATGACCGATCAGGCCATGCACGCCCCGACCGATCTCCAGGCAGATCTTCGGCAACTGCGTGGTCTTGCCCGAACCGGTCTCACCGGCGATCACCACCACCTGGCTCTTCTCCAGCGCGGCCTTGATCTCGTCACGCTTGGCGGCAATCGGCAGCGCATCGTCGTAACGCATCGCCGGGATGCTGCTGCGCCGCGCCGCCACCTTGTCGCTGGCCGCCTGGAAACGCGCCAACCACTGCGCCAGCTTGGCCTCGTCGGGGTGCTTCTGCAGCTCATGCAACTGCCGGCGCAAGCGATGGCGCTCGGCGATCATGACGTGGTCGAGTTTCTTCTGCAGCGTGGCGAGGTCAGTCATCTGGATCGAGGCAATCAGGGCAAAGGCGGGATTGTCGCAGATTACGGCTCATGGCGGGCAGGCCGTAACGCAGTGGAAGAGCGCGAGGTTAGGGCGTAATAGCACGGCGGTTTTCGGCCATAACCGGGCTGTTTCAGACCCGCTATTGAAACCTGAATGCGTCATCGGTGCGATTCGGTCAGTCTCCACGCTTGGGAGCGCCCACAGCATTTCCAGGGTTTGGGAGGAGCGAGACTATGTGCTTTTTCAGGTTTCACTTCCGGCGTCTGGCCGGGCAGCCTAATATCTCACGCAAGTCTTTCGTTTCGCTCACGGGGGCCGACTGAAGCCTGCCCTTAACCCAGACCTTAGGTGGCTCATGCCTCTTCCGCCTCCCTTGCCTGAGTCTCCCTCCAGCAGTTCGGTTGCCCTGCAGGTACGCACCGACCGGCTGCAACTGCTGTTTCGCCAGTCTTTCCTCGCCACATTTGGCAGTGTGGGGGGAGCAACGGTGTTGTCCTGGTTGCAGCATGATCTGGGCAACCGCGCCGTTATCGCCCCCTGGCTCATTGCCCTGTGCCTGGCCGGCATGGTTCGGCTCAGTCTGTTCTGGGCTTACCACCGCAGCGCCCCGCACAACCGCACGCCTGCCCGCTGGGAAGGCGTGTATTGGGTGACGCTGGTAATCACGTCCGCAATCTGGGGCATCGGCGCTTTTCTGCTGATGTCCCGCGACAGTCTGCTGTCACAGGTCATGACCCTGTTTTTTGCGATCGGCATGGCCGGCAGTGCCATTTCGGCCTATTCGGCTTATCGCTCCATGACCCTGGCCGCCGTGGGGCTGGTGCTGCTGCCCACAACGCTGTGGCTGCTCACCGAACCGGGCAACGAACAACGGCTGCTGGCCGTGACCACCCTGGCCTTTTCCATCTTCGTCATGCGCGCCACCCGCGAGCTGTCCGATGCACTGGGCTCTCTGCTGCGGCTGCGCCGCGAACTGGAGATCCAGCACCGCATCGCCAGCAACGCCGCGCGCACCGACGAGCTGACCGGGCTGAACAACCTGCGCGCCTTCAAGGAACAGGCCGATGCGATGTTCGCCTACACCCGCCGCCACGGTTTACTGCTCTGCGCGCTGATGCTCGACATCGATCACTTCAAACAGATCAACGACACTCACGGTCATGCTGCGGGGGACCGGGTGCTGCACGCAGTGGCGACACGGCTGCAGGCAACCTTGCGCGAAACCGACCTCTGCGGCCGACTGGGCGGCGAGGAGTTTGCAGTGCTGCTTGCCGGCACGGAGCGGCATGAAGCATTGGCGATCGCTGAAAAGCTGCGCCTGGCCATACAGGCCATCGTGCTGCCGATCAACGACAGCACGTTGAATGTGACCATCAGCATCGGGGTTGCCGAAGCGGACACGGCCTGCCCCGACGCCACGGCCCTGCTGACTCAAGCCGATGCGGCCATGTACCAGGCAAAGTCCAATGGCCGTAATCAGGTGCACGGCGGCCTCGCCTGAGCAGGAACGCCCGCATAGGCGGGCGTTCGTGTTCAGGCAGGCCGCGACCCGTCAGCGGCTGATCAGGGGGAACACGCCCAGCAGCAAGGCCGCCGCCAGGATGACCATGCACACCATCACCGCCCATTTGAGGGTAAAGCGTTGCAGGTCGCCAAATTCGATCTTGGCCAGGCCGATCAGCAGGTAAGTCGAGGGCACCAGCGGGCTGAGCAGGTGCACCGGCTGGCCGACGATGGACGCGCGGGCCATTTCCACGGCGCTGATGCCGTAGCTGGAGGCGGCTTGGTTGAGCACCGGCAGGATGCCGTAGTAGAAGGCATCGTTGGACATGAAGAAGGTGAACGGCATGCTCACCAGTGCGGTGATCACCGCCAGGTAAGGGCCGAGCGCGTCGGGGATGACCGCCAGCAGGCTCTTGGACATGGCCTCGACCATGCCGGTACCGCTGAGAATGCCGGTGAAGATACCGGCCGCGAAGATCAGCCCGACCACCGCCAGGACGTTGCCGGCATGGGCGGCGATGCGCTCCTTCTGCTGCTGCAGGCAGGGGCAGTTGATGATCATGGCGATGCTGAAGGCGATCATGAACAGCACCGGCATTGGCAGCAGGCCGGCGATCAGGGCGGTCATCAGCACCACGGTGAGGATGGCGTTGATCCATAACAGCTTCGGCCGGCGCGCCTCGGGGAACTGCGACACGCTGATTTCTTCGCGGACGCTCTGGTCGTCTGGCAGGTGCAACACGCCCAGGCGTTTGCGCTCACGCAGACCGTAGAGATAGGCCACGCCAAACAGCGCAATGGCGCCGACGATCATGCCCGGAATCATCGGCACGAAGACGTCCGACGGGTCGACGTGCAGGGCGCTGGCAGCGCGGGCAGTCGGGCCGCCCCAGGGGGTCATGTTCATGATGCCGCCGGCCATGATGATCAGGCCGGCCATGATGGTCGGGCTCATCTTCAGGCGGCTGTACAGCGGCAGCATGGCGCCGACGCAGATCATGTAGGTGGTCGAACCGTCGCCATCGAGCGAGACGATCAGCGCCAGGGCCACGGTGCCGACCGCGACTTTCAGCGGGTCGCCCTTGACCAGCTTGAGGATCAGGCGCACGGGTGGATCGAACAGTCCCGAGTCGATCATGATGGCGAAGTAGAGGATGGCGAACATCAGCATCACGCCAGTGGGCGCGAGCTTGCCGATGCCTTCGAGCATCATCGGGCCGATCTGGGTGGCGAAGCCACCAATCAGAGCGAAGAGGATGGGGATGATGATCAGGGCTATCAGCGCCGACAGGCGTTTGCTCATGATCAGGTACATGAACGTCGAGACCATGGCGAAGCCAAGGAATGTGAGCATGGAGATTCTCCGGACGGAATTCGGCTGGGGGCTTGGAGAGGGTCAGCTAGGGTTGGGCAACGAACGGACGGAGAGAGGGAATGCAAGGCCTGTCAGAGACATGGATGTATACCGTTTTGTTCTTGTTGGTAATGGTCGGCCGCAGAGCGGTCACGACGCTGTGGCAGGTCTGCGCCTGCCGTGGGCAAGAACATAGGCGCAGAAGCTTTCTGGCAGCTTTCATTGCGAAGCTTGTCGCAAAATATTTCATGCTGCGGATTTACGCTCTGCGCGCCCGGCCCGACCATTCAGCCTTGGATACGTTTCGCGTCTGTCACACAGCATATGCATGCTGAAGCGTTGCGGGTCTGACCGCGCAGCACGTAGGTGCTTTCAGACCACCGGCATCCGGGGCTGCACCCTCGTAGAATGAGCGCGTGATCCCTGACAGGCGCTGCGCGCCTTACTGGATCATCCGCGATGGATCACAGTCAAAGCACTGCCCGGCAATTGATTGCGCCTGGTTTTGCATACCACCTTGAGGAAGACGCTGCATGCCTGGCTCCCGTTCTCGGCCTTTTCTTGCCTTGTCGCTGCTTATGGCTATCGGCGTCATGATGGGGCTGACCAGCAATCTGGTGAAGCTGGCCGGCAATGCCGGCTGGCAGCCGCTGGCCTATCTGTTCTGGAGCCTGCTTGGTGGCGGCTTGCTGCTGTTGCTATTGGCCTGGCTACGTGGCGAGCGACCCAGCATGAGCCTGCCTCAGCAACGCTACTACCTGGCATCCGGGCTGCTCAGCATCGCGGTACCGAATGCCCTGCTGTTCAGCGCCGTTGGACATGTCGGCGCTGGTTTCGCCTCGATGTGCCTGGCCTTTCCCCCGCTGATCACCTATCTGCTGGCCCTGGCTCTGCGCATGGAGGGACTCAGTCGCATCCGCCTGCTGGGTATCTGCATCGGCCTGTCCGGCAGCCTGATACTGGCGTTGGGCAAACTGCATGGCGGCGATAGCCCGACCCTTTGGATACTCGCTGCGTTGTGCGTGCCGGTGTTCCTGGCACTGGGCAATATCTACCGCTCGCGCTACTGGCCACATGGCGCCAGCCCGCTGTCGCTGGCGCCGGGCATGCTGCTGGGCGGCGCCCTGCTGCTGGTGCCCATGGCAGGGTTCGGCATACACCTGGAACCACGCCTGGACAGCACAGCGGCACTCGCTCTGCTGGCCCTGCAGACGCTGCTGTTCGGCATGATCTACGCACTGTTCTTCATGCTGCAGAAACTGGCGGGGGCCGTGTTCCTCAGCCAGATCGGCTCAGTAGCCGCCATAGTCGGCGCCGCCATCGCCATTGGCCTGCTTGGCGAGCGCGGCAGCCTGAGCATGCTGCTGGCGGCATTGTGCATCGTCGGCGGTGTGCTGCTGGTGGCCTGGCGCGGGGCAAAGTCGGCCAGAGGCTGAGCCCTGGGCTGCGCCGCATGCACGGATGCGCTTCCTGCAAGGGCGCGATGGCGCGCAGTGCATCCTGCGGAAGGCGATACAACGAAAAACGCCACCCGGAGGTGGCGTTTTCATCAACAGGCTCGATTCACTTCTTGCCCAGTTTCTTCAGCTCTTCGTCGCGCAGTTCGCGGCGCAGGATCTTGCCGACGTTGGTGGTCGGCAGCACGTCGCGGAACTCGACGGCCTTGGGCACCTTGTAACCGGTGAGGTTGGCGCGCATGTGCTCCATCACCTGCTCCTTGGTCAGGCTCTCGCCCGGTTTGACCACGATGAACACCTTGATCGCCTCGCCGGATTTCTCGTCCGGGATGCCGATGGCAGCGCATTGCAGCACGCCCGGCAGGGTCGCCATGACGTCTTCCAGCTCGTTCGGGTAGACGTTGAAGCCGGACACCAGAATCATGTCCTTCTTGCGGTCGACGATGCGCAGGTAGCCGTCTTCCTGAATCAGGCCGATGTCGCCGGTCTTCAGCCAGCCGTCGGCATCGAGGATTTCGTCGGTGGCTTCCTGGCGCTGCCAGTAGCCCTTCATCACCTGCGGGCCTTTCACGCACAGCTCGCCGATCTCGCCGATGGGAAGCTCCTGGCCGTCGTCATTGATGATTTTGCACAGGGTCGAGGGCACCGGAATGCCGATGGTGCCGAGCTGGATGGCGCTGAACGGGTTGACCGTGGCCACCGGGCTGGTTTCGGTCATACCGAAGCCTTCGCAGATGGCGCAGCCGGTGACTTCCTTCCAACGCTCGGCGGTGGCCAGTTGCAGGGCCATGCCGCCGGAGACGGTGAGTTTCAGGCTGGAGAAGTCCAGCTTGCGGAAGTCTTCGTTGTTGCACAGGGCGACGAACAGGGTGTTGAGGCCGACGAAGCCGGTGAAGCGGTATTTGGCCAGATCCTTGACCACCGCCGGCAGGTCGCGCGGGTTGGTCAGCAGAATGTTGTGACCACCGATCAGCATCATCGCCATGCAGTGAAAGGTGAAGGCATAGATGTGATAGAGCGGCAGCGGTGCGATCAGCACTTCGCAGCCTTCATCGAGGTTGGCGCCCATCAGCTCCTTGACCTGCAGCATGTTGGCGACCAGGTTGCGATGGGTGAGCATGGCGCCCTTGGCCACGCCGGTGGTGCCGCCGGTGTATTGCAGCACGGCGATATCGGCATTGCTCGGGTTGGCTTCGACCACGCTCTGACCACGGCCTTTGGCCAGGGCATCGTTGAGCTTGACCGCCTGCGGCAGGTTGTAGGCCGGCACCATCTTCTTCACGTGCTTGATCACGGCGTTGACCAGCAAACGCTTGAAGGTCGGCAGCATGTCGCCGACTTCGGTGACGATCACGGTCTTGACGCCGGTCCTGGGCACGACCTGCTCGGCCAGGTGGGCCATGTTGGCCAGGCAGATCAGCGCCTTGGCGCCGGAGTCGTTGAACTGGTGCTCCATTTCCCGCGCGGTGTACAGCGGGTTGGTGTTGACCACCACCAGGCCGGCGCGCATGGCGCCGAATACCACGACGGGATATTGCAGCACGTTGGGCAGTTGTACGGCAATGCGGTCGCCGGGCTTGAGATCAGTGTGCTTTTGCAGGTAGGCGGCGAAGTCACCGGAGAGCTTGTAGATCTCGCCGTAGGTGAGCGTCTTGCCCAGGTTGCTGAAAGCAGGCTTGTCGGCGAAGCGTTGGCAGGACTCTTTCAGTACCGCGAGGATGTTCGGGTACTGGTCGGGATTGATTTCGGCAGCGACCCCAACGGGATACTTGTCCTTCCAGAAATGTTCGGTCATGGAAGCCCACTCCTAAGCAACAGCTGATCTTCACCGCGCGAAGGCGGTTGTTTGTTGTGTATTTAGCTCGCTTTCCCGCTGGCCCAAGGCCCGGAAGCGCGCCGAGAGTAGCAGCTTTGCCAGAGGCCCACCAGCACCTGAAACCGGCCAAAGAGCCTAAAAAGTGACCGATATACAAATATTAGTCACACGCACCATCTACTCGAAAGCACGCACGAAAGGCCTCTAACTCGCACGTTACAGGGCATTCAGCCTAGCGCGAATCAATACCCGGTGCAGGGCCGGAACGGCCTGAGCGGGCGAAGGTGGTTACGAAATCACAACAATTGGACTGCCATGCGGCAGCAGAGGCGGGAAGGCCCCTGCCCGGCAACGGGAAGGGGCCTTGGGCTCAGGCGATGTCGCGCAGCTCGCGACGCAGGATCTTGCCGACCGGGGTCATCGGCAGCGAATCCCTGAAGACGATGTGCTTGGGCACCTTGTAGCCGGTGAAGTTTTCCTTGCAGTAGGCCTTGAGCTCTTCGGCGGTCACGCCGCCGTCGCGCGGCACCACGAACAACTTGACCACTTCCCCGGACTTTTCGTCCGGCACACCGATGGCCGCACAGCTGGCGACTTTCGGGTGAGCCATGACCACGTCCTCGATCTCGTTGGGGTACACGTTGAAGCCGGAGACGATGATCATGTCCTTCTTGCGGTCGACGATGCGCACGAAGCCATCCGGGTCGATCACCGCGATGTCGCCGGTCTTGAACCAGCCTTCGGCATCGAGCACCTCGGCAGTGGCCTCCTCGCGTTGCCAGTAGCCCTTCATCACCTGCGGGCCTTTGATGCACAGCTCGCCGCGTTCGCCCAGCGGCAGCTCGTTGCTGTCGTCGTCGATCACCTTGAACGCCGTGCCCGGCACCGGAATACCGACCGTACCCAGGCGCGCCCTGTCGCCATAGGGGTTGGTGCTGGCCACCGGCGAGGTCTCGGTCAGGCCGTAACCTTCGACCACGGTGCAGCCGGTCATCTGCTGCCAGCGCTCGGCAGTCGCCTTGACCAGCGCGGTACCGCCGGAGTTGGTGACCTTGAGACTGGAGAAATCCAGGTTCTTGAACTCCGGGTGATCCATCAGCGCAACGAACAGGGTGTTGAGACCCAGCAGCGCGGAAAACTTCCACTTGCCCAGCTCCTTGACGAAGCCGGGAATGTCGCGCGGGTTGGTGATCAGCACGTTGTGGTTGCCGTTGACCATCATGCACATGCAGTTCGCGGTGAAGGCATAGATGTGATAGAGCGGCAGCGGCGCAATCATGATCTCCTGGCCCTGCTTCATCAGCGGCGTGCCATCCGGGCCGAGCTGTGACAGGCAGGCGTCGACCTGCAACATGTTGGCCACCAGGTTGCCATGGGTGAGCATGGCGCCCTTGGCCACGCCCGTGGTGCCGCCGGTGTACTGCAGCACGGCGATATCGTCATGGCTGGCCTTGACCGGCGTCAGCGCCTGGCCATGGCCCTGCTTGAGCACCTGCTTGAAGGCGATGGCCTGCGGCAGATGGTAGTCAGGCACCATCTTCTTGACCTTCTTCACCACGGTGTTGACCAGCCAGCCCTTGAGGCTTGGCAGCAGGTCACCCATCCTGGCTTCGATCAGGTAGTCAATCTCGGTATCCGGCAGTACTTCCTGCACCAGCTTGCCGAACATGTTCAGGTACACCAGCGCACGTACGCCGGCATCCTTGAACTGGTGGCGCATCTCGCGGGCGGTGTACAGCGGGTTGGTGTTGACCACGATCAGCCCGGCGCGCATGGCGCCGAACACGGCAATCGGATACTGCAGCACGTTGGGCATCTGCACCGCGATGCGATCACCCGGCTTGAGGTCGGTGTGCTTCTGCAGGTAGGCGGCGAAGGCCGCCGACAGGCGATCCAGCTCGGCATAGGTCAGCGTGACACCGAGATTGCTGAAGGCCGGGCGGTCGGCAAAGCGCTTGCATGAACGCTCGAATACTTCGATCACCGACTTGTAGCTGGACAGGTCGATATCGTTGGGCACGCCAGGGGCGCGTTTGTCATTCCAGAAATCAGGTTGCATTGTTCTTGTCCTCTTCCCCTGAAGTGATCTGGCCCGCAATGCGGGACTGCCCGGAAAGTAGCAGTTTAGAGGTGCGGCGCAAATAGCTCGAAGGCGTCATTGATGGGCTGAATTTCGTAATAAATGCAGTGATTCGTAACCGATCTTTACGACTCACGGGAAATTCGCCCATGCTTTGCCTGTCACCCGTCTGGGTGCACAATGCCGCCAATCTCCGGCACAAGGATTCGCCATGCGCCACAACACCTTTCCCCTGGCCACCCGGGACAGTCTGCACCTGCACGTCAACCACTGGCACGCGGATCAACCGCCGCGCGCGGTGGTCATGCTGTCCCATGGCATGGCCGAGCATGGCCTGCGCTATGCGCACCTGGCCGAAAGCCTGGTGGCTGCTGGTTTCGACCTCTATGCGCTGGACCAGCGCGGCCACGGCCAGAGCGCCACTCAAGGCGTGCTCGGCCACTACGCCGACGAAGGCGGCTGGGACAAGGTGGTCGGTGACCTGGCTTCGCTCAATCACCATATCCGCCAGCGCTACCCACAGACGCCGATCTTCCTGTTCGGCCACAGCATGGGCAGCTATATCGGCATGGCCTATCTGCTGGGGCACAGTTGCAGCCTGCAGGGCGCCGTGCTCTCCGGCTCCAACTACCAACCCGTGGCGCTGTACAGAGCCGCCCGGCTGATCGCCGGCTTCGAGCGCTGGCGCCTGGGGCCGAAGGGGCGCAGCAAGGTCATCGATTTTCTTTCCTTCGGCTCGTTCAACAAGGCCTTCAAACCCAACCGCACGGCCTTCGACTGGCTCAGCCGCGATGCGGCGCAAGTGGACAAATACGTGACCGATCCGCTGTGCGGTTTCGTCTGCACCACGCAGCTATGGTGCGACCTGCTCGATGGCCTGCAGTACATCACCCCGGTCGAGAACCTCGCACAGATCGATGCCGACCTGCCGCTGCTGGTGATCGGCGGCTCGCGCGACCCGGTCAGCGACGGCAAGCGTCTGGGTGATCTGGCGGGCGCCCTGCGAGAGGGCGGCGTACGCGACGTGCAACTGAAGATTTATCCCGAGGCCCGTCATGAGCTGCTCAACGAGAGCAATCGCGACGAGGTCACCACCCACCTGATCGACTGGCTGCAGCAGGCGCTGAGCCAGGGTCGAAGCCCAATCAAGGAGTGTCCATGACCCAGGTCACCAATATCCCCTACGAAGCTCTCGAAGTCGGCCAGCAGGCGAGCTTCGAAAAGCAGGTCGAAGAACGCGACGTGCAACTGTTCGCTGCGGTATCCGGCGACAACAACCCGGTGCACCTGGACGCCGCCTTCGCCGCCGAGACGATGTTCAAAGAGCGCATCGCCCACGGCATGTTCACCGGCGCGCTGATCAGCGCCGCCATCGCCTGCAACCTGCCCGGCCCGGGCACCATCTACCTGGGCCAGCAACTGAAGTTCACCCGCCCGGTTAAACTCGGCGATACCCTCACCGTGAAGCTGGAAGTGCTGGAAAAACTGCCGAAGAACCGCGTGCGCATCGCCACCCGCGTATTCAACCAGGACGGCAAGCAGGTGGTCGACGGCGAAGCCGAAGTGCTCGCCCCCAGCGCCGAGCAGACCGTGACCATGCCGCCGATGCCGCAGGTGACCGTCAACTGAGGCGCTGCACGCGGGTGTGCGGCCTCAAGGTCGCGCGCCAGCCAGGATCGAAGCGCTGACCGGCTGCTCGCTAGAAGAGTCGCACGAACGCAGGCACACCCGCATCGCGTCGTCGCCTGCCTGAGAGGAGATCCGATGATCATCCATAACGCACGCCTGCGTGGCCGCGATGGCCTGCACCGCATCACCCTGAACGGCCAGCGCATCGCCGCCATCGACGTCCAGCACGCCCTGCAGCCCATCGCCGAGGGCGATCTGGACGCAGCCGGCAATCTCGTCGTGCCGCCCTTCGTCGAGCCGCACATCCACCTCGATGCCACCCTCACCGCTGGCGAGCCGGCCTGGAACATGAGCGGCACGCTGTTCGAGGGCATCGAACGCTGGGCCGAGCGCAAGGCGCTGGTCACCCATGAAGACACCAAGACCCGCGCCAGGAAGACTATCGACATGCTGGTCGACCATGGCATCCAGCACGTGCGCAGCCACGTCGACGTCACCGACCCGACCCTGGCCGCGCTCAGAGCCATGCTCGAAGTGCGCGAGGAAACCCTCCATCTGATCGATCTGCAGATCGTCGCCTTCCCGCAGGAGGGCATCGAGTCCTACGCCGGTGGCCGGGCACTGATGGAACAGGCCATCGAACTGGGCGCCGATGTGGTCGGCGGTATCCCGCACTTCGAGAACACCCGCGAGCAGGGTGTGGCGTCGATCAAGTTTCTCATGGACCTGGCCGAGCGCAGCGGCTGCCTGGTGGACGTGCACTGCGACGAGACCGACGACCCGCAGTCGCGTTTTCTCGAAGTGCTGGCCGAGGAAGCCCGCGTGCGCGGCATGGGCGCACGGGTCACCGCCAGCCACACCACGGCCATGGGCTCCTACGACAATGCCTACTGCTCCAAGCTGTTCCGCCTGCTGAAGATGAGCGGTATCAGCTTCATCTCTTGCCCCACCGAGAGCATCCACCTGCAGGGCCGCTTCGACACCTACCCGAAACGCCGCGGCCTGACCCGCGTGGCGGAGCTCGACCGCGCCGGGATGAACGTCTGCTTCGGCCAGGATTCGATCGTCGACCCCTGGTATCCGCTGGGCAACGGCAACATCCTGCGTATCCTCGAAGCCGGCCTGCATATCTGCCATATGCTCGGCTACGAAGACCTCAAGCGCTGCCTGGACCTGATCACCGACAACTCGGCGCGCGCGCTGAACCTGGGTGAAGGGTATGGGCTGGAAGTGGGTCGCCCGGCCAACCTGCTGATCCTCTCGGCGCCGGACGACTACGAGATGCTGCGCAGCCAGGGTCATGCGCTGGTATCCATCCGTCACGGCAAGGTGCTGATGCGCCGCACACCGGCGCAGATCGAGCGCGCCTGATCACCTTCATTGGTCGTCGGGTGGATGACGCTTTTTTCATCCACCCTTGCGCGAGTCCAAGCGTTGGACAAGCTTCGCGTTGTCCACCCGCCCACGGCATCGAAAACGCCCTACTCCACCCTTACGCAGGCGGTCATGCCGGCGACTGCACATTACTGACTCGCCAATCAGCCACATGCAGATGACAGCGCGCTTTCAGGTAGCAACGCGCAATCGGGTAGGAGGCGGGGTCACCCCCGCCGTCCTCCCACACCACCGTACGTACGGTTCCGTATACGGCGGTTCCTGCCTACTGACAAACAGCATCAGCGAGCTTGGTTCCGTTGATGTGTCGCCTGCGGTAGCTAAGCGCCCAGACCGGCCCTCGGAGCTTCCGACTCCTACCTCCTGATGGTCTCGACCACCGCTGTTCACGGCGTTTCTGCTTTACGCTCCAACAGAGAGCACACCTGACTATCCACTCATGACAGGTTCAGCCCTTCATCGCTCCGGTTTCGAGCAACTACTACGGCCTCTGCTGACTTCTGTTCGCCCATCCCGTCACCTCTCGGGGCCGGTAGCACATGGCAGGCCAAACAGATCTCCCAGGGTAATTCGCGCGACCTTCCTGCTTATGCCTGTCGGATTTACGTCGTAGCGTTCCGTGCAAGTATCGGGCTTTGGCAATCGTTGCTACCTCACCCCGCTACGCCGCCTCTATCCGCTTCCTGTTCGTCAGGCCAGCATTTTGCCTCGGGCTTCCTTCAGATTCGCAGTCGCCCGCGACACCCTTGCCTCTGGCTAACACTTCCCCTTGCCGGGTGTGTAGAGGACTTTCACCTCCAAGTCGTCCAGTCCACCACCACTGTGAACCGAACAGCGCCAGTCACGGCGCTACGCGCCATGCCTGGCGCACAACAAAAAAAGGGCGACCGAAGTCGCCCGAATTGCCTTGCGTGCCCTGTGAACCGGAAGGATCAGCTCTGCTTGCGCTTGTGCGCATCCTTCCAGATGAAGTAACCAACGCCCCCGAAGAACGCGACCATCAGAAGAACGGTGCCGACTCCGGCGAGAACCACTGTATCGACGAACATGGGCTGCCTCCTGTTGTGCCTGTCTGTCTGGGATGGCTTCACGTTATCAGCACGGGCGGCGGGAAAATTGACCTGGATCAATGGCTGGAGAGCAGGCGTGACCAGGCCTTGGGGAATACTGACCCAGGTCAAGAAATCGGGGGGGGGGTACGGGGCGCGAAGCACAGCCTGGTAGCTGTGCCTGACACGCAAACGGCGGGAGTTTCAGCGCTTCTTGGGTTTGCTCTTGGACTTCTTCCTGCCCTTGCCCAGCGGCAATACCTGCTCGAACACCTGACGCATCTCGTTGAGGCGCTTGTCGTTGAGATCGTGGATACGCTTGTCGCGCTCGGCGGCGAAATCGATCAGCTTGTCATCGTTGCTCATAGCGGAAACCGGATCAGGCGAAAGGTCAGGTTCAGGCGGGGTGCGCAGGCTTGGCGCGTCTTCGCCACTTGATGTTGCCAATGATGCTGGGTTGGCCCACGCATGACCAGTAGCGAGGCGTGCTCCAGCGTCAGCGAGTGCTCGATGCGCGTGCTGCCAACCCGGCGCAGATCGAAGCGCCGGCTGCCGCCCAGATTGAGCGAGGCGATCAACGGATTGCGCCCCAGCTCCGGCTCGGCATCACTGTGCCAGCCCATGGAGTCCTGGCCATCGCGGTAATGGTTGAGCAGTACGGCATTGAGCGGCTGGCCGACTTGCTTCACGACACGCTGGCGAATTTCGTCGAGCAGAGGTGTCCAGGGCAACGGTTCGTGCACTCTCCCGGAATAGCGATAACGCGCCTCGGGGTCGCCGTACCAGGCGGTCAGCCGTGGCGTGCGGTGGTAACGCCCATGAATGAACAATTCAGGTTGCTGCCAGGGCGTTTGCTCGACCAGTGCGTGCAGCCAGCGCTCGGCCAGGGCAGCGTCGACCCAGCCGGGCAGATAATCCAGCTCGGCATCGGCAAGTGCGGGCAAGGGGTCGGCGAACAGCATGACGGTCTACATGAACGAGAATAAAAGGAGTGTCTCAGACTTCAACGTCTACCCACAGCCCCTGCCTGGGCAGATCACCCAGTGCCTGTTCCACCTCTTGCGGCTCGGCCTCGGCCAGTTGTTCGGGGGTGTAGCCACGCCGCTGGCGGCGGCGCTGCTCGTCGCGCAGCAGCTCCTCGGTTTCCTGCGGGTGGCGTTTGTCCAGGCTCAGCGCACTTTCCTTGGCGCTCTCCTCGGCCGGGGTCACCGGAGGGATCTCGGGCTTGGGCTTGATCACGTCCTGCGTGGCCGTAACCGGCACCAGGCTATGGGGGATCGGTGGCAACATGCAACGGCACCTCCTTTGGTCAGGCTGTCGGCCCCGTCATCAGCGACTTTAGCCTGTGCTCGCTACACTTTCGACTGGCGGACACGCTGATAGTGCCATGACCGCTTTGGCCATGGCGCGGCATCCGTTACCATAGCCGGCTTTTTCACGCGGGAGACAGACAGGCATGGCGCAATATCAACCGGGGCAACGCTGGATCAGTGACAGCGAAGCGGAATTGGGTCTGGGCACCATCCTCGCCGAGGAAGGCCGCCTGCTCACCGTGCTCTACCCGGCCACCGGCGAAACCCGCCAGTACGCCACGCGCAATGCCCCGCTGACCCGCGTGCGCTTCGCCCCGGGCGACGAAATCACCCATTTCGAGGGCTGGAAGCTCACCGTACAGGAAGTCGAGGACATCGACGGCCTGCTTGTCTACCACGGCCTCGATGCCCAGCATAAACCGGTGACCCTGCCGGAAACCCAGCTGTCGAACTTCATCCAGTTCCGCCTGGCCAGTGACCGCCTGTTCGCCGGCCAGATCGACCCGCTGGCCTGGTTCGCCCTGCGCTACCACAGCCTGGAACACAACAGCCGCCTGCTGCAGTCGTCCCTCTGGGGCCTGGGCGGCGCGCGCGCGCAACCGATTGCACACCAGCTGCACATCGCCCGTGAAGTGGCTGACCGTATCGCCCCGCGCGTACTGCTGGCCGACGAAGTGGGTCTGGGCAAGACCATCGAAGCCGGCCTGGTGATTCATCGCCAGTTGCTCTCCGGTCGCGCCAGCCGCGTGCTGATCCTGGTGCCGGAAAACCTGCAGCACCAGTGGCTGGTGGAAATGCGCCGGCGTTTCAACCTCGACGTCGCCCTGTTCGACGCCGAACGCTTCATGGAAAGCGACGCCAGTAACCCCTTCGAGGATTGCCAGCTGGCACTGGTCGCCCTGGAGTGGCTGAAGGACGACGACAAGGCCCAGGACGCGCTGTTCGCCGCCGGCTGGGACCTGCTGGTGGTCGACGAAGCCCACCACCTGGTCTGGCACCCGGAGCAGGCCAGCGCCGAATACGCGCTGGTCGAGCAACTGGCCGAGGTCATCCCCGGCGTGCTGCTGCTCACCGCCACCCCGGAACAGCTCGGCCAGGACAGCCACTTCGCCCGCCTGCGTCTGCTCGACCCGGCCCGTTTCCATGACCTGCAAGCCTTCCGCGCCGAAAGCAGCCAGTACCGCCCGGTGGCCGAAGCCGTGCAGGAACTGCTCGACCAGGGCACGCTCAGCACTCAGGCGCGCGACGCCATCGGCGGCTTCCTCGGCGACGAAGGGCGCGAGCTACTCGATGCTATCGACAGCGGCGATGAAGACGCCCGTGCGCGCCTGGTGCGTGAACTGCTGGATCGCCACGGCACCGGCCGCCTGCTGTTCCGCAACACCCGCGCCGCCGTGCAGGGCTTCCCCGAGCGCGAACTGCACCCCTACCCGCTGCCAAGCCCCGATGAATATCTGGAATTGCCGCTGGGCGAGCATGCCGAGCTGTACCCGGAAGTCAGCTACCAGGCGCAGGAAGAAATCGACGACGAACAGCGCTGGTGGCGCATCGACCCGCGCGTCGAGTGGCTGATCGACACCCTGAAGATGCTGAAGAAATTCAAGGTGCTGGTGATCTGCGCCCACGCCGAGACCGCGCTGGATCTGGAAGACGCCCTGCGCGTGCGTTCCGGCATCCCGGCTACGGTGTTCCATGAAGGCATGAGCATCCTCGAGCGCGACCGTGCCGCGGCCTACTTCGCCGATGAAGAATTCGGCGCCCAGGTGCTGATCTGCTCGGAAATCGGCTCCGAAGGCCGCAACTTCCAGTTCGCTCATCATCTGGTGCTGTTCGACCTGCCGGCCCACCCGGATCTGCTCGAACAGCGCATCGGCCGTCTCGACCGCATCGGCCAGAAACACCGCATCCAGCTGCACGTGCCGTACCTGGAGAACAGCCCGCAGGAGCGCCTGTTCCAGTGGTACCACCAGGCGCTGAATGCCTTCCTGGCCACCTGCCCCACCGGCAACGCCCTGCAGCACCAGTTCGGCCCGCGCCTGCTGCCGCTGCTGGAAAACGGCGACGATGGCCAGTGGCAGCAACTGGTGGATGAAGCCACCGCCGAACGTATCCGCCTCGAAGGCGAGCTGCACAGCGGCCGTGACCGCCTGCTGGAGCTGAACTCCGGCGGCGCCGGTGAAGGCGAAGCGCTGGTCGAGGCCATCCTCGAGCAGGACGACCAGTTCACCCTGCCGATCTACATGGAAGAGCTGTTCAACGCCTTCGGCATCGACAGCGAAGACCACTCCGACAACGCCCTGATTCTGCGCCCCAGCGAGAAGATGCTGGATGCCAGCTTCCCCCTGGGTGACGACGAAGCGGTGACCATCACCTACGACCGCGAGCAGGCGCTGGCCCGCGAGGACATGCAGTTCCTCACCTGGGAACACCCCATGGTGCAGGGCGGCATGGACCTGGTGCTGTCCGGCTCGATGGGCAACACCGCCGTCGCGCTGATCAAGAACAAGGCGCTCAAGCCCGGTACCGTGCTGCTGGAGTTGCTCTACGTCAGCGAAGTGGTCGGCCCGCGCAAGCTGCAACTGGGTCGTTTCCTGCCGCCGGCCGCGCTGCGCTGCCTGCTCGATGCCAATGGCAACGACCTGGCCGCCAAGGTCGGCTTCGAAACCCTCAACGACCAGCTGGAAAGCGTGCCGCGCGCCAGCGCCAACAAGTTCGTTCAGGCCCAGCGCGACGTGCTGGCCAAGCAGATCAACGACGCCGAAGCCAAGGTCATGCCGCGTCATGTCGAGCGCGTGAGCGAAGCCAAGCGCCGTCTGATCGCTGAACTGGACGAGGAACTGGCGCGCCTGGTCGCCCTGCAGGCGGTCAACCCGAGCGTGCGCGACAGCGAGATCAACGCCCTGCGCGAGCAGCGCGAACAGAGCCTGGCAATGTTCGACAAGGCTGCCCTGCGCCTGGAAGCCATCCGCGTACTGGTTGCAGGCTGACGCTGAACGCAGTGGGTGCAGGTATCGCCCTCACCCACTGTACGGCGGCACGATCTGCCACTCGCTTTGGCACCTCTCGCATTGGCAAGCGTCCGGCCACTGGCCATAGTTGCGCCTCCGATAACACAGGGAGTCTTATCATGCGCTGGTTGCTGCTCGGTCTGGTGGGTGCTGCGGTCTTTATCTACGGCCGGATCAGTGGTGATGTGCAACTCAGCCTGCTGAGCAAAGGCATCCCGGTGATCGCCCTGCTGCTCTGGCTACGCCAGGCTCCCGCCGGCACCTACCGGCGCTGGATCGGCATTGGCCTGCTGTGTTCACTGGTCGGCGACATTCTGCTCGACTGGCCGCAAGACCTCTTCGTATTCGGCCTCGGCGCCTTCCTGCTGGCTCACCTGGCCTACCTGTGCGCCTACTGCTCCGACAGCCGCCGACTTGCCTTGCCCGCCCTGCTGCTGGCACTGCTGGCAGGCACAACGATGTTCGCCGTACTGGCGAGCGGCGGCTTAGGCAGCCTGCTGATTCCGGTGGCCTGCTATGCCATGGCAATCTGCCTGATGCTCTGGCGGGCCCTGGCGCGTCTCGGTCAGCCTGGACTGCAAACACGTTCGGCCTGGCTGGCCGTCGGCGGTGCGACGCTGTTCATGCTCTCCGACAGCCTGATCGGCATCGATCGCTTCGTCGTCAGCTTCGACGCCGCACCCTATGCCATCATCCTCACCTACTGGCTCGGCCAGTGGGGTATTGCCGCTTCGGCCTTCGAACGCACCAAGACCTAGCAGGCGATTGATACCCCTGCCAGGCAGCGGGAAAGCCCTGACGGCAGGCGCGCACTTGGCTAAAATGCCGGCCTTTACCGCTACCCGTTGCGATTGCCGTGAGCCAAGAACCTGATCGTCTGTTCGCCCAGCCTCTGCCCGAGGTGCCCGATTTCGTCTTCAACGAGGACGTGGTGCGGGTCTTCCCCGACATGATCAAGCGCTCGGTGCCCGGCTACCCGACCATCGTCGAGAACATCGGCGTACTCGCCGGCCAGTTCGCGCAGCCCCATACCCGGCTGTATGACCTCGGCGCCTCGCTCGGCGCGGTGACCCAGGCACTGCGCCGCCATGTAAAAGCGGACGGCTGCCAGGTGATCGCGGTGGACAACTCGCCGGCCATGGTCGAACGCTGCCGCGAATACCTGCACGCCCAGGACGCCATGTTCCAAGAGCTGCTGCCGGTGCAGGTGATCGAAGCCGACATCCTGGCCCTCGACCTGCACCCCACCTCGCTGGTCACGCTCAACTTCACCCTGCAGTTCATCCCCCCGGAGCGCCGCCTGGAATTGCTCACGCGCATTCGCCAGGCGCTGCTGCCCGGCGGCGCGCTGATCCTCTCGGAGAAGCTGCGCTTCGAGGATGCCGCCGAGCACGACCTACTGACCGACTTGCACGTTGCCTTCAAACGCGCCAACGGCTACAGCGAGCTGGAGATTGCGCAAAAGCGCAGCGCCATCGAAAAGGTGATGCTGCCCGACAGCCTTGAGCAGCACCGCGAACGCCTGCTGGCCGCCGGTTTCAGCAAGGTACTGCCGTGGTTCCAGTGCCTGAACTTCGCCTCGCTGGTGGCCCTGCCATGATGCGCGACCTGGATCTCGACGCCCTGCAGGCGCAACTGGCCGGTACTCCGCTACAAGACTGGGCGTGTGAGCTGCCCGGTCAGCTCGACGCCAAACTGGCCATCGGTCACGGCGATCTGCCGCGCTGGTACGGTGCCGTGCAGGCGCTACCGGAGTTGCCGGTGAGCGAGGTAGAGCTGGTGCAACGCTTCGCCTTCGGCGGCGCCTGTGATGACGGCACGCGCGCGCAATTGAAAGCCGCACTGCAGGGGCTGATTCCCTGGCGCAAGGGCCCGTTCGAGCTATTCGGCGTGCATATCGACACCGAATGGCGTTCGGACTGGAAATGGCAGCGCGTCGCCCCGCATCTCGACCTGCATGGCAAGCGTATCCTCGACGTCGGCTGCGGCAACGGCTACTACATGTGGCGCATGCTCGGCGCCGGTGCCGACAGCGTGGTCGGCATCGACCCCAACTGGCTGTTTCTCTGCCAGTTCCTGGCGATGAAGCGTTACCTGCCTGATTACCCTGTCTGGCACCTGCCGCTGGCCTTCGAGGAACTGCCAGCCAAGCTGCAGGGCTTCGACACGGTGTTCTCCATGGGCGTGCTCTATCATCGTCGCTCGCCCATCGACCACCTGCTCGACCTCAAGGACGCGCTGGTCAAGGGCGGCGAACTGGTGCTGGAAACCCTGGTGATCGAAGGCGATGCCGAGCAGGTGCTGGTGCCGGAAGATCGCTACGCGCAAATGCGCAACGTCTGGTTCCTACCCTCGGTGCCGGCGCTGGAGCGCTGGCTGCGCCGCGCCGGTTTCGAGGACGTGCGCTGCGTCGACGTCAGTCGCACCTCGGTGGAGGAACAACGTGCGACCGAGTGGATGCGCTTCCAGTCGCTGCCCGAATTTCTCGATCCGGCCGATCACAGCCGCACCGTTGAAGGCCTGCCGGCACCGACCCGCGCCGTGCTGGTGGCGCGCAAGCCCTGAGCTGAATCAACTCTCCGGTTACGCAATAGGATATGCTCACGGCTCGCGTCAACTTGCGAGTCAAATGATGAGAACGGCCACCCTACTCCTGCTGTTTTCATGGCTCTTGCCCTCCACGGTGCAGGCCCTGCAGCTCTATACCGAGGAATATCCACCCGTCAGTTTCAGCAATCAGGGCAAGCCCGCCGGTATGGCCGTCGAGGTGGTCGAGGAACTGCTGCGGCGTGTCGACCAGACAGCCAGCTTGCAGGTAGTTCCCTGGGCCAGGGCCTATCGCATCGTCCAAACCACACCCGACACTGCCATCTTCCCCACCATACGTAACAGCCAGCGCCAACCACTGTTCAAATGGGTCGGCCCGATCATTCTGGCGCGCGACAACTTCTATGCTCTGCGGGGCTCAGGCATCGTCATCCGGGACAGCAAGGAGCTGGCAGCCTTTCGCGACATTGCCGTCCCACGTGACTGGTTCAGCTATCAGGAGCTACAGGCCGCCGGCATGAAAAATCTGTTGGGGGTGAACGAACCGGTGCAGATGTTCCGCCTGCTGCGCAGCGGCCGGGTACCCCTGATCGTGGCGGACAATCTGAGCTTCTACGCACGCGGGGAAGCGGCGGAACAGGTCGATCACCTGCGTCCGGACGAAATCGAGGTCGCCTTCCCGTACCGAGATTCCTATGGCTACATCACCTTCTCACTCGACACCGACGATGCACTGATCCGCCGCTGGCAGGACGCCCTGGATGACATGAAGCGTGACGGCAGTTTCAGCCGCATCCATCAACACTGGCTGCCGGGCGCCGAGGAACCGGGATTGCGCGAACCTGAGCGGCCCGGCGCTCCCCAAGCGCCCTGAAAGCGCTTAGCCGCGCTCGGCAGCGGCGACGATCAGCGCCTTCATCTCGGCGACAGCCTGCTTGAAGCCGACGAACAGAGCGTGAGAGACCAGCGCATGGCCGATGTTCAGCTCGTTGATCCCCGTGATCGCTGCCACCGCCTCGACGTTGTGGTAGTGCAGGCCGTGACCGGCGTTGACGATCAGCCCGTGGTTGAGGCCGCAGATCACTCCGTCACGAATCCGCGCCAGCTCCTGCGCCGCCTCTTCCGCCGTGTGGGCGTCGGCGTAGCGCCCGGTGTGCAGCTCGATGGCCGGCGCGCCGACGCGCATGGCCGCCTCGATCTGCCGTTCCTCGGCATCGATGAACAGCGACACTTCGCAGCCAGCCAGTGACAAGCGCTCCACCGCTGCGGCGATGCGCGCCTCCTGGCCAGCCACGTCCAGACCGCCTTCGGTGGTCAACTCCTGGCGGGTTTCCGGCACCAGGCAGACATGCGCCGGGCGAATCTGCTCGGCGAAACCGAGCATGAAGTCGGTAACGCCCATCTCGAAGTTCATCCGCGTTTGCAACACGTCAGCCAGTACGCGCACATCGCGGTCCTGGATGTGCCGACGGTCTTCACGCAGGTGCACGGTAATGCCGTCAGCACCGGCTTCTTCGGCGTCCAGCGCGGCCTTGACCGGGTCCGGGTAGCGCGTACCGCGAGCCTGACGCAGGGTGGCGACGTGGTCGATGTTCACGCCGAGCAGAATACGATTGGCCTCAGTCACGCTTGGACTCCTTGAGCGTCATGAAAAGTTCGCGGCTGACCAGGGGCCTACCGCCAAGATGGGGTGCCAGCGCCTGGCGCATCAGGCGCTTGGCCGCAGCCAGCGCGCCCGGCGTCTGCCAGTCGGCTTCGGCCATGGCCAGCAGTTCGCGGCCCTGAAATACCCCGGGTTGCAGTTGCAGTACCGGCACCAGGCCGATGTCCTGCTGCCAGCGATACAACCCGGCCGGATCGATGGGACTATCGTACTGATCCCGATCCAGGGCGAAACCATAGCCCAAGTCATCCAGCAAACGCCATTCGAACGCACGCAGCAGCGGCTCCAGCGGCCGCCCGGCAGCCAGCGCCTGCAAAGTCAGGGCGTAGTGTTCGAGCATCGATGGATGCGGGTCTTCGGCGGGCAGCAGACGGATCAGCAACTCGTTGAGGTAAAGCCCGGAAAACAACGCTTCGCCGGTGAGCAGCAAGGGTATACCGACGCTTTCCAGGCGCCCAACGCTCTTCAGCTCGCCGCGCCCGCGCAGTTCCAGCTCCAGCGGGGCGAACGGCCGGGCAATGCTGCCGACCTTGCCGCGCGCGGCGCGCAGCACCGCGCGAATACGGCCCTGGGCAGTGAAGAAATCCACCAGGGCGCTGCTTTCCTTGTAGGGACGGCTATGCAAGACATAAGCGGCAAGCTGCACGTTGCAAGCCTCAGGCAAAAGCCGCGCAGCACTGAGCTGGCGGCAGATGACTCAATCCAGGTAACCCAATGAACGCAGGGCGCGTTCGTCGTCGGACCAACCGCCTTTGACCTTGACCCAGAGGTTTAGCATCACCTTGGAGTCGAACATGGTTTCCATGTCCTTGCGCGCATCGGCACCAATGCGTTTGATGCGCTCGCCCTTGTCGCCGATGATGATCTTCTTCTGTCCGTCGCGCTCTACCAGGATCAGGCCGTGGATGTGCAGAATGCGGCCTTCCTGCTTGAACTCTTCGATCTCCACGGTGATCTGGTACGGCAACTCGGCACCGAGCTGACGCATGATCTTCTCACGGATCAGTTCGGCTGCGAGGAAGCGGCTGGAGCGGTCGGTGATCTGGTCTTCCGGGTAGAAGTGTTCGGACTCCGGCAGGCGCTCACCCACCAGCTTCTCCAGAGTGTCTAGGTTCTGCCCCTGCAACGCGGAAATCGGCACGATCTCGGCCTGCGGCAACTGCTCGGCCAGCCAGTTCAGGTGCGGCAGCAGCTCGCTCTTGTCTTCCAGACGGTCGGCCTTGTTCACCGCCAGCAGGATCGGGCATTTGACGTGCTGCACCTTTTCCAGCACCAGCTGATCTTCATCGGTCCAGCGCGTACGGTCGACCACGAACACCACCACATCGACGTCCTTCAGTGCGCTCGAGGCGCTGCGGTTCATGTAGCGGTTGAGCGCCTTGTCGTTGTGCTTGTGCAAACCCGGCGTATCGACGTAGACAGCCTGCACGTTGCCTTCGGTCTTGATCCCGAGCATGTTGTGACGGGTGGTCTGCGGTTTGCGCGAAGTGATCGCCAGCTTCTGCCCTAGGATGTGGTTGAGCAACGTCGACTTGCCCACGTTGGGCCGGCCGACGATGGCGACGTAGCCGCAGCGCGTTACAGGTGCATCAGTCATTGCCATTCTCCACCCCGAGGGCGATCAGCGCCGCAGCCGCAGCGACCTGCTCGGCGATACGCCGGCTGCCGCCCTGGCCCAGGGTCTTTTCATTAAGCAGGGAAACCTGGCACTCGACCATGAAGGTACGGCAGTGCGGCTCACCCTGAATGTCCACCACCTCGTAACGAGGCAGTTCACAGGCACGTGACTGCAGAAACTCCTGCAGCCGCGTTTTCGGATCCTTGTTGGTGTCGACCAGGGTCAGGCCATCGAGCTCGCCGGTCAGCCAGTCCAGCACGCGCTCACGCGCGGCGTCCATGCCGGCATCCAGGTAGATGGCACCGATCAGCGCTTCGAGCGCATCGGCGAGGATCGACTCACGACGAAAACCACCGCTCTTCAGCTCACCGGAGCCCAGGCGCAGGTATTCGCCAAGTTCAAAACCACGGGCCAGCACGGCCAGCGTCTCGCCCTTGACCAGGCGCGCACGCAGGCGCGACAACTGGCCCTCACGGGCTTGCGGGAAACGCTCGAACAGCGCTTCACCTGCTACGAAATTGAGGATGGCATCACCGAGAAATTCCAGCCGCTCATTGTTGCGGCCGGCGAAACTGCGATGGGTCAGGGCCAGAACCATCAGGTCCTGGTCCTTGAAGCGATAGCCGAGCTTGCGCTCGAGGCGGGAAAGGTCAGGGTTCACGGCATTCGTACACGAAATTCTTTATCGAAATTGACCACCAGATCGAGGTTCTCGATCAGCGGCTCACGTTTTTCATATTTGAGGTGAGCGCGGAATTCATTGTTCTCCTGCGTCACCTTGAGCACATCACGCAGGTTCAGATCACGGATATTGTTGACCTGCATCCCCTTGCTGACGTGGTTGTAAAACTCGCCGACGGTACGAACATCTGCAGCCTTGTCGGTTTCGACCGAGGTGATGATCTTCTCCAGCGACATGTAATCCATATAGTGCGGCAACATCTTGAACGCGGTGCTGGCAAAAAATGCCACCACGGCCAGAACCACCAGCCAACCCAGAATGGAAAGCCCCTGCTGCGAGCGCGCGAAAGTCATGTGTATCCCCAATGAACGGTCTTGTCGGAAAGCCTGACGGCTACGCTATTTATAGCCTGTGGCGCTGTATTGAACAGCGCGCCAGTGCTCAATGAATCAGGCCGACCCGCGAGAAATTGGGCAGATTGCCGGTCTTGGGTTCCGGCCAGCTCATCCAGATGGCGAAGGCCTTGCCGACGATATGATCGTCCGGAACCATGCCCCACAGTTCCTGAGGGATATGGCGGTCACGCCAGTAACGGCTGTCGTTGGAGTTGTCGCGGTTGTCGCCCATCATGAAGTAGTGCCCTTCGGGCACCACCCATTGGCCACCGGGCTCACGGCGCATGCGGGTCATTTCCTTGCGGATGGTGTGCTCGGCCTGGCCCAGGCGCTCCTGGTAGAGCATCGCGCCACCCAGGCTACCCGGCTCTTCACTGATCAGCGTCTCGGCCACCGGCTCGCCATTGACCAGCAAACGCTTGCTCTGGGTGTACTCGATGCGATCCCCCGGCAACCCCACCACACGCTTGATGTAGTTGATACGGGGATCGCTGGGGTAGCGGAATACCATCACATCGCCGCGCTGCGGGTTGTCCACTTCGATGATCTTCTGGTCGATCACCGGCAGGCGAATGCCGTAGGCGAACTTGTTGACCAGAATGAAGTCGCCCACTTCCAGGGTCGGCTTCATCGACCCGGACGGAATCTGGAACGGCTCGACCAGGAACGAACGCAACACCAGCACGATGGCCAGCACCGGGAAAAAGGACTTGCCGTACTCGACCAGCAAGGGTTCCTTGCTCAGGCGCTCCAGCACCCTGTCGTCGGGATCGTCGACCCGCCCCTGGTACGCCGCAATCGCCGCACGGCGGCGCGGAGCCAGCAGAATCAGATCGATCAGGGCCAGGAAGCCGCAAACGGCGACCGCGATAACCAACAGGAGCGGGAAATTGATCGACATAGAGCCTTAGCTATCCAACCTGAGCACCGCGAGGAAGGCTTCCTGTGGAATTTCCACGTTGCCGACCTGCTTCATGCGTTTCTTACCGGCCTTCTGCTTTTCGAGCAGTTTCTTCTTACGGCTCACGTCGCCACCGTAACATTTGGCCAGTACGTTCTTTCTGAGCGCCTTGACAGTGGTGCGCGCGATGATCTGGCCGCCAATGGCTGCCTGGATCGCCACATCGAACATCTGCCGAGGAATCAGTTCCTTCATCTTCTCGGTCAACGCGCGGCCTTTGTAGGCGGCGTTGTCGCGGTGCACGATCAGCGCCAGGGCATCGACCTTGTCGCCGTTGATCAACACGTCAAGCTTGACCAGATTGGCCGACTGGTAGCGGTCGAAATGATAGTCCAGCGAGGCATAACCGCGGCTGGTCGACTTCAGACGGTCGAAGAAGTCCAGCACTACTTCGTTCATCGGCAGGTCGTAGCGAACCTGAACCTGCGAACCGAGGAATTGCATGTCACGCTGCACACCACGCTTCTCGATGCACAGGGTAATCACGTTACCCAGGTGCTCCTGCGGCACCAGAATGGTGGCGGTGACGATCGGTTCGCGGAAGTCAGCCACAGCCGAGACGTCCGGCAGCTTGGACGGGTTGTCGACGGTGATGGTTTCACCGGTCTTGAGCTCGATCTCGTAGATCACGCTCGGCGCAGTGGTGATCAGGTCCAGGTCGTACTCGCGCTCCAGGCGCTCCTGGATGATCTCCATGTGCAGCATGCCGAGGAAACCGCAACGGAAGCCAAAGCCCAGCGCATCGGAACTTTCCGGCGCATATTGCAGTGACGAATCGTTGAGGGTCAGCTTCTGCAGGGCATCGCGGAAGTCCTCGAAATCATCGGAGCTGACCGGGAACAGGCCCGCGTAGACCTGCGGCTGGATCTTCTTGAAGCCCGGCAGCACTTCGACCTCGGGGGTCGAGGACAGGGTCAGGGTGTCACCGACCGGCGCACCGTGAATGTCCTTGATGCTGGCGATGATGAAGCCCACTTCACCGGCTTTCAGATCAGCGGTGGCGGTGTGCTTCGGGGTGAAGACACCGACGCTGTCGACCAGGTGCACCTTGCCGGTGGACTTGACCAGAATCTTGTCGCCCTTCTTCACCCGCCCCTGGCGCACACGCACCAGCGAGACCACGCCCAGGTAGTTGTCGAACCAGGAATCGATGATCAGCGCCTGCAGCGGCGCATCGATCTCGCCGGTCGGCGCCGGAATGGTCTGCACCAGGCGTTCGAGCACCTCGTCCACGCCCATGCCGCTCTTGGCACTGCAGGCCACGGCGTCGGTGGCATCGATGCCGATGATCTTCTCGATCTCGTCCTTGACGCGATCCGGGTCGGCCTGCGGCAGGTCCATCTTGTTCAGCACGGGCATCACTTCCAGCCCCTGCTCGATGGCGGTGTAACAGTTGGCAACCGACTGCGCCTCGACGCCCTGGCCGGCATCGACCACCAGCAATGCACCTTCGCACGCCGCCAGCGAGCGCGAGACTTCATAGGTGAAGTCCACGTGACCGGGGGTATCGATGAAGTTCAGCTGATAGGTTTTACCGTCCTGCGCCTTGTAATGCAGCGTGACGCTGTGAGCCTTGATGGTAATGCCGCGTTCACGCTCCAGATCCATGGAGTCCAGAACCTGAGCCTCCATTTCACGCGCGGTGAGGCCGCCGCACATCTGGATGAAACGGTCAGCCAAGGTGGACTTGCCGTGGTCAATGTGGGCAATGATGGAAAAATTGCGGATATGACTCAGGTCACTCACAGATCAACACTCAAAGAAGGCACGGGCAAGACGCTTGCCGAAAATAGCCGGGGATTGTACCCGATCCCTCGCGACCACGTCACGTCTGGCGCAGAGACGCAGAAGGGCGCTCGAAAGCGCCCTTCTGCGGTATTGCCGGAGGATTACTCGGCCAGCTTGAAGGTGATGAAGCTGGCACGCCCCTGACGCAGCACGCGCATGGACACCGAACGATTCTTCGGCAACTCCTGAGCTACTGCAGCGAAGGTGGCGGTGGAATCGATGGCCTGATTGTTCAGGTGCGTGATCACGTCACCAGGGCGCAGGCCGATCATCGCTGCCGGGCCGCTGAGCACTTCCTTGACCACCACGCCGCCCTTGAGGTCGAGGCCCTTCTTCTGCTCGGCCGTCAGCTCAACGACGCTCACCCCCAGACGATTACTGCTGCGCTCGCCACCCTGAGCCGAGCCGGATGAGGCCAGCTCCTGCCCCTCTTCCGGCAGCGTGCCGACCGTCACATCGAGCTTCCTGCGGGAGCCGTCGCGAACCACGTTCAGCTCGGCCTTCTCACCGGGCTTCAAGCCACCGACCAGATGCGGCAGGTCAGCCGACATGATGATCGGCTTGCCATTGAGGCTGAGAATCACGTCACCGACCTGCAGGCCACCCTTGTCCGCAGGGCCATCTTCAAGCACCTGCGCGACCAGCGCGCCAGCCGGCTTGTCGAGACCGAAGGACTCGGCCAGATCCTTGTTCACTTCCTGAATCACCACACCGAGCCAGCCGCGCGTGACCTTGCCGTCAGCCTTGAGCTGGTCGGCCACCTGCATGGCCACTTCCATCGGAATGGCGAAGGACAATCCCATGAAACCGCCGGAACGGGTGAAGATCTGCGAGTTGATACCGACCACTTCACCCTTCAGGTTGAACAGCGGGCCGCCGGAGTTACCGGGGTTGATCGCCACATCGGTCTGGATGAACGGCACGTAGCTGTCGCTTGGCAGGTTACGCCCCTTGGCACTGACGATACCGGCCGTCACCGAATGATCGAAACCGAACGGCGAACCGATGGCCAGCACCCACTCGCCAACCTTGAGGTCATCGGCCTTGCCCAGGCGCACCACGGGCAAATCCTTGCCCTCGACCTTGAGCAGCGCGACGTCACTGCGCGGGTCTGCGCCGATGAGCTTGGCTTCCAGTTCGCTACGGTCGGACAGACGCACGATGATCTCATCGGCATCGGCAACCACATGATTGTTGGTCATGATGTAGCCATCGGGGGAAATGATGAAGCCGGAGCCCAACGACTGCGCCTCACGCTGGCGGCCGCCCGGATTACGCGGCGCCTGCGGAATGCTGCGCTCGAAGAACTCGCGGAACATCGGCGGCAGGCCTTCCAGATCAGGCAGCGCCGGATGGCCGGCAACGGCGCGCTCGGGCATCTTCTGCCGGGTACTGATATTGACCACCGCAGGCGAGGCTTCCTCTACCAGATCAGTGAAATCAGGCAGGCTGGCCTGAGCCAACAAGCTCTGTCCCCAGAGCAAGGCAACCGCCAACAACGGCGCAATGGACTTGAGCTTTCTCATCGAACGACAACTCCCCATGTAAAACGCGAACACACTCAACACACCACCGGCGCAGGCACCAGCAGCGTACGTAGGACAACGGGTTGCAAGGCAGGGTTCTCGGCAACGCGGGCAGCGTGCCAGCGCACCAGCAGCCAACTGAGCAACAGACCACTCAGGCCGGCGACAATCACCAACGGCTCAGGCAGCATCAAGCCATCCGCCAGCAGCGCAGCAGCGAACAGACCAAGAAGAGGAAGTAGGTAGACAAGAATCGAGCTGCGCACCAACAGATCTTCGCGCACCCCGATGATCACGGTATCACCAACGGCCAGTTGCACCTGGGTCAGCGCGCGAACATAACCACGCTGACGCCCCACGCCGAGACGATCCATCAGCCCCTGACCACAGGCTGCATTGGCCGAACAACTGGAACAGGTGCTCTTGCGCAGGGTCTCGACCCAGACAGCGCCAGGCTCGAGCGACACGACACGCCCCTGCTCCTCGATCATTGACTGGCCTGTTCAGGGGCTCCGGCACGTACTGACAACGCAATGCGCTCGGCAGTGCCCAGAGGAATCTCACCTACGACCGTGACCATCACATCACCGGACTCTGTACTCATGCGCCTGGAAACGGCGACCGTCGGCCCCAGCTGACTGCGTGCATCTTCGACACCGGCGCCCTGCAAAGGCTCGATGAACACCGAGAACCGCGCCAGCCCGTCGCCGTACATCAGATAGGCGACAGGGGCATCTGCAGCAGAGCCACGACGCAGTTGCGCCGTATTCAGGACAAACCCCGGCGGCAGCCAATCCGAGCGCCAGCGACCGTCTGCCATGCTGTCAGCAGGTTTTAGGCGCACCGGCTTGCAATTCGAGCTTGGCTGCATGGCATCCGCAACAGGCGTGGAAATATCCAGTTGAGTGAACTGGAAGCGCTCGAGGAGCTGGCCACGCTCGTTGAGCAAGAGCGACTTCAGCGGCAGACCGGTGTCCCGGTCAAGATGCAACTCAAAGCCGTATCGGTGCTGATCCCTGGGCGTCAGCACCAGGACAATGGTCGGTCGATTGGCGATGCGTGACTGGCCGACGATACGCATGTCATACCAGTTACCCAGCTGCTCTGCATCCAGATGACGCGCAGGCCATGACTGCCCGTCACTGATCTGTTCGGCCAGTGCTCCGGTGATGCACTGCGCCTGTCCATCGACTTTCAACACCTCCTGCGCAGGGCCGTCGAGCTGCAGAAGGCGCTCACGAACCTCGCCCCCCTCATCCACCCGATGCCATACCGCATGAGTGGAGAAGCTTCCGTTGCGTTCATAAATGAACGTGCCCTGGAAGCTTTGCTGACGCTCAGCCACAGCAAGGCGACCGAGCAAATCCTGCACATCGGAGGCCTGAACCGGCAGAGCCAGCAGACCTCCGAGAACGTAGAGGGGGATTGCGCGCATGAGACTCCTTAGCGCTTAGCGGTTTTCCAGACTCGCAGCCCGGGCATAAGGCAGAGCGGTTTCACCGGCACCCATCACAGCTTCCTGCGCATGTTGACGCAGATAGCTGGGCAGACGCTGCTCATGCCAGCTGGCAGTCCCAACCTGGGCCGACTCAGCAGCTTCCTCGCTTGCGTTGTAGCCGGCGAGCAATGCGGGGCCTTGCACTTGCGGCATCGAGAGTACCGGAGAAGCGCCCTGCTGAGCCAGTTGAGCACCCGCCAGGTCATCCTGGTTGTAGAAACGCACACCTGCGAGCACTGCAACGGTTACCGAAGCAGCGACAGCCACACGCCCGACGCTACGCCAGATTGGTGTCTTGCGGGCCGGAGCGGCCTCCTCGGCCAGCGCTGCGGAAACCGCCGACGCGATATCCAATTGCGGCACCAGCAACTCACGATGCATGGCAGCACGGGCAATCTGGTAACGCGACCAGGTACCACGCAACTCGCCATCCTCGCTCGCTGCCAGCACTCGCCGCAGTTCCAGTTCGTCCGCTTCGCTATCCATCACCGCGGACAGCGATTCCTGCAGGGTTTCACGACTCATGGCGTCCTCTCTTGGCTGTCGCCGCTGTCTCAGGTTTCCTGCAACAGAGGCTGCAGGGACTTATCGATTGCCTCACGCGCACGGAAGATCCGTGAACGCACCGTACCTACCGGACACTGCATCACATTGGCAATGTCCTCATAACTCAAGCCTTCGAACTCGCGCAAGGTCAGGGCCGTGCGCAAGTCGTCTGGCAGCTGGGCGATGGTTCGATGCACGGTGGCCTCGATCTCATCTCGCAGCAATGCCCGCTCCGGTGACTCGATGTCCTTGAGGCCATGATCGCCATCGTAGAACTCCGCATCATCGCTGCTGACATCGCTATCCGGCGGCCGACGGCCGCGCGATACCAGGTAATTCTTCGCCGTGTTGATGGCGATGCGATACAGCCATGTGTAGAACGCGCTGTCACCGCGAAAGTTTCCAAGCGCTCGGTAAGCTTTTACGAACGCTTCCTGAGCGACATCCTGAGCCTCGTGAGTGTCGTGCACGAATCGCACGATCAGACCGAGGATCTTGTGCTGATACTTCAGCACCAACAGATCGAAGGCACGCTTGTCGCCGCGCTGCACTCGCTCGACCAGTTGCTGATCGTCTTCCTGGGTTAGCATGGATTCTCCTCATGACGCCTGGAGGAGGCCTGCAGCCGAAGGCCAATCAACTTGCAAAGATAGACTCGGGCCTTACGCAAAAGTTCTCCCCTCCAAGCAAGCTTCCTGCAGAGTTTTTCTGCCCTCTGCCAGGAACGGCACCAGCGGAACCTCTCCGCTCGTGCAAATAATCTTATCGCCGCCCATCTCCACACCTGTCGCTGACGTCAGATGCAGGCACGCGCAAACGCTCTCCCTTATATGGGCGACCCTCTATGGAACCTTAATGCCTAAAAAAGTTCCTGAGCACAGCAGTCGGTCATAAGTCGTCTATTGTGCCGATGCCCCTCTCTATATACTAGGGCTCGCTTACCTGCGGAACTCGGACATGAGCCAACATTTCCAGCACGACGTACTGATCATCGGTAGCGGTGCTGCCGGCCTGACCCTCGCCCTGACACTCCCCAGCCATCTGCGCATTGCAGTGCTGAGCAAAGGCAACCTGGCCAACGGCTCCACCTACTGGGCGCAAGGCGGCGTAGCGGCCGTACTGGACGACACCGACACGGTCGAATCCCACGTCGCCGACACCCTGATAGCCGGCGCCGGCCTGTGTCGTGAAGACGCCGTGCGCTTCACCGTGGAACACAGCCGCGAAGCCATCCAGTGGCTGATCGACCAGGGCGTACCCTTTACCCGCGATGACGAAACCGCACGCGAGGATGGCGGCTTCGAATTTCATCTGACTCGCGAGGGTGGCCACAGTCATCGACGCATCATTCACGCCGCCGATGCCACCGGCGCAGCGATTTTCAACACGCTGCTGGAACAGGCCAGGCAACGCTCGAACATCGAATTGCTGGAGCAGCGCGTCGCCGTCGACCTGATTACCGAACGCAAGCTCGGTCTGGACGGTGAGCGCTGCCTTGGGGCTTACGTACTCGACCGTGCTCGCGGCGAGGTGGATACCTTCAGCGCGCGCTTCGTGATTCTCGCCACCGGCGGTGCCGCCAAGGTCTATCTCTACACCAGCAACCCGGACGGCGCCTGTGGCGATGGCATCGCCATGGCCTGGCGCGCCGGCTGCCGCGTCGGCAACCTGGAGTTCAATCAGTTCCATCCCACCTGCCTGTATCACCCGCAGGCCAAGAGTTTCCTGATCACCGAAGCCGTGCGCGGCGAAGGTGGCCTGCTCAAACTGCCCAATGGCGAACGCTTCATGCAGCGCTTCGATGAGCGCGCCGAACTGGCGCCGCGCGACATCGTCGCCCGCGCCATCGACCATGAAATGAAGCGTCTGGGCATCGACTGCGTCTATCTGGATATCAGCCACAAGCCGGCCGAGTTCATCAAGAGCCACTTCCCCACCGTTTACGAACGCTGCCTGGGCTTTGGCATCGATATCACCCAACAGGCCATACCGGTGGTGCCGGCCGCACATTACACCTGCGGCGGCGTCGTGGTCGATCAGCACGGTCGCACCGACGTGCCCGGCCTGTACGCCATCGGTGAAACCAGCTTTACCGGCCTGCATGGCGCCAACCGCATGGCCAGCAATTCGCTGCTCGAGTGCTTCGTCTATGCACGCTCGGCCTGTGCCGATATCAGCGAACAGCTGGACACCGTCGGCATGCCGGCCAACCTGCCCGGCTGGGACGCCAGCCAGGTAACCGACTCGGACGAAGATGTGATCATCGCCCACAACTGGGATGAACTACGGCGCTTCATGTGGGACTACGTCGGTATCGTGCGCACCAACAAACGCCTGCAGCGCGCCCAGCATCGCGTGCGCCTGCTGCTCGACGAGATCGATGAGTTCTACAGCAATTACAAGGTCAGTCGCGACCTGATCGAACTGCGCAATCTGGCGCTGGTGGCTGAACTGATGATTACCTCGGCCATGCAGCGCCGTGAGAGTCGCGGCCTGCACTACACCCTCGACTATCCGGAGCAGCTGGCCGAAGCACGTGACACTATCCTGACCCCGGCGCCCCAGGCTCAGCCCAGCGCCGCCGGCTGAACTTCAGCCGCAAGCGCAGGCGCCGGTGCTGCTCGGGCGCCAACGCATCACGGGCAATGCACAGCCCTCGACTGAAACGCTGGCCTGGCAGGCGATAGCGCAGCACCACCGTCAGCGGCAACGCCAGGCTGTCCGGGCGCAGTTGCACTGCCTGCCAGCCTGCTGCAACGCTGTACATATGCCAGCCGAATCCATCACGACGCAAACCCGTGATGGCCTGTGGCGCAGTCAATAAGACGTGTCGCGGCAGCACCCAGGCTGCATGCGCCAGGCATGCCACCAGTGACAGCAGCTTTGACCAGAGGGGAATGTCAGCCAGCCAGGGCGCCAGCAAGGCCAGCGCCAAGACCGACAGGTAGAGCCTCAGCAGCCAGCGTGAGGGCTGCCAACGGCACTCGAAGGCATCACTTGGGTTGGACACGGTCCAGGATCATGCGCACGATATGGCGCAGGTCAGCATCCTCAGGCTCGCCGCGCTGCATGAACCAGCCGAACATGTCCTGATCCTCGCACTCCAGCAGCTTGCGGTAACGCGCCTGGTTCTCGGCATCCAGGGTCGCGTAGACCTCCTGGACGAACGGCACCAGCAATACATCCAGCTCCAGCATGCCACGACGGCTATGCCAGAACAGGCGATTCAGTTCACTTTGCTCAACCATGCAACGGACTCCTCGAACGAGGCCGGCAGTATAGCAGTAGCGACAGCATACTGGAGGCCATACGCGAGCCCGTATGACAAGGCAACGTAGGGGCTTTTTCCACGCTTTTGTTTGAAGCTTGTAGCTTGCGACTTGCGGCTGATCTTATGATGAGACCCCTGACCTTTATCCAGTGATTCGACTTGCACCATGGCCGATAGCGCTTACTTCACCCTTCTCGATCACGAAGGCCTGCTCGCCGTACGCGGCGAGGATGCTGCCAAATTCCTGCAGGGCCAAGTGACCTGCAACCTCAATTACCTGAATGACAACCACTCCAGCCTTGGCGCCCGCTGCACGCCCAAGGGCCGCATGCTCTCAAGCTTTCGCATCGTCCCGGTGGAAGACGGCTACCTGCTGGCCATGGCCCGTGAGCTGATCGAGTCGCAGCAGGCCGACCTGCAGAAATATGCGGTGTTCTCCAAATCCAGGCTCAGCGATGAAAGCAGCGCCTGGGTGCGTTTCGGCCTGGCTGGCGGTGATGCCGTACTGAACGAGCTTGGCCTGCAGTTGGGAGCTGCCAGCGACGCCATCACCCGCACCGACTCGTTGCTTGCCGTACGCCTGAGCGATGGCCGTGCCGAACTCTGGGCACCAACAGAGGACGCGCAAGCACTACAAGCCAAGCTGGCCGCACGCCTGCCACACGCGCCACTGAACGACTGGCTGCTGGCTCAGATCCGTGCGGGCGTGGGCCAGGTGTTCGGCGCGACGCGTGAGCGGTTCATTCCGCAGATGATCAATCTACAGGCACTGGGCGGCGTCAGTTTCAAGAAAGGCTGCTATACCGGCCAGGAAATCGTCGCGCGCATGCAATACCTGGGCAAACTCAAGCGTCGTCTGCAACGCCTGCGCCTGGTCGGCGCGGCTGTGCCGGCCGTCGGCGTCGAACTGTTCTCGCCCGTTCATGGCTCCAGCGTTGGCGAAGTGGTCGTGGCGGCACAAGCCGGTGACACCGTGGAACTGCTCGCCGTATTGCAGGAAGATGCCGTGGACGACGGCCGCATTCATCTCGCCAGCAGCGAGGGGCCAACCCTTGATCTGCTCGAACTGCCCTATCAGCTGGATGCCGACAAGGAAATCCAGCGCTGACTACACTTCACGGCGCCGCACCGGATCGCCTAAGAGAGCCATTTCATGAGCAAGCTTGCCGAAAAAGTCCAACAGGAGCTGATCCAGGCCATCGAGAACGATGAACTGGTTCTGCCCACCCTGCCCGAAGTCGCACTGCGGGTTCGCGAAGCAGCCGAAGACCCGGACGTGGGCATCCCGCAGATCAGCAAGGTGATCGGTAACGATGCCGCACTGACCGCGCGCATCATCAAGGTGGTCAACAGCCCGCTGCTGCGTAGCAACAAGGAAATCACCGACCTGCAGATGGCGGTCAGCCGCCTGGGCATCAACTACACCTGCAACCTGGCCACCGGCCTGGCCATGGAGCAGATGTTCCAGGCCACCAGCGACGTGGTCGACCGCAAGATGCGCGAAGTGTGGAACAAGAGCACCGAGATCGCCGGCATCTGCCATGTACTGTGCCGCCACTACACCCGCCTGATGCCCGATCAGGCCACGCTCGCCGGCCTGGTGCACCAGATTGGCGTGCTGCCGATTCTCACCTACGCCGAAGAACACAATGAACTGCTGGCCGACTCCATCAGCCTCAACCACGTGATCGAGCAGATTCACCCGATCATCGGCGACAAGATCCTGCGCACCTGGGAATTTCCCGAGCCCATCGCCATCGTGCCCAGCCAGTACCTCAACTTCACCCGCGACTCGGCCAAGGTCGACTACGTCGACATCGTCCAGGTCGCAACGCTGCAAAGCTACCTGGGCAGCGAGCACCCTTACACCCAGCTGGACTGGAGCAAGGTGCCAGCGTTCGCCAAGCTGGGACTGGATCCGCAGGTCGACATGCAGGCTGACGAAGACCTCTCCGCCGCCATGGAAGCGGCCATGGGCATGCTGCAATAAAAGCACCTAGCCACGGATGGCAAAAATTGTCGGGAGCAATTTTTGACGTCGCTGCGCGACGGCCCGAAGGGTGATCTACAGGGATGCAGATCACAAAATGCCTCTACACTCAAACGACTCGCTTGAGGAAGTAGAGCCATGCGTAACGCATTCATCCTGCTCATCCTGTTGTTCGGCAGCGCCCACGCTGCCCAACAGGTACGTCTGACCAACGGCGAATGGCCGCCCTACCTCGGTGAAGCCCTGCCCCACCATGGCGTAGCATCACGCATCGTCACCGAGGCGTTCGCGTTACAGGGTGTCGAAGTACGGTGGGAATTCCATCCCTGGGCCCGCTCGCTGAAAATGGCCGAACAGGGTCTGCGCGACGGCAGCGCCGTTTGGCTTGCCAGCCCCGAACGCGAGCAGCACTTTCATATCAGCGAGCCGGTGGTCGAAAGTGGCTACTACCTGTTTCACCGCAAGATCCATGCGTTTGACTGGAGCGATGTCGAGGATCTACGCGGCCTGCGCATTGCCGGCACTCGTGGCTATGACTACGGAGATGCCTTTCAACGCGCCGAAGCCGCCAGAGAACTCAAGGTGACGCGAGTAACCGGTGATGAACAGGGCCTGCGCCAGTTGCTGGCCGGACGCATCGATCTGTTTCCCGTGGACAAGGTGGTGGGCTTCGACCTGCTCTATCAGAAATTCAGCGCTGCCGAACGCCAGCGCCTGAGCTTTCATGGCAAACCCTTGCGCAGCGACAGCCTGCATCTGCTGTTGTCACGAGAGGTACCGGGCAATGCCGAACTGATGCAGCGCTTCAATCGTGGTCTGAAGCAACTGCGCGACAGCGGCAAGGTTTCCCAGTACCTGCTGGAGATTCAACAGCCGCTAAGTCTCAGCCACTGACAGCGGAAACTCGACGCGTACGCGCAGGCCATGCGGCTGTACCTGATGCAGGCTGATTCGGGCCTGATGGGCGCGACAGATTTCGCCGACGATGGCCAGGCCGAGCCCTGCACCGCTGCCCAGATTGCTGCGCCGGTAGAAACGCTCGAAAACCTTTTCATGCTCGGCCTCGGGAATACCCGGGCCGTCGTCTTCGACCTCCAGCACCGATGGCGCCAGTGCGCGAATGATCAGGTTGCCACCGGCTGGTGTGTGTGCCAGTGCGTTATCCAGCAGGTTGTTCAGCAACTCGTTGAGCAGCGTCGGCTCACCGTCGATCCACATCGGTTGATCCGCCTCCAGCGCCAGTGACACACCTCGCGCATGGGCCAGTGGCGCCATGGCCAGCCCCAGCTCACGCGCCAGCTGGGCGAGGTCGATACGCTGCGCACCGCCCTCGGTGATGGCGCGCGCGCCGCTCTCGATACGTGCCAGCGACAGCAACTGGTTGGCCAGCAACGTCAGCCAGTCTCCTTGCAGGGCTACCTGCTCGAGCGTGCTGCGCCATTGCTCGGGCTCCTCGGCGCGCAAGCCCAGGGTAATGCGCGCCTTGAGCGCTGCCAGCGGCGTTCGCAGCTCATGAGCAGCATCGGCGATGAACTGCGATTGTCGCTCGAACACACCACGTAACCGTTCATTGAACTGATTCAAAGCCTCTACCAGTGGTTGTACCTCACGCGGCAGACCGGCATCGGCTAGCGGGTGCAAATCGTTGCTGGCACGCTCAGCCACCTCACGCCGCAGCGCCTCCAGCGGCCGCAGGGCGAGATTCACCGCCAACCAGACCAATAACAGCGCACTGACCGAGAGCAGCCCCATGCGCCATAAGGTGCCAATCAGCAATGCGCGCGCCATGCGCTCACGCGCGCCCTGAGTTTCTGCCACACGAATTTCAGCCATGCCATTGAGCTGCGGCTCGCTGACTGGCTGCAGCAGACTGACAACGCGCACACCCTGATTACGGTAAACGCCATCATAAAAGTGCGCCAAAGCGGGATAATCCTCGGTACGCGGGGTGTTGGGCGGCGCGGCCGGCAGGTCTTCGTAACCCGATACCAGCTCGCCATCGACCCCCAGCACCTGATAATAGATACGCCCGGCGCTGTCATAAGCGAAGGTGTCCAGCGCCAGATAAGGCACATTGGCACGCAATAGCCCGTCGGTACTGTAAAGACCATCAGCCACCGTGCGCGCCGAAGCCAGCAGGGTACGGTCATAGGCCGTATCCGCCGCGTGCCGGGCACTCCAGTAGGCGCTCAAACTACTGGCCAGCAGGATCACCGACAGCAGCAGTGCCAGGCGCCGCAGCAGCCGGCCGCGCAGACTGGCACCGCGGCTCATGCTTCGATCGCTTCCAGCAAATAGCCCAACCCACGAAAGGTGACGATCCGCACGGCACTGCCTTCGAGCTTCTTGCGTAGACGATGGACGTAAATTTCAATCGCATCGGCACTGGCATCCTCATCAAGACCAAAGACCTGCGCCGCCAATTGCTCCTTGCTCATCACCCGTCCGAGCCGCGCGATCATCGCTTCCAGCACCGCTTGTTCACGAGCCGTCAAACTGAGCGCCTCACCTTTGAGGCTGAAGCGGCGTGCCCCCAGGTCATAGACTAGGTCACCGCACTGTTGCAATTGCTCGCCTCCCAGGACACTACGCCGCAGCAAGGCCTTGACCCGAGCCTCCAATTCGGCCAATTCGAAAGGCTTGGCCAGGTAGTCATCGGCACCGAGGTTGAGGCCATGCACACGGTCCCTGACCTCACCACGCGCGGTCAGCATCAGCACCGGCAGCGTCTGGCCACGGTCGCGCAAGCGTGCCAACACAGCGAAACCATCCAGACGTGGCAGGCCGATATCGAGAATCACCAGAGCGTATTCCTCGCTGGTCAGTGCCAGATCGGCAGCGACGCCATCATGCAGCACGTCCACCGTCCAGCCGGCCCCCTTCAGCGCCTGAGCCACGCTTTCCGCCAACTGCGGATGGTCTTCGACCAGCAGAATCCGCACTGCCACCTCCAGCTGCAAGATCATGTGAGGCGCGCAGTTTAGCGCTCCTGCAGCGGCTGTGAATGGCTCAATTAGCAGAACGATGAGGTCATTCGTCGACGCCGGCAGACTCTACACCTCGCGCACTGACGAAAAACTTGCCGCATGAAAGGTTAATGAAAGCTTGCCCTCATAGCATCGGCAGAAGGTGGCTCGACCCACCTGCTCAAGCGACCTGGCAGTGGTGCCAGGTGGCGACAAGAACAAGAATGGAGACCACACGATGCTCGCAGCCTCACGCCAGGCTCTGCCGCCTGTTCGCCTGCTTTGCCTGGCCATCGCCGCTACCGGCGCAGCCCCCCTTGCCAACGCCGCCTTCATTGAAGACAGCACCGCCAGCCTCACGGCCACCAACATTTACCTGAATCGTGACTTCCGCCAGTTCGACGGCCAGAACAAGCGTGAAGAGTGGGGCCAGGGTTTCCGCCTCGATCTGCAGTCCGGCTTCACCGAAGGCACCGTCGGCTTCGGTATCGACGCCATGGGGCTGCTGGGTATCAAGCTTGACTCGGGCAAAGGTCGCACCGGTACCGACCTGCTGCCTGTGCATGACGATGGCCGTTCCGCCGATGATTTCAGCCGCCTGGGCCTGACCGCCAAGGTGAAGGTTTCTGCCACTGAGTTGCGCTATGGCTCGCATGTGCCCGAGCTGCCGGTAGTCAAGGCCAGTGACAGCCGACTGCTGCCGCAGGTCTTCGAAGGCGGCCTGCTGACCTCCTCCGAACTCGAAGGCCTGACCTTCACCGGCGGACGCCTGGACAAGGTCATCGACCGTGCCTCGACCGACTCCGAGAAGATGCTGCTCAACGCCAAGAACGGCCGCTTCGCCGGCGGCGTCGAAGCCGATCACCTCGACCTCGCCGGTGTCGACTATAAGTTCGCCCCCGGTTTCACCGGCCGTTACTACTTCGCCGACTTGGATGACGTCTATCGCCAGCATTTCTTCGGTCTGCTCAGCAGCCACAAGGTCGGTGCAGGCACCCTGAGCAGCGACGTACGCTACATTGTCAGCCGCGACAGCGGCGCAGCCAACGCCGGCAAGGTCGACAACCAGGCCCTCAACGCCATGGTCAGCTACGGCCTGGGCGCTCACAAGTTCGGCCTGGGTTTCCAGGACATGAGCGGCGACACCGGTTTCGCCTATATCGATGGCAGCGATCCGTTCCTGATCAACTTCGTGCAGATCAATGACTTCGCCAACGCCGACGAGCGTTCCTGGCAGGCTCGCTACGATTACAACTTCGCCAGCATCGGGGTGCCCGGGCTGACCTTCATGACCCGCTACATCCGGGGTGATGACGCTCGTGTTGCCGGCTCCGACGAACGTGGCGGCGAATGGGAACGCGACATCGAATTCAAGTACGTGGTGCAGAGCGGCCCGCTCAAGGATCTCTACGTTCGCGTGCGCAATGCCAGCTTCCGCTCCGACTTCGCCCGTGATGCGGACGAGAACCGTGTCATCGTCGGCTACACGCTGCCGATCTGGTAACCCACAATAAGATTCGCGAGGAGAACCCAACCATGAACACTGCCATGATCCGTGCCGCTGTCGCCGCCTCCTGCCTGGCCTTTGCCGGCCAATTGCTGGCCGCAGAACCCAAGCGCCCCGAATGCATCGCTCCGGCTGCCCCCGGCGGCGGCTTCGACCTCACCTGCAAGCTGGCGCAAAGTGCGCTGGTGGACAGCAAGCTGCTGTCCTCACCGATGCGCGTGACCTATATGCCGGGCGGTGTCGGCGCCGTCGCCTACAACGCCGTGGTCGCACAGCGTCCGGCCGATGCCGGCACCATCACAGCCTTCTCCAGCGGCTCGCTGCTGAACCTGGCCCAGGGTAAGTTCGGTCGTTTCGACGAAAATGCCGTGAAGTGGCTGGCTGGCATTGGCACCAGCTACGGCGCCCTGGCCGTACGCAGCGACTCACCCTACAAGACCCTTGATGACCTGGTCGCGGCACTCAAGGCCGAGCCGGGCAAGGTCGTGATCGGCTCCGGCGGTACCGTCGGCAGCCAGGACTGGATGCAGACCGCACTGATCGCCCGCGCGGCCGGCATCGACCCACGGCAACTGCGCTATGTGGCCATGGAAGGGGGCGGCGAGCTGGCCACCTCGCTGCTCGGTGGGCACATTCAGGTCGCCAGTACCGACATCTCCGACTCCGTGCCGCACATCGAGAGTGGCGACATGCGCATCCTTGCGGTGTTCTCCGACGAGCGTCTGCCTGGCGAAGTGGTTTCCAAGATCCCGACCGCCAAGGAGCAGGGCTATGACGTGACCTGGCCGGTGATTCGTGGTTTCTACGTCGGCCCGAAAGTCAGCGATGAAGCCTTCGCCTGGTGGAAGAGCGCCTTCGACCAGCTCCTGGCTTCCGAAGACTTCGCCCATCTGCGCGAGCAACGCGAGCTCTACCCTTTCGCCATGACCGGCGATGAACTGGATGCCTACGTCAAACAGCAGGTCGTTCAGTACAAGCAACTGGCTCAGGAATTCGGCCTGATCCAGCAGTAACCCGCCGAATAACCGCCCCAGCCCGGGGCGGTTCAAGGCCATTCCCACTCCCCTAACTGCCTGGAGCCGTGTGCTCACGGGCTGGCGTCATTCGCACCAGGAAACCCGGTAGGCATTGTTGAAATAACGAGGATTTCCTCATGTACCAACGCATCTTCGGCATCGTGCTGTTGCTCTGCTGCCTGGGCCTGGCGGCTACGGCCTGGGGCTACCAGGCACCATTTTCCTACGAGCCCGTCGGGCCTCGCGCCTATCCGCTGCTGCTGCTGACGCTGATGGGCCTCGGTGCCATCTACCTCATCGCCAAGCCGGCCAGCGCCACGGCTGAGCATGACGAGCCGCCCCTGGATCGACACGTACTGAGTAAGGTCGTTGGCTGCGTGGTGATGCTCAGCGCCTACGCTGCCACGTTCGAACTACTCGGATTTATTCCAGCCAGCATCCTCTTCGCCATCGCCATGGCCCGCTTGTATGAAGGCTCCTGGAAGGTCAGCGTGATCGCTGGCGTGGCACTCGGCATCGGCCTCTACCTGCTGTTCGACAAAGCCCTCGACGTCCCCCTGCCGCTCGGCATTCTCGCCGCGCTGGAGAATTGATCATGGATACCCTCAGCTACCTCGGTCAGGGCTTCGGTGTTGCCCTGAGCCCCTACAACCTGCTTACCGCCCTGTGTGGCACCCTGATTGGCACAGTGGTCGGTCTGCTGCCAGGCCTGGGCCCGATCAACGGCGTGGCGCTGCTGATCCCCATCGCCTTCGCCCTCGGTCTGCCGCCGGAAACCGCGCTGATCCTGCTGGCGGCCGTGTACCTGGGCTGCGAGTATGGCGGCCGTATTTCCTCGATTCTGCTGAACATCCCGGGCGAAGCCTCGGCCGTGATGACCACCCTCGACGGCTACCCGCTGGCGCGTCAGGGCAAGGCTGGCGTGGCTCTGTCCATCTCCGCCTGGAGCTCCTTCGTCGGCGGCCTGATCGCCACCTGCGGCGTGGTCATCTTCGCCCCGATGCTGGCCAAATGGGCCGTGGCCTTCGGCCCTGCGGAATACTTCGTGCTGATGGTATTCGCCATCGTCTGCCTGGCCGGCATGGCCGGCAACAAGCCGATGAAAACCGCCATCGCCTGCTGCATCGGCCTGTTCCTGTCCTGCGTCGGCATCGACTCCAACAGTGGCGTGTATCGCTTCACCTTCGGCAGCCTCGGTCTGGCTGACGGTATCCAGTTCGTGGTGCTGGTGCTAGGTCTGTTCTCGGTCAGCGAGATTCTCGTGCTGCTCGAGCGCACTCACCATGGCCAGAAGGCCATCGAAGCCAAGGGCCGCATGCTGTTCAACCTCAAAGAAGGTCTGTCGGTGCTGGCCACCAATCTGCGCAGCGGCGCACTGGGCTTTGGCCTGGGCATCCTGCCGGGTGCTGGCGCGACCCTGGCCAGTGCCGTGGCGTACATGAGCGAAAAACGCCTGGCACACAAGGACAACAAGTTCGGCAATGGCGACCTGCGCGGCCTGGCCGCCCCGGAAACCGCCAACAGCGCCTCGGCTTGCGGCTCCATGGTGCCAATGCTGACTCTGGGCGTTCCTGGCTCGGGCACCACCGCAGTGATGCTCGGTGCGCTGACCCTGTACAACATCACTCCCGGCCCACTGCTGTTCCAGAATCAGCCGGACATCGTCTGGGGCCTGATCGCCTCGCTGTTCGTCGCCAACATCATGCTGATCGTGATGAACGTACCGATGATCAAGATCTTCACCAAGATCCTCGCCGTGCCCTATTGGGCGCTGGTGCCGGCCATCGCCATCATCACCTCGATTGGCGTCTATGCGGTGCATGCCACCACCTTCGACCTGTTCCTGATGATCGGTATCGGTATCGCGGGCTACATTCTGCGCAAACTGGATTTCCCACTGTCGGCCATTCTGCTCGGTTTCATTCTCGGCGGGCTGATGGAGCAGAACCTGCGCCGCGCCCTGTCGATCTCCAATGGTGATCTCGGCATCCTGTTCTCCAGCCCGATCACCTGGGGCGTGTGGACGCTGATCGTCGGCATGATCGCCCTGCCCTTCTACCGCAACTGGCGCAAGCGTAACCAGCGTCAGGCTGAAGTGGCTGACGCGGCCTGAGGATGAGGCGTGTCCCTGAGCATTTCATCCTTTAACCCACGCGGCTGGTGGCCTACGCCACTGGCCGGTGCGTTGGGTGGTTACCTGGCCAGTCTTGCAGACTGGCCTTTGCCGTGGATGGTCGGTTCCTTGCTGGCGGTAATCGTCCTACGCTGCCTGGCCAATCGTGCCTTCAGTGAATTGCCAGGCGGGCGCAAGGCCGGCCAATGGCTGGTCGCCAGCGGCATCGGCCTGCACTTCACCAGTGAGGTGCTGCAGCAGGTGCTCAGCCATCTGCCGGTGATCATCATGGGGGCCATCGGCACGCTGATGCTGAGCCTGATCGGTATCGTCATTCTGCGCCGTGCCGGCGTCGACCGCGCCACGGCCTTCTTTGCCAGCATGCCTGGCGGTGCCAGCGAAATGGTCAACCTGGCCCTGCGCCACGATGCCCAGCCCGCAAGAGTGGCAGCGGCGCACAGCCTGCGCCTGTTGCTGGTGCTGCTGTTGATTCCGGCACTGTTCACCTGGGGTCTGTCCGATGTCAGCGCGCCCCCTCCGGCGCCAGTGGACTGGTTGTGGCTAACCGGTCTGCTCGCTGCTGGCGCTCTGCTGGCAATACTCTGGGGCCGGCTGAACCAACCCAACCCCTGGATGCTCGGCCCGCTGAGCGTCTGCGCCATAGCCAGCGCCAGCTTCGACCTGCATCTGGGCCTGCCGCAGGGCCTCGGTCAGTTCGGCCAGTGGCTGATCGGCTGTGCACTGGGCTGCCACTTCGACCGCGCTTTCTTCCGCAGCGCGCCAGCCTTCCTCGCCCGCGTCCTGCTGTTCACCCTGCTGGCGATGCTGGCCGCGGCCGGTCTCGGCGAAGTGCTGGGCTGGCTGGCCGGCGAAGACCACCTGTCACTGATGCTGGGCATGATGCCCGGCGGCATCACCGAGCTGTGCCTGACCGCAGAAGCCCTGCAGCTTTCGGTAGCGCTGGTGACTGCATTGCAGGTGCTGCGGCTGTTTCTGGTGATGTTTCTCGCCGAACCCTTATTCAAGCTCTGGTGCAAGAGCCACGCTTAGCCCGCCTCGTGCGGGCTTTTTTATCTTGCCTTGGGTACGCCATACGCAACGGCGCTACCACCGCAACTGCAATTGGCTCTCGAACTCGCGCACCTGACCACTCAGCGGATCGACAAAGCACAAACCGCGCGCCAGCAGCTTGAGCGGCTTGCTGTAGTCATCCGGCTGATTGCGCGACTCCAGCAACTGCGGATAGAAGTCATCGCCAACGATAGGTGCGCCAAGCCCGGCCAGATGCACGCGCAACTGATGCTTGCGCCCGGTCACTGGCGACAATTGATAGCGCCACAGTTCACCCCGGCGTTCCAGCACCTCGATGCGCGTTTCACTGTTGGCCTCACCGACAACCTCCTGCATGCGAAAGAACGGCTCGCCATCGACCATGCGCGAACGGTGCAGGTAGGGAAACTGCAACTGCGCCAATGCCGGTGCGATGGCCTCGTAGCGTTTTTCCACCGCGCGCTGACGAAACAACGCCTGATACTGGCCACGACTGGCCGGGTTGACCGAGAACAGCACCAGCCCGGCGGTCAGCCGGTCGATGCGGTGGATCGGCACCAGATCGGGGTTGCCGGTACGCTTGATCAGCCGTGCCAGCAGCGTTTGCTCGACGTACTCACCGGCCGGCATCACCGGCAGAAAGTGCGGTTTGTCGGCGACCAGCAGGTGCTCGTCCTGCCAGAGCACCTGCTCGACGAAAGGAATCGGCGTCTCGTTCGGCACTTCACGGAAATAGCGCACCTTGAGCCCGACCCGATAGGGATGCGTGGCATCGATGGCCGCACCGTCAGCATCCAGCACCCGGCCGCGCGCCATACGCTGCAGCCAGGTGGTGCGGTCTATGGCAGGAAAGTGATCGCACAGACAATCGAGTACCGTCGCCCAATCACCCTGTGGCAGGTGAAGGGTGCTGGGGCGCATGGCAGGGCTGGGCATTGCAGAAGGTGCTCAATGAGATTGGACGGGCGAATTAGGCCGCACTCGTGCCGCTCAGTCAAAGCCGGGGCATGCCGCAACAGCAGCCGAACAATGAAAGCCTGCGTGGTATGCCCCCTCATCCGGCGCTTCGCGCCACCTTCTCCCAGAGGGAGAAGGACAGCAGGGAGGAAGTCGCTGCGCGACTTTCATACTCACGGCTTGAGCCAAGGTCGCGCTGTAGCTATGGTGGCCGCTCGTATCTGGAGAGACTCATGTCCATCACCCGCTCCCTGCTGACCAGCGTCGCCCTGCTCCCCCTTCTGGCTGCCTGCCAGGTCTACACCGGCAAGCCGGAAGGTCCGCCCCCGGCCACCCGCCTGCAAGGCCAGATACAGGTCGATAATGGGCAGTTGGTGTTCATGCCCTGCCTGGAACAGCGCCGCTTCGTGCTGGCCGATGCTGGCAACACCAGCATCGAGCGTGAAGTCACACAACTCGGCAACGATGGCCACAGCAGCCTGTTCGCCGACCTGGCCGGACGCCTGGGCGGCAGCCAGGGCAAAGGCCATGATGGCCGCTTCGAGGTCAGCCAGATTTACCGCCTGCAGGGTGAGGGGCATGGTTGTGACGATCTCAACTTCAAGCGCCTGAGCCTGCGCGCCAGCGGTAATGAGCCGTTCTGGCAACTGGAAGTCGGCAGCAAGGGGCTGGTGCTCAACCGCCCCGATCAGGAGCCACTGGCCCTGCCCTACCTGGAAGAACAGCTGCCGGACGGCCGCCTCAACTTCAGCAGCGAAGCCAACGGTCAGCGCCTCGAGCTGTGGCTGGCACCGCAGCGCTGCGTTGACGGCATGAGCGGCGCGGTCAACCACCTCAGCGCCGAGCTGCGCCTCGACGGCCAGGTGCTGCGCGGTTGCGCGCATTTCGGTGCCATGCGCAACTGACGAGCCCGACCGGACGCACGGGCCAGCGGGACGGTGATCCTGTACAATCGCCGCCCTTTGCCACCTTGCCGGATCACCACCGGCCTACCAGGACACTGCCCATGCTACGCCTGACCGAACTGAAACTGCCCCTCGACCATGCCGATGATGCACTGCGCCCGGCCATCGTCCAGCGCCTGGGCATCACGGATGCCGATCTGCTGAATTTCAGCGTGTTCAAGCGCAGCTACGATGCACGGAAGAAGTTCGGCGACATGCCGTTCATCTACACCGTCGATTGCGAAGTGAAGGACGAAGCCGCCCTGCTCGCCCGCCTGCGTGATGACAAGCACGTAGGCCCGGCGCCGGACATCACCTACAAGCCGGTTGGCCAGGCCGAGGCGCCGCTGGATGAGCGCCCCATCGTCGTCGGCTTCGGCCCCTGCGGCATCTTCGCCGCGCTGATCCTGGCCCAGGCCGGCCTGCGCCCCATCGTCCTGGAGCGCGGCAAGGAAGTGCGCCAACGTACCAAGGACACCTGGGGCCTGTGGCGCAAGAACGTGCTCGACCCGACCTCCAACGTGCAGTTCGGCGAAGGCGGCGCCGGCACCTTCTCCGATGGCAAGCTGTACAGCCAGATCAAGGACCCCAACCACTATGGGCGCAAGGTGCTGGAAGAGTTCGTCAAGGCCGGCGCACCGGACGAGATTCTCTACGTCAGCAAGCCGCACATCGGCACCTTTCGCCTGACCGGCGTGGTCGCCACCATGCGTGAAGAGATCAAGGCCCTCGGTGGTGAGGTACGCTTCCAACAGCGCGTCAGCGACCTGCTGATCGACGACGGCCAGCTTACCGGCGTGGTGCTGGAAAGTGGCGAGCAGTTGCTCAGCCGTCATGTCGTGCTCGCCCTCGGTCACAGCTCGCGGGATACCTTCCGCATGCTGCATGCCCGTGGCGTGTACCTGGAAGCCAAGCCCTTCTCGGTCGGTTTCCGTATCGAGCACCCGCAATCGCTGATCGACCGCGCGCGCCTGGGCAAATACGCCGGTCATCCGAAACTCGGCGCCGCCGACTACAAACTGGTGCACCACGCCAGCAATGGTCGCTCGGTGTACAGCTTCTGCATGTGCCCGGGCGGCACCGTGGTGGCCGCCACCTCCGAACCGGAGCGCGTGGTGACCAACGGCATGAGCCAGTATTCGCGCAACGAGCGCAATGCCAACGCCGGCATCGTCGTAGGCATCACCCCCGAGCAGGACTATCCGGGCGGCCCGCTGGCCGGCGTGGAGCTACAGGAGCGTCTGGAATCGCATGCCTACGTACTCGGCGGGCGCAACTACGAGGCGCCAGGGCAACTGGTCGGCGACTTCATCAAGGGCCAGCCGTCCACCGCCCTGGGTGAAGTGCAGCCGTCCTACAAGCCGGGGGTGAAACTGGGCGATCTGGCACCGTCGCTGCCGGATTTTGCCATCGAAGCAATCCGCGAGGCACTGCCGGCTTTCGGCAAGCAGATCAAGGGCTTCGACCTGGCCGATGCCGTGCTCACCGGCATCGAGACACGCACCTCCTCGCCGGTACGCATCACCCGTGGCGACGACCTGCAGAGTCTCAACCTAAAAGGGCTGTATCCGGCCGGTGAAGGCGCCGGTTATGCCGGCGGCATTCTTTCAGCCGGGGTCGACGGCATTCGTGTTGCCGAAGCGGTGGCCAAAGACATGCTCGGATTGAATCACTAAGCAGTGGAGCCCGGCCGAGCGTCAGCTACCTGGCTGGGCCTTCTGAAGCGAAGCAGCAACGGCATCGCCAACACCAGCGTACCGATCCCCACCACCAGCAGGCTGCGATACGGCATGCTGGCGAAGGCGTTGGCCCAGAATGCCGCCCAGATCAGCACGCAGAGGCCACAACCGATCAGACCGCTGCGCCGGCTACGGCAACTCAGCAGCCAAATCGCATTGCCCACCGCCAGAACGCCGAAGAGATACAACGCGTGCTCTAGCTGCAGGCCATAGGCAATATCGCGGCGAACCCCACCGAACATTTGCCGATAGGCCTCGAAGGCGATGCGGTAAAGCCCCCACGCCAGCAGCATTTGCGCGGCAGCCAATACGGCCATGGCAAGCAGTCGCCGAGTCATTGCCCGGCCCACAGACAGCACAGCACCGAACGCTTCACATTACCGCCTGGCGCGAGAAGCGCCTGACAGTGGCTCAGTGATCATCGTCCCACGGCTGGCCATGGGTACGCTCGGTCAACTCGACCTTCTGCTGCATCGCCGCCTTGGACAGGATGTGCGCACTGACCGGCGCGGTGATGAACAGGAACAGGGTGATCAGCAACTCATGCAGGCTGAGGCTGCCGGTATGGTGCGCAAAGAACAGCATCGAGGCGATCAGGGTACCGCCGACACCCAGCGTGGTGGCCTTGGTCGGGCCGTGCAGGCGGGTGAAGAAATCCGGCAGTCGATACAGCCCGATGGCACCGACCAGGGCGAACAGGCTGCCGAGGATCAGGCAGGCGCAAATCAACAGTTCCAGCCAGAAAGGCATGGGCATTCTCCCTTAATCGATGATGTCGCCGTGCAGCAGGTGTTTACCCACTGCGACCGTACCGACGAAGCCCATCACCGCGATCAGCAGGGCAGCTTCGAAGAACAGATCCGAGGCCAGCCAGATGCCGAACAGCACGATCAGCGCCAGTGCGTTGATGTAAAGCGTATCCAGCGCCAGGACACGGTCGACCACGCTCGGCCCCATGACCAGACGCGCAACGTTGAGCAGCATGGCCAGCGTAAGGATGCCCATGCACAGAAAGACTACGTTCTCGAGCATTCGAAAATCTCCAGCAGCGGTGCTTCGTAACGGCTCTTGATCTCGGCAATCAGCGCATCGTGGTCAGGCACGTCCAGGCCGTGCAGCAACAGCGTCTTGTGATCAGAGCTGAGCCCGGCAGACACCGTGCCTGGCGTCAGCGAAATGATGCAGGCCAGCGCAGCCAGAACGAATTCATCCTCGATCTCCACCGGCAACTCGACGAATGCCGGGTTGAGCCGCGATTTCGGCCCCAGCACCAGCCTGACTACCTGCATGTTGGCCACGACGATGTCGAAGAACACCTTGCCAATGAACAACAACAGCCCCAGCGGCTTGCGTACTCTGGGCACGTTCAGCAGAAAGTCGCCGCACAGGTGCACGATGGCCCAGCCGAGAAACAGGCCGAGCAGGACATGCCCCAGGTTGAAGGTGTTGACCAGCAGCAGCCAAAGCACCGTCAGCACCAGCATCATCCGCGGATGGGGGAAGAAACGCCTCATGCCGCACCTCCGGCAATGATGGACAGATAGGGTTGCAGATCGAGCAATTGCGCAGCAGCAGCCTCCAGGTAGGTCATGATCGGCGCCGCAGCGACCATCAACAGCGGACTGGCCAGCAGCAAGCCCAGCGCAGCCAGCAGGCTGACGCGGTCAGCCGGTTCGGCTTTAGCAGGTGCCGCGTCGGCGCCATGGCCCAGCCAGAACAGGCTGGTTCCGGCGCGGCTGAGCGCCACCAGTGTCAACAGCCCGCCGATCAGCACCACCGGCCACAGACTCCAGGCCTGCCAGCCGGGCTCGGCTGCGCGCAGCAACAGCATCTTGCCGAGGAAGCCGGAGAATGGCGGCAGCCCGGCCACGGAAATCGAGGCAAAGAAGAACAGGCTGCCCAGCACCAGTGGCTGACGCAGTACACGTTCCTGCTGCAGATCGCCACCGGCACTGTCACGCTGAGCGACCACCAGGCCAGCCAGGAGGAACAACGCCGCACTGATCAGCGTGCTGTGCAGCAGGTAGTAAAGCGCCGCACTCAGGGCCGCGACATTGCCGATGGCAAACCCCACCATCAGCGTACCCACCGAAATCACCACCAGATAGGCCAGCAGCGCCTGCAATTGACGCGCACCAAGGGCACCGATCACACCGAAGACAATTGTCGGCAGCGCCAGCCACCAGAGCAGTTCATGACCAAGATTGGCCAGCGGCCCGGCCTGTTCGCCGAACACCAGGGTGAACACGCGGACGATGGCATAGAAGCCCACCTTGGTCATGATCGCGAACAACGCGGCCACCGAAGCAGGCGCCGCAGCATAGGCACGCGGCAACCAGAAGCACAGCGGCAGTACCGCAGCCTTGAGGCCGAAGACGATCAGCAGCAGGTAAGCGGCCGCCTTGATCAGCGGCGCATCGGCAACCTCGGCACTGGCCACGCGGACGGCCAGATCCGGCATGTTCAGGGTGCCGGTCAGACCATACAGCAGGCTGACGCCAATCAGGAAGAACGACGAACCCAGCAGGTTGAGCACCACGTAATGCACGCCGGCCCGCACCTGATTGGCACGGTTGCCATGCAGCAGCAACGCATAGGAGGCGATCAACAGGATCTCGAAGAACACGAACAGGTTGAACAGGTCAGCGGTGAGGAACGCACCATTGATACCCAGCAACTGAAACTGAAACAGCGCATGGAAGTTCGGCCCACGCTCATCGTCGCCACGGCAGGCATAGATCAGCGCCAAGCAGGCCAGCACCGCGGTGAGCAACAGCAATGCGGCGTTGAAACGGTCGAGCAAGAGCATGATGCCGAACGGTGGCGCCCAATTACCCAGGGCGTAGACCTGCAACTGTCCGGTTCCGGCCAGCACCACCAGATAGGCACACACCGGCAGCAAGGCCAGGCAGCCCACCAGGGAAATGCCGCGCTTGAGCGTACGCGACCAACTGTGGCCAACCAGCAACAACGCCCCAATGAACAACGGCAGCAGAATGGGAAGGATGATGGCGTGACTCATGCGCGCGGCTCCTCACCATCGACGTGATCGGTTTTCAGCTCACCCAGCCCGCGCAAGGCCAGCACCACGACGAACGCGGTCATGGCGAAGCCAATGACGATGGCGGTGAGCACCAGTGCCTGCGGCAGCGGGTCACCGTGCTCGGCGCTCTTGCCGATTACCGCCGGTACGCCGGTACCGAGGCGTCCCATGGAAAAGATGAAGAGGTTGACCGCATACGAGATCAGGGTCAGCCCCATCACCACCGGGAAGATGCGCGCGCGCAGCAGCAGGTAGACGCCACTGGCCGTCAGTACCCCGAGGGTGATTGCGAATACTGCCTCCATATCAGATGACCTCCTTGCACGACTCGTCCTGACTGACATGGCCGATATTGGAAAGAATCAACAGAGTGGCGCCGACAACGGCCAGGAACACCCCGAGATCGAAGAGAATGGCAGTAGCCAGTTCGATTTCGCCGATCAGCGGAATGTGGAAATGGCCGAACGCCGAGGTGAGGAACGGCGAGCCAAAGGCCCAACTGCCCAGACCGGTCAGGCCGGCAATCAGTACGCCCCAACCGGCAGTGGCGTGATAACTGAACTTCAGGCGCTGCTGCGTCCAGGTCACACCATGGGAGATGTACTGCAGGATCAGCGCCACCGAGGTGATCAGGCCGGCGATGAAGCCGCCACCTGGCAGGTTGTGCCCGCGCAGGAAGATGAACGCCGATACCAGCAGCGCCATCGGCAGCATGGCGCGCGAGAGCATATCGAGAATCATCGGGTGCGCATCGGTCGACCACGGCCGCCCGTTCTTGTCGTGGCTCGGATGTGGCAGGTGCAAACCATACAGCAGCGCGTAGATGCCGATGGCGGCAATCGCCAGCACGGTGATTTCACCCAGGGTATCGAAACCACGGAAGTCCACCAGGATCACATTGACCACATTGGTGCCACCGCCGCCGGAGACGCTGTTCTCGAGGAAGAACGACGAAATGCTCTGATAGGGACGGGTCAGCACCGCATAGGTCAGCATCGCCACCATGGTGCCGCTGCCCAACGCCAGGGTCAGATCACGCAGACCACGCAGGCTGCTCGACTCCGCCGGAGTACGGTCGGTCATGAAGTACAGGGTGAGAATCAGCAGGATGATGGTCACCACCTCCACCGACAACTGGGTCAGTGCCAGATCCGGCGCCGAGAAACGGGCGAAGGCCAATGCCACCATCAGGCCGGCAGCGCTGAGGATCATCAGCGCCACCAGACGACGACGATGGAAGACCACGGTGAGTACGGCGGTGACCATCAGAATCAGCATGCCGGTGACGGTCATCGGATCGAGCGGAGTCATCGCCACGCTACCGGCCAACTGCTCCAGCGGCGACAGGGCAATCACCATCAGGGTCAATGCACTGCCGAGCATCCAGGCCAGATAGCGCTGCTGCGAGCCGCTTTCCAGCAGCACGGTGATACGCACGGACAGGCGCGTCATGTAACGCACCACCTGATCGAAGGCATCCTTGGCATCGAGGTTGGGCAGCCCCTCGTACCAGCGGAACAATGGCTTGCGGCAGGTGTAGACGAGAATGCCACCGAACAGGGCTACGAAGCTCATCAGCAACGGCAGGTTGAAGCCATGCCAGATGGCCAGGCTGTACTCCGGCAGCGCGCCGCCCAGCGTCGAAGCGGCAGCAGCCGCCAGCAACGGCGCCACGGTATAAGCCGGCAGGACACCGACCAGCAGGCAGAGGAAGACCAGCACCTCCACCGGCACTTTCATGTAACGCGGTGGCTCGTGGGGCGGGTACTTGGGCAGATCGATCGGCTCGCCGTTGAAGAATACGTCATGGATGAAGCGCAGCGAGTAGGCCACCGAGAACACGCCGGCCAGAGTTGCCGCCGCCGGAATCACCCAGTTGAAGCCGCCCAGCAGGTGCTGGTGCAGGGTTTCGGTGAAGAACATCTCCTTGCTCAAAAAGCCATTGAGCAGCGGCACGCCGGCCATCGCCGAAGCCGCCACCATCGCCAGCACGGCCGTATGTGGCATGTACTTCCACAAGCCGTTTATTCGCCGCATGTCGCGGCTGCCGGTTTCGTGATCGATGATGCCCGCGGCCATGAACAGCGAGGCCTTGAAAGTGGCATGGTTGATGATGTGGAACACCGCCGCCACGGCAGCCAACTGGGTATCGAGACCGAACAGCAACGTGATCAGGCCCAGGTGGCTGATGGTCGAGTACGCCAGCAAGCCTTTGAGGTCATGCTGGAACAGTGCCATGACCGCACCGACCAGCAAGGTGGCCAAGCCGGTCATGCTGACCATGTAGAACCACCAGTCGGAGCCGGCCAGCGCCGGGTACAGGCGCGCCAGCAAAAATACCCCGGCCTTGACCATGGTTGCCGAGTGCAGATAGGCCGAAACCGGCGTTGGCGCTGCCATCGCATGGGGCAGCCAGAAGTGGAAGGGGAACTGCGCCGACTTGGTGAACACACCCAGCAGCACCAGTACCAGCGCCAGCGGATACAACTCATGTGCGCGAATCGCGTAACCAGCCGCCAGCACCTGTGACAGCTCGAAGCTGCCGGCGATATGGCCGATCAGCAGGATACCGGCAAGCAGCGCCAGACCACCGCCGCCTGTGATCGCCAACGCCATGCGCGCGCCCTTGCGGGCTTCGGAGCGCGAACCCCAGAAGCCGATCAACAGGAACGATGACAGGCTGGTCAGCTCCCAGAACATCAGCATCAGCAGCAGGTTTTCCGAGAGCACCACGCCGAGCATGGCGCCCATGAACAGCAGCAGGAAAGCGAAGAAGCGCCCCATTGGCTCGGTCTTGGCCAGGTAATAACGGGCGTAGAGGATCACCAGCAGACCGATGCCGAGAATCAGCAAGGCGAACAGGAAACCCAGGCCGTCGAGGCGCAAGCTGAGGTTCAGGCCAAGATGCGGCAACCACTCCAGCTTGACTCGCAGCACTTCACCGGCAAACACCGCTGACTGGTGGTTGAACAACAGGATCAGCGCCGCAACGGGCGCTATGGCCGCTGCCGCCGCGCAGGCGGAACGGCCCAGGCGATCAGCCAGCACGGGTAGAAACAGCCCCAGAAATGGCAAGGCGATAATCAACGCAAGCGCCATCGAAAAACCCCTTTAGCAGGCACGCCAGGTCAAACGACCCAACGACGAGAATTGGAGTCGCAACTCCCTGACGGTGACAGTCCATGCACCACAACGAAGCAGCTAAGTCGTTGTCGGCACAAGCATAACGCCCGATTATCCATAACTATCAGGGCAACGTCATGCATTGAATTATCATTAAACACACTTGTTTACATACAGGCAGATGCAGACCGACGCAGAGGCCAGAACACCACTGTAACAAGACTGCCGGCAAGGCCCTCTACCCTCAGCACAAGCACCCTGCCCGGGTGGTGACGATGAGGCACAAAAAAGCCGGAGCAGCCCAGGCTACTCCGGCTCTTGTGTACGGCTCAGTGAGAAACGCGGCTGGTGCCGTTGACGGTCATGATGCGTACGCGCTCACCGACACGAAACACCTGGTTCGGCTCGACTTCCTGCACGTAGGCACGCAGGGTGCCGTCATCTTCACGCACGGTGATTTCCACGCCCTGGGTTCGGGTCAGGCCTTCTTCGGCTGCAGCGCCGAGCAGACCACCGGCAACGGCGCCGACCACCGCCAGAACCGCACTGCCGCGTCCGCCACCAAGCGTGCTGCCACCGATACCACCGACCACGGCACCGGCACCGGCACCGATTGGTGTCTTGGTCCCTTCGATCTGTACCGGACGCAGCGACTCGATGGTGCCCATGCGTACCGTTTGCACCGCCCGGGCCTCATCACGGCTATAGGTGTCGCCGGTGAGACGTGACTGACAGCCGCCAAGAACAAGCAGTGCGGCCAGCGAAGTGATGAGCAGAGTAGGTTTACGCATAGCAATTCCTCCAGAGGTATCTCGAACCATTAGACGCCGGGCGAGAGCAACTGTCACGACAGAGTCTGAACAATATTTGTTTCTGACAGACCCAGTTCAGCCAGATCCCTCTGTCAGCCGCGCGCCAGTCGCCAGAGCCGGGCAATATCCGTACTGCGTGCCTGCAACTCAGCTGCCGCGCCAGCCATGGCCTGCTCCAGCGACAGCGGCCCCGGCGCCAGGCTAAACGCGGCCTCGATACCCGCCTCGTACAACGCCTGGTAGTTATCACCCAGGCTACCGGACAAGGCGATGACCGGCACCCCGGCCGCCCGCGCCACACGCGCTACACCAACGGGCGTTTTGCCATGCAGGGTCTGGGCATCCATGCGTCCTTCCCCGGTGATCACCAGATCGGCATTTTTCATCGCCGCTGCGAGGCCGGACAGTTCGGCCACCAGCTCGATACCCGGGCGGAAGCTCGCCTTGAGAAATGCGCGCGCGGCAAAACCAAGCCCACCCGCCGCACCGACACCGGGAAACTCGGCGTGATCCTCCCCCAGCGCTGTCGCCGCCACAGCAGCGAAACGGCCCAGCGCCGCATCCAGTTGTGCGACATGCTCAAGCGTCGCGCCCTTCTGCGGCCCGAACACCGCAGAAGCACCATGCGGGCCGCACAGGGGATTGTCGACATCGGCGGCGACCTCCACCTGCACATCGCTCAGGCGCGCATCCAGGCCACTCAAATCGAGCCTGTCGAGGTTCGTAAGCGCCGCACCGCCCGGCGCCAGCTCATGCCCCCGCGCATCGAGAAAACGCATCCCCAGCGCCTGCAACAGCCCCATACCCGCATCATTGGTGGCACTGCCGCCCAGCCCCAGGATGATGCGCGTGGCACCGGCATCCAGCGCCTCACGGATCAACTCACCGGTGCCGAAACTACTGGCCAGGCGCGCGTCACGCTGCTCACGCGGCACCCAATGCAGACCGCTGGCTGCGGCCATTTCAATCACCGCCGTTCCCTGCCCCAGCCAGCCCCAATGCGCCTTGACCGGCGCCCCCATGGGGCCACGCACCTCGCATTCACGGCGCTCACCACCGACGGCAGCCAGTACGGCATCGACCGTACCCTCGCCACCGTCGGCCATCGGCCGCAGCAGGCATTCGGCTTCGGGGAACACCTGCTGCCAACCACGCGCGATAGCCATGGCCACATCGGGCGCACTGAGACTCTCCTTGAAGGAGTCGGGAGCAATGACGATCTTCATCCTGGGTACCTCGGCAGGGGCAGACGGCCGCAGCCGCCTGCCGATAAAGCGGATTACAGCAGAACCAGGCTAAGCAGCCAGACGGTGAGCATGCCGGCCACGCCCTGGATCAGGGTCGCCATGGTCTGCGCGCGGTAGGCAGTCGAGACCTTCATGCGACTGAACTGGGTGACGACCCAGAAGAAGCTGTCGTTGGCATGCGATACCGTCATCGCGCCGGCGCCGATAGCCATTACAGTCAGCACGCGGCCCATCTCGCTGTCGAGTCCCAACTGACCAAGCAGCGGTGCGACCAGCGCCGAGGTGGTGACCAGGGCCACCGTGGTAGAGCCCTGCGCACTCTTCAGCGCGGCGGCAACCACGAACGGCATAAACAGACCGATCCCCAGCGCCGACAATGTAGTACCGAGGTAATCGCCCAGCGGCGTGACCTTGAGAATCGCCCCGAACGCGCCACCAGCACCGGTGATCAGCAGAATCGGCGCTGCGGACACCAGCCCCTCGGCCACATAATCATGAAACTCCTGACGCTTGTCGGCGCTCTTGAGCAGCGTGCAAGCCAGCGCCAGACCGACCAGCAGAGCCGCGATGGGCTGACCGAAGAAGTTCAGCAGACCAAACAGCAGACCATCACCGAACGGTTTGCTGGGGAAGACGGCAATCGAGCCCAGGCAGATCAGCACGATGGGTACGAAAATCGGCGCGAAGGCCTGGAAGGCGCTGGGCAGCTTGCCATAGCGCGCCTTGAGCGCCTCGAAATCGACCGCATCATCGAGCAGCTCGCTCGGCGCCTCTTCCAGCAGTTCCTGGTCGTTCTGCTTGAGGAAGCGATTGGCCCAGAGCATGCCGGCCAGCGCAGTGACCAGAGCAACCAACAGGCCCACGGCGATCACCAGGCCCAGCGAGCTTTCCAGACCAAGATTACCGGCGGCCGCAATCGGGCCGGGGGTCGGTGGTACGAAGGTATGAGTGGCATACAGGCCAGTGGCCAATGCCACGCTCATGGCCACCACGGAGACTTTCATGCGCGCGGCCAGGGCATTCTTCAGCGAGTTGAGAATGACGTAGCCGGAGTCGCAGAACACCGGAATCGATACCAGATAACCGATGATCGACATGGTCAGCGTCGGGAAGCGCTGGCCCAGCAGGCGAATCACGGTTTCTGCCATGGTGATGGCCGCACCGCTGCGCTCGAGGATCACCCCAATGATGGTGCCCAGCGCAATGACAATACCGATGTAACCAAGAATGCCGCCAAAGCCCGAAGCGACGGTCTTGAGAATCTCCGGTGCGGGCAACTGATAGGCGAAGCCGGCGATGATCGCGGCGCCCAGCAGAGCGAGAAAGGGGTGCAGTTTCAAGCGGGTAGTGGACAGTACGATGAACGCGATCAGCGCCACCAGGATCAGGACCAGGCCCATGACCAGTCTCCTCGTTGTTGTTATGACCGGACTCGGTGTCCGGCTGGGAATGCCGACAGGCAGGCAATTGTGGCTCAGCCTCTGACAACAGACCCTGTGCACCGGCACCAAAAATCGAGAAACCCCCGGGCCAGTTTCCGTTCACCCGCACAATATCGCTCAACTGCCTGCAGCCCCTAGCTGTCCAGCAGGCCAAGCCCCAGTGACAGCTGCAGGCGCTGATCGAAGCGGTTGAGATCCAGGCCACTCAACTCGCCAATGCGTTCCAGCCGATAGCGCAAGGTATTGCGGTGAATGCCCAGCGCCTGGGCACAGCTTTGCACCTGACCGTCGTGTGCACACCAGACTTCCAGTGTCGCGCGTAGCGTGCCTTGCGGATCCTGTGCCAGCACCTGGCGCAGCGGCGCCAGCCAGCCCTGCAACAACCAGCTATGGCGCTGGGCATAGAGCAGTGTAGGCAGGCGCAATTCTTCCAGACGCAGCAGGCGCCGCTCGGGAAAGCGCGCCTGGCCATAGGCCTGCAGATCGCGCAGCACCAGGCTGGCCTGACGCAGCTCGGCCAGGTCATGCAGCGGATCACTCAGCGCCAGCGAGCGCACGCCCCACTCGCGCTCATCGGCCTGCTGCAACCAGCCCCGATCATCGCGCGTGCTGCTGTAGGGCCGGCACCAGAGCAACTCATGACGTCCTAGCGGCGCAACCAGATGCTCACTCTTACCACCCAGCGCGGCGAGCAGACGCGCCTGACGCGGCAAGGGATCGCCCTCTCCATCGAGTTGCAGCAAACACATCTGTCGTGGCCAGGTCAGTTGCAGCCCCAGACGTTCGGCATCGACTTCTAGGCTGGAGAGGCGCAGGTGCGGGTCGAGCAACTGGCGCAGCCAGGCTTCCTGCTGATGCCGCTGCCAGTGCCGCTCGGCCTGCAGCACGCGATGCTCGACCAGCATCTCGGCGGCCATCCGCACCAGCTCGGCATAAGGCCGCACGATCTCGGGGTCACCCGTGATACCGAGCACGCCAATCAGACGCTCGGCATGCAGCAACGGCAGATTCACGCCGGGTTTGACGCCACGCAGGCAGGTCGCCGCCTGCGCATCGATCTCCACCACGCGGCGGTTGGCCAGCACCAGTTGCGCACCTTCATGACGAGTGTGCAGGCGGCTGGGATCACCGCTGCCGATGATCATGCCCTGCGCATCCATCACGTTGATGTTGTGCGGCAGGATGGCCATGGCGCGATCAACGATATGCTGCGCCAGAGTGGAGTCGAGTTCGAGCATGAAAAACGGCCTCGCGAATGAGGCCGTCATTGTAGGCACGCCTGCGGCGCCTTACGAAGTCTCCCTCGCAGCGCCGGCGAAACCTTCAGCTAGTCAGGGTTCACTCCGCAGCTGACGCTGCAGCGTTCTCCACAGGCTTGTCATCTGCTGGCGCTTTGGCCTTGGCCTGATTGCGCCGCGCCTCGACACGCTGGCGTCGGGCCTGCTGCCTGGCATGCAGCGCCTGCGCCGCGGTCACCACACCAACGGGCTGGCCTTGCAGATCGAGACGCGGCGCGTTCTCGGTCATCGCCGACCAATAACGGCCGCCCCGACACCAGGCGGCAATACCCAGCTTGAGCTGCTCGAGGTTGATCCCGAGCTGCGACAGATGCTGCTCGGCGTCCTTGAGAATGCCCTCTTTCAGCGGCACCTTGGGCGCCGGATTGACCGGGAAGGCCAGGGGGAAGTGCTTCTGCAGGCGCCAGATCGCCTCGACGGCCGGGTCCTGCTCACGCGCCCGGGTCTTGGCCGGTTGCTTGCGCTTTGGCGGCGTCGCGCGTTCGGTCTTTACCTGCTGTACCTGCTCTACCTGCTGTTTCTCGGCCCGCAGGCGGTCACGTAGCTCGGCTAATTGTTCAAAACCCATCGTTCGGTTCGCAGCGTCCTGGTTGGTTCGTGGCGCAAGGGTAGCGTATGTGCTCGCTTCTTACAGCCTTATTGGCAGATAAAGCAGATCCACTGGCCGCTCAGGCAACGAAGCAGCACATCCGCCGGAGGCATCGGGCTTGCCAGGCGCCCACTGTCTCCTGGCGAGTCTAGCGGGACTGTGTGTCCGAAAAGCATCGCCATAGACGAATGACCAGCAGCATCACCAGCCAGGTATAAATGGCGGCCATCAGATCATCCAGCACGATGCCCAAACCGCCGCCTACGGCCTCTAAAAGATTCACCGGCGGCAGCTTGAGGGCATCGAACAGTCGAAACGACACGAAGGCGACCAGGAGCATAGGCAGGCGCGGCATTGAGGCGAGGCCCAGTACAGAAACCGGGAAGACCAGATACTCATCGGCAACGATGCGCGGCAAATCCCCACCCCCCAGCCACATTGAAGCCCAATGACACAGGGGAATGGCCATGACCACCAGAACCATCATGATCACGGCCTGACGTCTGACCGGGTAATTCAACAACCACCAGGCCAGAGGCAGGCCAAGTAGCGAGCCAAAGGTTCCGGGCATAAGGGGCAGTTGGCCCAGACCAAAGCCTGTTGCCAACTGTACGACCATCATTTCAACCAGCATCACGTCTCCAGAGAGTGCACCTGATGCGCCGACAAACCGCACGACCTGCAGGCAGCGACGAGGCACGCGCCAGACCAGCCATGCCTGACGCGCCATTTCGCATCTGCCGCCCGCAGAGCGCTATACCCTTCGGGTGACAGTCACTAGGCAGCAGTGGCCAGGGGCAGTATGCGCCCGAGAATATCGGCCAGCGTCACCACGCCCACCAACTGCCCGTCACGCATCACCACAGCCAGTTGCACACTCGATTTACGCATCAGTGCCAACGACTCGTAGACCGGCGTTTTGGCCTCCAGGACGAAAACCTGACGAGCGATTTCCGTAGCAGGTCGCGTATCCGGCTCCAGCAGTGTGTCACGCAGGTGCACCACCAGCGGCAGGCTGTCGCCCTGCCCCAGGATCAGGATACGAAGGTGGCCCGACTGCGCGGCGGCGAAACGCACTTCGGCAACCGTTGCCTGCCATGTGACGTGAACGGGGACGGCATCACTGGTCACCAGCTCCTCGATCGGCAAGGTGCCAAGATCGATCAGACTGGATATCTGCTGCTGCAACCCAGGCTGAAGGGTTCCAACTTCAGCGGAGTGCTCGACCAACTTGCGAATGGTGGCGATGTCCTGCCCGCCTACCGCAGCGCTCTCGACCGGCTCGACACCGGACGCCTTGACCAGTCGGTTGGCAATACGGTTGACCCAACTCATCAGCGGGCGCAGTGGCCAGATGTAGGCGCGCGATACCAGGCCTACGGCAAGCGCCGAACGCTCAGGATGTGCAATGGCCCAGGACTTGGGCGCCATCTCGCCGACGACCAGATGCAGGAAGGTCACGACGAACAGCGCCAGGGCGAACGACGCTCCGCCAGCCGCCCACTCAGGTACGCCCCAGACAACCAGTAACGGGCCGAGCCAGTTATCGACTGCCGGCTTGGTCACCGCGCCCAGCGCAAAGGTGCAGAATGTAATGCCGAGCTGAGCCCCGGCCAGCATCAGGGTCAGATCATTCATCCCGCGCAGCGCGGCCCGCGCCGAACGACTGCTGGGCGCCAGCTCCTCGAGACGATGACGGCGAGCCCCCAGCAATGCGAACTCGATGATGACGAACAGCGCACTGAGCACGATGAGGGCAATGGTCACCAATGTGACGATCAGGGGATCATTCATTGGCTTTGCTCCTGCTTCAACGCCTCGACCAGCGTGACACGTACCTGCGTCGGCACGTAGCGTTCAACACGCAGCACTTCGATCACTAGCTGGCGCTCGATGGGCAGGTCGGAAACAAGCTCCGAGGGATCCTCGGGCAAGGTAATGGTCACGATGTCGCCTTCGGCGGGCAAGGCGCCCAGCTCCGCGATCAACAGGCCTGCGATGGTTTCAACCTCTTCACAGGGCAGGTCATAGCCAAGCACACGCTCGATTTCATCCAGGTGCACGTCACCGTCCATGATCCAGATGCCATCACCGCCGGGTATGAACGGATCGGCGTTATCTTCATCATGTTCATCGTTAATTTCGCCGACGATTTCCTCGGCGAGATCCTCAAGGGTCAGTACGCCGACGAAGCTGCCATATTCATCGATGACGCAGGCCAGTTGGTTGTTGGTCTGAATCAGTTCGGCAAGCGCATCCGGTAGTGCCATCAGGGTGGGAATGACCATGGCCGGTCTCATCACCGTTTCGACCGTTTCATCGGTATCGCCGGCCGCCAGACGCAACAGTACATCGGTAAGTTGAACGACACCGACAGGCGTGTCTTCGTGAATGACCGGGTAGCGCGTATGACCACTGGCCATGAGTTCGCGCAGCTTGCACAGCGTCGTCTCGGGAGTCAGCCAGTCAACCTGCGAACGCGGAATCATGGCGTGCTCAACGTCTTGCTGAGGGAAATCCAGAATACGATCCATCATCAGCGACAGTTCTACGGGAAGATCTCCACTGTCGCGCGAGTCGGAAATGATGTGCGGCAGATCGTCGGCAGAAACGCTCACATCCAGGTCATGTACCGGTTCGATCCGTAGCAGGCGCAGGAACAGATTGGCCGACTTGTCGAAGAAACCGATCAGCCAGCCGAAGACGGTCAGATAGATGAGCGTGGAGCGAGCGAGCCCCCTGGCCATGGGTTCAGCATTGGCGATGGCCAGGTTCTTGGGATAAAGCTCGCCGAAGATCATCTGGATAACCGTGGCAACCAGCAGCGCAATCAAGGTGCCGACGGTGACACCCACCTCGTATGCAACACCTGCACCGCCCAGCAGAACACCGAGCGACTGCCCTACCAGTGGCTCAGCCACAAAACCGACCAGCAGACCTGTCACCGTGATGCCCAACTGGGCACCCGACAGCATGAAGCTGGTTCGCTTCGTCACTTTGAGAGCGCGCTTGGCGGAGACGTTGCCATCGGCTGCAAGCACCGCAAGGCGGGTGCGGTCGACAGCCATGTAGGCAAATTCCTGGGCGACGAAATAGCCGTTTGCCGCAATGATGGCCAGGATAACGAGAGTGCCGAACAGCAGGGTAAGTATCGGCTCGATCACCGCATCACCCCGTCATATTCTGTTTCAGAAGAGGGTCTACAATCGCTGGGGCTTGAGGTGTCCACATTGGATCCGAGGTGACAAAGGGACGCCCATTATATTACTTCCAGGGCTCCACGCTACTTCGACGATCACCGCAGCAATACGGGCGCAGACCCGCCACGCGTGGCTTACGCCAGTGGCAGGGCGATTCTTAACATTTGAACACACATCCAGTCGCATCCCTGAACGGCTGGCAAGGCAGGTAACCAGGCGCCGACCATGGCCCCGGCTCACCTCACCGCCCCGCGTAACCATGCCCAGTGACAGGAAAGCCAGGCGACCTGTCACCGATGCCACCGGCGCAAGCATCACGCCGGCATGCGTGTCAGGGGGCCAGCCGTTCGCGAACCCAGGCTTCGCCCAGCAGACGATAGTTGAGGCGGTCATGCAGACGGCTTGGCCTGCCCTGCCAGAACTCGATGCGTTCGGGCAGCAGGCGGTAGCCGCCCCAGTGCGGCGGGCAGTGAGGCGCCTGGTTGAGGAAGCGTTTTTCGGTTTCCGCCAGCAAGCTCTCCAGCTCGGTACGGTCGCGGATCACCCGGCTCTGCGGCGAGGCCCAGGCGCCGATGCGACTGCCCAGCGGGCGCACCTGGAAGTAACCGTCGGATTCGGCCGCCGTGACCTGCTCGACACGCCCTTCGATACGCACCTGACGTTCCAGGCTGGGCCAGAAAAAGGTCATGGCAGCGAACGGACGTGCTGCCAGTTGCCGGCCCTTGGCGCTGTCGTAGTTACTGAAGAAGGTGAAACCGCGCTCGTCGAGACCTTTGAGCAGCAGCACCCGGCAGTGCGGGCGACCCTCTTCGTCGACGGTGGCCAGGGTCATGGCATTGGGCTCGACCGGCGGTTGCTCGGTCTTGACCGCATCATCGAACCACTGGCGAAAGAGGGAGAAGGGCTCTAGCGGCGCCTGAGTCTCGCTCAGGCCGTCGCGGGTATAGTCACGGCGCATATCGGCCAACGTCTGGGTCATGGCAATTCCTCAGGACGGAGCCGGCCACCTAACCGTAGGTTTCCGGCACCCGCCCGCGCAGGGTGGGCATGCCGGCAAGCTTACTCCGACTTGCCGACTTTTCCTTGATCTGCGGCAGCGACCTTGGGGGCGTCCTTGAACTGGGGCTTGGCCGGCTGGCTGTACTTGGCGATCAGCCCCTGCATGGTGTCACGCGAGGTCAGGAGGATTTCCACGCGGCGGTTGAGGGCACGGCCGGCAGCACTGTCGTTGGCGGCACGCGGCATGTCGGAGCCCAGGCCCATGACCTGCAGGCGATTCTGCCTGAGGCCGCTGAGGCGGAAGATGGAGGTCACGGCGCGCGCGCGCTGCTGGCTCAGCTCACGGTTGCTGGCGTCGTCACCGCTGGTGTCGGCATGGCCGAGGATGACCACAGCAATGTCTTCATCCTTTTCCAGCAATTTGGCCACGCGGGTGATCGGCCCCAGGCTGACCGGCAGCAGCATCTGCGGGCGATCCGGGTTGAACGAGCCCTGCACCGGGGCCGTCACCACCAGCAGGTTTTCCCGACGCTCGAACTCGAAGTGGCTGCCCTTGACCGCTTCACGCAGTTTTGGCTCGTATTCGTCGAGCCAGGCACGGGTCACCTGTGGTGGCGGCATCACGGCTGGTTTGGCGACTTCCTTCTTCTCCGAGCCGGCGCAGCCCGCGATCAGCAGGCAGCAGGTAAAGGCAAAAATCTTGTTGGCACGCATGTAGCCCCCGGGGTCAAACAAATCTAATGGTCGGTTCGTTATGGTTGGTACTGAACGGTTGGCGCGAGTTTAGCCGTTTCGGTCAGGTACAGTCCGCAATCTGTCGCGCAAGTTTCTGCGCGCGGGGGTCCATCAAGACGAACGGTCCCAGATTGTTGGTGACGAAGCCGAATGCCAGGTCTCGTTCCGGATCGGCAAAGCCACTGGAGCCACCGGCACCGGGATGACCGAAAGCCTTGGCGCTCATGCCATAGGTGGCATTGGCCACGTCGGCCTGATCGAGCATGCAACCCAGGCCGAAGCGGGTGCGGGTCAACAGGGTCTTGTCGTCGCCGACACTGTGCTCACGGGTCATTTCGCCCAGCAATTCGGCATCGAGCAGGCTGCCGTCGAGCAGGCCGGCATAGAAACCCGCCAGGCTGCGCGCGTTGCCATGACCGTTGGCGGCCGGCTGCTGCATGCGCCGCCACTCCGGTTTGTTGGTGCTGGTCATGATCGACGGCGGGTTGGTGAACGAGCGCGTGCTCATGGCGTTGGCGTCACTCATCATCACCTTGAGCAGACGCTGCGCGGCGGCATCGCCAAGATTGCCTTTGCCACGGGCGATATGGGCAACGCGGTCGAACTCGCTGTCCGCCAGGCCGACATGAAAATCCAGCCCCAGCGGCCTGGCGATACGCGCGGCGATGCTCTCGCCCGGGCCACGACCTTCCACACGGCGAATCAGCTCGCCGATCAGCCAGCCGTAGGTAATGGGCGCATAGCCATGACCCTCACCCAGCGGCCACCAGGGTTCTTCTGCCGCCAGCGCGGCGGCCATGGTCTGCCAGTCATACAACGCTTCAGCGGGCAGTGTCTGGCGCAGCGCCGGCAAGCCGGCCTGATGGCAGAGCAGGTGACGCACGCTGATGCGCTGTTTGCCGGCTGCGGCAAACTCGGGCCAGTAGCGCGCCACCGGAGCATCCAGATCGAGCTTGCCCTCACCCACCAGTTGCAGAGCCACCACGGCGGCGAAGGGTTTGGTGCAGGAAAACAGATTGGCGATGGTGTCGCTGTGCCAGGCCTGCTGGCCGTCCTTGTCCATCACCCCAGCCCACAGATCGACCACGGTTTCGCCGCCGACTTTCACGCACAGGGCCGCGCCCCGCTCCTGTGTGTCCTCGAAGAGTGCAGCGAATGCGTCTCTCACCGCTTCGAAGCGTAAGTCGAAATAACCCTGAATCTGCACGCTGCTCTCCCGTTACCTTGCTCGGCCAGATATGGCCAGTGATGTCAGCCACCTATCATGCAATGTTCTGAAACTTCATAAAATAGCGATGCCCGATTGGTTTTCCCTATGCTGAAAAAAGCGCGGCCTGATCTGACCGATACGCCCTGCATCCCGAGTCAGGCCGACAACCGTCGGCTACAGGTGGGCATGGCAGGCAGGCCGTCTTGGATCGACGCCCGGTACAGGAGAAACCAGTGCTCTACCTACTGTCCCTGATTGCCCTGGCTGCAATACTGGCACCAGGCCTGACGCGTCTGCTGGGTGCCCGCACTGGCTGGCTGCTGATGCTGGCACCGCTGGCGGCCTTTATCTGGTTCATTCAACAGATACCGCTGATCGCCGACGGCGGCGCTGTGATGCAGAGCGTCAACTGGATTCCGGCGTTGGGTATCAACCTGAGCCTACGCCTGGACGGCCTCTCGCTGGTATTTGCCCTGCTGATCAGCGGCATCGGCAGCCTGATCGTGCTGTATGTCGGCAGTTACCTGTCCAGCCACACTCACCTCGGCCGCTTTCACGCCTACCTGCTGGTGTTCATGCTGGCCATGCTCGGCCTGGTGCTGGCTGACGATCTGGTGGCGATGTTCGTGTTCTGGGAACTCACCAGCATCGCCTCCTTCCTGCTAATCAGCTTCCAACACGAAAAAGCCGTCTCGCGCCGCGCGGCGCTGCAGGCGCTGCTGATCACCGGCGGCGGCGGGCTGGCGCTGCTGGCCGGGCTAATCCTGCTCGGCGGTGCAACCGGCAACTGGCAGTTCTCCAGCCTCAGCGCCGAGCAGATCGAAGGCCACGTGCTGCTGCCGGCCATCATGGCGCTGGTGCTGCTGGGCTGCTTCACCAAATCGGCACAGGTGCCCTTCCACCTGTGGCTGCCCAATGCGATGAACGCGCCGACGCCGGTGTCGGCCTATTTGCATTCGGCAACCATGGTCAAGGCCGGTATCTACCTGCTGGCGCGACTCAATCCGGTACTCGGCGGCTCGGTCGGCTGGGGTACGCTGCTGATCACCATTGGCGCCGCCACGGCGGTGCTCGGTGCCTTCCTCGCCTTCCGCCAGACCGACCTCAAGCGTTTGCTGGCTTACACCACGGTCACCGTACTCGGTCAGCTGACCATGCTGATCGGCACCAACACCAGCTATGGCCTGCAGGCGTTCATTCTCTATCTGGTGGCACACTCTCTTTATAAAGGCGCGCTGTTCATGGCTGTCGGCGCCATCGATCACGCCACCGGCACGCGCGAATTGGCACGCCTGGGCGGTTTGATCCGGTTCATGCCATTGACCGGCGCGGCAGTGGCCCTGGCGGCATTCTCCAATGCCGGCCTGCCGCCGTTCTTCGGTTTCATCGCCAAGGAGTTCAAGTACAGCGGCCTGATCGAGATGGGCCATATCGGCTGGGCGGTAACGCTGGTGATGATTCTGACCAACGCCCTGCTGTTCGCCGCTGCCGGCCTGGTCTTCCTGCAGACCTTCCTCGGCAAGCGTGGCGATTATCCGCGCATGCCGCACGAAGTCGGCTTGCCGATGTGGCTGGGGCCGATGCTGCTGGCCATCGGCGGTTTCCTGCTCGGCGCCTGGAATGCCTGGCCGGAAACCTGGCTGGTGAACAATGCGGTGCAGGCCGTGGCGCGTGGCCCGGTGGATGTACACCTGTATCTGTGGGGCGGTATCACCCCGGCGCTGCTGGCCAGCTTGTTGACCGTATCGCTCGGTGTGCTCTTCTACATACTGCGTGACCGGGTACGGCAGGTGCTCGATCGTGCCAACGCGGCCTGGAATGTCAGCGGCGATCTGATCTGGGACCGCCTGCTCAAGCGCGTCTTCCATTTCGCCGGGCTGCTCGCTGCGCGCTTCCAGCATGGCTCGCTGCGCCAGCATCTGGTGCTGCTGGCTCTGGCAGTCGGCGGCCTGTTGGCGGTCGGTCTGCTGCCGGCGCTGCCGCAACTGCTGCAGGGCAGCTACAGCCCGATCTCGCCACTGGGCCTGGCGGGCTGTCTGATGGCACTGGCCGGCGCCATGACGGCGGCATTCCTGCCCGGTCGCCTGACCTTGCTGGCCGCCCTCGGCGCCTGCGGTCTGGGCCTGGCGATGGTGTTCATCTCGGTCAATGCGCCGGATGTGGCGATGACCCAACTGATGGTGGAAACCCTCAGCCTGATCTTCCTCGCCCTGGTGTTTCGCAAGATGCCCACCGTGCCGGCCAGTGGCGCCCGCACCCCCTGGAAGCGCCGCCTGCATGCCGGCGTGGCGATTCTCTTCGGCCTCAGTGTGACAGGCGCCCTGCTGCTCGCAGTGAGCCTGCCGCTGCCAGGCGACATCGCCCAGTGGTATCAGGCCAACAGCCTGCCGGGTGGTCATGGGCATAACGTGGTCAACGTGATTCTGGTGGACTTCCGCGCCTTCGACACCCTCGGCGAAATCCTCGTGGTCGCGCTCTCCGCCCTCGCCGCAGCCAGCCTGCTGGGCACCGGCCAACGCGTCGGCAATGAACACAGCGGCGAAGACGCCTTCAATTCGCCACTGCTGCGCCAGGGCCTGCGCCCGCTGGCCTGGCTGATGCTGGCTGGCTCACTGCTGCTGCTGTGGCGCGGCCACAACCTGCCGGGCGGTGGTTTCATCGGTGGCCTGGTGGCGGCCTGCGGCCTGATTCTGCTGGTGCTGACCTATGGTCACGGGCAGATTCGCCGCGTACTGCCCGTGGCCCCTGCGCAGTTGATCGGCATTGGCCTGGGCTGCGCGGCGGGCGCCGGTGTCCTGGGGCTGATCGCCGGCAGCGCCTTTCTCACCGGTCTGTGGACTTTCCCCGGCGGCTTGCCGCTGGGTACGCCCCTGCTCTTCGATGTCGGCGTATTCCTCACCGTGTTCGGCTCCGCCCTGCACATGATCGACAAGCTCACGGGAGTTCGCCAGTAATGGAATGGCTAGCTGCAATCACCACCGGTGGCCTGGCGGGTCTGGGCCTGTGGATGCTTCTGGATCGCAACCTCAAGCGTGTCGTACTGGGGATTGTGGTTCTGGGTAATGCAATCAACCTGGGGGTTATCACCGCCGGCCGTTTCTTCGGTGAACGCCCGGCCTTCGTCGAGGCCGGCAACGCAGTGAGCACGGCCAACCCGCTGCCGCAGGCACTGGTACTGACGGCCATCGTCATCGGCTTCAGCCTGTTCATCTTCACGCTGGCGCTGCTCAAACGCACCCGCGAACTGCACGGCGACAAGACCACCGACTCGGTCAGCGCAATCACCGAGCAACCGGCACCGGACTGGCACGACAGCGAGCACGAACAGGACGCCCATGGTACGGAGGCTCGCCGATGAATCACGCGTTACTGGTTGCCCCGATTCTCATCCCGCTGTGCAGCCTGTTGCTGGCAATCATCCTGCGCCGCCATCTGCTGGCCGTGCGCGTGCTCAGCCTGACAGGTGCCGTGCTGCTGCTGGCCGTTGGCCTGATGCTGGTGTGGCAGGCCGCGCAAGGCGTGGTGCTCAGTGGCCAGGTCGGCGGCTGGCAGGCGCCCTTCGGCATCAGCCTGGTGATCGACCGGCTGTCGGCGGTGATGATCGCCATCAGCGCCCTGGTCGCGCTGGTCACCCTGCTCTACGGCGTGGCCAAGGACAACGACAGCACCATCGGCCGCGACTTCCACCTGTTCATCCAGGGTCTTCTGACCGGCATCTGCGGCGCCTTCATCACCGCCGACATCTTCAACCTCTATGTCTGGTTCGAAGTGCTGCTGATCGCCTCCTTCGCCCTGATGGCATTGGGCGGTGGCAGCCGTCGGCTGGCCGGCAGCATGACCTACGTGGCGCTGAACCTGTTCGCCACGCTGATCTTCCTGCTCTCCGCCGGCCTGGTCTACGGCGCCAGCGGCACGCTGAACATGGGCGAGCTGGCCATGATCATGCGCAGCGGTGAGGCGCCACCGGGCGTGACACCGGCGCTGCTGCTGATGCTGCTGTCGTTTGCCATCAAGGCCGCGCTGTTCCCGGTATTCGGCTGGCTGCCGGCTACCTATCACGTGGCGCTGACAGCCGTTTCGGCGATGTTCGCCGGGCTCTTGACCAAGGTCGGCGTGTACGCGCTGATTCGCCTGGTGACCCTGCTCTGGCCGGAGTACGGCCTGCCCCACCAACTGCTGCTGTGGGTCGCCTGCGCCACCATGCTGGTAGGCGTGCTGGGCGCGGCGGCGCAGACCGAGGTGCGCCGTATCCTGTCGTTCCATATCGTCAGTCAGGTCGGCTACATGATCCTCGGCCTCGCCCTGGCCACCCCGCTGGCGCTGGCCGGCGCGGTGTTCTACCTGATCCACCATATCGTGGTGAAGGCCAATCTGTTCTTCATCGGTGGCCTGGCGGCGCGCATCTGCGGCTCCGAACGCCTGGCCGATATGGGCGGGCTGTACAAGCGCATGCCCTGGCTGGCGCTGCTCTTTGCCATTCCAGCGCTGTCGCTGGCCGGTATTCCGCCGCTGTCCGGTTTCTGGGCCAAGTTCCTGCTGGTCAAGGCCAGCCTGGACGCCGCAGCCTGGTGGGCGGCGGGCATCGCCCTGCTGACCGGCGTATTCACCCTGCTGTCGATGAACAAGATCTGGAACGAGGCCTTCCTCAAGCCTCATCCACGCGGTGAAGAGGCGCTACAAAAGGTGACTGGCATGCGCGCGGCCTGGGTGGGCATGAGCGCCCTGGCACTGCTGACCGTGCTGATCGGCCTCGGCGCCGGCCCGCTGATCGACTACGCCGTAGCGGCCGCCGCGCAGCTCGCCGACCCGCAGGCCTATCTGCAACCCTTCACCGACGCAGGAGGTACCTGATGCTGTTCATCATCCATTTGCTGGCCAGCGTCGGTCTGGCCTGGAGTCTCGGCGCCGGCCATCTCGGTGGCGGTCTGCTGGCCTTCGCCCTGCTCTACCTGCTTGCGCGCCTGCTGGGCCTGGCAATCGGGCGCCTGCGCCGGTATGCATGCAGCCTGGAACATGGCGTGAGCTTCTGTCTGTGGTTCATCGCTCAGGTGTTCATTGCGACGTACCAGGTTGCAGCCCTGGTGCTGGCGCGCCGTATCGAGGCCGAGCCGGCCATACTGGCCTACTCGGTGGCTCGCCGCGAGATTGACAAGGTGACGTTGCTCGGCACCCTGCTGACCCTGACACCCGGCACTCTGGTTCTGGAGTATGACGAGCAACAGGGGCTGCTCTATATCCACGCGCTCGATGCCCGTCGGCGCGAGGATGTGACCGATAACCTTACGCAACTGGAGCGCCGCCTGCAGGCTTGGATCGATGCAGGCAAAGCCGAAGGAGTAACGCCATGACCCTGCATCTGGCTGGTACCGCCTGGGTATTGCCCCTGGCCGCCGCGCTGCTCGCCCTGAGCGGCATGCTCGTGCTCTACCGCCTGCTGCGTGGGCCGAGTCGCCCTGACCGAGCCGTGGCCATCGATGCGCTGGCTCTGCTTGCCGTGGCCGCCATGTCACTGCTGTGCCTGATACGCGAAGAGGCGCTATTTCTGGACGCCGCCGTGCTCCTGGCTCTGGTGTCGTTTCTCGGCACGGCGGCCTTTGCCTTCCTGTTCGATGACGCCCACTGCCAGATACCGGACAAGAGTGAGGAACGCCCATGAACGACGTACAAGCCTGGCTGGCCTCGCTGTTGGTGCTGAGCGGTGCAGTGATCTCTCTGCTCGGTGCGATTGGCGTGCTGCGCCTGCCCGACAGCTACAGCCGCATGCATGCGGCGAGTAAGGCCGGCGTGCTCGGCGCCGTGCTGCTACTGGGCGCAGTGGCCTTGTCCAGCAGTGGCGAGCTGGCACTGGAGGCCTTTATCGGCCTGCTGATTCTGCTGGCCAGCGCTCCGCTGGCCGCTCACGCTATTGCCCGCGCTGCACACCGCGCCGGCATTCGGCCGACGCTCGGGCGTTTGGGTGATGAGCTGGAGCAGCGCAACAGGGGCGGTGAATAGATCCGTCAGTCGATCTGCCGGCGGAACGGCGGCAAGGCATTGAGGATGGCCTTGCCGTAACGCTGGGTCACCACACGCCGATCCAGCAACGTGATGGTGCCGCGATCCGCCTCGGTACGCAGCAGGCGGCCGCAGGCCTGCACCAGGCGCAGCGAGGCATCCGGCACGGCGATTTCCATGAAAGGATTGCCGCCGCGCGCTTCGATCCATTCGGCCAGGGCCGCCTCAACCGGGTCATCCGGCACGGCGAAGGGGATCTTGGCAATCACCACATGTTCGCAGTAGGCGCCGGGCAGGTCGACGCCTTCGGCGAAACTGGCCAGGCCGAACAGCACGCTTTCCTCGCCTGAATCGACGCGCGCCTTGTGCTTGTTCAGGGTTTCCTGCTTGGACAGGTTGCCCTGGATGAACACACGTTTGCGCCAGTCGCGTTCCAGGCCGTCGAACACGTCCTGCATCTGCTTGCGCGAGGAGAACAGCACCAGCGTGCCACGACTGCCGGCCACAAGGTTCGGCAGCTCGCGGATGATGGCCGTCGTGTGCGCAGCCGCCTCGCGCGGGTCGGCCTTCAGATCCGGTACCCGCAGCAAGCCCGCATCGGCATGATGAAAGGGGCTTGGCACGATGGCGCTGACTGCCACCCTGGGCAGGCCGGCGCGCATGCGGTAACGGTCGAAGGTGCCCAGCGCGGTGAGCGTGGCCGAGGTCACCAGGGCGCCGTGAGCGACGTTCCACAGATTGCGGCGCAGCGTCTCGGCGGCGAGGATCGGGCTGGCGTTGACCTCGATATCGAACAGCGCACCGCTCTCGGCCAGGGTCAGCCAGCGTGCCATGGGCGGGCTTTCCTCGGGGTCTTCGGCGGTAAAGGCCAGCCACAGCTCCCAGTTGCCCTTGGCTCGGGCCATCAGGCTGCCGAACAGCGGATACCACTCCTCGGCCTGGTGGCTGGCGATACCGACTGCGCCCTCACCATCCATGGCTTCCTTGAGCAGCTCGGTGACGCCGGTGAACAGGTCGTTGAGCTTGGAGAACCCCTTCTTCAGCTCCAGCCCCAGCTCGGTCAGGTGCTCCGGCACCACCCCGCCGACGAAGCGGTGACGCGGGCGCTCGCGTCCTTCCATGTCCTCGCCGGCCTTGAAATCGGCGATTTCTTCGCAGGCGGTGAACATGAACTGCTGCTGGGTCTTCAGCTCGCGGGCCAGCTCCGGTACCTGTTCGATAAGCCGGCCGAGATCACCCGGCAGCGGGTTCTGTGCCAGCAGCTTGGTCAGGTTCTTGTCGATCTGGGTCAGCCAGTCGGCGGTCGAGCGCAGGCGGGTGAAATGGGCAAAGTGGCCGATGGCCTTGTCCGGCAGGTGATGGCCCTCGTCGAATACATAGATGGTTTCGCGCGGGTCAGGCAGTACTGCGCCGCCACCGAGCGCCAGGTCGGCCAGCACCATGTCGTGGTTGGTGACGATCACATCGACCTTGCCCATGCCTTCGCGCGCTTTGTAGAAGGCGCACTGCTGGAAGTTCGGACAATGGCGGTTGGTGCACTGGCTATGGTCGGTGGTCAGTTGCGCCCAGCGGCTGTCCTCCAGCTCTTCGGGCCAGCTGTCGCGGTCGCCGTCCCATTTGTTGCCGGCCAGCTTCTCGATCATCGCGGTGAACAGCTTCTGGCCCTGCTCGTCGACGTCGATGCGAAAACCTTCTTCCTCGAACAGTTGCGCGGTGGCGCTCTGCGCGGCGCCGTCCTGCAGCAGGTGATCGAGCTTGGAAAGGCACAGGTAGCGACCACGACCCTTGGCCAGGGCAAAGCTGAAATTCAGGCCGCTGTTGCGTAACAGATCGGGCAGATCCTTGTGCACGATCTGCTCCTGCAGGGCGACCGTCGCGGTGGCAATCACCAGACGCTTGCCGGCAGCCTTGGCGGTGGGAATGGTGGCCAGGCTGTAGGCCACCGTCTTGCCGGTGCCGGTGCCGGCCTCAACCGCCACCACGGCCGGGTCGCCCAGACGCTTGCCCTCGTCATCGGTCTTGATGGTGCCGAGCACCTTGGCAATCTCGGCGATCATCAGGCGCTGGCCATAACGCGGCTTGAGCGACTTGGCTTCGAGAAAGCGCGAATAGGCGCCCTGGATCTGGGACTTGAGTTCGGTACTGAGCATGGATTCTGAAACGAAAAAGGCTGGATAAATTTTCAGTATTCGCGGAGCGGTCGCTATCATAGCGCGGCAATCGATCCGGCGCTGACTCGTGTGCCAATCGAATGAACCGACCTGCCAAACGGACCCTCTGGAGATACCGCATGACACCCTACGCACCACTCTATGCGCTACACCTGCTGGCCGCTGTCGTCTGGGTCGGTGGCATGTTCTTCGCCTGGATGATCCTGCGCCCGGCAGCAGTGGACACACTCGAACCGCCAGCACGCCTGCGCTTGTGGCTGAGTGTGTTCAAACGTTTCTTCGTCTGGGTCTGGGGAGCGGTGGCAGTCCTGCCCCTGACTGGCATCGGCATGCTGCACATGAGCTATGCCGGTTTCGATGCCGCACCGCGCTATGTGCACATCATGATGGGGCTGTATCTGGTGATGCTCGCTCTGTTCCTGCGTATTCAGGCACTGCAGTTGCCCGAACTACGCCGCGCCGTGGAGGCCGAGAACTGGCCGGCAGGCGGTGAGGTGCTGGGGCGAATTCGCAGACTGGTCGGCAGCAACCTGCTGATCGGCCTGGCGCTGATGACGCTGGCGGCCATGCGCCCGACATTCTGACGGGTGCTGCTGCCTGGCGAACCCAGGCAGCAGCGATGACTCAGAAACGGAAGACCTGCACGGCACCACTGCGGCCCGCCGCACCTTCGCGCCCGGGCTGGCCGGGCTGGCCATCGGCCGCACCGTCTACGCCATAAAGCAGACAACCCTTGGCAGCGCCGCCACGTCCGGGACGCCCTGCCGTACCGGCTGCACCACCGGCACCGCCGTCGAGCAGAACCTGCATGCGCTCGACCTCGACATGATGCGGCACTTCCAGCACCACCTTGCCGCCCGGTGCACCATCGTGACCGTCAGTACCATCCTGACCATCGTGACCGGCGCTGGCCTGGCCCCAGGTGCAACCACCCGGCTGACCGTGCGCACCATCGAGCCCGGCATAACCTGGCCTGCCCTGACCACCACGTACATCCACGGTGAGCGATTCGAAGGTCAGCTTGTGCAGCTTGAGACTGATCTCACGCCCAGGTGTCGCCGGCCGGGTATAGGTACCGGCGGCGCCCTTGGCGCTGATCCAGGCGCCAGGCCCGATATCGGCATCGTCGATGACCAGGCGCAATGGTTGATCGCCAGGCGCCACACCGATACGCGCATCGCGCCCCATGAACAACTGGCCGATACGCAACTCCGTCACGCTTGCCGGCACCATCAGCGTTGCCTGATCCGCCACCTCCAGCCGCTCGAGCTGCAGAGTGCTGCTGGCCACCGGCAAACGCATCAGCGTATTGGACGGTACGCTGATCTGCGTAGCGGCAGATGCAGTCCCCACACTCAGGCACAGCAACAGAACGAAACTACGCATGGGCAGCCTCCTCGAGCACAGCGGCTGCAACGGCATCACGCGGCTGCGCAGCCTTGAACGGGTACAGATGGAAAATGCCGAACAGCAGAATCTGCACACGCTCCAGCCAGGGGTTGGCCCGCGCCGCCACAAGGCTGGAAAACAGCCATAACTGCGCGACGTGCAAGAACGCCAGAAAACCCGCCAGCAGGTAAACGAGCTGTTCGAAAGGGGCCTCCAAACGCTTGCTCAAGGCGGCCCCGAAGACCAGCCAGAAGATCAAGGCCAACGCCTTGCCCATTCTCAACAATGCTTTCATCCCCGCCCTCGTGCAGCGCTTTTTCTAGTTAGCGCTGCACGTTACCCCCTCACCACCGGGACTGCCATAGCGACGACAGTTTTTTCATGACTTTGTTTGACGCACGCAAACTCCAGAAGCAGGCTCGAACACGGCCCATTCAGGCCTTGTCACAGAACATCCCCTGGGCACGCGCCTTCCCGTGCGACCGGAGTCGTACATACAAAAAAGCCCGGCCGGTAGAAACCGGTCGGGCCTTTGTGGATAACGCCTTGCCAGGCTTGAGCGAACGCCTTACGGCTGAGCTTCGACCTCGGCTTCTACACGGCGGTTGATGGCACGGCCATCAGCAGTCGCATTGTCGGCAACCGGACGGCTTTCACCGTAACCCACGGCCTGCACGCGACCGGACTCGACGCCATACTGGTTGACCAGCACATCACGCACAGCACTGGCGCGACGCTCGGACAGCCCCTGGTTGTAGGCATCGCTGCCCACGGAGTCAGTGTGACCTTCGACCACAGTGCTGGTTTGCGGGTACTGCTTCATGAAGTCGGCCAGCGCTTTGATATCGCCATAGCTTTCCTGTTTGACCTGCGCCTTGTCGAAGTCGAACTTCACGTCCAGCTCGACACGAACGGCCTCAACCGGTTCGGCGACGGCGACCTCCTCGACCACCACTTCCTCTTCGACGACTGCAACCTGCTGCGCATCGGCACCATGTACCCAGCAATAGGCTGCCGCCATCCCCGCACCGACCAGAGCACCACCGCCGGCCCAGGTAGAACTTTCGATTGCCCCTAACGCCGCACCACCAACGCCGCCTACAGCTGCGCAGGTGGGCCAGTCGGTTTTCTGCAAACCGGCACAACCGGTCAGCAGAGTGCTCGCCAGAATCAGGGGTACTGCGTTCCTTGTGATACTCATACTTTAGGTCTCCAATATTCATCGGCCCATAACCGACTCGATAGTAGTAAAGACAGAAGTTGTACAATCCGCCAGCTAGAGTCGCCCCTGCGGATAATTTCCCATCACTCTAGGCCTGATATCGACTCCACGTTAGTCTTTGCAGACTTTTCGAGGAAGTTCGATGACCGCCAACCTTAGCACTCGCACACCACAGCAGGCCATTGCGGCACTGCTTGCCCGCTACAGCCCCGAGAAACTGCTGCTCCTCGGTGCCAGCGAACTCCCCGCAGTCAACGCCTTTAGCGACGCTCACCCGCAGTGTCAGATCACCACTGCACCCGCAGCGCCCCTGGCGCCGGAACTGGCCGCACAGCGTTTCGACCTGGCCCTGCTGGTCGACTGTATGGAGCATTTACCCAAACGCGATGGACTGCAACTGCTGGGCGGCATCCGAAATCTCAACGCCAGCCGCATCGCGGTATTGCTTGACCTGCAGGCAGCTGCCTGGCAAGAAACCGACCTGTTCGCCCTGGCCATGCAGGCCAGCGAGCAATTCCAGCGCGAAGGGCAGACCCTGCATCTGTTCACCTATGATCTGCTCGATTACAAGCAAGTTCCGGACTGGTTGAACGCAAAGTTCTGGGCCAACCCGGAAAATTTCGGCAAGTACTGGTGGTAGAGCGATGAACCCTCTCGACTCCAATTGCCCCTGTGGCAGCGGCAATCCACTGAGCCAGTGCTGCGGCCGTTATCATGCCGGTACCCATGCACCCAGCGCGGAACTGCTAATGCGCTCTCGTTACAGCGCTTATGTGCTGGGCCTGGTGGACTATCTGATAGCCACCACCCTACCCGCCCAACAGCAGGCACTCGACCGTGAGGCCATGGCCGCCTGGAGCGCCCAGAGCACCTGGCTAGGCCTGGAAGTTGAGGGTGGCGAGGTGTTCGGCGGCAAACCGGAGCACGCGCAGGTCACCTTCATTGCCCGCTGGCATGACACACAAGGCGAGCATCGGCATCGCGAATGCTCCGCCTTCGTGCAGGTGGCCGAGCGCTGGTATTTCCTCGACCCGACAGTGCCTCTGAAGGCTGGTCGCAATGATCCCTGCCCCTGCCAGGGTGGGCAGAAATTCAAGAAGTGCTGCGCACCGTATCTGCACGGCTGACGCGCATCACAGATGAAAACGCCGTGACTACCTGCACCACTCACGGCGCTTGCCGGCCTGCTGGACGATCAGTCCAGCAGTTTCAGGTGCGAGGTATCCGGCGCTGGCGCAGGTGTCGAGGACTTGGCCTGGCCCATATCACTGCCGACAGGCGCCAGCGTGAATTGCGACAGGTCCACCGCCGGTGCAGCCGCGTCAGGCCGGGCATCCTGTAGATCGCTGCCCACCGGAGCGATGCCGAAATCCGGTGCATCGACATCGCTGAACGCCGCCATGTATTCATCGCGCGGGGCAACCTGCAGGCGACCGGCCCTGGCCACGGCAGGCGCACTCACCACAGCAGGTGGCGGCTCGGCAGGTGGCGGCGGTGCGAGCTCGACCTCCTCGATCAGCACGTCCATATCGACCACCTCCACCCGCGCACCGGCGCGCTCCAGCGTCGCCCGATACTTTTCCGCCCCAGCGGCATCGAGGTTGTTCTTGATCACGATACGGCGCCCGGAGAACAACTGGGCAATACGCTGAGCATCGGCCTGGAACAGCTTGGCCATGTTGGCCTTGACCAACTCCGGCTGGGCGCCCGGCACCAGTTGCCCGGAGAAGGCGATCTCATAGCGACTCATGGTCACACTCCTGTCCTATTCGCCGCTCAGTATGGCGCAGGTTCTTTTGCACTGACACGGCAGACGTCTCATTCACGCCTCATCGATTACCGACAGACCGCGACCGGCACGCTATCACCTTGAAAATAATGGTTGTACCCCATTGCAGCCAAGCGCTTGCTTGTTACACTGGGCCGCAACGGGGGTATGAAATGCTTTCTCAGGCGCAAATGATAAGAATTACCAGCCTACTGATGTTTTTAGGCCTGCTTTCAGGCCTGACAGGATGTTCCACCTGGGTGACAGGTAGCTTCAAGGATCCGGAAGTCCAACTCATCAATGTTGACGTGGTCAAGGCCAGGCTGCTCGAGCAGGAGTTTCGCCTGCGCTTTCGAATCGACAATCCCAATGGCGTCAGCCTGCCGGTACGCGGGCTGGACTATAACGTCCAGCTCAACGGCATCCAGCTCGCCGAAGGCTATTCCAACGAGTGGTTCACCGTACCCGCCCACGGCCACCACACCTTCGAGGTGCCGGTACGTACCAATCTCTGGCGTCATGTCCGACAGATCGTCAAAGCACTGGAAAAACCCGACGTACCAATTCGCTACAGCCTCCGAGGTGAAGTAAAAACCGGCATGATGTTTGGCCGTAGCGTGCATATGGCGCGCAATGGCGAGATAATTCCCGGCGATTTCATCCCCGAATAACCTGTGCGAGTGACACCATGAGCAACCAACCCCACGTCCACGGCCCCGACTGCAACCATGATCACGATCATCACGATCACGGCCATGTACATGGCCCGCATTGCAACCATGGCCATCAGGAGCCGGTACGCAACGCACTGAAGGATGTCGGCCGTAACGACCCTTGCCCATGCGGCAGCGAGAAGAAGTTCAAGAAGTGCCACGGCGCCTGAACCGCGCATGAGTGCCTTGAACCTGACCCTGCTGCTTGGCGGCCTGCTGCTGATCGCTGCGCTGGCCGCCTATGCCTGGCACCTGTGGCGCCGCGTGTGGGCTACCCAGCGCGCCCGTGATGAAGCGCAACAGGAGCGCCAGCAGCGTCTCGGTGGCGACCTGAGCATCCTCGCCAGCAGCCTGCTCGACGAGCAGTTGCCGCTGATCGAAGGCGCCATTCGCATCAAGGTGCTGCTCGATAACTATGACAGTGCCCTGAGCAATGACAGCCGCTGCCAGGTGTTCCATCTGCTTTTCGAAGCCACCGCCGAAGTGCCTACCCATGCAGCCTGGAAGGCTCTGGACAAGACCGAACGGCGCCGCTTCGAAAAACGCTTCAACGAGCTGGAACTGCAGCACAAGGCCGCCGCACGCAGCGCCGCGCGCTGGTTACTCGATGAAGGGCTGAAGAAGCCTCAAACGAGCGTCTGAGGCCTCTTGCCAGGCTCCACTGGCCTCATTACCTTGGCGCCTTTGTGGCCGGCCAACTCATGACCGGCCTCGCCCCTTCGTATACCAAGGAAATTCGCCATGCGCGCGCTGGCCTGCCTGACTCTTGCCGCCTCTCTGACCAGCCTCGCCGGCTGCCAGTCCCTGCTCAACAGCCGTTATGCCGACAGCGTGCCGCCCACGCGTGGCGTCGAGCGCATCCAGGGCGTGGCCGAAAGTGCGTCGGTGCGGCGTAACGCCCTCGGCATGCCGCTGATCGAGTCGAGCACCTTCCACGACGCCCTCTTTACCCTCGGTTATGTGCATGCCGGTGACCGCCTCAGCCAGATGGTCGGCATGCGCCTGCTGGCCCAGGGCCGCCTGGCCGAGATGGCCGGCCCTGGCGTGCTGGAAATGGACCGTTTCATGCGCGCGGTCAACCTGAAAAAAAGCGCGGAAATCCTCTACGCCGATGCCTCACCGCGCCTGAAGCGCTTCTTCGAGGTTTATTCGCGTGGCGTCAACGCCTATATGTTCCGCTATCGCAACCGCCTGCCGATGGATCTGGCCGAGTCCGGTTACCGCCCCGAGTACTGGAAGCCCGAGGACTCGGTACTGCTGTTCTGCCTGCTGAACTTCGGCCTGGCGGTAAACCTGCAGGAAGAGATCGCCGCGCTGACCATGACCCAGCAGGTGGGCGCCGACAAACTGCCCTGGCTGCTGCCGATCTACCCGGACGAGCCGCTGCCTTTTGCTGAAGCAGAAAAACTCGCCGGCCTCGACCTCAAGGGCCAACTGCCGGGCCTGCAGGCGATCTCCCGCACTGCAGCGCAGATCGCCGAGCAGCACATGCTCGGCGTTGCCGCCTCGAACAACTGGGCCATCGCCCCGCAGCGCAGCCGCGGCGGCAAGAGCCTGCTGGCCAACGACACGCACCTGCCGCTGAGCATGCCTTCGCTATGGAATTTCGTGCAGATCCGCTCGCCCAAGTACCAGGCTGCGGGTATCTCGCTGGCCGGTGTGCCGGCCATTGTGGCCGGCTATAACGGCAAGCTGGCCTGGGGCATGACCATGGTCATGGGCGACAATCAGGACATCTACCTGGAGCGCATCAAACGCGAGGGCAGCCGCCTGATGTACCAAGCCGACGGCAAGTGGCTGCCGGTCAGCGAGCGCCAGGAGACGTTCTTCATCCGTGGCCAGCGCCCGATCCGCGAAACGCTTTACGAGACCCGCAACGGCCCGCTGCTCAATTCGGTACTGGGCGAACGCAAGCATATGCTGCAGCCCCTGGCGCTGCAGAGCGGCTACGGCCTGGCACTGAAAACCACCCAGTTCGAGCGCGACCAGAGCCTTGATGCCTTCTTCGACCTGTCCCGCGCGCAGTCGGTGGATCAGGCCTTCGAGGTCACGCGGGAAATCCGCGCCATGCCGCTCAATATCGTCTTCGCCGACGCCCAGCATATCGGCTGGCAGGTCACCGGGCGCTACCCGAACCGCCGCGAAGGGCGCGGCCTGTTGCCCTCCCCCGGCTGGGACGAGCGCTACGCCTGGGACGGCTTCGCCGACCCGATGCTGCACCCTTATGACCAGGATCCGCCGCAAGGCTGGCTGGGCACCGCCAACGAACGCAGCGTGCCGCCCGGTTATGGCATGCAGCTGTCCAGTTCCTGGTACTACCCGGAGCGCGCTGAGCGCATCGCCGAACTGGCCGGTAACGGCCGGCACGATGGTCGCAGCATGATCGCCATGCAGTACGACCAGACCTCGCCCTTCGTCGCCAAGCTGCAGGCCATGTTCAACGACCCGGTAATGCACGATTCGCTGCGCCAGGCCATCGCCGCCCTGCCGGCCGGCCAGCGCGCACGTGCCGACGAAGCGCTGAAACGCCTGCTCGCGTTCGATGGCAAGCTCGCCGCCGGTTCGGCCGATGCCGCCCTCTACGGCGCCTTTCTGCAGGAAAGCGCGCGGCAGATCTTCCTCGATGAACTGGGCCCGGAAAGCAGCCCGGCCTGGCAGGCACTGGTGCAAACCGCCAACACCTCTTACTCGGCGCAGGCCGACCACCTGCTTGGGCGCGCCGACAGCCCATTCTGGAACGACATCCGCACGCCAGAGCAGGAACACAAGCCGACCATCCTGGCGCGCAGCCTGGCCACCAGCATCGAATTGCTGGAGAGCCGTCTGAGTGCGGAGCGGCGTAACTGGCAATGGGGCAAGCTGCACACCTATGAGTGGGTCACCGACACCACGCGCCTGGCGCCTTACATGAGCGCCAGCCAGCGCAGCAGCATCAACGCCCTGAAAGGCTATCTGGATCGCGGCCCCTACCCGGCAGGCGGCGATCACAGCACGCTGAACGTTTCCGCCTACGCCTGGGGCCAGGATTTCAACACTTTCCTGATCCCGGCCATGCGTTTCGTGGTGGATTTCGCCGCCGACGAACCGCTGGTTGGCGTCAACAGCTCGGGCCAATCCGGCAACCCGGCCAGCCCACACTACGCCGATGGCATCGAAGCATGGCTCAAAGGCGGGTACATGAGCTTCCCGTTCAAAGCGGAGAATCTGGACAAGGTCTACGGCAACCAGCGCCTGCTGCTGATGCCAGCCAAATGATGACCGTTCGTCGGGCGGCGCTGAACCTTTTCCTCAGCGCCGCACTCTGAATAATCGACTTACTCCATAGATCATCGTTTAAGGCGCCCCTGGCGCCTTTTCTTTTGCCTGCAGAAAAACCGCTGAACTTTCCGGCAAAAGCAGGTTCAGAACCTATGCATCGATTGCAATGCTCCCCTGGCGCCTCTGGCGCCTATTTTTTTGCCTGCCATTCAGGGAGCGCCTACTAGGGTCTGTTGCCGTTTCGACGCGAGCCGCGTTGCTGCGCCGAAACGGCAACAGACCCTAAGCCAGCAGGCTGCGGTCGAAGATAAAGGCCTCACCCGCGTGCGGGCTGTGCGCCAATAGATTCTGCGGCCGCCCCATCTTCGGATAATTCTTCTCGCCGGTATCACTGATCCAGCCCTGCGCCTTCATCCGCTCCAGCCTGCCGCGCAACGTGGTGTGCTGCACCGGCTCACCCAGGCACGCCTGGAACGCCATCAGCGCTTCGGTCACGGTAAAGCGCGCTGCCAGCAGGTAAAGCGGCAGCGAGCTGTACACCGACTTGCCACGCAGACGCTCGGCGGCCAGACGTACCAGTTGCGTATGGTCGAATGGCAAGGCCTGCTGCCCTGCGGTTATGGCTGACAGATCGACGAAGCACAAACCCTCATCCTGCGGCTCGGCATCCGGCGTCAGCAGCGCCAGATAGCAGGTGCTCAGTGACCAGCCGCGTGGATCGCGCACACCATTGCCAACGGTCGCCACCTGCTCCAGATACTGCGGCTGCAGGCGCGCCTTATCCGCCAGCGCACGGGCGGCAGCGGCATCCAGGCTGGCATCGGCACAGCGACCATTGACCAGCACACCCGGTAGCGCCCATTGCCCCGCATAGGGTTCGCGCTGGCGACGCAGCAGCAGCACCTGCAGCGCGCCCCCCTCGCTCAGGCGCAGGGCGACGATATCCACCCCGGCCAGCACCTCCACTGCACTCATCCTTCCCCCGCGTCTTCATGTACTTATTTCATCTTGACCAATAATTCGCCTTCTTTCACGCATGAATTGGCAAAAACGCTTGACTACATATTTCATCAGATGAAATATGTAGCCATACAAACGCAGTAAGGAGGCGCACCATGAAGATCGCCAGCTTCGACGTCGACGCCCAGAAAGGCTTTACTCCGCTGTGCCCCAACGAGTTGCCGGTGCCCGAAGGCGATGCCATCGTCCCGGCGCTGAACCAACTGGCTGCACGCGCCGAGCTACGCATCGGCAGCAAGGATGCCCATAGCCCGCAGGCGGCCTGGGTCGTCGACACGCACGATGAAATGCTGCGCCCACTGCCGCTGGCCAACGCCGATCTGACCTGGGTCAGCCACTGCGTCCCCGGCACGCCAGGCTTTGAATTGCTCGATGGCCTGCCGGCACCGCTGGATTACGACTACTTCGTGTGGAAAGGCGTTGAGCCGGATCTGCACCCCTATGGCGCCTGCTATCACGACCTGGCCGAGAAGCGCAGCACGGGCGTGATCGAATTTCTCCGGCACAATGGTATCGACCTTGTATTGGTCGGAGGTCTGGCCCTGGATTACTGCGTCAAGACCACTGCCCTGCAGTTGCGCCGCGCCGGTTTCGAGGTGATCGTCCATCTGCCAGCCTGCCGCGCGATTGCCAGTGAAACGGCTGCAACCGCCTGCAGCGCCATGCGCGAACAGGGCATTCTGCTGACCGCCAGCCTGGATGAGCTGGACAGCGCCCTCACCAAGGAGTCTCAGCCATGAGCGAGAGCATTTTCGCCGAGCGCATCGTGCAGAACCTGCTGGATACCGACCTGTACAAGCTGACCATGATGCAGGCCGTGCTGCACAACTACCCCAATGCCGAAGTGGAATGGGAGTTTCGCTGCCGCAGCCGCGAGGACCTGACGCCCTATCTGGCAGAAATCCGCTACCAGATCGAGCGCTTGAGCGAGCTGAGCCTGAGCGTGGATCAACTGGCCTTTCTCGAACGCATCCCTTTTATCAAGCCGGACTTCATCCGCTTTCTCAGCCTGTTCCGCTTCAACCTGCGCTACGTGCACAGCAGTATCGAAGACGGCCAGTTGAGCATTCGCCTGCGCGGCCCCTGGCTGCATGTGATTCTGTTCGAGGTGCCGCTGCTGGCCATTGTCAGCGAGGTGCGCAACCGCTATCGCTACCGCGAAGTGCTGCTGGAGCAGGCCGCCGAACGCCTGTACGAGAAGCTCGACTGGCTCAAGGCCGAAGCCTCGCCAAGCGAACTGACCGGCTTCCAGCTTGCCGATTTCGGCACACGCCGGCGCTTCTCCTACCGCGTGCAGGAGCAGGCGGTGCATATCCTCAAGCGCGATTTCCCCGGACGTTTCGTCGGCACCAGTAACGTGCACCTGGCGCGCGAGTTCGACCTCAAGCCCATCGGCACCATGGCCCACGAATGGCTGATGGCGCACCAGCAGCTCGGTCCACGGTTGATCGACAGCCAGATCGCCGCGCTCGACTGCTGGGTACGCGAGTACCGTGGCCTGCTCGGCATCGCCCTGACCGACTGCATCACCATGGATGCCTTCCTGGCCGACTTCGACCTGTACTTCGCCAAGCTCTTCGACGGCCTGCGCCATGACTCCGGCGACCCGCTGGAGTGGGCGGAAAAGGCCATCGCCCACTACGAAAAGCTCGGCATCGACCCCATGAGCAAGACCCTGGTGTTTTCCGACGGGCTCGACCTGCCCAAGTCGCTACGGCTCTACCGTGCACTTTGCGGGCGAATCCACGTAAGCTTCGGGGTCGGCACCAACCTGACCTGCGACATCCCCGGCGTCGAACCGATGAACATCGTGCTCAAGATGATCGCCTGCAACGGTCAACCGGTCGCCAAGATTTCCGATACACCCGGCAAGACCCAGTGCCGCGACGAAAACTTCGTCCATTACCTGAAACACGTCTTTCGCGTGCCCCAGTGAGGAGCCAGACATGAGCAACCGCCAAGCCGAAATCGCCGCCGCCCTCGATGTGGTGCCGCCATTCGCCGACGACGCCGCGCTGATCGCCGAAATCGAACGGCGCAAGACCTTTATCAAGAACACCCTGAAGAATTCCGGCCTCAAGGTGCTGGTGCTCGGTATCAGCGGTGGCGTCGACTCGACCACGGCCGGGCGTCTGGCTCAGCTTGCGGTCGAGGAGTTACGCGCCGAGAGTGGCGATAACGCCTATCGCTTCATCGCCGTGCGTCTGCCGCACAACACCCAGCATGACGAGCATGACGCACAGGATTCACTGCAATTCATCCGTGCCGACGAGAACACTACAGTCAACATTGCCGACAGCGTCAACGGCCTGGCCCTGCAGGTCAGCCACCTGGAGCAACTAAGCCATGCCCGACGCGACTTCGTACTGGGCAACGTCAAGGCCCGCATTCGCATGGTCGCCCAGTTCGCCATCGCCAACGCCAACAACGGCCTGGTGATCGGCACCGATCATGCCGCCGAGGCAGTGATGGGCTTCTTCACCAAATTCGGTGATGGCGCCTGCGACCTGGCCCCGTTGTCTGGCCTGGTGAAGAAACAGGTACGCGCCATCGCCGCACACCTGGGCGCACCGCAGCATCTGGTGATGAAAACGCCGACTGCCGATCTGGAAGAACTGCGCCCGGGCAAACCGGACGAGGAAGCCCATGGCGTGACCTATGCCGAGATCGACGCCTTCCTGCATGGCGAGACCGTCAGCGACCAGGCCTATGCCACCATCGTGCGCACCTACGACGCCACCCGCCACAAGCGCGAGCTGCCGCTGGTGCCTTGATCGCAGAGGGCAGAAACGAAGAAGCCGGGCAATGCCCGGCTTCTTCGCATCAGGAGGTTCGATCAGGCCTTGGGCAGGGTTACACCGGTCTGCCCCTGGTACTTGCCACCGCGATCGCGATACGACACCTCACAGGCCTCGTCGGACTGCAGGAACAGCATCTGCGCCACACCTTCATGGGCGTAGATCTTCGCCGGCAGGTTGGTGGTGTTGGAGAACTCCAGGGTCACATGGCCTTCCCACTCCGGCTCCAGCGGCGTGACGTTGACGATGATGCCGCAACGCGCGTAAGTGCTCTTGCCCAGGCAGATGGTCAGTACGTCACGCGGAATGCGGAAATACTCGACGGTGCGCGCCAGGGCGAAGGAGTTCGGCGGGATGATGCAGACGTCGCTCTTGATGTCGACGAAGCTTTTCTCGTCGAAATTCTTCGGGTCGACGATGGCCGAGTGGATATTGGTGAACACCTTGAATTCGTCGGCGCAACGCACGTCGTAGCCGTAGCTGGAAACGCCGTAGGAGATCACCCGACTGGCGTCCGCACCACGCACCTGGCGCTCCACGAACGGCTCGATCATCCCGTGTTCCTGGGCCATGCGGCGAATCCACTTATCCGATTTGATGCTCATGGCGAGGTGTCCTGAGTGGGCTGTTACAAGAAAAAGTGAGCGCATCTTACCGATGCTGAAGCCCTGCTTCAAAGATTGCCGACGCACCCTCAACGCATTATTTGCAAAAAAGCTGCATCGAGCATTCGCACTTGGCGATAAAAACACGTATGGTGTCCCCACTGTGCTGCATGTGTCACCGCGAATCGCTACTTGATGCCTAGATCTCGATCCAAACATCGTCCGACTCCTAGTACTCGTTGCACTCAGTCCCGGCCTGGGCTTTTCCAGGGCTGTAATTACTTTTGTTAGGAGACATCACATGTCCAATCGTCAGACTGGCACCGTTAAGTGGTTCAACGATGAGAAAGGCTACGGCTTCATCACCCCGCAATCCGGTGACGACCTCTTCGTACACTTCAAAGCCATCCAGAGCGATGGTTTCAAGAGCCTGAAAGAAGGCCAGCAAGTTTCCTTCGTGGCCACCCGTGGTCAGAAAGGCATGCAGGCTGAGGAAGTTCAGGTTATCTAACCTGCACTACCCTGCTTGAAAAGAGCCCCGCCTAGTCAGACTGTGTGAAAACCTAGCAGTCTGAGTGCAAGGTGAAGACAATGCCTCTATCGGTCGATAGGGGCATTGTTGTTTATGGGCTACATCAAGGGCGAAGGTCGTCAGCAAAGCAGCCTGTTTCCTCCCACATTGGAGGAGCTGGTACCGGAGGATCATCTGGTACGGGTGATCGAGGCCTATGTCGCTCGTCTGGATCTGCAGGCTCTGGGTTTCAGCAAGGCCGAGCCGCTCAAGACCGGACGTCCTGGCTATGATCCGGCGGATCTACTCAAGCTTTATCTATACGGTTACTTCCAGCGCATCCGCTCCTCCCGGCGCCTGGAAGCCGAGTGCCAGCGCAATGTCGAGGTGATGTGGCTGCTGGGCCGATTGGCTCCGGATTTCAAGACCATTGCCGATTTTCGCAAGGACAACAGTGCTGCTTTTCAAGCGACCTGCCGCACCTTCGTCCAGTTCTGTCGCCAGGTGGGACTGATCAGTGGGCAACTCGTGGCCATCGATGGCAGTAAGTTTCAGGCGGTTGCGTCGCAACGCAAGCATCTGAGCCTGACGAAGCTCAAGCGCCAACAAGCCAAACTGGAGGCGCAGATAAGCCGTTATCTGGCAGAACTGGACGAGGCTGACCGCAGTGAGGCGACTGAAGGGGTTGATCGCAGTGCGGTCAAGGCTGCGCTGCAGCACCTGAAGAGTCGACATGCCGATAACCTGACAGCCCAGGCGTTGATGGAGGTACAGGGGCTGGATCAGTTCGTCATGGGTGAGGATGAGGCCCGCATGATGCGTACCCACCAGGGGGCTCGCGTGGCTTATAACGTGCAAAGCGCGGTAGATGGCGAGCATGGGCTGATCCTGCATCATGCCGTCACTCAGGACGGTTGCGATAACCAGCAACTGGAACCGATGGCCAAGGCCGCCCAGGCGATCCTAGAACAGGAAGAGCTGACGGTTACAGCCGATGCCGGCTACTCCAATGGTGAGCAGTTTCAAGCCTGTGATGATGCTGGGATTACGGCTTATGTGCCGGAGAATCGAGGCATCAATAACAAGGGCGACGACACGCCGCTATTCGATCGCAGCGCCTTCACCTACGACGCAAAAAACGACCAGTACCAATGCCCTGCGAGCCAGTGGCTAACACTCAAACAGGTCAGTGGCCTACAACGTATCTATGCCAGGCAAGGTGACTGCGAGGGCTGTCCATTGAAATCACGCTGCACCAAGGCCAAGCGCCGATACGTGACTCGGCATGTCCATGAAGCCGCATTCGAGCGCATGCATCAGCGGATGCAGGCGCATCCAGAGATGATGGTCAGGCGCCGATCCATCGTCGAACATCCCTTCGGCAATCTGAAGCAGTGGATTTTGGGTAATGGTCGCTTCCTGCTCCGACAACTGCGGGGAGCGCGGACGGAAATGGCCCTGGCGGTCAACGCCTACAACCTGAAACGAGCCATCAATGTGCTGGGTGCCCGTCGGTTGATCGAACTGTTGGGATAAATCCCGTCTTCCATTTCCAAACATCAAAAACGCCAACGCCCCGAACCAGTCGGGGCGTTGGATTTGCCTACGGTCAGGGCGTTTTCACACAGCCTGCTAGTGCGGGGCTTTTTTGTGGGCGTCTGGATGGTGCCTGTCTCCCCTCTCCCATTCATGGGAGAGGGTCATCAGATGCCGCTGCGCGGCGACTTTCAGTCCTCGCTGATCTCGATGCTCGGCATCGCCGGCTTGCCAGCCTGGGCAATGCGCGCGCCGACCTTGCGCGCCAAATCCTGATAGATCATGGCGATCTGGCTTTCCGGGTCGGCCACCGTGGTCGGTTTGCCGTCATCGGCCTGCATGCGAATGGCCATCGACAGCGGCAACGAGGCCAGCAGCTCGACGCCATACTGCGCCGCCAGCTTCTCGCCACCGCCTTCGCCGAACAGATGCTCGGCATGGCCGCAGTTGGAGCAGATGTGCACGGCCATGTTCTCCACCACGCCGAGCACTGGGATGTGCACCTTGCGGAACATCTCCACGCCTTTTTTCGCATCGAGCAGCGCCAGATCCTGCGGCGTGGTGACGATCACGCTACCGGCCACCGGCACCTTCTGCGCCAGGGTCAGTTGGATGTCGCCCGTACCCGGCGGCATATCCACTACCAGATAATCGAGATCGTTCCAGGCGGTCTGGGTAATCAGCTGCAGCAAGGCACCGCTGACCATCGGCCCGCGCCACACCATCGGCGTGTTGTCGTCGGTAAGAAAGGCCATGGACATCACCTGCACACCATGGGCTTCGAGCGGCACGAACCACTTCTGATCCCTGACCTGCGGGCGCGTACCTTCGGCGATGCCGAACATGATGCCCTGGCTGGGGCCATAGATATCGGCGTCGAGAATGCCCACGCGCGCACCCTCACGCGCCAGGGCCAACGCCAGGTTGGCGGCGGTGGTGGATTTACCCACCCCGCCCTTGCCCGAGGCTACGGCGATCACGTTCTTCACCCCGGCCAGCGCCGGCACCTGGGCCTGGCCCTGGTGCGAGTCGATCACGCAGTCGACCTTGACCTGCGCACTGTCGACGCCATCGAGGTTCTCCAGCGCCATCTGCAGCATTTGCGCCCAACCGTTCTTGAACAGGCCGGCGGCGTAGCCCAGCTCCAGGCGTACGGCGACGCGCGCGCCCTGAATGTCGACCTCACGCAGACAACCGGCACTGACCGGGTTCTGATCGAGGTGAGGGTCGGTGAACTGACGCAGACAGGCTTCGACCGCTTCGCGGGTGACGGCACTCATGCAAGAACTCCAGAAGGCAGCGGGAAAACAGGCAGGCATCTTAACAGCAGCGATCCGTTTCACGCCTTACACCGCCACCAAGGGTCGCTACGGATGCGCTTTTGCCTGCGGTTTGTAGCTTGCAGCTTGCAGCTTCCTTTATAGTTGCCGACTTCTTTCGTTTCCCCCGTGCAGCCGATCACCATGACCGAAGCCCGCAAGATTCTCGTTACCAGCGCCCTCCCCTATGCCAACGGCTCCATCCACCTCGGCCACATGCTCGAGTACGTGCAGACCGACATGTGGGTGCGCTACCAGAAACTGCGTGGCAACCAGGCGATCTATGTCTGCGCTGACGACGCCCACGGCTCGGCGATCATGCTGCGCGCCGAGAAAGAAGGCATCACGCCCGAGCAGCTCATTGCCAACGTGCAGGCCGAGCACACCGCCGACTTCGCCGACTTCCTGGTGGACTTCGACAACTACCACTCCACCCACTCCGAGGAAAACCGCGAGCTGTCGGCAGCCATCTACCTGGCGCTGCGCGACAAGGGGCATATCGCCACCCGCGCCGTGACCCAGTATTTCGACCCCGAGAAGGGCATGTTCCTCGCCGACCGCTTCATCAAGGGCACCTGCCCGAAATGCGCGGCCGAAGACCAGTACGGCGATAACTGCGAGAAGTGCGGCGCTACCTATACGCCGACCGAGCTGAAGAACCCGCGCTCGGCCATCTCCGGTGCCGTGCCGGTGCTCAAGGAGTCGCAGCACTTCTTCTTCAAGCTGCCGGACTTCGAGGCCATGCTCAAGCAGTGGACGCGCTCCGGTGCGCTGCAGGAGGCGGTGGCCAACAAGATCGCCGAATGGCTCGATGGCGGCCTGCAGGAGTGGGACATCAGCCGCGATGCGCCCTACTTCGGCTTCGAGATTCCCGGCGAGCCGGGCAAGTACTTCTATGTCTGGCTGGACGCGCCGATCGGCTACATGGCCAGCTTCAAGAACCTCTGCAGCAAACGCCCGGAGCTGGACTTCGATGCCTTCTGGGGCAAGGACTCCACTGCCGAGCTGTACCACTTCATCGGCAAGGACATCGTCAATTTCCACGCTCTGTTCTGGCCGGCGATGCTCGAAGGCGCTGGCTACCGCAAGCCGACCGCCGTCAACGTGCACGGCTATCTGACGGTCAACGGGCAGAAGATGTCCAAGTCGCGCGGCACCTTCATCAAGGCGCGCACTTATCTGGATCACCTGAACCCGGAGTACCTGCGCTACTACTACGCCGCCAAGCTGGGCCGTGGCGTGGACGATTTGGATCTGAACCTCGAAGACTTCGTGCAGAAGGTCAACTCGGACCTGGTCGGCAAGGTGGTCAACATCGCCAGCCGCTGCGCCGGTTTTATCCACAAGGGCAACGCCGGCCTGCTGGTCGCCGCCAACCCCGAGCCGGAGCTGTGGGACGCCTTCCAGGCCGCCGCACCGAGCATTGCCGAGGCTTACGAGGCGCGCGATTTCTCCCGCGCCATGCGCGAGATCATGGCCCTGGCAGACCGCGCCAACGCCTGGATCGCCGACAAGGCGCCCTGGGCGCTGAACAAGGTCGAGGGCAAGCAGGCCGAAGTGCAGGCCATCTGCGCCCTGGGTATCAACCTGTTCCGCCAGTTGGTGATCATGTTGAAACCCGTGCTGCCGAAGCTGGCTGCCGAGGCCGAAGCCTTCCTCAACGTGCAGCCGCAAACCTGGGCCGACCTGGCACTGCCACTGGCCAACCATCAGTTGAACCCGTTCAACCCGCTGCTGACCCGCATCGAGCCGGCAAAAATCGAAGCCATGATCGAAGCCTCCAAGGAAGACCTGGCCGCCGAAGCGCCCAAGCCTCAAGGCAACGGTGAACTGGCCAAGGATCCGCTGGCTGCCGAGATCAACTTCGACGCCTTCGCCGCTGTCGACCTGCGTATTGCCCTGATCGAGAAGTGCGAGTTCGTCGAAGGCGCCGACAAGCTGCTGCGCCTGTCGCTGGACATCGGTGACGAGAAGCGCAACGTGTTCTCCGGCATCAAGTCCGCCTACCCGGACCCGAGCCAGCTGGAAGGCCGCCTGACCCTGTACGTCGCCAATCTGGCGCCGCGCAAGATGAAGTTCGGCATCAGCGAAGGCATGGTCCTGGCGGCCGGCCCCGGTGGTGAGGAAATCTACCTGCTCAGCCCGGACAGCGGCGCCAAACCGGGTCAGCGCGTCAAGTAAGCACACGCTAGGCTTATAGCTGTCGAACAAGCCGGCCAATGCCGGCTTGTTTGCATCTACGCGCTTCCCGATAATAGGCGCCCTTTTCCTATGGCCTTTGCGCACTCGACGGCAACCCGATGACCGAACTCGTCCTGATCATGGTCAGCGCCATCCTGGTCAATAACTTCGTGCTGGTGCAGTTCCTCGGCCTGTGCCCATTCATGGGCGTGTCGAAGAAGATCGAAACCGCCATCGGCCTGTCCCTGGCGACCACCTTCGTGCTGACCTTGGCCGCCATGTGCAGCTACCTGGTGCAGCAGTACGTGCTCAAGCCGCTGGACCTGGAATTTCTGCGTACCATCAGTTTCATCCTGGTGATCGCCGTGGTGGTGCAGTTCACCGAGATGGTGGTGAACAAGACCAGCCCGCTGCTGTATCGCGTGCTGGGCATCTTCCTGCCGCTGATCACCACCAACTGCATCGTCCTGGGCGTTGCCCTGCTCAATGCCAACAAGGCCGAGTTCACCTTCATCACCGCCACCGCCAATGGTTTCGCCGCCGGCCTGGGCTTCTCCCTGGTGCTGGTGCTGTTCGCCGCCATGCGTGAGCGCATCGCCATCGCCGACGTACCGAAATCCTTCCAGGGCGCGGCCATCGGCATGATCACCGCGGGCCTGATGTCGCTGGCGTTCATGGGCTTTACCGGGTTGATCAAGCTATGAGCCTGGTGCTGGTCGCCGTCCTCGCCCTGCTCGCGCTGTGCCTGATCGCCGGTGCCATCCTCGGTTTTGCCGCCGTGCGCTTCAAGGTCGAGGGTGACCCCATTGCCGAACAGATCAACGCCCTGCTGCCGCAGACCCAGTGCGGCCAGTGCGGCTACCCCGGCTGCAAGCCGTACGCCGAGGCGATTGCCGGCGGCGACAAAATCAACAAGTGCCCGCCCGGCGGCGAGACGACCATCCAGGCGCTGGCCGATCTGCTCGACGTCGAGCCCGAGCCGCTGGATGCGGTGGAAGGCGAGAAGCCGCAGATGGTCGCGTTTATCCGCGAAGCCGAATGCATCGGCTGCACCAAGTGCATCCAGGCCTGCCCGGTGGACGCCATCGTCGGCGCCGCGCGGCAGATGCATACGGTGATCGCCAGCGAGTGCACCGGCTGCGACCTGTGCGTCGAGCCATGCCCGGTGGACTGCATCGACATGCTCGAAGTTGGCAGCACCGTGCAGAGCTGGAAATGGGACAAACCACTGGCACCCGGCCAGTTGATCGCCAGTGACCGGGAGCAGGCAGCATGAGCACGCAGGTAAATATCTGGGATATCCCGGGTGGCATACACCCTGCCGAGCGCAAGGAGCTGTCCAACCGCACGCCGATCCAGCAGGCGCCACTGCCCAAGCGCCTGGTCTTGCCGCTCGGCCAGCATATCGGTACGGTCGCCGAGCCCTGCGTGGTGGTCGGCCAACGAGTGCGCAAGGGCGAGAAGATCGCCGAAGCCAACGGCTTCGTCAGCGCGCCGCTGCATGCACCCACCTCCGGCACCGTCAGCTTTATCGGCGCGCAGCCGTACCCGCACGTCTCCGGCATGCTGGCGCCAGCCATCGTCATCGACAGCGACGGTCTGGATGAATGGGGCGAGCTGACACCCCATGCCGACTACCGGCATATGGAATCTGCCGAGCTGCTGGCACTGATCCGCGAGGCCGGCATCAACGGCCTGGGCGGCGCCGGCTTCCCTACGGCGGTCAAGCTCACCGCACGGCCGACGCAAAAGATCCACACGCTGATCATCAACGGCACCGAGTGCGAGCCCTATATCACCGCCGATGACCTACTGATGCGCGAACGCGCCGCCGAGCTGGTGGCCGGTATCGAGATACTGGCCCATCTGATTCAGCCGGAGCAGGTGCTGATCGGTATCGAAGACAACAAGCCCGAGGCCATCGCCGCCGTACGCGCCGCCTGCGCCGGGCATGACTACCAGGTGCGGGTGTTCCCCACCAAGTACCCCTCCGGCGGTGAGAAACAGCTGATCCAGATTCTCACTGGTGTCGAGGTGCCCTCGGGCGGGCTGCCGGCCGATATCGGCATTCTCTGCCAGAACGTCGGTACCTGCGTGGCCATCCACGACGCCGTGCTGTTGGGCAAGCCGTTGATCTCACGCATTACCACGCTGACCGGCGAAGCGCTGGCGCGGCCCGGCAATGTCGAGGCGCTGATCGGCACACCGGTGGGCGAGCTGCTGGCGTTCGCCGGACTGGACACCAGCAAACTCAACCGCCTGATCATGGGCGGGCCGATGATGGGCTTCACTCTGCCCAGTCTCGAGGTGCCGCTGATCAAGAGCAGCAACTGCCTGCTGGCCAGCACCGCTGCCGAGCTGCCGCTGCCACCGCCGGCCATGCCCTGCATCCGCTGTGGCGAATGCGCCGAGGCCTGTCCGGCCAGCCTGTTGCCGCAGCAACTGCACTTCTTCGCCCTGGGCCAGGAGCACGAACAGCTCAAGGCGCACAACCTGTTCGACTGCATCGAATGCGGCGCCTGCGCTTACGTCTGCCCATCCAGTATCCCGCTGGTGCAGTACTACCGCGCGGCCAAGGCGGAAATCCGCGAGCTGGAACAGAAACAGCTCAAGGCCGAGCACTCCAAACAGCGCTTCGAGCAACGCCAGGAACGCCTGCGTCGCGCCGAGGAGCAGAAGGAAGCCGAGCGCAAGGCCCGTGCAGAGAAAGCCGCCCGCGCCAAGGCCGCGCAAGCCGAAGCCCCCGTCGCAGCGGCGGCGGCGCCAGCCGATGAAACGCTGAAGAAGCTCAAGATCGAAGCCAGCATGGCCCAGGTCGCACTGAAGAAGGCCGAGAAACAGCTGGCCGCCCACGACACGCCCGAGCTGCAGGTACAGGTCGCCGAGCTGCGCGCCGCCGCCGAAGCCGCACAGAAGGCGCTGGCCGATGCCCAGGCTACAGCCCCTGCCCCAGCGCCCCAGCCAGCCGGCGATGAAGCGCTGAAAAAAGCCAAGATCGAAGCCGCCATGCTCAAGGCGCAATTGCGCAAGCTGGAGAAGATCGAAGCGCCGGACGATGATCAGCAGGCCGAAATCGCCCGCGTGCGCCAGCAGCTTGAAGCCGCCGAGAAGTCCCTGATCGATCTGCAGAACCAGGCACCCGCCCCAGCCGCCAAATCCGCTGGCGACGAAGCGCTGAAAAAGGCCAAGATCGAAGCGGCTATGCTCAAGGCCCAGTTGCGCAAGCTGGAAAAGATCGAGAACCCGGACGACGAGCAGCAGGCCGAAATCGCCCGCCTGCGCCAGCAACTGGAAGCCGCCGAGAAGGTCCTGGTCAGGCTGCAGAACCAGGCGCCTGCGCCGGCTGCCAACCCCGTCAGCAACGAAGCGCTGAAAAAAGCCAAGATCGAAGCCGCCATGCTCAAGGCGCAATTGCGCAAGCTGGAGAAGACCGAAGCGCCGGACGATGATCAGCAGGCCGAAATCGCCCGCGTGCGCCAGCAGCTTGAAGCCGCTGAGAAAGCCCTCGCCGAATTTCAGGAGCAGGCGCCCATCCCGGCAGCCAAACCCGCCGGCGAAGAGGCATTGAAGAAAGCCAAGATCGAACTGGCGATGAAACGCGCCGAGCTGAAAAAGGCGGAAAAAACCGGCAGCGACGAAACCACGCTGCAGCCGCTGCGCGATGCCCTGGCTGACGCTGAACACGCTCTACATGCCGCCGAGGCGGCCTCGGGCAAACCGGCGCCGGAGCTGGTGCGCACCGAACGCCCCGGCGTAGATGCCGAACTGAAAGCCCTGAAGACCGAAGTAGCCTTCGCCCGCGCCGATCTGCGCAAGCTGGAGCGTGACGAGAGCGCCGCTGGCGAGGCGCTGGAACAGGCGCGTAACCGCCTGACCGAAGCCGAACGCAAGCTGGCCGAATACCAGAAGTAGCGATCGTCCAGGGCAGGCTGCACTGCGATTAAAGCCCCTCTCCCACTTGTGGGAGAGGGGTTGGGGAGAGGGCCAGTGCGCCGCACCCTCTCCCCGGCCCTCTCCCGTAAACGGGAGAGGGGGAATGAAAACGCCGGCACGCCGGTACAGCGCCCCGGATTGCATCCGGGCTACAAAAGACACCCGTTGCGCCGGAGCATCCGGGCGGCACAGACAACCGTAGCCCGGATGCAATCCGGGGAATGAACACCACTGCGCTCAATACGAACGCAGCAACAGAACCAACGGAGCGCCGATGGCCCTGCCCCGTATCACATCGCCCCACGCCACGGGCAGCAACCGTACCCAGCAGGTCATGCTGCAGGTGCTGCTGGCCACCGTGCCGGGCATCCTCGCCCTGACCTGGCTATTCGGTGCCGGCACCCTGTTCAATCTGGCATGGGCCTGCCTCTGCGCGCTGGGCTTCGAGGCCGCATTGCTGGCCGCACGCAAACGCCCGATCGCCTTCTTCCTCAAGGACTACAGCGCCCTGGTCACCGCCGTGCTGCTGGCCCTGGCCCTGCCGCCCTACTCGCCCTGGTGGCTGACCCTGATCGCCTGCGGCTTCGCCATCGGCTTCGGCAAGCAACTCTATGGCGGCCTCGGGCAGAACCCGTTCAACCCGGCGATGGTCGGCTACGTGGTGGTGCTGATCTCCTTCCCCGTCGACATGACCAGTTGGCCCGCGCCGCATGGCGTCGCCGCGCTGGATGGCCTCAAGCACATCCTCGGCATCGCCAGCCTGCCCGATGGCTGGGCCCAGGCCACCGCACTGGACGCCCTGAAGGTGAACAAGAGCCTGACCATCGACGAACTGCGCGCCGCCAATCCGGCCTTCGGCCACTTCGGCGGCGCCGGCAGCGAGGCGGTCAACCTGGCTTTCCTCGCCGGCGGTCTGTATCTGCTGCACAAACGCCTGATCACCTGGCACGCGCCGGTGGGTATGCTCGCCGCCCTGTTCGTCATGAGCCTGCTGTTCTGGAACGGCAGCGGCTCGGATTCCAACGGCTCACCGCTGTTTCACCTGCTCACCGGCGCGACCATGCTCGGCGCCTTCTTCATCGTCACCGACCCGGTCTCCGGCGCCACCAGCAATCGCGGGCGGCTGGTGTTCGGCATCGGCGTCGGCGTGCTGGTCTACGTGATCCGCGCCTGGGGTGGTTACCCGGATGCGGTGGCCTTCGCCGTGCTGCTGATGAACCTGGCGGCGCCGACCATCGACTACTACACCCGGCCGCGCAGCTACGGCCACCGCAAGCCCAATAGCGGCTTCAAGCTGGGAGAATGAGCATGCTGCCGGAAATCAGCCGTTCGATGCTGAAAAACGCCCTGATCCTCGGCCTGTTCGCCATTGGCACAGTCGGTAGCGTTGCCCTGCTGCAACAGGGCACCGCCGAGCGCATCGCCGCCGCCGAGCGTGAAGCGCAGGTGCGCGCCCTGGCCGAAATCCTGCCCGCAGGCAGCTACGACAATCACCTGCTGGACAACCGCATCGAGCTTAACGCTCCCGAGCTGGGTCACCGCAGTGCGCAGTCGGCCTACCTGGCATTGAAGAGCGACCAGCCCAGCGCGCTGATCCTGCCGGTGAGCGCCCCGGACGGTTACAGCGGCGCCATTCACCTGCTGGTGGGCATCTTCGCCGACGGCCGCCTGGCCGGCGTGCGTGTGCTCAGCCACAGAGAAACCCCAGGCCTGGGCGACAAGATCGAACTGGCCAAGAGCGACTGGATCCGCAGCTTCGAGGGTAAATCCCTGAGTAACCCTGGCAATGACGGCTGGGCGGTAAAGAAGGATCGCGGCGAGTTCGACCAGTTCGCCGGTGCCACCATCACCCCGCGTGCAGTGGTCAAGGCCGTGCACGGCGCCCTGCAGTATTTCGATGTACACCGCGACCAACTATTGGGCGTGGCGGAGGACGCGCAATGACCAGCTACCGCGAAATAACCCTCAATGGCCTGTGGAAGAACAACCCGGCGCTGGTGCAGCTGCTCGGCCTCTGCCCGCTGCTGGGGGTGAGCAATTCCACGGTCAACGCCCTTGGCCTGGCCCTGGCCACGACGCTGGTGCTGGCCTGTTCCAACACCGCTGTGTCGCTGGTGCGTGGCGTGGTCAATACCGCCGTGCGCCTGCCGGCCTTCGTCATGATCATCGCCGCGCTGACCACCTGCATCGAGCTGTTGATGCAGGCCTACACCTACGAACTGTACCAGATCCTCGGCATCTTTATTCCGCTGATCACCACCAACTGCGTGATCCTCGGTCGCGCCGACGGCTTCGCCGCCAAGCACGACCCGGCCCGCGCCGCCTACGACGGTCTGATGATGGGCCTGGGCTTCGGCGTGGTGCTGGTGTTGATCGGCGCCATTCGCGAGCTGCTCGGCACCGGCGCGCTGTTCGCCAATATGCACCTGTTGTTCGGGCCGATTGCCGCCGAGTGGAAACTTACCCTGGTGCAGGATTACAAGGGCTTTCTGCTGGCCATCCTGCCGCCGGGCGCCTTCATCGTTCTGGGCCTGCTGATCGCCGGCAAGAACCGCATCGATCAGATCGCCGCGGAACGGGCCAAGGCCGCCGCTCCCGAGGCGCCCGTACAAAGCCGCCGCGTTCGCGTTACCGGAGTCATCGAATGAACGCCGCCAAACGCCTGGAAATCTTCCGTCGCCTGCACGAGGACAACCCCGAGCCGAAGACCGAGCTGGCCTACAGCACGCCCTTCGAGCTGCTGGTGGCGGTGACGCTATCGGCACAGGCCACCGACGTCAGCGTCAACAAGGCCACGGCCAAGCTGTTCCCGGTGGCCAATACGCCGGAGGCCATGTACGCCCTCGGCGTCGAGGGTTTGTCCGAATACATCAAGACCATCGGCCTGTACAACAGCAAGGCGAAGAACGTCATCGAGGCCTGCCGCATCCTCATCGAGAAGCACGGCAGCCAGGTGCCGGACAACCGCGAAGACCTCGAAGCCCTGCCCGGTGTCGGCCGCAAGACGGCCAACGTGGTGCTCAACACTGCCTTCCGTCAGCTCGCCATGGCTGTGGACACGCACATCTTCCGCGTCAGCAACCGCACCGGCATCGCCCCCGGCAAGAACGTGGTCGAGGTGGAGAAGAAGCTGCTCAAGTTCGTGCCCAAGGATTATCTGCTCGACGCCCATCACTGGCTGATCCTGCATGGGCGCTACGTCTGTACCGCACGCAAACCGCGCTGTGGCGCCTGCCGCATCGAAGATCTGTGCGAGTACAAGGCGAAAACTTCCGACGATTGATCGACCATAGAATCTGGCGATCCTCTGATTGAAAAAATCTTTTTTACCCGCTCAATTTTTGCCGCTATAAGGTGCGCCATTGGCCCCAGTAAATGGCCTGGAGTGGAAGAAATGAGCACAGACAAAGAAGACCTCGAGCTGGACGAAGACTTTGTCGCGGACGATGCAGACGATGCCGAGCCTGCGGTAGAAGTCGCCAAGACCAACCTGACCAAGCGCCGCATCATCGACAACTTCCTCGAAGAACGACGCCTGCACAAACAGCTGGCCGAATACGACTTCGATATCTGAGAGCCGCTGCCTTCTACAAGAGCCCCGCAAGCCGGGGCTTTTGTTTGAGCGCCGAAATTGACAGACCTGAAACGACGAACCCCGGCACAAGGCCGGGGTTCGCTGGCAGGCTGAAGCGGTCGATCAGACCAGCTTGCGGCCCTTGCCGGCAGCGATGCGCATGCGCAGGGCATTGAGCTTGATGAAGCCTGCCGCGTCCTGCTGGTTGTAGGCGCCGCCATCTTCCTCGAAGGTCGCGATGTTGGCGTCGAACAGCGAATCGTCGGACTTGCGGCCGGTGACGATGACGTTGCCCTTGTACAGCTTCAGGCGCACCACACCGTTCACGTTGGCTTGGGAGGCGTCGATCATCTGTTGCAGCATCAGACGCTCCGGGCTCCACCAGAAACCGTTGTAGATCAGGCTGGCATATTTCGGCATCAGCTCGTCTTTGAGGTGAGCGACTTCGCGGTCGAGGGTGATCGACTCGATGGCGCGGTGGGCCTTGAGCATGATGGTGCCGCCGGGGGTTTCGTAGCAGCCACGCGACTTCATGCCGACGAAGCGGTTCTCGACGATATCCAGACGGCCGATGCCGTTCTCGCCGCCGATGCGGTTCAGCTCGGCCAGCACCTGCGCCGGGGTCATGGCCTTGCCGTCGATGGCGACGATGTCACCGGCCTTGTAGGTCAGTTCGATGTAGGTCGGGGTGTCCGGCGCCGCTTCCGGCGACTTGGTCCAGCGCCACATGTCTTCTTCGTGCTCGGTCCAGGTGTCCTCCAGCACACCACCTTCATAGGAGATATGCAGCAGGTTGGCATCCATGGAGTACGGCGACTTCTTCTTGCCGTGGCGCTCGATCGGGATGGCGTGCTTCTCGGCGTAGTCCATCAGCTTCTCGCGCGACAGCAGATCCCACTCGCGCCACGGAGCGATGACCTTGACGCCTGGCTTGAGCGCATAGGCGCCCAGCTCGAAACGCACCTGGTCGTTGCCCTTGCCGGTGGCACCGTGGGAGATGGCATCGGCGCCAGTCTCGTTGGCGATCTCGATCAGGCGCTTGGCGATCAGCGGACGGGCGATGGACGTACCCAGCAGGTACTCGCCTTCGTAGACAGTGTTGGCGCGGAACATCGGGTAGACGAAGTCGCGGACGAATTCTTCGCGCAGGTCGTCGATGTAGATTTCCTTGACGCCCAGAGCCTGGGCCTTGGCGCGGGCCGGCTCGACCTCTTCGCCCTGGCCGAGGTCAGCGGTGAAGGTCACCACTTCACAGTTGTAGGTATCTTGCAGCCACTTGAGGATCACCGAGGTGTCCAGGCCACCGGAATAGGCCAGAACTACCTTTTTGACGTCCGCCATGCCATCACTCCACGGGTTGTACGGTAAAACCCGTAATTCTACTGGCCTCGCGCCGCAATTTACAGGGGCGCGACACACAGCGTTGCGCAAGCGACGCCGACTGGATTCAGGATGGGCTGCTTCCGGGTGGGTCGACCGGCGTGGTGGCCGGGGCAGGCGCACTCTGTTGTGGCACTTCTGCCGCTGGCACACGCTCCAGACGCAGGGTCGCACGGCGATTCTTGGCGCGATTGGCGTCGCTGGTGTTCGGCACCAGCGGGTAACGCTCGCCATGAAAACGCATGGTGATCTGCTCGACCGGTATGCCGCCGGCCACCAGATACTCCTGCACCGCCAGTGCACGGCGGCGTGACAGGTCGCGATTGGTCAGGCGGTTACCACTGTTATCGGCGTGACCGTCGATCTGAAAGCTGTTGATGCTCGGGTCGGCTTTGACGAAGTCGAGGATGATGTCGAGCTTGGACTTGGCCATTGGGTCGAGATCGATGCCGCCACCGGGAAAGCCGATCTGCGCCTGGCGAATCTGATCGAAATTGACCGGCAGCAACTTGGCGGTACAGGCTTGGTAGTCCTCATAAGCCTTGTGAAACTTCACCGGCAGCAGGCGCACCTCCAGGTTGTCGCCGCCATTGAGCGTGCGGTGGCGCACCAGCGGGCTGCGCCCTTCGAGCAAACCGGTGAGCAGGCGCGCGCCCTGCTCCTGCGAGCTGTTGAACGGCACCTCGCCGTTACCAACACTGACTACTCCCAGGTTGATATCACCGCGCCCCGGCTGCCAGGGCGCCGCCGCCGCCAGCAAGGTCGCCGACCCCGCGCCCATCCAGCGCTCGCGGGCCTTGAGGCGGAAGGTGACTTGTTCACCCGCGCGGCGCACGAACTCACCGCTGCCGAAATTGCTGATCGGCTGGCTCAGGCGACACTCGAACTGATCACCTTCTACCGTCCACTCCACCTTCTCCAGTCGCGTCTGGAAGCTGATGGCATGCGCAGGCATGCATAAAGGCATGCCTGCCAGCAGGCTGATCAGAAGGAAATTGGACGCACGCACGACAGGCTCCACGGCGGTTCACGGCATTCCCAAGGGGTATCGGTCAGGTTCGCGAAAACTTGACCCCCTGCGTGCGATTGTCACGCTGGCGCGAGCGCGAACAGGCGCTTTTCAGGTACCATGCGGCCACGTTTTACCCGCCTGGAAGCCTCCATGTCCGACCGTCTGACTCTTCTGCGTCCCGATGACTGGCACATCCACCTGCGCGATGGCGCGGTGCTGCCACATACCGTCGGCGATGCCGCGCGCACCTTCGGCCGCGCCATCATCATGCCCAACCTGGTACCGCCGGTACGCAACGCCGCCGAGGCTGACGCCTATCGCCAGCGCATTCTCGCGGCGCGCCCGGCTGGCAGCCGCTTCGAGCCGCTGATGGTGCTTTACCTCACCGACAACACCAGCCCCGAAGACGTACGCGCGGCCAAGGCCAGCGGTTTCGTGCATGCCGCCAAGCTCTACCCGGCCGGTGCCACCACCAACTCCGACTTGGGCGTGACCAGCATCGACAAGATCTTCCCAGCGCTGGAAGCCATGGCCGAAGTCGGCATGCTGCTGCTGGTGCATGGCGAAGTGACCCGCGCCGAGATCGACGTGTTCGACCGCGAGAAGGCCTTCATCGATGAGCACCTGACCCGCGTGGTCGAACGCTTCCCCACCCTGAAAGTGGTGTTCGAGCACATCACCACCCGTGACGCGGTGCAGTTCGTCGAGGCCACCTCGGCCAACGTCGGCGCCACCATCACCGCGCACCACCTGCTGTACAACCGCAACCACATGCTGGTGGGCGGCATTCGCCCGCACTTCTATTGCCTGCCGATCCTCAAGCGCAACGTGCACCAGGAAGCCCTGCTCGATGCCGCCACCAGCGGCAACGCCAAGTTCTTCCTCGGCACCGACTCGGCGCCACATGCCAAGCACGCCAAGGAAGCCGCCTGCGGCTGCGCCGGCTGCTACACCGCCTATGCCGCCATCGAGCTGTATGCCGAGGCATTCGAGCAGCGCAACGCCCTGGACAAGCTGGAAGCCTTCGCCAGCTGCCACGGCCCGGACTTCTACGGCCTGCCGCGCAACACCGACAGCATCACCCTGGTGCGTGAAGAGTGGACCGTACCGGCCAGCCTGCCGCTGGGCGACAACAGCGTAATCCCGCTGCGTGCCGGCGAAACCCTGCGCTGGAAATTGCTGGAGGCTCAGGCGTGAGCGAAGACAACTACGACGACGAACTCGAACCGAGCCTGCCGTCCGGCCCGCGCACGCCCATGGCAGCGCGCTTTCGCGGTTATCTGCCGGTTGTGGTGGACGTGGAAACCGGTGGTTTCAACAGCGCCACCGACGCCCTGCTGGAAATCGCCGCGACCACCATTGCCATGGACGAGAGCGGCTTTCTCTACTCGGACCATACCCACTTCTTCCGCGTCGAGCCCTTCGAGGGCGCCAATATCGAAGCGGCGGCGCTGGAGTTCACCGGTATCAAGCTCGACCACCCGCTGCGCATGGCGGTGAGCGAAGAACACGCGCTGGGTGAAATCTTCAAGGGCCTGCGCAAGTCGATCAAATCGGCCGGCTGCAAGCGTGCGATCCTGGTCGGGCACAACAGCAGCTTCGACCTGGGTTTTCTCAACGCTGCGGTGGCGCGTTGCGGCATCAAGCGCAACCCCTTCCACCCCTTCTCCAGCTTCGACACCGCCACCCTCGCCGGCCTCGCCTACGGCCAGACCGTGCTGGCCAAGGCCTGCCAGGCAGCGGGCATCGAATTCGACGGCAAGGAAGCGCACTCGGCCCGTTACGACACCGAGAAAACCGCCGAACTGTTCTGCGGCATCGTCAACCGCTGGAAGGAAATGGGCGGCTGGGACGAGTTCGATCAGTAGGCCCCCCCGATATGAAAAAACCGGCGAAAGCCGGTTTTTTCATATCGGGCCTCATGGCCTGCACCGTTCGTCAGGAGATGCGAGCATTCGCAATCGATCTTTGACAAGCATTCTCATTAACATTAGTATCCGACCCATCGAACAGAACCACCAAGACGAGCCTTGCTTATGTACGTCTGCCTCTGTGAAGGTGTCACCGATACGCAAATCCGCGATGCGGTCTACGAGGGCTGCTGCAGCTATCGTGAAGTGCGCGGCACACTCGGCATCGCCAGCCAGTGCGGCAAGTGCGCGTGCCTGGCCAAGCAGGTCGTGCGCGAAACCATCGCCGAAGTGCAGAGCAGCCAGGCCTCGCTGGCCTATCCTGCAGGCTTCGTCGCCGCCTGAACCTGACCCGCAAATAAAAAACCGGATTGTACAATCCGGTTTTTTTCGTCTCGCAGAAAGCCTCGATGCATCTTGCAGGCTACAGGCTGTCACGCTCCAGGTGATCGAGGTCCACCGCTTGACCCGGCTTGGCGTGCAGCCTGGCGCGAATATCCTCGAAGATCGCATCGTATTCGGCATGCGCCCGCATGATCGGGCTGTGATTGGGCGACAGGCCATGCCTGGCGACCAAACGGGAGATCACGCTGGCGAAGTTGAAGGCGGTATCGCGGTGCATCGCGAAGACTTCCTCGAAGGCCTTGCCGTCGATCTCGCCCACCAGACGCCCGTGCAGCATGGGCCCTTCTTGCGAATCCTTGCGCACCTCATAGTAAAAATCGATGCTGTAACCAGGTTGCCCGCCCAGGCCAGGCGGATTGCTGCGATGCAGGTGACCGGGTTCGAACATGCTGCTCTCTCCTCTGCCGTAACGCCGCTTGATGCGTCCTGACGGATCGCCCGAAGAGTCTAGTACGCCACTTCCAACCCTGCATGCGCCATTTCAGTGCAGGGTCGAATCCCCTGCCCTTTCCTGGACCAGCACCCAGGGGGCGACCACAACTGCCCACAACTGGGGGTCACGCGCGAGCAGATCTTCGGCACGGGAATCTTCGAGCTTGCACAACAGGCCTTGGTTCATCCATTGCGCGACTCGGGCCTGATCGTTCTCGGCCACAGCATGCGCGACCGCCACCAGATCCTGACTACCCTCGACCCAAAGCAACGCACCACGCGCAAAGAATGGCTGCAGTTCCTGCCAGCGAATCGGTGCCGTTTCACCGAGCAGCTTGGCATAGAGGGTGCTAGATTGATCCGTCATGGTGTATCCCGTGTCGATGGCGTTGAATGCAGGCGCGCAATGATAGCGCCGGTAACTGCCCTGGCAATCGCATGACGCTCGCCAGCCGACACAGGCCACGCCGTTTTTCTATACATTCCTTGCAATATAGCGACAACCCCGCGTTCCGCCTTCAGCAGCCGGCTTTTCAAGGCGCAAATCCGCGCTCTAAACTGCTCCGGTACAGTTGCCGGAGGCATTACCCGGGTCATGGACTCGGTTCTGCAGCTTCGGCCGCAAGAACTACAACAACGAAAAACATAAGAGTGGAGCACTCATGAACAAGGCTAAGCAGATTTCCAAGCTGTTCGCGGCAATGGCACTGGCGGGGGCGGCCAGTTATTCGATGGCAGCCGACAACATCAAGATCGCCCTGGCTGGCCCGGTAACCGGCGCAGTTGCCCAGTACGGCGAAATGCAGTTCATCGGCGCCAAGATGGCCATCGAGCAGATCAACAAGGCTGGCGGCGTGAATGGCGCCCAGCTCGAAGGCGTGGTCTACGACGACGCCTGCGATCCCAAGCAGGCCGTTGCCGTGGCCAACAAGATCGTCAACGACGGCGTCAAGTTCGTGGTTGGCCACCTGTGCTCCAGCTCCACTCAGCCGGCCTCGGACATCTACGAAGACGAAGGCATCCTGATGATCACCGCGGCCTCCACCAGCCCGGACATCACCGCTCGCGGTTACGAACTGGTGTTCCGCACCATCGGCCTGGACAGCCTGCAAGGCCCGACCGCAGGCAACTTCATCGCTGACCACATCAAGCCGAAGACCGTTGCCGTCATCCACGACAAGCAGCAGTACGGTGAAGGCATCGCCACTGCAGTCAAGCAGACCCTGGAAAGCAAAGGCGTGAAGGTTTCCCTGTTCGAAGGCATCAACGCCGGCGACAAGGACTTCTCCGCACTGATCGCCAAGCTCAATCAAGCGGGCGTCGATTTCGTCTACTACGGCGGCTACCACCCGGAACTGGGCCTGCTGCTGCGCCAGACCAAAGAGCGCGGTCTGAACGTCAAGTTCATGGGTCCGGAAGGCGTCGGCAACTCCGAAATCTCCGCCATTGCCGGCCCGGCTTCCGAAGGTCTGCTGGTCACCCTGCCGAAGTCCTTCGACCAGGATCCGAAGAACCAGGCGCTGGTAGAAGCCTTCAAGGCCAAGAACGAAGACTCGAGCGGTCCGTTCGTGTTCCCGGCCTACGCTGCTGTTCAGGTGATCGCCGAAGGCATCGAGAAAGCCGGCGACACCGATACCGCCAAGGTAGCGGCTGCCCTGCGCGCCAACAGCTTCGACACCCCCACCGGCACCCTGGCCTTCGACGAGAAGGGCGACCTGAAGGACTTCAGCTTCGTGGTGTACGAGTGGCACCAGGACGGCACCAAGTCCGAAGCCAAGTAACCCCGCCGAAGAAGCTGATTCATGAGCTAGCGAGCTAGCGCCCGCCATTGACCCGGCGGGCCGACGCGCAGCAGATCATGAACAGGTTCTTAACCCAGAGCCCACTGCTGCAGTGGGCTTTGTTCATTAGAAGAATTCCGGCCTCGCGCTGCGCCACAAGCGCCGCTTCACGCAAGCGCCCAGGAGTTAGGCAATGCCTGATCTTTACCACTACCTGCAACAGTTGCTCAATGGCCTGACCATTGGCAGCACCTATGCCCTGATCGCCATCGGCTACACCATGGTCTACGGCATCATCGGCATGATCAACTTCGCCCATGGCGAGGTTTACATGATTGGCTCCTACATAGCCTTCACCGTGATTGCCGGCCTCGCCATGTTCGGCCTGGAAGCCGTGCCCTTCGTGATGATCGCGGCCTTCGCCGCCACCATGATCGTCACCAGCGCCTACGGTTACAGCATCGAACGGGTGGCCTATCGCCCCCTGCGCGGTGGCAACCGCCTGATCCCACTGATCTCCGCGATCGGTATGTCGATTTTCCTGCAGAACGCCGTGTTGCTTTCGCAGGACTCCAAGGACAAGGCCATCCCCAGCCTGCTGCCGGGCAACTTCATCCTTGGTGAAAGCGCGGCCAACGGCGTGGTGGTGTCTTACATGCAGGTGCTGATCTTCATCGTCACCTTCGTCACCATGATCGCGCTGACCCTGTTCATCTCGCGTTCGCGTCTGGGCCGCGCCTGCCGCGCCTGCGCCGAAGACCTGAAGATGGCCAACCTGCTCGGCATCAATACCAACAACATCATCGCCCTGACCTTCGTCATCGGCGCTGCGCTGGCCGCCATCGCCTCGGTATTGCTGGGCATGAACTACGGTGTGATCAACCCGCACCTGGGCTTCCTCGCCGGCATCAAGGCCTTCACCGCCGCGGTACTCGGCGGCATCGGCAGCATCCCGGGCGCAGTACTCGGTGGCCTGCTGCTGGGCGTGGCCGAAGCCTTCGGCGCCGATATCTTTGGTGATCAATACAAGGACGTGGTGGCGTTCAGCCTGCTGGTGCTGGTGCTGCTGTTCCGTCCCACCGGCATCCTTGGCCGCCCGGAGGTGGAAAAGGTATGAGCCGCAACCTCAAATCCGCGATTTTCAGCGCCCTGCTGGTGCTGATCATCTCCTACCCGGTACTGGGCCTGAAACTCAGCACCATCGGTATCAGCCTGCGTGTCGAAGGCGCTACTGCCTTCGAACTCTGGTGCATCGGTGGTGCTGCTGCGCTGGTCTTCCTCTGGCAACTGCTGCGTGACCAACTGACCCCGGCCTGGGCCAAACTGCCCAAGCTGCCCAGTGGTTCCGGGCAAATTGGCAACTTCCTCACCCTGCCCTCCACCCAACGCTGGATCATCCTGGCGATGGTCATGGTGGCACTGGTGTGGCCGTTCTTCGCCAGTCGCGGCGCGGTGGATATCGCCACGTTGATCCTGATCTACGTGATGCTCGGCCTCGGCCTGAACATCGTCGTCGGCCTGGCTGGTCTGCTCGACCTGGGCTACGTCGGCTTCTACGCTGTGGGCGCCTACAGCTATGCGATCCTGGCGCACTACTTCGGCCTGGGTTTCTGGATCTGCCTGCCGCTGGCCGGCATGATGGCGGCGCTGTTCGGCTTCCTGCTGGGTTTCCCGGTGCTGCGCCTGCGCGGTGACTACCTGGCCATCGTGACCTTGGGCTTCGGCGAGATCATTCGCATCCTGCTGCGCAACCTGACCGAGTACACCGGTGGCCCCAACGGTCTGAGCATCGCCAACGAGAACAAACCGACGCTGTTCGGTCTGTCCTTCGAGCGCCGTGTGCCGGCCGATATGCCGACCTTCCATGGCTACTTCGAGATTGCCTACAACTCGCAGTACAAGGTGATTTTCCTCTACCTGATCGCCCTGCTGCTGGTGCTGCTGACCCTGTTTCTGGTCAACCGCCTGCTGCGCATGCCGATCGGTCGTGCCTGGGAAGCGCTGCGTGAAGACGAGATTGCCTGCCGCGCGCTGGGCCTGAACCCGACCGTGATCAAGCTTTCGGCCTTCACCATCGGTGCCAGCCTGGCCGGTTTCGCCGGCAGCTTCTTCGCCGCGCGTCAGGGCCTGGTGACACCGGAGTCGTTCACCTTCATCGAGTCGGCGATGATTCTCGCCATCGTCGTGCTGGGTGGCATGGGCTCGCAGCTGGGCGTGATCCTCGCGGCCATCATCATGGTGATGCTGCAGGAGATGCGTGAGCTGAGCGAGTACCGCATGCTGTTCTTCGGTCTGGTCATGATCTTCATGATGATCTGGCGCCCGCAAGGGTTGCTGCCGATGCAACGTCCCCACCTGGAGCTGAAGCGATGAGCCGCACGATTCTCGAAGTAAGCGGCCTGTCCATGCGTTTCGGCGGCCTGCTGGCCGTCAACGGGGTGGGCCTGAACGTCAAGGAAAAGCAGGTGGTCTCGATGATCGGCCCGAACGGCGCCGGCAAGACCACCGTATTCAACTGCCTGACCGGTTTCTATCAGCCGAGCTCCGGCAGCATCCGCCTCAATGGCGAAGCGATCGAAGGCCTGCCCGGCCACAAGATCGCCCGCAAGGGCGTGGTACGGACCTTCCAGAACGTACGCCTGTTCAAGGACATGACCGCGGTGGAAAACCTGCTGGTGGCCCAGCATCGCCATCTGAACACCGGCTACCTGGCCGGCCTGTTCAAGACCCCGGCCTTCCGCCGCAGCGAACGCGAGGCCATGGAGTACGCCGCCTACTGGCTGGAGCAGGTCGACCTGGTGGACTTCGCCAACCGTAGCGCCGGCACCCTGGCCTACGGTCAGCAGCGCCGCCTGGAAATCGCCCGCTGCATGATGACCCGCCCGAGCATTCTCATGCTCGACGAGCCGGCCGCCGGCCTCAACCCGCGCGAAACCGAAGACCTCAAAGCGCTGATCGGTGTGCTGCGTGACGAGCACGACGTCACCGTGCTGCTGATCGAGCACGACATGAAGCTGGTGATGAGCATTTCCGACCACATCTACGTGATCAACCAGGGCACTCCCCTGGCCGACGGCACGCCGGACGACATCCGCAACAACCCGGACGTGATCAAAGCCTATCTGGGGGAGGCGTAATCCATGCTGAGTTTCAACAACGTCTCAACCTTCTACGGCAAGATCCAGGCGCTGCACGACGTCAGCATCGACGTGCAGAAAGGCGAGATCGTCACCCTGATCGGTGCCAACGGTGCCGGCAAGTCGACCCTGCTGATGACCCTGTGCGGCAACCCGCGCGCCACCAGAGGCAGCATCCGCTATATGGGTGAAGAACTGGTGGGCATGGATACCCCGGAGATCATGCGCAAGAGCATCGCCATCGTGCCGGAAGGCCGTCGCGTGTTCGCCCGCCTGACCGTCGAGGAAAACCTGGCCATGGGCGGCTTCTTCGGTGACAAGGCGGACAATCAGGAGCAACTGGACAAGGTTCTGCACCTGTTCCCGCGCCTGAAGGAGCGCTTCGCCCAGCGCGCCGGCACCATGAGCGGCGGCGAGCAGCAGATGCTCGCCATCGGCCGTGCGTTGATGAGCAAGCCCAACCTGCTGCTGCTCGACGAGCCGTCGCTGGGCCTGGCGCCGATCATCATCCAGCAGATCTTCGACATCATCGAGCAACTGCGCAAAGACGGCGTGACCGTGTTCCTGGTCGAGCAGAACGCCAACCAGGCGCTGAAGCTGGCTGATCGCGGTTATGTGCTGGAGAACGGCCACATCGTCATGCGTGGCAGCGGCGAAGAGTTGCTCAACGACCCCAAGGTACGCGACGCCTACCTCGGCGGCTAAGCGCACCCTCTGACATCGGAACCGCCCTTCGGGGCGGTTTCTTTTTAGCTGCGGGAGTGCAACGCTCCACATTGGATCGCCCGCAAGCGGGCTCCTACACACAGCAAGACCAGCGCCTCCTGTAGGAGCCGGCTGGCCGGCGATCATGGCGTGCTGGCGAACTCTTAAGCGAATATTTCCACCATCTTGCGTCAAAAGAACCGAGTATTAGTCTCAACGACTCTGCCCTCATGAGCACAGACCATGCGCAAGCCTCTGCTTCTGCTACTGGCCATCTCCCTGTTGTTGGGTGCCTGCAGCCGTGTCGATCTGGCCTATCGCAACCTCGATTGGCTGATTCCCTGGAAGCTGGGCGACTACGTGGCACTGACCCGCGAGCAGAGCGCCTGGCTCAAACCCCAGTTGCAGGAGCATCTGGCCTGGCACTGCAGTGTCGAGCTGCCGCGTTATCTCGACTGGCTGCAACGCAGTCAGCAGGCGTTGAACAACCGTGACAGCGAGCTGATGGCCAGCCAGTTGGCTGATGTTGAACAGGCCATGCAGCGCCTCGCCGTGGAGGTCACACCCAGCACCATCGAACTGCTGCGTGGCCTCAGTCCACGTCAGGTCGAGCAGTTGGTGACGGCCATGGACGAGCAGAGTGCCAAGCTACGCGAGGAGTTTCTCGAACCGCCACTGGCCGAGCAGATCAGTAACCGTGCCGAACGTATGGAAAAACGTCTGCAACCCTGGTTCGGCAAGCTGAATGCCGAACAACGCGAACGCGTACGCGTCTGGGCAGCAGGCCTGGGCGAGCAAAACCAGGTCTGGCTGGAAAACCGCGTGGCCTGGCAACAGGCGCTGCGCGAAGCACTGGATGTTCGCCGTGGTGATGATTTCGCGGCGCGCATGACCGCCCTGCTGCAACAGCGCGAACGCTTCTATACCGATGCCTATCGGGCCAGCTATGCAAGCAACCGCCAGGCCATGGCCGAGATGATCGTCGACCTGGTCAGGCAAGCGGACTCAACGCAACTGGCGCGCGCCGACAAGCATCTGCAAAGCCTTCATGCTGACCTGGCCGCACAGCAGTGCACGACTGATCAGGCAGTCGTGCAGCGCTGAAGCAACGCTCAGAGCGCCGGCAGGCGCCACTCGATCGGTTGCAGGCCATTCTGGCTGAGGAACTGGTTACAGCGACTGAAATGGCCATTGCCGATAAAACCGCGATGCGCCGACAGCGGCGACGGATGCGGTGAGCGCAGCACCAGATGCTTGGTCGGGTCGATCAGACGCTGCTTGCTCTGCGCGTGGCTGCCCCAGAGCAGGAACACCAGCTTGGGCTGCTGTTGGCTGACCACCTCGATCACCCGGTCGGTGAAGAACTGCCAGCCCTTGCCTGCGTGCGAACCGGCGTTGGCACGCTCCACCGTCAGCGAGGTATTGAGCAGCAGCACGCCCTGCTCGGCCCAGCTCTGCAAGTAGCCATGGGCGGGAATATCGATATTGAGATCGCGCTTGAGCTCCTTGTAGATGTTCAGCAGTGACGGCGGTGTTGGCACGCCCGGCTGCACCGAGAAGCACAGGCCATGGGCCTGACCGGGGCCGTGGTAAGGATCCTGACCGATGATCACCACCTTGACCTGATCCAGCGGCGTGGAATTCAGCGCATTGAAGATCAGCGGGCCCGGCGGGTAAATCTCCTTGCCTGCGGCCTTCTCTGCCCGCAGGAACTCACCCAGCGCCTTCATGTAGGGTTTGTCGAACTCCTCGCGCAGTGCGTGCTTCCAACTGGCTTCGAGCTTGATGTGGTCATCGGTCATGCAAACGTCCTGCGTGCCTTGAAACGAATGCAGGCACGCTAGTGATGGGGTTGCGGCAAGTCAAGGACATGAGCCTGCGACAGGTGTCAGCATGCTTTGCTAGCCTATTGCCCACCACCCTTGATGCTTTTGGGACTCCATGTCGACCATCACCGATACCCTGCGCCTGGCGCTGCTCAATCGTTTTATCAAAGGCGAGGCCAAGATCCCGCAAATGCCCGAAGCAGCCATGCGTATCCGCAAGCTGCTGGACAACCCGATGACCTCTACCGAACAACTGGCGCGGGTGATAAATGGCAACCCGCCCCTGGCGGCTTACCTGATGCAGTTCTCCAGCTCACCACTGGTGCGCGGCAATCGTCCGTGCGCCTCCCTGCGCGAGTTGCTCGACCGTCTGGGCACCCGCCAGCTGGCAGACCTGGTACTGGGCTTCAGCCTGCAACACCTGTTCAGCAGCACCGATGCGTTGTTACAACAGGCGTTTCGTTTGCGCTGGCGTCATGCGCGCGAGCGTGCGGCACACTGTGCAGTGCTGGCGCAACGCACAGGGTTATCAATGGACGACGCCATGCTCGCCGGCCTCCTGCAGGACATCGGCAGCCTGCCGCTGCTCTCGGAGCTGGAGCATTGGCCGCAGGTCTCTCGTGACGCGGCCACGCTGGAAGGACTCTGCGAATCACTCTCCGGTAATCTGGGAGCGTTGATCCTCACGCGCTGGCAACTGCCACCTGCCGTCGTCGAGTGCGCACGCCAGTATGGACAATGGCAGCGCGAACATGACGGCCCTGCCGACCTGGCCGATCTGGTGCTACTGGCCAGCGCCCTGCAAGGGACACATGAACCAGAAGCACCCTTGCCCGCGCAGATCAAACTGGGCCTGGAACAGCCCCTGGCAACCTTGCGTCAGGAGCTGGCCGATGAACTGAGCCTGTGGAAGCGCCTGCTGGCCTGAGCCGGCGCTGACACGGAGAGTTCATCCAGGCTACGGCTCGCAAGCGATGGCAGGCGGCCGTTATGTTAGCCCTGGTGCAGCGCCCGGTAATGACTGGGCGCCATCCCCACCACCTTGCGAAACAGCCGCGAGAAATAATACGGATCGTCATAACCCAGTTGCTCGGCGACCTGGCGTACCTCGATATCCCCACGGTCGAGCAGGCGGCAGGCCAGGGCCATCTTCAACTGGATGAAGTCCTGAATCGGCGCCTGTCCGGTCAGCGCCCGGTAGGTCTTGGCGAAGTGAAAACGCGACAGCTTGAACTGGGCGGCCAGTTCATCGAGGTTGAGGCTGCCGTGCAGATGTTCGCGCATCACCGCTTGCACCGCCTCGATATCCAGCACCCGCCCGGATTTCAGACTGACTCGCGCCGGCAATGCCGCCAGCGAGCTGAGCATGGCCTGCAAGCGGTGCGCGGCATGAATCGCGGGCGCAGCGTTGAGCCCCTGGCGCTGCAGGCCCAGTAACGCTTCGAAGTCCCCCAGCAAGCGCGGCTGCACCCCGATACGACGCTGCATCTGCGCGCCCAGCAGATGCAGGAAGTCCTGGCTGAGGCTGCCGTCGAAATGCACCCAATAGATTGTCCAGGGGCTTTGCCCATCGGCGCCATAGGCATGTGCCACGCCCTTGGGCAGCAGCAGCAGATCGCCAGCCACGACCTCTAATCGTCCATCCGCCGTTTCCAGCCAACCCTTGCCCGAGCGGCAGTAGATCAGCAAGTGATCATCCGGCCGTGCACGCTGCATCTGATGCCCGACCGCTTCCGGATAGAAGCCCATGGCCAGCGGATAGCAGCCTGCGCTCAGGGGGTGGCGCTGCAGCAAACGGCGCAGGCGTGGCGGTGTGATGAAACGCTGTCCACCGAGTGGCAACGGCCAGTTTGAAGTTTCCACCCGCGCGCCCATACCAGCGACCTCGCCACACCTATGAATACCAAGATCGTCCATCCATTGACCAAGATCGTCAATCCACAAGCGCCTCGCCAAGGGCTATAACGGAGCACAGACAAGAACAACAGGAGGCCACGATGCCCCATACCCTGCCGCAACTGATCGACGGTCAATGGCTGCAAAGCTAGGCCACGGATCTGATCGAAGTCACCGACCCGGCCACCCAGGAGGTGATCGCCCTCGCCCCCAAAGCCACCGCAGAGGAAATCGAGGCGGCAGTCGCCAGTGCGCAGAAGGCCTTCCTCGCCTGGCGCGAGGTGCCGGTGTCGGAACGCGCGCGCCTGATGCTGCGCTACCAGCACCTGCTCAAGGAGCATCACGACGAACTGGCGGAGATTCTTGCCCAGGAAACCGGCAAGACTTTTGCCGACGCCAAGGGCGACGTCTGGCGTGGCATCGAAGTGGCCGAACACGCGGCCAATATCGCCAGCCTGATGATGGGCGAGACGGTGGAGAACGTCGCACGCGAAATCGACACCGCCAGTTGGATCCAGCCGCTGGGTGTGTGCGTCGGCATCACCCCGTTCAACTTCCCGGCGATGATTCCGCTGTGGATGTTCCCGCTGGCCATCGCCTGCGGTAATACCTTCATCCTAAAGCCGTCCGAACAGGATCCGCTGACGCCCAATCGCCTGGCCGAGCTGTTCCTCGAAGCCGGCGCGCCGGCTGGTGTGCTGCAAGTGCTGCATGGCGGTCGCGAACAGGTCGATGCACTGCTGGTACATCCGGCCGTGCGCGCGATCTCCTTCGTCGGCTCGGTCAACGTGGGCCAGCATGTCTACCGTACCGGCACCCAGCACCTGAAGCGCGTGCAGGCTTTCGCCGGGGCCAAGAACCATATGGTGATCATGCCGGATGCACCGAAGGATCAGGTGCTCAGCAACCTGCTCGGCGCCAGTTGCGGCGCCGCCGGGCAACGCTGCATGGCCATCAGCGTGGCGGTGTTCGTCGGCGAATCGAAACAGTGGATCGACGAGCTGGCCGAGCAGATGGCCGCACTGCGTCCCGGCCACTGGCAGGACAGCGGCGCCGCCTATGGCCCGCTGATCAGCCCGCAGGCACGCCAGCGCGTGCTGCATCTGATCGAACAGGGCAAGGCTGAAGGCGCCGAATGCCTGCTCGACGGATCGCAGTGCACGGTGGAGGAGTATCCGAATGGCAACTGGGTCGGGCCGACCCTGTTCCGTGGCGTGACGACGGAGATGAGCCTGTACCGCGAGGAAATCTTCGGCCCGGTGCTGGTGTGCATGCAGGTCGATACCCTCGAAGAGGCCATCGAACTGGTCAACGCCAGCCCCTACGGCAACGGTACCAGCCTGTTCACCCGCTCCGGCGGCGCTGCGCGGCATTTCCAGCATGCGATTGAAGTCGGCCAGGTGGGCATCAACGTACCGATCCCGGTACCACTGCCGTTCTTCTCCTTCACTGGCTGGAAGGGCTCGTTCTACGGTGATCTGCACGCCTACGGCAAGCAGGCGGTGCGCTTCTATACCGAAACCAAGACCGTGACCAGTCGCTGGTTCGACGACACGCCGCTTGAGGCCGGGCCGAACATGACCATTCAACTGAAATGAGAACGGCGTTCTTATTAGACGAAAAGACGATCACGAGAACTGGACAAGCGGCGTAAAAAGACTCTGCAGAAAAAACAAGGAGAACTGCAATGCGCCACCTGTCCGCCATCCTGGCCCTCTGGGCCGGAATCACCGCCTGTGCGCAGGCTGCCGAGCCGATCACCCTCGGTCTCAACTACCCGCGCACCGGCCCGTATAAAGAGGAGGGACTGGCGCAGATGCGTGGAGCCCTGCTGGCCATCGATGAAATCAACGCCGCAGGCGGTGTCCTCGGGCGGCCCTTGCGCCTGTCCAGCAAGGACACCGCCTCGCGTCCGGCCAAGGCCGTGAAGAACGTCGACAAGCTGGCGGCCGAGGGTGCGGCCATGCTCTTTGGTGGTTCTTCCAGCGCGGTGGCCATCGCTGCCGGCAAGCGTGCCAAGGAACACGGCCTGCTGTATTTCGGCACCCTCACCTACTCCAACGACACCACCGGCAAGGACGGCCATCGCTACATGTTCCGCGAGTGCAACAACGCCTGGATGAGCGCTCAGGTGCTCGGCCAGTACCTGAACAAGACCTTGCCGAACAAACGCTATTTCTACGTTACCGCCGACTACACCTGGGGCCACACCACCGAAGCTTCACTGCGCCAAGCCACGGCCAGTGACAACGTGGGCCAGCATGCCGGGGTTCGCACGCCCTTCCCCGGCGCGCGCCTGGCCGACTATACCGATGCCCTGACCCAGGCCGCTGCGAGCAATGCCGACATTCTGGCCCTGGTACTGTTTGGTGAAGACCTGGTGCGTGCCATGCGCATTGCCCATGACCTGGGCCTGACCAGCCGCATGCAGATCGTCGCCCCGAACCTGACCCAAAGCATGGTCGAACAAGCCGGCCCCGGTTTGATGCAGGGTGTGATCGGTACCGAGCCCTGGACCTGGCGCGTACCGGCACTGGAGAAATCTGCCCGTGGTGAAGCCTTCGTCGAAGCCTTCAGGACTCGCTACGAGATGTATCCCTCCAGCTCTGCGGCCTCGGCCTACAGCATCGTGCAGCAATGGGCCGATGCCGCCACCCGAGCCAGGAGCCTCGACAGCGAAGCCTTGATCAAGGCGCTGGAAGGTCATCGCTACACCTTGCTCAAGGATGAACAGCAATGGCGTGCCTTCGATCACCAGAACCTGCAGACGGTCTATGCCGTGAAGGTAAAAACCCGCGACGAGGTACTCAAGGACCCGCTCAAGCAGGACTACTTCGAGATCGTCGACCGCCTCGACGCCAGCAGCGCCCTGCCCAGCCTCGCCGACTGGCAGGCCGAGCGCCGCGCAGCCGGCCAACCCCTGACCTTGCAATGAGATGCCATGGACTTCGAACTCAGTGACGAACAACGCCTGCTTACCGACAGCGCACGTGCCTTCGCCGCACGGGAGCTGGCACCCCACGCCGCCGACTGGGATCGCGACCATCACTTCCCCGTCGAGGTGATTCGCCGCGCCGCCGAGCAGGGCTACCTGGCCCTGTATATCGCCGAAGAAGATGGCGGCCTGGGCCTCTCGCGGCTGTCCAGTTCACTGATCTTCGAGCAATTGGCGGCCGGCTGCGTGGCCACCACCGCCTACCTGACCATCCACAACATGGCCACCTGGATGCTCGCCAGCTTCGCCGACCAGGCGCTCAAGGACACCTGGTTGCCGGGGCTGATTTCCGGCCAGACGCTGGCCTCCTACTGCCTTACCGAACCGGACGCTGGCTCCGACGCCGCCAACCTGCGCACCCGCGCCCGCCGCGAGGGCGACGAGTACGTGATCGACGGCAGCAAATGCTTTATCTCCGGCGCCGGCAGCACCCAGGTGCTGATCGTCATGGCACGCACAGGTGAGGATGGCGCCAAGGGCATCTCCTGCTTCCTGGTGCCGGCCGATGCCCCTGGTGTGCGCTACGGGCGCAACGAGGACAAGATGGGCTGGAAGGCGCAGCCGACCCGCACCATCACCTTCGAGGGCGTGCGTATTCCCGCCAGCCACCTTATCGGCCCGGAAGGCGAAGGCTTCGTCTACGCGATGAAGGGCCTCGATGGTGGCCGTCTGAATATTGCCAGTTGCTCGCTCGGTGCCGCTCAGGCGGCGCTGGAACAGAGCCTGCGCTACGTCGAGGAACGCAAGCAGTTCGGCAAGCCGCTCAGCCAGTTCCAGGCGCTGCAATTCAAACTCGCCGACATGCTCACCGACCTCACCGCCAGCCGGCAGATGGTGCGCCTGGCCGCACACAAGCTCGACCACGGGCATGGCGAAGCCAGCCTGTATTGCGCCATGGCCAAGCGCTTCGCCACCGACCACTGCTTCGCGGTGTGCAACGAGGCGCTGCAACTGCATGGCGGCTATGGCTATCTGAACGACTATCCGCTGGAACGCTGGGTACGCGACGCCCGCGTGCATCAGATCCTGGAAGGCACCAACGAAATCATGCGGGTGATCGTCGCCCGCCGCCTGCTGCTGCAGGGCGGCATGCTCGATCGCCTGCTGTAACCGCTTAGATCCCTCTCCTTCCGGGAGAGGGAAGATTACCGACGAGGTCTGTCATGAGCACTGCAATCGAAACCTACAAACCCGGCATCTTCGACTTGACCCACAAGCTCACCGTGGAGAAGCACGGCCACACCGCGCTGATCACCATCAACCACCCGCCGGCCAACACCTGGGATCGTGACTCGCTGATCGGCCTCAAGCAGGTGATCGAACACCTCAACCGTGACGACGAGGTCTACGCCCTGGTGGTAACCGGCCAGGGGCCGAAGTTCTTTTCCGCCGGCGCCGACCTGAACATGTTCGCTGACGGCGACAAGGCTCGCGCCCGCGAAATGGCGCGGCGCTTCGGCGAGGCCTTCGAGACCCTGCGTGATTTCCGTGGCGTGTCCATCGCCGCGATCAACGGCTACGCCATGGGCGGCGGCCTGGAGTGCGCCCTGGCCTGCGACATTCGCATCGCCGAACGCCAGGCGCAGATGGCCCTGCCGGAAGCCGCCGTGGGCCTGTTGCCCTGCGCCGGCGGCACCCAGGCGCTGCCCTGGCTGGTCGGCGAAGGCTGGGCCAAGCGCATGATTCTCTGCGGCGAACGCATCGATGCTGAAACGGCCCTGCGCATCGGCCTGGTCGAACAGGTGGTGGACACCGGCGAAGCGCGCGGCACCGCCCTGTTGCTGGCCTCCAAGGTGGCGCGGCAGAGCCCGGTAGCGGTACGCACCATCAAACCGCTGATCCAGGGCGCCCGCCAGCGCGGCCCGAACACCTGGCTGCCGGAGGAGCGCGAGCGCTTCGTCGACCTGTTCGATGCCGACGACACCCGCGAAGGCGTCAACGCCTTCCTGGAAAAACGCGATCCGCAGTGGCGTAACAAGTAAGCACGCTCGTAGGGTGGACGTCGCCTTTCACGTCCACCACAACACACGCGGTGGATGGACAAAGCGCCCTCCACCCTACGCGGGAAACACGCATGAACCTGCAATTCGAAGAACGCCCCAGCCTGCACGGCTACCGCATCGGCATCGCCAGCCTGGATGCCGAGAAGAGCCTCAACGCCCTCTCCCTGCCGATGATCGAAGCGCTCGATGCGCGCCTGCATGCCTGGGCCGATGACCCCGAGATCGCCTGCGTGGTGCTGCGTGGCAACGGCGCCAAGGCCTTCTGCGCCGGCGGCGATGTGGTGCAACTGGTCAATCAGTGCCGCGAAAAACCGGGTGAAGTACCGCCGCTGGCACGACGCTTCTTCGCCGACGAATACCGTCTCGATTACCGCATTCACACCTACCCAAAACCCTTCATCTGTTGGGCCCACGGCCATGTACTGGGTGGCGGCATGGGCCTGATGCAGGGCGCCGGCATCCGCATCGTCACCCCCAGCAGTCGTCTGGGGATGCCGGAAATCAATATCGGCCTGTACCCGGATGTCGGCGGCAGTTGGTTCCTCGCCCGTCTGCCGGGTCGCCTGGGCCTGTTCCTTGGTCTCACCGCGGCCAGCATCAATGCCCGTGATGCGCTGGACCTGAACCTGGCCGACCGCTTCCTGCGCGACGACCAGCAAGACGCTCTGCTCGACGGCCTGGTGCAACTGAACTGGCGCGAGCAGCCCAACGCTCAGCTGCACAGCCTGCTGCGCGCGCTGGAAAGCGAGGCGCGCAGCGAACTGCCCGCCGCGCAGTGGCTACCATATCGCGAGCGTATCGACACGCTGCTCGATGTCGCCGACCTGCCGGCTGCCGTGCAGGCACTCAGCACCCTGCAGCAGGACGACGACGCCCTGCTCGCCCGCGCCGCCAAGACCCTGGCCCACGGCTGCCCACTGACCGCGCACCTGGTCTGGGAGCAGATCAAACGTGCCCGTCACCTGTCGCTGGCCGAGGTGTTCCGCATGGAATACGTCATGAGCCTGAATTGCTGCCGCCACCCGGAATTCCCCGAAGGCGTACGCGCCCGCCTGATCGACAAGGATCAGACGCCACACTGGCATTGGCCGGACGTGGCCGCGATCCCAGCAGCCGTGATCGACGCGCACTTCGCCCCAGCCTGGGATGGCGAACATCCGTTGGCAGACTTGTAGGGAACACTAAAGCAAGCACGTAGCCCGGTTGAAATCCGGGAGAACCCGGAACCAACCCCCGGATTGCATCCGGGCTACAAACAATCGGTGTGCCCGGGCGACACCGCGCCACCCAACAGCAAGGAGAACCGCCATGACCCAGATCGCCTTTATCGGCCTCGGCCACATGGGCCTGCCCATGGCCCGCAACCTGCTCAAGGCGGGCTACCCGCTGAAAGTCTTCGACCTGGTGCAAAGCGCCGTTGACACCCTGGCAAGCGAAGGCGCCGTGGCAGCCGACAGCGCCGTAGACGCCATCGAACAGGCGCAGGTGGTGATCAGCATGCTGCCGGCGAGCCGCCATGTGGAAAACCTGTACCTGGGAGAAGGCGGTCTGCTCGAACGACTCAAGGCCGGCACGCTCGTTATCGAATGCTCGACCATCGCCCCGGAGTCCGCGCGCAAGGTGCACGCCGCTGCCCGCGAGCGCGGCATCTCTCTGCTCGATGCGCCGGTATCCGGTGGTACCGGTGGCGCGGCGGCCGGCACCCTGACCTTCATGGTCGGTGGTGAGGCACAGGCGCTGGAGCGCGCCCGACCTTTGCTCGAAAAAATGGGCAAGAACATCTTCCACGCCGGCCCGGATGGCGCCGGCCAGGTAGCCAAGGTCTGCAACAACCAGGTACTCGCGGTGCAGATGATCGCCACCGCCGAAGCCATGGCCATGGGCGTGGCCAACGGCCTGGAGCCGGCCGTTCTGGCCGAGATCATGCGGCAGAGTTCCGGTGGCAACTGGACGCTGGAGAAGTACAACCCCTGGCCCGGCGTAATGGAAAACGCGCCGGCCTCGAAGGGCTACAGCGGCGGTTTCATGGCCGAACTGATGGCCAAGGACCTCGGCCTGGCCCAGGAAACCGCCAGCCACAACGGCAACAGCGCGCCGATGGGCGCGTTGGCGCTGCAGCTCTACCGCCTGCTGCTCAAGCAGGGCAAGGGCAAGCAGGACTTTTCGGTGGTACAGCAGTTGTTCGTGTAGTCGCCCCTTACCGTAGCCTGGATGTAAGCCGGGCTACGCTAGGAATGCGCGTTTATAGAACCTGCAAATCGCGAATTACGTCCCTGCGTAAAGCTCAACAGCTTCGCCCCGAGGCGGGGCTCCTACAGTGGAAGCGCTCAAACGCCCCCGAAGGAGCTGCGCCTCGCAGCGAATTGCGGCTGTCAGCCCAATACAAACCCAGGTGCCCAACTTCAAGGCTTGGCCCCCATGAAACTCATGCTGCTAGCGCTCGCGAAAGGCCTCGGAGCGCGCGCGCAAAATCGGTTTGAGCAGGTAACTCAAAATGCTCTTCTTACCCGTGAGAATATCCACTGACGCAACCATCCCAGGAATGATCAGCAAGGGCTGATCTTCGTTACCCAGATGACTCTTCTCCGTACGCAACTGAATCAGGTAGAAGCTATTGCCCTCTTCATCGGTTACGGTATCAGCACCGATCTGTTCCAGCTCAGCCTTAAGCCCGCCGTAGATGGTGTAGTCATAAGCCGTGAACTTCACCGTCGCCATCTGGCCTGGGTGGAGAAAGGCAATGTCTTGTGGGCGAATACGCGCCTCGACCAGTAGTGAGTCATCTAGCGGTACGATCTCGACCAGATCACTACCCGGCTGAATGACTCCACCGATGGTATTGACCAACAGTTGCTTGACGATACCACGCACCGGCGAGGTGACCAGCGTTCGCTTGACTCGATCCTCCAGCGCCCGCCCGGTCGATTGAATCTTGTTCAGCTCGGTTCGTGCCTCACCAAGCTGGCTCAGGGCCTCACTACGAAAGCGTCCACGGGTTTCATCGATCTTGCGTTCGACCTCGGTGATCGCGGCCTGAGCACGCGGTATCGCCAGGGTAGTCGCTTCCAATTGTCCGCGACTCTCTACCTCGGCTCGCTTGAGTCTCAGCACCTCTACCGCTGAAATCGCACCTTCAGCGACCAATGGCTCGGACATGCGAATCTCCTGACGCAGCAGTTCCAGGCTATTGCGAAACTGCCCCTGCTTGGATGTGAATTCGCGTAGTTCCTGACGACGCTGGGTAAGCTGCTCCTCGAGTCCTGCAACCTCGTCACGCAACTGTTGCTGACGACTCAAAAACAACTGCATCTCGCTTTCAGCCTGGCGTGGATCCTGAGCACTCATGGCCTCAGGAATTTCCAGGTCACGTCCGGCGACTTCCGCGCTCAAACGCTCGACACGCAGTTGCAGTGCCATTCGGTCGGCCTCGGTCTCACCGACATTCGACGCAAAGCGCGTATCATCCAGACGGATCAGAGGTGCCCCCGCCTCCACGATCTGGCCGTCGCGCACGAAAATCTCGGCGACGATACCACCTTCCAGGTTCTGGATTTTCTGCAGACGTGAAGAAGGCACCGCCTTACCATCGCCACGGGTGACTTCCTCAACTTCTGCAAAATGCGCCCAGAGCAGAAAAAACGCTACAAAGCCGATCAACGCCCAGATGGTCAAACGCACCACCCGTGGAGCATCCTCGATAAGTGCCTTGCGCACTTCGGGCAAGGGCTCGCTGCCTATACTCTCGGAACCACCAGAAAAATACTGCTGAACAGATTGGCGCAACGACTTACCCGACACTGATCTGCCCCTTCTTCAATGCTTCCATAACAGAACCTTTCGGGCCATCGGCAATGATTCGGCCACGGTCGATAATGATCAACCGGTCGACCAGACTAAGCATTGATGCTCGGTGGGTTACCAGCAGCAGAGTCTTATTGACAGAAATAGAGGCCAAGCGTTGCTTAAGTCGCTCCTCAGTGGCGTTGTCCATAGCGCTGGTCGGCTCGTCCAGCAGCAGGATGGTGGGATCAAGCAACAAGGCTCGAGCCAAGGCAACGTTCTGCCGCTGACCACCCGATAACTGCTGGCCGCGCTCGCCAACCTGAAGTTCATAGCCTTTCGGATGCAACCGGGCGAACTCGTGAACGCCGGCCATTTCCGATGCCTGCAATACCAAATCGTCCTCGACGTAACGGGCGCCGCTCACCAAGTTATCGCGCAAGGTTCCAGAAAACAGCTGGATGTCCTGTGGGACATAGCCGATGTTGTGACGCAAGTCGCTTACATCCAGCTGGCGTACATCCATACCGTCGATCAGCAGGCTCCCAGCATCGGCCTGGTGCAGCCCGATGATCAGCTTGGCCAGCGAACTCTTGCCTGAGCCGCTACGACCGATGATGCCGATTTTCTCGCCCGGACGAATCGTCAGGTTGATGTCCTTGAGTGCAGCCTGCTCCTGCTCCGGATAATGGAAATCCACCTGACGGAATTCGATCGCGCCCTGCAGGGTCTCCCGTTTGAGCGGCCTCTCTTCTTCATGTCTTTCCTGCGGCAGATTCATCATCTGGTTGACCGAGTCGAGAGTTACCCGCGCCTGCTGGTAGCGAGTCAGCAAGCCCGAAACCTGCGTCAGCGGTGCCAGAGCACGGCTACCAAGCATGTAGCAGGCGATCAGGCCACCCATGCTGAGGTTGCCTGCGATTATCATATAAACCCCTAGCACAATAGTTACGACGCCTGCCAACTGTTGCAGGAAAACCGTGCTGTTCATGGCGAAGGTGGACAACATGCGCGCCCGCAGCTCCAGACGACTCAGAGTGCCGATGGTCTGCTCCCACAGGTACTGGCGCTCGCTCTCGGCATTGTTGGCCTTGACGGCATCAAGCCCGCCCAGGGTTTCGATCAGACTGGATTGCCGCTCGGAGGCCAAGGCCATGCTGCGCTCCATCACTTGTGCCAGAGGGCGCTGCAATATCAGTCCAATCATTGCGGCAATCGGAAACGCCAGCAGCGGAATCCAAACCAGATGCCCGCCAATGAAGGCGATCACGGCCAGAATCAGCAAGGTAAACGGCAGATCGATCACACTCGCCAAGGTCAACGAGGCCATAAAGTCTCGCAGACTCTGAAACTCGTGAATATTCTGCGCGAAGCTGCCGACGCGTGCCGGACGGTGCTTCATCGACATTCCAGCGATGCGCTCGAACAAGGTTGCCGAAATGATCAGATCGGTCTTCTTGCCCGCAAGATCCAGGCACAACCCACGCAGGGTCTTGAGCAAAAGATCGAAGATAAAGGCACCTGCCACTCCAATGGCCAGCACCCAGAGGGTCGCCGTTGCCTGGTTGGGTACGACCCGGTCATAGACGTTCATCACGAACAACGGAATACTCAGACCGATCATATTGATGATCAGACTTGCCGCAATCGCATCGACGTAAAGCCCTCGCGATAACATCAACGTATCGCGGAACCAGGATTGAGTCCGGGGTATCAGCTCACCACGATCGATATCGAAGCGGTGCCGCGGCTGGGCGAAGAATGCCTGACCGCTGTAATCGGCTGCCAACTCCTGTGCATCGATCCAGACCTCGCCCCCCTCGCTTTCACTGGGCATCACCCGTGCCCGGCCCTGTTCATCCCAGGCCAGCAACAGGGCACTGCGGCCATCACGAAGCAGCAATAGCGCGGGCAGAGCGATGGCTGAAATCTTCTGCAAGGGCCTGCGCAACAAGCGCCCCTGTAGTCCGGCACGCGCAGCAGCACGCGGCAACAGCTCGGCGCTCAGACGTTGCGCCGGCAGTGGCAAGCCATTGGTCAACATCGCCCGGCTGGCAGGTCGCTGATGCAGAGTGCACAACGAAAGCAGACTATCGAGCAGTGGATCGTCATAGCGATCCCGAGGATCAGAAAGGCTTGGAGAGGGGCTGCACTCTACGGTCACAGAGGATCACTCGCATAAAGATAGGTAGCAAAAGCCATGTACCAGAAAAGCAAAAAAACGGTTGGGAACCCCGCTTACACACTGTAAACGAGATCCCACAACCGCTCACGATCAACAGCACCGAAGCGATGCATTTCTCGTAGTTAATTCAGACCTGGCAACTGCACCTGAGCATTGACCTGATCCAGAGGCGTTGCCGCCATCGGCGCGACAACACCTTGGCTCTTGAGCAGCGAGCCCACGGTAGCCTGGATGCGATATTGAGTCGACAGCTCGGTGTATCGCACCTCTTCGAGGCGACGGGCCGCAGTGAAAAGCTCGTTCTCGCTGTCCAGCAGGTCAAGCAGAGTACGCTCACCCAAACCAAACTGCTTCTGATAAGACTCTCTCACTCGGCTACTGTAGTCGACATACTGCTGTGCGATAGGCAACTGCTTGCGGGCGTTATCCAGAGCATTCCACGCCAGGCCAAGGTCTTCATTCAACACACGCAGCGCGTTGTTACGAATATCCATGGACTGATTGACCTGATGCGCCTTGGATTGCAGGTCAGCCTTGTTGCTGCCACCGGCGAACAGGTTGTAGCGCATGTTAATCATGGCGCGCCATTCATTGCTGTGGCCAGCCGCCCCATCAAGGTTATTGTCAGCGCTACGTGACAGCTCCGCATCGAAACGTGGATAGAAGGTCGACTTCGCGGCTTCGTACTGGTGCTCGGCGGCCTGTACATCAGCCTGTGCAGAGCTCAGATAAGGGTTGTTGACTAGCATCTGCTCGCGCGCTGCCTGCAAGGTTTCCGGCAGCTGGCCTACCAAAGAAGCGGGTAGAGTCAGTTCACTCGGGTTCTGCCCGATGACACTGAAATAGTTGATCGCAGCATCAGCCAGGTTGGTTTCCTCGGTAATCAGGTTGTTACGCGCCTGAGCCAAACGAGCCTCTGCCTGATCCTGGTCAGCAGTACGTCCTACGCCGCGCTGGGTGCGCAGGGAAATCTGATCATAGATGCGCTCATGACTACGCAGGTTGTCTTCGGCAAGGCGAACCATTTCCTGGCGTTTGAGTACCTCCAGGTACACCTCTGCGGTACGCAGTGCGGTGCGCTCGGAACCGCCCAGTAATTCATAAGCGCGTGCATTAACAGTCGCACGCTGACGCCCAACCTCATTGCTAGTGGCAAATCCATCGAACAGCATCTGCTGCAGACGCAAGCTAGATTCACCGCGCGTCAAGGTCTCCTTGTTGTGGTCGGCGCCACGGGTAGAGGGACTGTCAGTACCCTCACGACCATAACCAGCCAACAAGTCAACCTGAGGCAGGTAGCCCCCTCTGGCGGCCTTCATCTGCTCATCAGCAGACAGCCTGGCATTGATGGCAGCTTGAATTTCTGGGTGGACATTCAGTGCCGCCTGCATCGCTTCTGGAAGCGTTTGAGAATGAGCGGCGAAGGATACGGCCATAGCCAACGGAAGGATGAAGAAGCGCATGATCTTGGAATTCCTTTCAGATGCGAGGCCAACGCGCAACAGAGGGAACAACCGCTGCCAACCACCAATTCGAAGCTCGGTGGCCAGGCCCTCGGCCAGTGCAATTCAGGCCATAAACAAAGTTTTCATTTCAAAGTGGCAGCGTGCGTGTAGATTGTTTATGATCAGACTTAAATGGTCAATAGGTTGGCATATAGTCAATTCCAATCAGAAATAAGACGAATAATTGACGCCAATCAAACAACACGCAAAGTCTCTGTAGTAATTAAAGAAATAGCGCCCTCTTCAAGGATATCAGCGCCCTACTGCGCATCAGGAGTCAGCTCATGAGCAACATCGCCGCTATCGTCAAAAGCCTCGTCGGTCAGGTATTCGCCGTTTCAGTCGATGGATTCAAGCGTCAGATTTTCGAAGGCGATCGCCTGATGCAGGGTGAGCAGGTACTCACCTCGCTCGGCGGCGAAGTGGTGCTGCAACTGAGCAATGGTGAAACCGTTGCACTGGCCGGCAACAGCTCCTGGCAGGCCGAGGCGCCTACAGAGGACACAACAGCTGGCACGGATACCCCGTCCGAGCTGGAACAAGCCCTGGCAGCCGGCTTCGACCCGACTACCGACCTCGAAGCAACCGCAGCAGGCCCAGGCGCTGGAGGTGCAGGCGGCGCAGCAGGCGGCGGCCACAGCTTCGTGATGCTGGACGCGACAGCTCAGCGGCTGGATCCGACCATTGGTTTCCCGACCGGCCCGATCGGCTCTGCAACTGACTTCGCCCGCGAAGAGATCGGTGAAGACGACACTAATACCGGGGTTCCTGCGGGCATCAGCGCAACTGTCACACTGACCTCCGATGGTCAGGTCACAGAAGGTGGCAAGATTACTGTCACTGCCACAGTAAGCAGCCCGGTCACCGGCTCACCGCTGATCATCGACCTGGGTAATGGCATTACCATAACCATACCGGTTGGCGAGAGCACCGGCTTCACCGAAGTCGACACCCGTGACGACGACGTCTACAAGCAAGGCGACGAAACCGTCACCTTCGAGATCGTCGGCACCTCGGGCGGCAACTACGAAAACCTCAATACCAACAGCACCACCTCCACCATCGTCAGTGACGACAGTGATCCAACCGTCATCACCCTGACCTCCGATGACAGCGTCACCGAAGGCGGCAAAATTACCGTCACGGCCGAGGTCAGCAACCCGGTAACCGGCACCCCACTGGTCATCGACCTGGGTAATGGCAACACCATCACAATCCCGGTTGGCCAGAGCACTGGCTCCATCGAAGTCGATACCCGTGACGACGACGTCTACAAACAAGGCGACGAAACCGTCACCTTCGAAATCGTCGGCACCACCGGTGGCAACTACGAGAACCTGGATACCACCAGCAGCACCTCCACCACCGTGGTCGATGACAACGATGCAACCGTCATCACCCTGACCTCCGATGACAGCGTCACCGAAGGCGGCAAGATCACCGTTACCGCCACCGTCGACAACCCGGTTACCGGCAGCGACCTGGTCATCGACCTGGGTAACGGCAACACCATCACCATCCCGGTTGGCGAGAGCACTGGCTCCATCGAAGTAGATACCCGTGACGACGACGTCTACAAACAAGGCGATGAAACCGTCACCTTCGAAATCGTCGGCACCACTGGTGGCAACTACGAGGCACTGGATACCTCAAGCACCACCGACACCACAGTGGTAGATGATACCGACACCGTCACCGCCACCCTCACCGCTGAACAAGACAGCGTGGCAGAAGGCGGCGTGATCACCTACACCGTCACCCTCACCGATGCCAACGGCAATCTGGTGAAGGCTCCGGAGAACATGACCTTCACCCTGGCTGACGGCACTGTAGTCAGCATCGAAAAAGACGCCAGCAGCGGTAGCGCTGATAGTGATCCGGTAGCCGATGATGCGTTCCAGGGCGGTCAGGACGATGTCACCAACAGCATCGTCGGCGTCACCGGCGACGACACCTTCGAAGACCTGGCAACCGCTGGCGATACCAGCGTTGTGGTCACCGATGAGCCCGGAACCCCAGGCAACCCTGGCGATCCTGGCACCCCGAATGGCGGTGACCCCATCACCATCACTATCGCAGCCACCAAGGAGGAGTTCGCCGAGAACGAAGAACAAACCTTCACCGTCAGCATCGACAAACCTGTTGATCGTGATGTCGTGGTCACCCTCGATGGTGGTAAGACCGTCACCATCCTGGCTAACCAAGGTTCCACTACCTATACCCGTCCAGCCCAAGGCGATGACGTGTACAAGGATGGTGCTGACCTGAGCATACCTCTGGAAGGAGCCAAGGCCGCCAATGGCGATGCCTTCGAAAACCTGACCCTGGGTGCTCCGGCAGAAGCCAAGGTTGTCGATACCGTCGACACCGTCACCGCCACACTGACAGTCGACAGCAGCTCCGTCGCTGAAGGTGGTGAAATCACCTACACCATCACCCTGAGCGGCCCTGCTCATGCCGACTTCACCAAGCACGATGGTCTGAAGTTCGAGCTGGATAACGGCGAAACCATCACGATCGAAGCGGGTGCGACCTCCGGTTCAGTCAAAGTGACCGTGGATGACGACGCCTTCGTCGGTGGCCAGCCGACCATCACTAATGGCATCAAAGGTGTGCTGGAGGGCAGCGACAGCGAGTTCGAAGAACTGGCAACCGCTGGTGAAACCAGCGTTACCGTCACTGACGAGCCTGGCACCCCAGGCAACCCTGGCGATCCTGGTACCCCGAATGGCGGTGACCCCATCACCATCACTATCGCAGCCACCAAGGAGGAGTTCGCCGAGAACGAAGAACAAACCTTCACCGTCAGCATCGACAAACCTGTTGATCGTGATGTCGTGGTCACCCTCGATGGTGGTAAGACCGTCACCATCCTGGCTAACCAAGGTTCCACTACCTATACCCGTCCAGCCCAAGGCGATGACGTGTACAAGGATGGTGCTGACCTGAGCATACCTCTGGAAGGAGCCAAGGCCGCCAATGGCGATGCCTTCGAAAACCTGACCCTGGGTGCTCCGGCAGAAGCCAAGGTTGTCGATACCGTCGACACCGTCACCGCCACACTGACAGTCGACAGCAGCTCCGTCGCTGAAGGTGGTGAAATCACCTACACCATCACCCTGAGCGGCCCTGCTCATGCCGACTTCACCAAGCACGATGGTCTGAAGTTCGAGCTGGATAACGGCGAAACCATCACGATCGAAGCGGGTGCGACCTCCGGCTCGGTCAAAGTGACCGTGGATGACGACGCCTTCGTCGGTGGCCAGCCGACCATCACTAATGGCATCAAAGGTGTGCTGGAGGGCAGCGACAGCGAGTTCGAAGAACTGGCAACCGCTGGTGAAACCAGCGTTACCGTCACTGACGAGCCTGGCACCCCAGGCAACCCTGGCGATCCTGGTGCCCCGAATGGCGGTGACCCCATCACCATCACTATCGCAGCCACCAAGGAGGAGTTCGCCGAGAACGAAGAACAAACCTTCACCGTCAGCATCGACAAACCTGTTGATCGTGATGTCGTGGTCACCCTCGATGGTGGTAAGACCGTCACCATCCTGGCTAACCAAGGTTCCACTACCTATACCCGTCCAGCCCAAGGCGATGACGTGTACAAGGATGGTGCTGACCTGAGCATACCTCTGGAAGGAGCCAAGGCCGCCAATGGCGATGCCTTCGAAAACCTGACCCTGGGTGCTCCGGCAGAAGCCAAGGTTGTCGATACCGTCGACACCGTCACCGCCACACTGACAGTCGACAGCAGCTCCGTCGCTGAAGGTGGTGAAATCACCTACACCATCACCCTGAGCGGCCCTGCTCATGCCGACTTCACCAAGCACGATGGTCTGAAGTTCGAGCTGGATAACGGCGAAACCATCACGATCGAAGCGGGTGCGACCTCCGGTTCAGTCAAAGTGACCGTGGATGACGACGCCTTCGTCGGTGGCCAGCCGACCATCACTAATGGCATCAAAGGTGTGCTGGAGGGCAGCGACAGCGAGTTCGAAGAACTGGCAACCGCTGGTGAAACCAGCGTTACCGTCACTGACGAGCCTGGCACCCCAGGCAACCCTGGCGATCCTGGTACCCCGAATGGCGGTGACCCCATCACCATCACTATCGCAGCCACCAAGGAGGAGTTCGCCGAGAACGAAGAACAAACCTTCACCGTCAGCATCGACAAACCTGTTGATCGTGATGTCGTGGTCACCCTCGATGGTGGTAAGACCGTCACCATCCTGGCTAACCAAGGTTCCACTACCTATACCCGTCCAGCCCAAGGCGATGACGTGTACAAGGATGGTGCTGACCTGAGCATACCTCTGGAAGGAGCCAAGGCCGCCAATGGCGATGCCTTCGAAAACCTGACCCTGGGTGCTCCGGCAGAAGCCAAGGTTGTCGATACCGTCGACACCGTCACCGCCACACTGACAGTCGACAGCAGCTCCGTCGCTGAAGGTGGTGAAATCACCTACACCATCACCCTGAGCGGCCCTGCTCATGCCGACTTCACCAAGCACGATGGTCTGAAGTTCGAGCTGGATAACGGCGAAACCATCACGATCGAAGCGGGTGCGACCTCCGGTTCAGTCAAAGTGACCGTGGATGACGACGCCTTCGTCGGTGGCCAGCCGACCATCACTAATGGCATCAAAGGTGTGCTGGAGGGCAGCGACAGCGAGTTCGAAGAACTGGCAACCGCTGGTGAAACCAGCGTTACCGTCACTGACGAGCCTGGCACCCCAGGCAACCCTGGCGATCCTGGTACCCCGAATGGCGGTGACCCCATCACCATCACTATCGCAGCCACCAAGGAGGAGTTCGCCGAGAACGAAGAACAAACCTTCACCGTCAGCATCGACAAACCTGTTGATCGTGATGTCGTGGTCACCCTCGATGGTGGTAAGACCGTCACCATCCTGGCTAACCAAGGTTCCACTACCTATACCCGTCCAGCCCAAGGCGATGACGTGTACAAGGATGGTGCTGACCTGAGCATACCTCTGGAAGGAGCCAAGGCCGCCAATGGCGATGCCTTCGAAAACCTGACCCTGGGTGCTCCGGCAGAAGCCAAGGTTGTCGATACCGTCGACACCGTCACCGCCACACTGACAGTCGACAGCAGCTCCGTCGCTGAAGGTGGTGAAATCACCTACACCATCACCCTGAGCGGCCCTGCTCATGCCGACTTCACCAAGCACGATGGTCTGAAGTTCGAGCTGGATAACGGCGAAACCATCACGATCGAAGCGGGTGCGACCTCCGGTTCAGTCAAAGTGACCGTGGATGACGACGCCTTCGTCGGTGGCCAGCCGACCATCACTAATGGCATCAAAGGTGTGCTGGAGGGCAGCGACAGCGAGTTCGAAGAACTGGCAACCGCTGGTGAAACCAGCGTTACCGTCACTGACGAGCCTGGCACCCCAGGCAACCCTGGCGATCCTGGTACCCCGAATGGCGGTGACCCCATCACCATCACTATCGCAGCCACCAAGGAGGAGTTCGCCGAGAACGAAGAACAAACCTTCACCGTCAGCATCGACAAACCTGTTGATCGTGATGTCGTGGTCACCCTCGATGGTGGTAAGACCGTCACCATCCTGGCTAACCAAGGTTCCACTACCTATACCCGTCCAGCCCAAGGCGATGACGTGTACAAGGATGGTGCTGACCTGAGCATACCTCTGGAAGGAGCCAAGGCCGCCAATGGCGATGCCTTCGAAAACCTGACCCTGGGTGCTCCGGCAGAAGCCAAGGTTGTCGATACCGTCGACACCGTCACCGCCACACTGACAGTCGACAGCAGCTCCGTCGCTGAAGGTGGTGAAATCACCTACACCATCACCCTGAGCGGCCCTGCTCATGCCGACTTCACCAAGCACGATGGTCTGAAGTTCGAGCTGGATAACGGCGAAACCATCACGATCGAAGCGGGTGCGACCTCCGGTTCAGTCAAAGTGACCGTGGATGACGACGCCTTCGTCGGTGGCCAGCCGACCATCACTAATGGCATCAAAGGTGTGCTGGAGGGCAGCGACAGCGAGTTCGAAGAACTGGCAACCGCTGGTGAAACCAGCGTTACCGTCACTGACGAGCCTGGCACCCCAGGCAACCCTGGCGATCCTGGTACCCCGAATGGCGGTGACCCCATCACCATCACTATCGCAGCCACCAAGGAGGAGTTCGCCGAGAACGAAGAACAAACCTTCACCGTCAGCATCGACAAACCTGTTGATCGTGATGTCGTGGTCACCCTCGATGGTGGTAAGACCGTCACCATCCTGGCTAACCAAGGTTCCACTACCTATACCCGTCCAGCCCAAGGCGATGACGTGTACAAGGATGGTGCTGACCTGAGCATACCTCTGGAAGGAGCCAAGGCCGCCAATGGCGATGCCTTCGAAAACCTGACCCTGGGTGCTCCGGCAGAAGCCAAGGTTGTCGATACCGTCGACACCGTCACCGCCACACTGACAGTCGACAGCAGCTCCGTCGCTGAAGGTGGTGAAATCACCTACACCATCACCCTGAGCGGCCCTGCTCATGCCGACTTCACCAAGCACGATGGTCTGAAGTTCGAGCTGGATAACGGCGAAACCATCACGATCGAAGCGGGTGCGACCTCCGGCTCGGTCAAAGTGACCGTGGATGACGACGCCTTCGTCGGTGGCCAGCCGACCATCACTAATGGCATCAAAGGTGTGCTGGAGGGCAGCGACAGCGAGTTCGAAGAACTGGCAACCGCTGGTGAAACCAGCGTTACCGTCACTGACGAGCCTGGCACCCCAGGCAACCCTGGCGATCCTGGTACCCCGAATGGCGGTGACCCCATCACCATCACCATCGCTGCCAAAGAGACGCAGTACTTCGAAAACCAAAAGCCGGTGTTCACCATCAGCATCAGCCCGAACGTTGATCGCGATGTGGAAGTCACGCTGAGCAATGGTGACAAGGTCACGATCCTCGCCAATACCGGCAGCATCGACTACGAAGCTCCTGCCCAAGGCGATGACGTATTCAAAGATGGTGAACCGCTGACCATCGGCCTGGCCGGTGCGACCGACAGCGATGGTGTCGAGTTCGAGAACCTCAGCCTGGGTAGCCCGGCCTCCACCACCATCGTCGACACCGTCGACACCGTCACCGCGACCCTCACCGCTGTAGGCACACCTACGTTAGGTGGTGAAATCACCTATCAGGTCAATTTAACCACCGACGCAAATCTACCAATTGATCAACATGGCAAGATCACGGTGGAGTTGGAGAGCGGTAGGATCATTGAAATCGCACCCGGCGGAACTACTGGAAGCATCCAATTCACACTGGATCAGAGCGGCTCACTGATTGACAGCATCAAGAAAATTACTGTCGAAGGTACTCAGTTCGAAAAGTTGACGACCGCTGGTAGCATTGATCTGATCATCAGCAACACTCCCCCAACGATTACTGCTGGCACAGCAGTTGTGTCCGAAGAAGGCCTTCCCGGCGGAGTCCCCGATACAAAAGGCACTTCCGATGAGACTGACGAGGCCATATATGTCGGTCAACTGGTCATCAGTGATCCTGACAGCGCCAACCTGTCGGTGAAATTGATCGCGCCCTCCGATGGAAACATCACCTCTAGTGGGGTCGGGGTGCACTGGACATTGTCTACCGATGGCCAAACCCTTATTGGTAAGGCTGGGAGCACGGAAGTCATCAATGCCACTATCGACAACGATGGCAACTACCGCATTGAACTGAAAGCGCCGGTCGATCATCCGCTCCAAGACTTGGAAGACGTACTGGACTTCGATATCGGAGTGACGGTGAGCGACGAAGTATCGACTGTCACGTCGAAGATTACCGTCACAATCGAAGACGATTCACCAGAGGCGATGCCAGATAGTCAAGAGATTACGATTCCTGTCAGCCATGTAAGCGTAGGTGGCCTAGAGGCCGGATTCATCAATGCCGCTCCTGACAAAGGAACCGCCAATAATGCGTTCACCTATGAAAACACTGACTCCGACAGCTATACGGACAAAATTAGCTGGGGCTCAGGTTCAAGCAGCAGCAAGTCCAGCTATACCTTCCAAGATAATGAAGGTTTGCGTGCATCCGGACAGATTCTGACCGATTCGGACTTCAAGATCGGCACCTTGACGCATAACAACCTCCCGCTGGGGTCATCCGATGCGGTGATGAAGACAGTTGACCTCGTAGTGAAACTTAATGTCGTCATTGATGGCGTATCGACGACCATTACGCATGTCGTCAAACTGACGCACACCGAAACTCCAAACGACAAAACACCGGCCAGCCACCCGGATAATGATGACATCATCGAACTGGCAAATAGCCAGTTGGCACAGACATTTACCATCGGTGATCGTACCTACGAGCTTGAGATCAAGGGTTTCCTTGATAAGAACGGCGATCTGGTCAGCAAAATTTATACAACCGAGCAAGCAGCTACTTCATATGACCTGTACGCCGTCATCAAATCCACGGATACCTTGCCGGTCGAAACAGGCGATGTCTCCAGCGTATATGACATAGGCGCGGATGGCGCTCTGCTTGTAGCGGAGGGGGATTACATCACTTGGAATGGTGCCACGGACAATGGTGACGGTACCCACACGCTTGTCACCGACTTCGGGACGTTCACCGGCAGAGCGGATGGCACATACAAATTCGAGGTAAGTCGCGAAGCTCGGGACAATATGGACGTCGGCCAGGTTGAGAACCTTAAGTTCTCCTACACGATCAGGGATAGCGATGGCGACACCTCTACCGCGGACGTGACTATCACCCTGAAAGGTGCAAAGAACCTGCCTACCGTACCGGTGGTGGAAGCAGCTGCGGAAACCCTAGTCATTAGCAGCGAAACGGGTACCAAAGCAGAGGCCAGCCTTGGCATCGAAGTCGGTCGCGATGTCGCTGGTTCCAGCGTGAAGATCACTGCTGCCAATGATACTTCGCTCAATGGCCAGCAGGTAACAGGCACAACCACCGTCAACGGCATTCAACATACAGTTTCAATAACGTCGGATGGAGTGCCACTAGTTTACCGTTCGACTGCCAACGGTGGCCTGGAGGCTGTCAAGCAAGGTACGAACGAGGTTGTGTTCAAAGTCAGTGGCAACGCCGCCAACGGTAGCTATAACGTCGAGATGCTGGGAACACTGGATCAGCCTTCCGCATCTTTCAGTAGGGGTATTACGTTCCCGAACAGCAACGGTTCTGTCACACAGATAGCGACCGGCACAACAGATTTCAACTTATCACTGAGCGGGACAGGAGGAACACCTTACTGGAGTAATAGCAACAAACTCCTAGGAGTTAATGCACCAAGTTCTGGCAGTGAGAACCAGGTTATTAATTACCGAAGTTCCGATAATGAAGTACTGTCCTTTAACCTTGCAGCCTCGGACGAGGTATTGATCACATCAATACAAATTGGCACGAGTGGCCTGACAAGCTGGAGCGAGCAGGCACAATACCGAGTCAATGGTGAAGGTAATTGGATTACGGTTAATCGGGTTAGCAGTAGTTCCCCAACCATATCCATTGACAATCCGGACGGTATTTCAACCATAGAGCTACGAGCTTCCAGTAGTGGTACCACTTTCTCTGTAACCACAGTCAATGTTGGCTATAAGAAAACACCTACTGATGGCACAGAGATAAAACTCGACTTCGGCGCCACCGTGACCGATGGTAATGGTGACTCAGCCAGCACCGACTTCTCCGTAGTTATAGATCCGAACCAAACCTTACAAGGTACTACGGGCAACGATGTACTTGCTGGTGGTTCGGGCAACAACATCCTGGTCGGCGGCAACGGTGATGACATCCTGATCGGCGGTGCTGGCGACGACACCCTGACCGGTGGCAGCGGCAAGGACACCTTCGTCTGGAAACAGGGTGACATTGGTCATGACATCATCACTGACTTCTCTGTCGGTCAAGACAAGATCGACCTGAGCGATCTGTTCAAGGATTTGACGGAGGCGGAAAACTTGACCCAATACCTGCGCGTGAGCGACAGCGACCCATCGAAACTGGAAATCAGTACCGACGGCAACTTCGCTACAGGTGGCGCAGCCGATATCACCATCACGTTCAGCAATGGTGTGATGGCCGACTCCCTGATCGCTGGTAACGACCTCATCGTCAAGAACCACGACTAAAAGGAAATTACCCGCTGCCAGACGGCAGCGGGTATCTTCCGTGAATCGTTTGGTCGAGGATTCCCACCGATGCTCTACATAAAACGCGACCCCACAGGCAATCTGCTCCGGGTCGAGCCGACTCCTTTCGAAGATATGGACGGCGAGCTAGCGGCTGATAGCCAGGAGGCACAGGCCTGGTTCGCCAATCAGGAGGTCGAGAGTAGCCTGGCGCAATTACGCCAGAGCGACCAGGACATGGTTCGGGTGCTGGAGGATTTGATCAGCACTCTGATCGATAAAGGTTTGCTACGGATTACCGATCTGCCGGAAGCAGCACAGGCCAAGCTCATTGGACGGAGCAAGGCACGTGATGCTCTGGGCGGCCTGAACAGGCTGATCAATGACGACGATGATGCAGGATTGATTTGAAGCCGTAGCCGGATGCCTGTCAGTCAAGCGTCGGGAGAGGGTTCGCTCAAGGAGCCGAGGATGGTAAGGACACTGCATCGGTAGGGCGGGTGGAAACCCGCCAATAGCCTCTGACGGGTTGCACCCGCCCTACGAATCTGTCGAGCCTGGCTACTTCGTTCAGCCTCAGCGCTTTTCATCGAGTTTTTTCGCACAACAACGCATAGCGCGATTGCCCTGGGCGCTGTTTTTTCTGTGCGCACGGCGGATCCTACTGCGGCACCGTAGACACACCTTACGCCTGCCGCCATGGCGCCGGTTCGCCGAACAGGCGACCCTGAACACCAGCAATGCCCATGGTGCTCAGCACTCGCCACTCCCCTTCGCTCTCCACCCGTTCGGCAATCAACGGCAAGTCGATGCTGCTCGCTGCGCGTTGCATCGCTTCGATGAACAGCTTCTTGTCGTTTTCCTGATCAATGGCCCGGATATAGCTGCCGTCGACCTTGAGGTAATTCAGTCCCAGCCTGGCGAGGTTACCGATCATGCTGAAGCGCCCACCAAAGTGCTGGAGCGCCAGACCAAAGCCCAGTGCATGCAGGCGCTCGGCCATCGACTCGAGCTGACTCTGCGCTGGCAACTGATCTTCATCGAGCTCCAGAGTGAGAAAACCCGCCAGTTCCTTGTTCTGCTCCAGCACACGATAGAGTTGCTCCAGCAGCTGGTTATCGCGCAGAAGATGACTGGAGATACTGACGGCGATGGGATGGCGATGCTGTCGCAGATGATCGAAAGCTTGCTCCAGCATGCTCAGATCCAACCTGGCCATCCAGCCAAAGCGCTCCAACCATGGCAGCAAGACGCTTGCCGGCAATAGCTCGCCATTGGCATCTGGCAGCCGAGCCAATACCTTGTGGTGCCAGACTTCGTGCGTGCTACCGGCTTTGAGAACCGGCTGGAAATAGAGCTGGAAGCACCGCTGCGTCAGGGCCTCATCCAGCAACTGGTGCCAGTGCCGGGTCTGGTCGGCCAGCACCGGGCCGCCCTGCTGAGTGCTGAACGCCCAGCTGTTAGGCCCAGAACTCATGGCCACCGTAAGCGCCTGATCAAGCCCTTGGTAGAGACCGGATAGCGAATCGCCAGGGGCAAAGGGCGTGATACCGACATACGCGGACAAATCGCAATCAGCAGACAACGTCTGCCGTAAATGCTCCAGGGCCTGAAGCACTTGCCCTGCCACCTGTTCGGCCTCTTCCCGCTGCAAACCCAAGCCGAGCAAGGCGAACTCGCCGCCGCGATTACGAGCCAGTGGATAGCGCCCTTGAGACAGTGTTTGCAACTGCTCGGCAACCTCGACCAGCAATTGATCGGTACGCTGGCCGCCAAGGGATTGGTTCAAAACCGCCAGGTCATGCAGTTGCAGCAGGAACAGATAGCCACTGCTGGTCAGATCCTCACCGCCCAGACGGTTATGCAGTTGCATATCAAAATGACGCCGATTGGCCAGGCCGGTCAGCGCATCCTTATAGGCCTCATCACGCAGTTTTTCGCTACGCGCGGCCTCCTCGGCAAAGAGTGCCTTGAGCTTTTCCACCATCTGATTCATCGCGCTGACGACACGGCGAAACTCCGGTGTTTTCGGCAACTGCGGCAAGCTGAGAAACTCGCGGCGAGCGATGGCCTTGGACTGCTCGACCATATAGTCCAACGGGCGTAGCTGACGCTTGAGAAAAAGACCGCCCAACACGACGCAGAGCACACTGCTGAGCGCCAACCAGAGCAGGCTACCCAACGCGCCCTGCCACAGTTTGCCAATGGCGAACAACGGATGGCTGACCACTTCCACTCGAGCGGCCTGACGCCAGCCATCGCTGACATACGCCTCGCCAACGGCAGGTTGCAAACCTACAAGACGGATAAACCACTGCGGCGCCACACCTGACACCGGCACCCCGCTACGCTCGACCGTCACGTCGCCGCTGACCTGGTCGATGACCCGAATACTCTCGAAGTAGCCGCTATCGAAGATGGAGCTGACCATCAATTCGACCATGGCTGGATCTTCGATATGCGTCCCAAGCGATAACCCCAGCGCGGTCGCTGCATCCTGTGCGTGCGAACGCAACTGACTGACCTGCTGCTCCCGCGAGCTCTCCACGCCGACCAGAAAGCTGCCCGCGAAGTTGACCAGCATCAGCAGGCAGATCGCGATGAACAACTGCTTGAACAATGACATCGATAGCTCCTTCATCGCCTCAAGGGAAACCTTCGGCGCGCATTTTCCTCAATAGATCCTGCCAGCGCGACAGCCGCTTGCTGTCGCCGACCTGCTTGCCACCACCGCTACCCGGCAGCCATAGCCCTTCGGCATTGAAGGCGTATACGGGCACAAGATCAGTACGCTGGCTGGCTGGCTCGATCGCATCGATCAGATTGTCGAGAACCAGCGGAGTCGCGGACGGGTGAGGGTAATAGGTGAGCACCATATGCGCCTGGTTGAGACGCACGGCTTTGACGTAGGTGATGCGCAGCTTTTCGCTGGGCAGACCAAGCTGACGCAGGCTGAAATATTTGGCGATGGCAAATTCTTCGCAGTCACCCGCCCCGCGATACAGGGCCTCGACCGGTGTCGCCCAGTAATCCTCTACACCCCATAGCTCTCGATCATCGCGAAAGCGCAGGCGCAGGTTGAAAAAGAGGTTAACGGCTTTGAGTTTTTCTGCTTCGTCCGCATCGCCCTGCTCCTTGAGCAAGCGCTGCCAGTCACTCATGCGGCGCTGCGCCTCATGAGAAGGACCATAGAGCTGCTCGGCACGCTTGCCGATCAGCTCAAAATCCCAGACATCCGGCGCGCCTGCAAACAGGACTGCACTGCCTGCTAGCAAGGCAAGCGACAGCCCGAATAGCAAGTGACGAACAATCGGCGGCACAGTGGGTGAGTTCCTACATCTAGTGGCCCGCATGCTGAGGGGCTTCGGAGCAAAAGGCAATCGCCAAAGGCCACTATCTAACTTGGGTTCAGCACAATCGTTGCAGGTACAACATGCCAAAGAGCAATACATGCAGGCGCCGCCACCACAGCCCTGGCACATTCTGAAGACGCGAGCAAAACAGCAGCAGTGCGACGATGTGCGCCAGCAGAATCAGCAGGGCCGACCAGTTGACCCAGCCTCCGAGCGCGTTGCAAAGAGATAGAACAGATTGAGCAGCGCCACCAGCCAGAACATGGCCAGGACACCTTTGGCGAAAGACAGCAGGTTCATCATGTTCCTCCGGTCGGATGAGCCTTGAGTGGGACGCACCGCACGACGTATGCCTCCCTTTCGCCTGTCTGCGATCCCAATCCGCAGGAAACGTGCCCCGCGGTGAATGTTGTGAACAACGCTAATATCACTGAAAGGCCGCAATCGCTTCGCGCCGGGGCGGCGCTCCTACAGGGGCGAGTCCGCAGAACTGGCTAGCGCAACATTAAGCCAAACGCTTCGTCGGCGAAATCGAAGCAACTGAGAAAACGACGAATCTCCAGCAAGTTGCCATCGACTTTCACGTCTCCCAGCAGCGCGCCCTTGACCAGAACGCCTTCGCCGGTCAGCAAGGTTTCCATGAAGCGCTTGTCCATCGACAGCCGCAAGCCCGTGCCCTCGGGAATGTCCCGATGCAACTGCGCCACGCCGCGACGAACCTCCAGCGCCCATTGTTCGTCCAAGTCCGGGAAGCTGAAGCCCAGGGTCAGCTCCACCTCGGCGGCCTTCTCCGGATCAATACGGGTAACCCAGTTCTGCAGGAAACTCTGCGGCGTGAAGCTGCGCACCATATCCGGCGATAGGAACACCTTGCGCATCTCCATCGAACGTTGACGGATGCCATCGCCATCCAGCTTGCCTTCCAGCTCCATGGCACTCATCAGGTACCAGTTGCGCCAGTTGATGTTCATGCTGGCGTAGCCAAGCTTACGGAAGCTGCGCGCCTTGATCTCACGCGCCAGCTTGTCCTCATGGTCAACGCGGATCGCATAGCCGGCCAGCTCGGCGGCCCACTGGTAATCTCCCTTGAGATAGGCATTACCGGCGTAGTAGAACGCAGCCTGGGCCAAGCCAGCGGTCGCGCGCAGCCCCTGAGCGTGCAGTGCGACAATTTTCTGGTGCTCAAGTGCCTGGTAGCCGACAGCGACGTACTGAGCATGGCGCCCTGGGACGTAATTGCAGACGAGGTACACAGCGGCCAACTCAGCCTGCTGCCTCAGAACCTGCATCAGCATTCGGCCTATGGCCTGGTGAGTCGTGCCGGGCACAGCCTGTCACCAGCTGCGCAGGCAATGGTCGAAGCGATCAGGCGGGTGGATGAAGAAACACCGCGCGGCGAGCGCGCGGAGGACTGAAGAGCCGTTTACCAGCGCCGTTCGCCACTGCGGCGCTGCTCGTTATAACGATGCCCATTGGAAAAACGCTGCTGCGTGTTACGCCCGCCCTCCCAACCGCGCTGGATCTGTCCACTGCGGTGCTCATGGCGACGCTGGTCGCGGCGATAGTCATGTCGTGGTTGTTCGTGACGCTTGTAGCCGTCGCGATAACGCTGTTCATGGCCGTAATGTTGACGCGGCGGCGGCGCCGGCACATAGCGCGGAGGAGCCTGGTGGTACTGGTGACGGCGATCATCATAGTAATAGCGAGGCGTCACGTAGACAGGTGGTGCGTAGTAGTCACGCCGATAACCATCGTAGTAACGATAGGACTGGCCGTTGTGATAACTGCGGTCGAAGCCACCGCCGTAAACGGCGCAGCCGGAAAGCAGCAAGAGCAAAACGGAAAACAGCATCTTGTAGGGCATGGCGGCCTCCTGTGACCGCTGGGGCGACGCCGACCGATGTCGGCCTCCGGGACGGTAATCCCTGAAGCGTCAGACAACGCGGTGTAGAACTAGTGCGATTCACTTCGTCGGCTGTTGCCAGCACCGCAGCCCAGCGCTCCCACGGACAGTGACTTCACGATCGCGGCCCGCGGAACAATACACAAACTGTGATCACAACTGGCGCTTACCCCTGCCAGCAAGCTAGCATCACGCCATCAGCCCGATCTCCGGATTCACCCATGCCCCGCCCCAACCGGCACTCGCAAGCGTCGCTGTTACTGTTGCTCCTGTTCCTGCTCGGCAGTGGCTTTCTCACCACCTCCCTGCTGAGTTACTACGCCTCGCGGGACTCGATCCGCGACAGCATCATCAACACCGAATTGCCACTGACTTCCGATACCGTCTACTCGGAAATCCAGAAGGACATGGTACGCCCCATCCTCATCTCCTCGATGATGGCCCGCGACACCTTCCTGCGTGACTGGGTGCTGGCCGGCGAACGGGACAACGCCCAGATCACCCGCTACCTGCGCGAAGTGCAGGAGCACTACGGTGCTTTCACCAGCTTCTTCGTCTCCGACAAGACCAGCACCTACTACCAGGCCAAGGGTGTACTCAAGCAGGTCAAGCCAGACGAGGAACGCGACATCTGGTACTACCGTGTTCGCGAGCTGCAGGAGCCTTACGAGATCAACGTCGACGTCGACATGGCCAACGCCGACCGCCTGACCATCTTCATCAACTACAAGATGCACGACTACGAAGGCACATTCATCGGCGCCACCGGCGTGGGCCTGGCCGTCGACGCGGTGGTCAAGCTGATCGATGAATACCAGCAGCGTTATGAACGCAGTGTCTACTTCGTCGACACTGAGGGCCGCATCACCCTGACCGGCGCCCAAGGTGGCCCGCTGGGTACCAAGGTGGGCGAATCGCTGGCCGATGTGCCGGGGCTTAACGGCTTGATGGAAAAGCTTCCAACGCCACAGAGCGGCCGCTTCGAATACCAGGAACAGGGCCGCGAGCACTTTCTTCACGTGCGCTACATCCCCGAACTGGAGTGGTATCTGTTCGTCGACAAGCAGGACAAGGCCTTGGCCGGCATCCGTCAGGGGCTCTATATCAACCTGCTGCTGTGCCTGCTGGTCACCGCTATCGTCCTGACCCTGGTGGGACTGGTGCTGCGCCGCTACCAGCAACGCATCGCCATGCTGGCCACCACCGACAGCCTCACCGAACTGCCAAACCGTCGCGGCTTCGACATCCTCGCCGAACAGGCGCTGCAGGAAGCGCAACGCGACAGCAGCCCACTGTGCGCAGTGCTGCTCGACCTGGACAATTTCAAACAGATCAACGACCAGCACGGCCACCTAGCTGGCGACGACGTGCTGCGCCGCTTCGCCCGGCAACTGCGTGACACACTGCGACAGTCTGACATTCTCTGCCGCTGGGGGGGCGAGGAATTCATCCTGCTGCTGAAGAATAGCGACCGCCAAGCCGCCTACGATCTCGCCGAGAAACTACGTCAGCACTGTGCCGAACAGCGTTATACCGTCGATGGCCAAAGCCTGCAGGTCACCGTCAGCCTCGGCCTCAGCCAATGGCACGTCGGCGAGAGCTTGCATACCCTGCTCGGCCGCACCGACCGTGCGCTGTATCGCGCCAAGCAGGGTGGGCGCGACCGCGTCTGCCTCGATCTCTGATGGACAGGCAACTCTGCCCGCTGTGCGGCAAGAGCAACCAATGCAGCGTCGCAGCCGGACGTGAGGAACCCTGCTGGTGCTTCACCACGCAGATTGACCCTGCCGCGCTGCAGCGCCTGACGCCCGAACAACGCAACCACGCCTGCCTGTGCCCGGCCTGCGCGGGTGCCGTTGAAAGCGCCAAACGCGATGAGCACGACTAAGCCATGCGCCTGGATCGCTTCCTCAGCAACTTCCCGCGCTTCAGCCGCCAGGACAGCCGCCTGCTGATCAGCGCCGGCCGCCTGCGCGTGGACGGCACCGTGGTGTACGACCCACGCCATGAGGTGCGCGACTTCCAGCGCGTGGAGCTGGACGACGAGCTGCTGCAAGCCGGGCGCAGCGCGCGCTACTGGATGCTGCATAAACCCGTCGGCGTGGTCAGCGCCACCGAGCATGACGCGCACCGCACCGTCCTCGATCTGCTCGACGAGCCGGACAAACATGATCTGCACCTGGCCGGGCGCCTCGACCTGAACACCAGTGGCCTGCTGCTGATCACCAACGACGGGCGCTGGTCGCGGCGCATCACCCAGCCGCAGCAGCGCAAGCCCAAGGTCTACTACGTCACCACCGAACAGCCGATCACCGCCGAATACGCCGAAGTCTTCGCCCGAGGCCTGTACTTCGCCTTCGAGGATCTGACCACCCTGCCCGCCCAGCTCGACGTACTGAGCAGCCACCACGCCCGCCTGACCCTGTTCGAGGGTCGCTACCATCAGGTCAAACGCATGTTCGGCCACTTCCGCAACCGCGTCGTCGCCCTACACCGCGAGCGCATGGGCGATATCGTCCTCGACCCACAGCTCGCCCCCGGCCAGTACCGTGCCCTGACGGATGCGGAAATCGACAGCGTCTGACGAGCCGACCAACGGCAGCCATAAAGCGCGATAAAGATGTGACTTACCCTTGCGCAGCTGCAAGGTAGCTGCTTGAATCGAACCACAAGTCTTCAGATGACCATACGGTCAAAGAAAGACAGCGAAGTGCTTTTAACAGTTGCTGGCGCCCTGCGCCGACTGGATTCCTGCCTGGTAACACCGCCCTCTCCATGGCCCTGAAAAGCCTGGAGCGCTCGCCTGTTTCGATCCTAACTGATTGAAATTCCTATACTTATAAAAATCTCCAGCCTGACATCATGCTGTCACGCTCAGGCGCTTTTCTAACTGCTCAATCCAGCGCGAACGGTCGCCCGCTCGCCACGCTCACTTGCGCCAGGAGGAAACGACATGAGGCCAGAAACCGCAGTCGTCGAGATCAACAGGAAGCACAAGGTACACACGGAGTTCTACAGCAACCCGGCCGCAAGCAAGACCATCATCCTGGTCAATGGTTCCCTGGCGACCACCGCCTCGTTCGCGCAATCGGTCAAATACCTGCAACCACAATTCAACGTGGTGGCCTTCGACCTGCCCTATGCCGGCCAGTCCAAGCCACACAACACGGACTTCACGCCGATCACCAAAGAAGACGAAGCGGCGATCCTGCTGCACCTGATCGACCACTACAGCGCCAACTACCTGATGTCCTTCTCCTGGGGCGGCGTCGCCTCCATGCTCGCCCTGGCCCAGCGCCCGGCGACGCTGGAGAAGGCTGCCATCTGCTCCTTCTCGCCGATCCTCAACGTGCCGATGCTCGACTACCTGCACAAAGGCCTGCGCTTTTTGAACGCAGTGGATCGCGACAACATCGCCCTGCTGGTCAACAGCACCATCGGCAAACACCTGCCGTCGCTGTTCAAACGCTTCAACCACAAGCACGTCAGTACCCTGGACGAACACGAATACCGGCAGATGTACGCCCACATCAAACAGGTGCTAAGCATGGAAGCGCACTGCCGCATGGAATGCCTGCAAGCCATCGACGTCCCGCTGCTGTTCGTCAACGGCGAGCGCGACGAGTACACCTCGGTGGAAGATGCCTGCCTATTCGCCCAGCACATCGACCACGCCCAGTTCGCTGTGATCGACGACGCCGGCCACTTCCTCGACATGGAACACAAAGCAGCCTGGCTACAGACCCAGCGCGTGCTGCTGGACTTCTTCAACGCCCCCAGCAAACGCCTGCAACTGCCCGCCAAAGGCGACCTGCGCGAACTGCAGGCGATGGCGGTATGACGGGCACCGAGCGCAAAGCGAATGCGCTTTGCGCTTCATTTCCGCCGCCGCTTCCGGTATAAAGGCACCCACTGCGGGTGTCGTATAATGGTAATACCCTAGCTTCCCAAGCTAGAGCCGTGGGTTCGATTCCCATCACCCGCTCCAGACAGCCAAGCAAAAGCCCCGTCATAACTGACGGGGCTTTTTCGTTTCTGGCGTTTGAAGGGCTTGACCGCAAGGGTTTGGGCCGGGAAAGATGGCGCTTTGAAATCAGGCGAGAAAGGCGTTAGACAGGAAAATAAATCTGCCCCCTTTTTGTCAAAACAAAAGCCAAGATCAACGCAAGGAGGCATAAATGTCCAGCACTGAGCAGAACGAGCAACTTATTGCCAAGCTTCTTGCTCACCCAATGCTCCGGCACCCGCCCCAACCACTCCACCCCGGAATCCTTATAGTCCGGGTACGGCTTGTAATGGCTCATAGCGTTGCTCCTGCCGCCGGGCCGGCCAGCATGTTCATGATCAGACGAATCAGCGTGTCCTTTTGCTTGGGGTCGGACTCAGCCACCAGCAGCGCCAACGCAGCCAGGCCGATATCGTTGATCACCGGCTGGCCTGTGGCGTCCAGCAGGCGACCATTGCGGTGCAGAAAATCGACGAACAGGAAGGCGCCGCTGCGTTTGTTGCCGTCAGCGAACGGGTGGTTCTTGATGACGAAGTACAGCAGGTGCGCCGCCTTGGCCTCGATACTGGGGTATACCGGCTCACCGAATGCGCTCTGATCGAGGTTGCCCAGCAAGGCCGCCAGCCCATCGCCCCGCTCACGGGCGAACAAGTCAGTGGCCTCACCCCGCGCCTGCAAGTTGGCCTTTAGCCCAGCCAAGGCCGTGCGCGCTTGTTCCGCCGTGGGCAGCAGGCCACCGGCTTGCACCTCTGGCTCGCTCAGCAGGCCTTCGTCATAGCGCTGCAGCAGCAAAAAGGTTTGCGCATAGCGGCTGACGATATCCGCCAAGCCTCGCCCCGCCTCGGCCGTCAGGTGTGGGTTGCTGCTGAGCTGACGCACCATCAGCAACGCCGCTTCAAGCTCACGGGCATTGCTCTCGAAGCGCTGCTGGTTGAGCGTGTAACCCCGGCTCAGGTGTTCACGCAGAATACGCGTGGCCCATTGGCGAAACTGCACACCGCGCTTGGAGTTGACCCGATAGGCCACCGATATGATGGCGTCCAGATTATAAAGCCGCAGTTGGCGCGTCACTCGACGCTTACCTTCCTGCTGAACTACCGAGCTTTCCTCGGTAGTTGCCGCCTCATCCAACTCACCGTCGCTGTAGATGTTCTTCAGATGCAGGCTGATGTTATCTGTGGTGGTGTCCAGCAATTCAGCCAGTTGCCGCTGACTAAGCCACACGGTTTCGCCCTCCAGTCTCACCTCGACCGGATGGTTGTCTGCCTGGTAGATCAGAATTTCACTCACGCCGTAACCTCACCCAGCAGCGCGGCGATCTCGGCCTCCACGGCCTTGAGGTCGGCGTCGATCTCAGCCAGCGGGCGTGGTGGCTGGTAGACGTAGAAGTAGCGGTTAAAGTTGATCTCGTAGCCGACAATGCCTACTTGGCCGTCCTTGGGGTCGAGCTTGCCGGTGTCGATCCAGGCGTCGGGCACGTGGGGCAGAACTTCACGGGCGAAGTAGTCGTCGATGTTTTCCTTAAGCGGCACGTTCTCGAACTCGCGCAGGTCGGGGTCGGGCTGCGGCTTGCCCTTGTCATCGAGCATCGGCTGGGCGCTGGGGTCACGCTCGCCGAAGCAGGCCAGTGCGGCTTTCAGCGCGCCCTTGCCAAGTTTCGTGATGCCTGCGGCCTTGAGAAAAGCCGGCAAGTTATCGAACTCGCCGCTCACGCTGGCGAAGGCGTCGATCTGGTCGGCGCCCTTGGCCTCGCGGTAGGCGGCAAGCTTTTCGGCGGTGACGCTAAAGCGCAGGCGCAGCGGGCGCTCGACAGTGATGCGGCGATAACCGAAGTCGCTGGTGGCGAAGATTTTCGACTGGGCGCCCTGCTCGCAGGCTTCGTGCAGCTTGGCGATCTCGGCGATCTGCGCTTGGACAGGTACTTGCGCTTGTTGCCCAGGCTCTTGCGCATGGGCGCGTGCATGGCGGTGGCGTCGATCAGTTGCACCTTACCTTTGCGCAGTTCGTCCTTGTGGTTGGACAGCACCCAGACATAGGTGCCGATGCCGGTGTTGTAGAACAGGTCATTGGGCAGGGCGATGATCGCCTCCAGCCAGTCGTTCTCCAGGATCCAGCGGCGAATCTCCGACTCGCCCGAGCCGGCGCCGCCGTTGAACAGCGGCGAGCCGGACAGCACGATGCCAATGCGCGTGCCGCCCTCTTCCGGCGGTTTGCGCTTGGACAGCAAGTGCATGAGAAACAGCAGCGAGCCATCGCCCACACGCGGCAGGCCGGGGCCGAAGCGCCCGTAGAAACCATGCTGGTTGTGCTCGGCCTGCACCTGCGGTTGTACCTTCTCCCACTTCACACCGAACGGCGGGTTGGCCAGGCAGTAGTCGAAGCGCTCGGCGGGTAGCAGGTCGTTGGACAGGGTGTTGCCGAGCTTGATGTTCTTGGTCTCGAAGCCCTGGATGAGTTTGTCCGCTACGGAGATGGCGTAGGTTTCCGGGTTCAGCTCCTGGGCGTAAGCACGATGCGCGCCGGAGCCTTCCATTCGTCCTTGACCAGCTCGATGGCCGACGACAGAAAACCGCCCGTACCGGCTGCGCAGTCATACACGGTGCGCACCGCGCCTTCCTGGTTGAGGGCGCGGTGATCCGGGGCGAATACCAGGGTGGTGGTCAGGCGCACCACGTCACGCGGGGTGAAGAACTCCCCGGCGGTGTCGTTGGCGGATTCGGCGAACTTGCGGATCAGATGCTCGAACACCAGGCCCATTTCGTGGTTGCTCAGCACCTCCGGGTGCAGGTCGATGGCAGCGAACTTCTGCGTGACCAGATACAACAACTTGGCCTTGTCGAGCTGCACCAGCCAGTCGGAAAAGGCGAAGTGCTCGAACACCTGGCGGGCGTTGGCGGAAAACTTGGCGATGTAGTCTTCGAGGTTGGCGCGGGTATCGGTGGCGCCAAGGGTGGCCAGGTCGAATTGCGAGACATTGTAGAAGGTGGCCTTGGCCGTGGCGGGCAGGATCAGATCCAGATCAACGCTGCTGGATTTCATCGCCTGATGCTGGGCACGCACCGCGTTACGGGTTGGTTCCAGCACACACTCCAAACGACGCAGCAAGGTAAAGGGCAGGATGATGCGCCATAGATGGATTGTCTGAAATCGCCGCGCAGCACGTCGGCCACGTTCCAGATGAAGTCGGCGAGGTTTTGCTGGTTCACGCGTGTATTCCTTGAGCGAATGCCGCCAGGCGCCTTGCGCGCCTGCCTGCGAGGTGTTTCTAACGATGGCGAACCTTACCCGCTCACCCGCTCATGGGCCAGTGTCAGAGCGGAGCGGCTTCAGCCGCGATAGAACAGCTCGCCGCTAAAGCGCCTCCTACAGGCGCTGGGCCTGAACGCTGGCGCCCGTTGCCATACGGACTGTGGGAGGGGCTTTAGCCGCGACAGCGCAACGCCTGAAACATTCTGCAACATCTTAATACAGCGTTAAGCCAGCCCTCCCAGAATCGCCCCCAGGCCAATCACCGAGGTTCCGAGCATGGAACTACCCTGGGCGCATCATGATCGTCCCGTTGCCCGTATCGGGCGCGGCGAGACTTATCAACTCCACCTGGCGTCCCCCGGCAGCGCACGACGCGCGGCGCTGGAGCAGTTCGTCCGCCAGCGCTTCGAGCAGCAGCACGGCGCACGCATCCGTCACTTCATGCCTTGTCTGTTCAGCCTGGAAAACCAGGCCGGGCAGTTGCTCGGCGCTGTAGGCGTGCGCAGTGCCGGCAGCGGGCCGCTGTTTCTCGAACGTTACCTGGACGAGCCGATCCAGAACGCCATCGGCGCACGCCTCGGCCACACCGAGCCTGGCCGTGACGAGCTGGTGGAAGTGGGCAATCTGGCCGCTGACAGCCCCGGCGCCGCACGCCTGCTGATCGTCGCCCTGACCGACTTGCTGGTAGCCCTGGGCTTTCGCTGGGTCACCTTCACCGGCACAGCGACGCTGCTCAACAGCTTCCAGCGTCTGGGCCTGGCGCCCATCGCCCTGGGTGAAGCCGAGCCGGCGCGTATGGGCGAAGAGCTGGCCGACTGGGGCCGTTACTACAACAGCCGCCCCTGGGTAATGGCCGGCGATATCCATGGCGGCCATCAACGCCTGCTGCAGATGGGGGTATACCCACGCCTGGGCCATCAACCGCTGTATGCCCTGGAGGACATGCCCGATGTGGCCTGTAGCTGAAGCCTTTTTCGCCCGTCTGGCCACCTTCGGGTCACGCACAGCGTTGGCCGAAAATGGCCGTGAGCTGACCTACGACGACCTGCTGGTAGCCGTGGCCAACCGCAGCCGCCATCTGCGCGAGCTGGGCGCTCAGCGCGTGGCACTGGCGCTGGATAACGGCATCGACTGGGTGCTGTGGGATCTGGCCGCGCTGCAGGCCGGCCTGGTCTGTGTGTCGGTGCCGGGGTTCTTCTCCGCTGAGCAGCAGCGCCATGTGCTCGACAGTGCCGGCATCGACTGCCTGATCGGCGCCGGCGCCCCCGGCTTCGCCAGCGTCGAGGGTGACATTCACCGGCGTAGCGTGGCGCAGCCAGCAGCGCTGCATCACGGCACCTGCAAGATCACCTACACCTCCGGCACCACCGGCCAGCCCAAGGGCGTGTGCCTGGATCTGGCCACGCAACTGGCTGTGGCCGACAGCCTGGTCAAGGCCAGCGCCAGCCGCAACGTTGAGCGCCATCTGTGCATCCTGCCGCTGGCGACCCTGCTGGAGAACATTGCCGGCGTCTACGCGCCGCTGCTGGCCGGCGCACGGGTGGAGCTGATGCCCATGGCGCAGATCGGCCTGAGCGGCGCCAGTGGCTTCGACCTGATGCGCTTTCTGCAGGCGTTGCAAGCCGCCCAGCCGAACAGCTTGATCCTGCTGCCGCAATTGCTGCTGGCGCTGGTCAGCGCGGCCGAACGCAAACTGCCGGTGCCGGGCTCGCTGCGCTTCGTCGCCGTCGGTGGCGGGCGCGTCTCCGCCCAGTTGCTGCAGCGCGCCGATGCGCTGGGGCTGCCGATCTTCGAGGGTTACGGGCTGTCCGAGTGCGCCTCGGTGGTGTGCATGAACACCCCCGAGCAGCGCCGTATCGGCAGCACCGGCAAGCCGCTCGGTCATCTGCAGGTCATGCTGGCTGACGATGGCGAAGTGCAGGTCAAGGGGGCGCGCATGCTCGGTTACATCGGCGACCCGGCGCCACAAGGCGAATGGTTGCGCACCGGCGACCTCGGCCATTTCGAGGACGGTTTCCTGGTGCTGCACGGGCGCAAGAAGCATCAGTTCATCACCGCCTACGGGCGTAACGTCAACCCGGAATGGGTCGAGTCCGAGCTGGTGCAGCAGTTGCCCATCGCCCAGGCCTGGCTGCACGGCGAGGCGCTGCCGGCCAACGTCGCGGTGCTGGTGCCGCGCTACCCCAATACCCCTGACGCGCAGTTGCAGGCAGCGGTGGACGCCGTCAATCACGGCCTGCCGGACTACGCCCGCGTGCACCACTGGCTGCGCGCCGATGCCCCCTTCAACGCGAGCAACGACCTGGCCACGGCCAACGGCCGCCTGCGCCGCACTGCCCTGTTCAATCATTACCAAGCCGCCATCGAAGCGTTGATGGCAGAAGGAGTACACGCATGAGCTTCTACGAATCCCTGCTGGCCCAGACCCAAGCCGAACGCAACTACCTGCTCGGCGCCCCGATCATCCAGCAGGCCATGACCGGCCAGGTCGCCTTGCACAGCTACATCGCCTTCCTCACCGAGGCCTACCACCACGTCAAGCACACCGTACCGCTGCTGATGGCCTGCGGCGCACGCCTGCCGGAGCGCCTGGAATGGCTGCGCGAGGCTATCGCCGAGTACATCGAGGAAGAAACCGGCCACCAGGAGTGGGTGCTCAACGACATCGCTGCCTGCGGTGCCGACAAGGAAGCGGTGCGCCATGGCACCCCGCACATGGCCACCGAGCTGATGGTGGCCTACGTCTATGACCGCATCGCCCGGCACAACCCGGTGAGCTTCTTCGGCATGGTCAACGTCCTCGAAGGTACCAGCATCGCCCTGGCCACCCAAGCCGCCGGCATCATCCAGGACAAACTGCAACTGCCGAACAAGGCCTTCAGCTATCTCAACTCCCACGGCAGCCTGGATCTGGAGCACATCGAGTTTTTCAAGAAGCTGATGAACCGCCTGGACAACGACGATGACAAGGCTGCCGTGGTGCACACCGCCAAGGTCGTCTACCGCCTATATGGCGACATGTTCCGCAGCCTGCCGCTTGCCGGCGAGGAGTAAGGTCATGCAACCGACGGATTGCCGTGCCCTGCTTACCGGCGCCAGTGGCGGTATCGGCCTGGCCCTGGCCGAGCGCCTGGCCGGCGCAGGCGCCCATCTACTGCTGGTCGGACGTCGCCTGGAGCCTCTGCAGCCTTTGCTGCAACGCTTTCCGCAGAACGTAAAACTGGTGCAGGCCGATATCGCCAGCCGCCGCGGACGTGATGCACTGGTTGCTGCGGCACAGAACTTCGGCGGGCTGAACTGCCTGATCAACGCCGCCGGGGTCAACCGCTTCGGCCTGCTCGACCAGCAGGACGAACAGCAAATCGCCGAGCTGATCGGCCTCAACGTCACCGCCACGCTGCAACTGACCCAACGCCTGCTGCCATTGCTACGTGCCCAGCACCGCGCGCTGGTGATCAACGTCGGCTCCACCTTCGGCGCCATCGGTTACCCCGGTTTTACTGCCTACTGCGCCAGCAAGTTCGCCCTGCGCGGTTTCTCCGAAGCGCTGCGCCGCGAGCTGGCCGACACCCATGTGCGCGTCCTGTACTTCGCCCCACGCGCCACCCGCACGGCGATGAACGCCCCCAGCGTGGTGGCGATGAACGATGAGCTGGGCGTGGCCATGGACGATCCCGCGCAGGTCGCCGAGCAGTTGCTCGACGCCATTGGCCGCGAGCAGGAGGAACGCCACCTGGGCTGGCCGGAGCGCCTGTTCGTGCGCCTCAACGGCCTGCTGCCGCGCGTGGTCGACCAGGCCCTGCGCAAGCAGTTGCCGATCATTCAACGCTTTGCCCGTCACAAGCACTGAGGAGATTACCGTGAACCTGTTTCGTACCCTGATCATCGCCGCACTCGGCTTCGCCGCCCTGCCCGCCTTTGCCCTCAGTGCAGGAGGCGAAGTGCAGTTGCACCAACTGCAGACACGCTGGGCCGAAATCAACTACCAGACGCCGGAAAAACAGCGCGAGGAAGCCTTCGCCAAGCTCGTCACGCAAGCCGATTCAGCCCTGGCCAGCGAGCCGAAAGCGCCGGAGCTGCTAATCTGGCGCGGCATCATCCTCAGCACCCAGGCCGGCGCCAAGGGTGGCCTCGGCGCATTAAGTCTGGTCAAGAAGGCCAAAACAAACCTGGAACAAGCCCTGGCCATCGCCCCGCAAGCGCTGGACGGTTCGGCCTACACCAGCCTCGGCAGCCTCTACTACCAGGTACCCGCCTGGCCGATCGGCTTCGGTGATGACGAGCTGGCCGAGCAAATGCTCAAACAGGCGCTGGCGATCAACCCGAATGGCATCGATCCGAATTATTTCTACGGCGACTTCCTGCAACGGCAGAAGCGCTTTGAAGAAGCCCGCGCCGCGCTGGAGAAAGCCCTGGCGGCCAAGGATCGTCCCGGCCGCGAACTGGCCGATCAGGGCCGCCGTGCAGAAGCCCAGGCGCTTTTGCAGCAGGTCGCAGGTAAACTCCGGTAACCCGCAACAGGAGTGACCATGCGCATTCTTCTCGTCGAAGACGATCAGGCGCTGGGCGAAGGCATTCGCACCGCGCTGAAACCCGAAGGCTACACCGTCGACTGGCTGCAGGATGGCGCCAGTGCCCTGCATGCCCTGAGCCACGAAAGCTTCGAGCTGGCCATTCTCGACCTCGGCCTGCCGCGCATGGATGGCCTGCAGGTGCTCAAGCAGTTGCGCGCCAACGCCAACCCGGTACCGGTGCTGGTGCTCACCGCGCGTGACGCCACCAGCGACCGCATCGCCGGGCTCGATGCCGGCGCCGATGACTACCTGATCAAACCTTTCGACGTGGCTGAACTCAAGGCGCGCCTGCGTGCTCTGCTGCGCCGCAGTTTCCAGCGCCCGCAACCGGCCCTGGAATACCGTGGCATCCGCCTCGATCCGGCCAGCCAGTTGGTCGAATACCAGGGCCAGACCATCAACCTGCCGCGCAAGGAATTTCTCCTGCTGCACGAATTGCTGATCCAGCCTGGCCGCGTACTGACCCGCGACAAGCTGCAACAGGCGCTGTATGGCTGGGACGAGGAAGTGGAAAGCAACGCCCTGGAAGTGCACGTGCACCACCTACGCAAGAAATTCTTCCCGGAGCTGATCCGCACCGTGCGCGGCGTCGGTTATCTGGTGGACAAATGAGCGTGCTGAAAACCTTCGGCTCCATCCGCACCCGTCTGCTCGCCCTTCTGCTGCTACTGGTCGCCGGCAGCTTCGGCCTGATCAGCCACAAGATCTACAACGATTCGGTGCATGAAGTGCGCGAGCTGTTCGACGCCCAGCTGTCGCAGACCGCGCGCCTGCTCATGGGCCTGGTGCGTCACGACCTGAGCGACAGCGAACGCCGCGAGATGCAGGCCGTACTCGACGAAGCCCTGCTGCTGCACAACGCGCGCAACCCGGACAACCTGCTCGGCCACGAATACGAGGGCAAGCTGGCTTTCCAGATGCTCGACAAGGATGGTGAGCTGCTGTTCCAGTCCGCCAGCGCTCCGCCTGGCCTGCTCAACGACATGATCACCCAGCTCGGCCTGGTGCTGCCGGACAACGACCAACCCATGCAGCAGCGCCTGGCACAACTGGCACGCTACCTGATCGGCTATCACACCCTGAGCATCGGCGAGCATCGCTGGCGCGTGTTCGTGCTGCATGACAGCCGCGATTATCACTGGGTACTGGCGGGAGAGCGCGAAGACGTGCGCGGCGAGCTGATCGGCAAGATCGCCCGGCGTAGCCTGCAACCGCTGCTGATCGGCCTGCCCATCGTCGGCCTGCTGCTGTGGCTGACCGTCGGCTGGGGGCTGTATCCACTCAAGCGCATGGCCGACGCCATTCGCGGCCGCGCGCCGGACAACTTGGCACCGCTGGTCTTTCCGCCGCTGCCCAACGAATTGGAGCCGATGGCCGCTGCGCTCAATCGCCTGTTGATGCAGGTCAGGCAGTTGCTGGAACAGGAAAAACGTTTCATCGCCGATGCCGCCCACGAGCTGCGCACGCCCCTGGCGGTGTTGCGTATCCATGCGCAGAACGCGCTGGAAGCACCGGATGCCGGTGATCGCGACGAAGCACTGCGACAGTTGAGCAGCGGTGTCGACCGTGCCACACGAGTGGTGGCGCAACTGCTGACACTGGCGCGTCTGGACCCCAACGGCATTCGCCTGAACATGGACGACCTGGATCTGCTGGCCTTCCTGCGTGGCGAACTGGCCGAGCTGACACCGCTGGCACTCAGTCGTGGCCAGGAGCTGATTCTCGACGCCCAGGAGCCAGCTGATTACCACCTGCCGGCGGATGCGCCCAGCCTGGGCATCCTGTTGCAGAACCTGGTGAGCAATGCCGTGCAATACACCCCGGCAGGCGGCTGCATTCAGGTGCAACTGCAGGCCACGCCACAGGAACTGGTACTGCAAGTGCTCGACAGTGGCCCCGGTGTGCCGGTGGAGTTGCGCGAGCGCCTGTTCGAGCGTTTCTTCCGCATCGGCGATGGCCAGGGCGCCGGGCTCGGGCTGTCCATCGTGCGGCGCGTGGTGGAACTGCATCAGGGCAGCATCGCCCTCGATGAATCACCGCTCGGCGGGTTGCGAGTCAGCGTGCGCCTGCCGCGCAGCCACTCATAGCCAGAGCAAATCGAAAGAATAGAAACAATCCGCTTTATCAATAATTGCGCTTCTTCGATCATGTGCCCCTGTTCGATAACCTCTACAGGAGTAACCCCGCATGAGCCTGATCAAGCGCCTTTTCCAGCCAACCAAACCGGTCCGGCAGGCGAGCACGCCAAGCGTGCAGGAACACCCGAATTTCTGGATGTATCAGTGAGTCAGCCGGCAGCACCAACTACCCGTAATGGCACCGGCCGCCCGGCCTTCTGCGCCAGGTAACGCGTGCAGCTGACGCGCAGAAAGGAAGCGAAGTTGACCACTTCACCGCGAAAATCCATGACCTCCTCATAGAGCTTGGTGATCAGCTGGTTGGTGGTCATGCCGTCGACTTCAGCGATCTCGCGCAGAATGTCCCAGAACTGATTTTCCAGACGCAAGGTGGTCACCACGCCGCGAATACGCAGCGAGCGTGAGCGCGATTCGTAGAGGATGGGATCGGCCTTCACATAGAGTTCGCACATCGTTCTGCTCCTGCTCGTAGCCCGCATGTAATCCGGGGGTCACCGGCCATGATGCGCCCCCGGATTGCATCCGGGCTACGGGTTTACAGATGAATTTCCGTACCGAGTACCTTGAGAAACGCCGCCAGCCAGGCCGGGTGTGCGGGCCAGGCCGGCGCGGTGACCAGATTGCCCTGCACATGCGCCTGATCCACCGCGATGTCCACGTACTGGCCGCCAGCCAAGGTCACTTCCGGCGCACAGGCAGGATAGGCGCTGCATTCGCGCCCTTCCAGCACACCGGCTGCGGCCAGCAATTGAGCTCCATGGCAAACGGCGGCGATGGGTTTACTCGCGGCAGCGAAGGCCTTCACCAGGGCGATGACATGCGCATTCAGGCGCAGATACTCCGGCGCACGGCCACCGGGAATCACCAGCGCGTCATAATCCTCGGCACGCACCTTGGCGAAATCGAAGTTGAGCGCGAAGTTGTGCCCCGGCTTCTCGCTGTAGGTCTGATCGCCTTCGAAATCGTGGATGGCCGTGCGCACCGTCTGCCCGCTGACCTTGTCCGGGCAGACCGCATGTACGCTGTGGCCAACCATCTGCAGCGCCTGGAACGGCACCATGGTTTCGTAGTCTTCGGCGTAGTCGCCGACCAGCATGAGAATCTTCTTGGCAGCCATGATCGTCTCCTGAGGGAAGGTGGAACGAACAGCATTATTCGCCGCTGTTTCTTCCGACAGGTAACAACCGGGTACTACTCATCCCACAGCCAAGCGTCGATGCACCGGCGGATGCGGTGCCCCGCCGTGAACATGCCCGGCGCAGAATCGAAAAGCTTCGCCCCGGGGCGGGGCTCCTACACGAAGGCACGAAGCGATGCAGCCCTGCGCCCCGCCGCGAACGTGCCCGGCATAGAGCCGAACTTCGTCCTGGGGCGGGACGCTTACGACACGCTGCCCTGAGCGCTATTACCGGCCACGCCTGACAGCTTTCAGAGCGCGTATTTTTGCAGGTTCGCCATCATTTCCCTGAGCGCCTCGACGTTGTCCGCCGGGTGCGCGGCGCCGTCGAAATCGCAGATGCGCTGCCACTGCGCGGCGACATCCTCGGGGCTGAAACCGGCCTTGGGGTCGAAACCGGCGCCGAGGCTACGCTCCCAACGCACCTTGCCGACCCAGCCACCGCCCACTTCGTACAAGCCGCCGGTATCCTGGCAGGCGGCGCTACCGAGGTACACCACCAGCGGGCTGACCAGCTCGGGCTTGAGCTGCTCGAACACCTGCGGCGGGATCAACCCTTCGGTCATGCGCGTGGCGCCGGTCGGGGCGATGGCGTTGACCAGGATGTTGTTCTTGCGCCCTTCGATGGCCAGGGTGCGGGTCAGGCCGTACAAGCCAAGCTTGGCCATGCCGTAGTTGCTCTGGCCGAAGTTGCCGTAGATGCCGGAGGTGGACGAGGTGAAGATCACCCGGCCGAAGTTCTGTTCGCGCAGATGGGGCCAGGCGGCGTGAGTGGTCTTGTAGGCGCCCTCGACGTGCACCTTGTAGACCAGATCCCAGTCGGCATCCTCCATCTTGTGGAAGCTCTTGTCGCGCAGGATGCCGGCGTTATTGACCAGTACATCGATGCGACCGAAATAATCCAGCGCCGTCTGCACGATCTTGTCGCCATCGGTCACCGAATCATGGTTGGCCACCGCAGTGCCACCGAAGGCGCGGATCTCTTCCACCACCTTGTCCGCCGCCGAAGCGCTGGCCCCTTCACCATGGGTGCTGCCACCGAGGTCGTTGACCACTACCCTGGCGCCATGGCGGGCGAACAGCAGCGCATGGGCACGACCCAGACCACCGCCAGCACCGGTAACTATGACTACTTGATCTTCGAAACGGATGGCATCGCTCATCGACAGGCTCCTAGGCAGATTGCGAATACCCCGAGTGTCAGGCAGCCCTGCAGGCGGCACAAGGCGCGCGCAGGCGCTGAATGACAAGCGATAATGCGACCTTATACGCGCCTCAGGCGAGGCGAATCAGGCTGAGGTGGTTGTACAGGTGCATGACGTGCGCCTGACCGTACTCGGCATGGCTCAGGGCGCCATAGGCAAAATGCGGCTGCAATTCACCGGCATGGCTGGCGAAACGCTCGAACGCCATCTGCAGGCGCTGCAAGGCCTCGGCCTGGCTGGCCGGTTCAAGCAGAGGCGCCGCGCCGGGAATGACCTCATCCAGTGGATGACGCATGGCACCGCGCGCGCTGAATACGGCGAATGCGGCTGGCCCGAGGCTGTGGAGGAACCAGGCGGGCTTCAGCTCGGGGTAACCGTCGATGGAATAGTCGATGCTCTGCGCACAGTGGTTGAACACTTGGCTCGGGCTCCAGCCTCGCACACTGCGTAGTGTCTTGCCCTGCAAGTCAGCCAGCACCTGGCGCGCCCCCTCCAGACTGGCGACCGCGGGCTGCGGCCCCGTCGGCAAGACCCAGTAACCGGCGCCGAGGGCGGCGGCGCCGGTCAGTGCTGCGCCTTTGAGCAGGGTACGTCTACGCATGTAGGCTCCTTGTGCTGCGAAACTGCAGATAATGTTCGAGTACCGCCGCCGGCGCTTCGAGTTGCGGATAGTGACCAATGCCGTCGAGCAGCACCGTATCCGGGTCACTGATCAGCTCACGGTAGCGCGCCACCATATGCGCCCCGGAGATGGGGTCGAAGGCGCCGTCGATCACCCGCATCGGCAGCGTCGTGGCCTGCATCGCGCTGACCCAGCGCTGCCGTTGCTGACGCCGCTCAGGCATGTAGCGAATCAGGCGATGCATCACCGCCGGGCCGTTGTTGTACGCCACCAGTTGCCACAGAGCATCCAGTTCGGTCTCGCTGGGCTGAGTTTGCGGGCCGAAGATGCGGGCGAAACTCTGTGCCAGCTTGCGTCGTGAGAACAACCGCCCGATCAGCGGCCCAAGCGGCCCGAGCAGCAGTTTCTGTACGCGTACCGGATGATGCGTCTCGGGGAACAAGCCGCCATTGAGGAAGACACAACTGGCCAGTTGCAGCCGCCCTTCCTGATGCCGCGCAATCAACTCCTGCGCCACGCTGTCACCGTAATCGTGGGCCAGCACATGCAGTGGGCGCGATTCACCGACATGCGCCAGCAGCGCCTGCTGCAAATCGGCCTGTTCCAGCAGGCTGTAGGCATGCCCACGCGGTTTGGCCGAGTAGCCGAAACCGAGCAGGTCGCAGGCGATCACCCGATAACGTTCGGCCAACGGCACCCATAGACGATGCCAGTCCCAACTGGCGCTGGGAAAGCCGTGAATCAATAGCAGCGGCTCGGCCTCGGCGTTACCGGCGACCCAGTAGCGGATGGCGTGGCCCTGAAAGTCCAGGGTCTGGCTTTGCGCGCGCCATGTGTCCAGGGCGATGCCTGGCAGCTCGCTCACTGGTCGTAACCCGGCATCTGTTGATCGAGCTTGCGCAGCAGCGCCGGCCATGGCAACGAGCCGCCCATGCCCTGTGGCGTCTTCATCACCCCGGCAATCATCGCCTGCGCGCCATCGAGAATCAGCTGCGGAATATGGATCAGCTCGGCGCCACCACTCTGCGCCATCACCTGAATCTCGCAGGCGCGCTGCAGGGTGAACATGCCGAGGAAGGCATCGGCAATACTGCCAAAGGCCGTGAGCAATCCATGGTTGGGCAGGATCATGAAGTTCTTGTCGCCCAGATCGGCCTGCAGCCGCGCCTTCTCGTCATGGTTCAGCGCCACCCCTTCGTAGCCGTGGTAGGCCAGACTGGAGAGGACGAACAGCGACTGCTGCGACAGCGGCAACAACCCCTGTTTCTGCGCCGACACGGCAATACCGGCAGGCGTGTGAATGTGCAGCACGCACCCGACATCGTGGCGCACCTCATGCACGGCACTGTGAATGGTGTAACCGGCCGGGTTGATATCGAAGGGGCTGTCCATCAACTTGCTGCCAGCCAGATCGACCTTGACCAGGCTCGACGCCGTGATCTCGTGGAACATCAGGCCATAGGGATTGATCAGGAAATCTTCCGTGCCCGGCACCTTGGCCGAGATGTGGGTGAAAATCAGGTCATCCCAGCCGTAAAGTGCGATCAGCCGGTAACAGGCCGCCAGGTCGATGCGTGTACGCCATTCGGCTTCGGATACCTGATTCTTCACGGCAGGGAGTTGCAGCTGAGCAGTCACGGCGATCACCTCGATCTTGTTATGGTCGGTGTGAACGCAGTCTAGCCAGACGCGCGACTCAGGCTAGTTGCCCTGGCAGCCATCCTGATGGCTTTACAGGTCAGCCGCTGCTGCGCTGCGGGGGGATAAGCCGACATTCGCCACATTGATTGCCCTTCGACCATCCGCCCGACAGCCCACCACGCCAGGTCAGGGCCTCGGCTGCCGCAGGCGAACGCCGGCAGAGTGCGGCGTGGCTCAGGCCTTCAGCGCTGCGGCAAAGGCCTGCAGCCAGGGTTCGGCGTCCGTTTCCGGGGTCACGGTTTCGCTGCAGTCCAGGCGCAACATGTCCACCACTTCACGCAGCCCCAGTTCGGCATACAGCTCGCGCATCAGCTCACCGGCACCACAGAAAGTGTCATAGCTGGAATCGCCCAGCGCCAGCACCGCAGCAGGCCGGCCACCCAAGGCTGGCAGGCGGTCGCGAAGTTCGCTGTACAGCGGCAGCAGGTTGTCCGGCAGTTCACCCATACCGGTCGTGGACGTGACGGTCAGCAGAGCGTCCGGCGCAAAAGCCAGCAGCTCTTCGAGATTCATGTTGCTTTTGTGCCAGGCATCCAGCCCGCCAGCCTTGAGCTGACCCTCGGCATGGCGCGCAACCTCTTCGGCCGTACCGTAGACCGAGCCCGAGACAATGGCGACTTTCATGACAACTCCGGAAACAGGAATAACGCCGCGTATTATGCCGCAACTGGACAGCCTGACCCGATGTTTTAGAATGCCGCCACACCCACCGCGGAACCAGCCTCATGATCAATGCCAAACTGCTGCAACTGGTAGTCGATGCCTCCAACGATGGAATCGTGGTGGCCGAGCAGGAGGGCGAAGACAATATCCTGATCTACGCCAATGCCGCGTTCGAACGCCTGACCGGCTATGCCAGCGATGACATTCTTTATCAGGACTGCCGCTTCCTCCAGGCCGGTGATCGTGACCAACTTGGGCTGCAAGCCATTCGTGACGCCGTCAAGGCGAACAAACCCTGCCGGCAGATCATCCGCAACTACCGCAAGGATGGTAGCGCCTTCTGGAACGAGCTGTCGATCACCCCCGTGCTCAACGAGAGTGATCAGCTGACCTACTACATCGGCATCCAGAAGGACGTGACCGAGCAGGTCGAAGCCAAGCAGCGTGTGCGTGAGCTGGAGGCCGAAGTGGCCGAACTGAAAGCCGAACTGGCGCGCCTGAAAAACTGACGAACGGGCAAAACGATCCAGCAGCCGCACAGTCTCAAGGGCTTGACCCCATGCAGTCTGATGCCATGCACAGTGACCCGCTGTTGACTCAGGACGAACTGGACTACCTCCAGAAGATCCTTTTCAAACCTGCACAAACGCGGCCAGCCAATGCTGCGCCGCAGTTGATCATGGGTGAGCAACTGCGGGAGTTGCTGGCCCGCCTGGGCCAGGAACAACAGTTGAGCCTGGATGCTCACAGCAACAATCAGCACCTGAGTTTTCCTTTGCACCTAATTCGGGACGAGCACAGCCCACGCCTCGAGCTGGGCGCGCCGCTGATTTTCGAACAGGGCGTGAACGAGCGCCCCTGGCGCCTGACCCTGAGTTCGCCACTGACATTGCTCGACAGCAACGATCAGCCCAGCGGCCTGAAAGCACTGGAACTCTCGAACAATGGAATGCTGCTGCAATACGGCAAACCCGGCCTGCCCGCCAGTAATCCGTTGCTGCAGCTGATGCTGCCTGAGGATCGCCGCGTGCAACTGCGCGCCAGGCTGGTCAGGCGCGTCTGCCAGAGCCGTTATGCCTACAGGTTGCAAACGCTGCATGCAGAAGACGAACAGACCCTGCGCCGCTATCTGTTCGAACAGCACAGCGCGCAACCACTGCAGATGGCGGCCGTCAGCTGATCGTTGCCTGAGTCGTCAGGTATCGAGATGGCCCGCCAGGAACTGCTGCAGACGTCGCTGCATCAGACGCGCTTCATTACCCAGGCATGCGATGGGCGAGCCCGCCAGGCTGTCCTCGGCCAGATCGGCACTGTCACCAGCCAGCAATACCGGGCATTGCAGGCCCAGCGCCAGACGTGACAGCTGCCTCGGCAACTCCTCGCCTGGCGGCTGATTGCTGAACAGCACCAGCGCCTGCGGCTGCATACGCTCACAGATCAGCGCAAGATCCGCCAGCGGTACACCAGGCCCCATTACCGTGACATCGATGTCCTGATTGCCCAACAGCAAGGCAGCAACCAGCAACTCCAGCTCGCGGCATTGCCCCGGCAGCGCCACCAGCAGGACACGCTCACGGGCATCGTCACGCCCCAGTTGCAAACGCTGCCAGCAGCGCCCACGCAGGAAACCATCGAGCATCAGCCATTCACCGCGCTGACCGACCTCATCCTGACGCAGCAGCAATTCCTGCCACACCGGCATGACAATGTCCTGAAACACCACAGGCAGCGGGTAGCAGGAAAATATCTGCCCGTACAGGCGCTCCAGACGAGGCTCATCGAAGTTCTGCAGCGCGCTGCGCACCTGATCCTGCCACTCGCTCCAGTCGTCACTGCTGACTTCGTTGTACGCCGGGGTGGCTGCACTGCGGCTGCTGGCGCTCTTGGCCAGAATCGAACCCACCTTGCTCACCGCTACGCCGCGCTCGATCCAGGCCAGGATACTGCGCACCGCTTCGATATCGGCATGTGAGTAAAGGCGATGACCGCTGTCGGTCCGCGTGGGCTGAATCAGGCCGTAACGCCGCTCCCATGCCCGCAGGGTCACCGGGTTGACGCCGGTGATACGAGAAACCTCGCGGATGGGGAACAGCTCTTCCTGCTTCAAAGCGCTGGACGCAAGCGATGTGACGGAGGCGAGTTCTGGCATGGCTTCAGGCATCACGGCAACGAAATTCACAGGCATTGTAACCCAGCCAAGGCCAGCTTACATTGTGCAGGAACTGTACAAGGCTATTTTATGCACAACCCTGCCTGGCCATTGACCCTGTATTTCGACGGCGACTGCCCGCTGTGCGCCCGCGAAATTCGCATGCTCAGCCAGCATGCATCACCACAACGCCTGCTGCTGGTGGACATTGCCGCCGGGGACTTCGACCCTGCGCCGCTGGGCGTCACCCTCACAGCCATGCAGGATCGCCTGCACGCGCGCTGGGCCGACGGTCAGTGGCTGTATGGCCTCGATGCCAGCCTGTGGAGCTGGGAGGCCGCGGGCCTGGGACGCTGGGTCGCGCCACTGCGCTGGCGTCCTCTGCGCCCCCTGCTGGAGTGGGGTTACCGGCTGTTCTGCCGGTTGCGCCCGCATCTGGCCCGCCTGCCGCACCCGGATGGTGCAGCGCGTTGCCGCAAGGGCGAGGCCTGTCCGAGCCAGCGCCCGCCATCCGGCGGGGCTGGCTAATTTCAGCAAAACGGGAATAATCCTTGCTGCGTTTGTATCGAGCACACCACCCCGTGCCCGATTATGCCCTGAGCCATACCCGGCGAACGGCAGCACTCGAGGAGATACACAATGTCCCCCGTTACCCTGATGGTGGCGCGCCGCGTTGCCAATGGCCGTTATCACGACTTCATCGCCTGGCTGCGCGAGGGCGAACACCTGGCCACCGATTTTCCGGGCTACCTCGGCTCAGGCGTTCTGGCCCCGCCTGCCGGCGACGACGAATTTCAGATCGTCTTTCGTTTTAGCGACGAGCAGACCATGACTGCCTGGGAGCACTCCGCCTCCCGCCAGGCCTGGCTGCAACGCGGTAGCGGTCTGTTCGCCCAGCCGCTGGAAAAGCGTGCGATCGGTCTCGATGCCTGGTTTGGCAGCGCACACCGCCAGCCACCACGCTGGAAACAGAGCGTAGCCATCTGGCTGGCCTTCTTTCCGGTGTCCCTGGCCTTCAACCTGCTGTTCGGCACCTGGCTTTCCGACCTGTCGCTGGTCAGCCGCGTACTGCTGTCGACCCTGACCCTGACGCCGCTGATGACCTACCTGTTCATCCCGCTATCGACTCGCCTGCTGGAACCCTGGCTGCAGGGCAATGGCCCGCGCCGCTTGAGCAGACGCGCGGCCAGCATCGGCAAACCCTGAATCCCCCTCCATCGGCCAGCCAACAGCTGGCCGACTGCGCTGCGTGCACAGCCCACACCTGTACAAAACAACCATCCCGTACAGCTAAAGTACAAAAATACTCCACTAACCAACCTAACAAAAAGCCTTAAAAGTCAGCAAAATAGGCTTCCGCGCCGCTCATGACGACAAGCCCCCATACTTCTCAGGGTTGTACAACCCTGCACTCTGGTATAACTTTGTACACGGTCTGGTGAGTACCGCCTGCCACTGGTCAGGTATCCCGAGGCGGTATTAACCAGGCCTCCAATTTCTACCGTGCGAGCCGCAGATGAGCGCTGCCCAATTTCCCATCCTGATCACCGGCGCCGGCCAGAGGGTCGGCCTCTACTGTGCCGAGCGCTTGCTCGACGAAGGCCAGGCGGTGATCGTCAGCTATCGCCGCGAGCGTGACAGCATCATGCAACTGCGTGAACGTGGCGCCATCGCCTTGCAGGCTGACTTTAGCAGTGAGCCTGGGATTCTGGCCTTCATCGATCAACTCAAGGCTCAGTGCCAAGGCTTGCGCGCTATCGTGCACAACGCCTCGCAGTGGCTCGCCGAAACACCTGGCGAAGAAGCACAAGCGTTTCGGCAGCTGTTCAACGTGCACATGCTTGCACCCTACCTGATCAACCTGCATTGCAGCGACCTGCTGCTGCAGTCGGAGCACGCCGATATCGTCCATGTCAGTGACGATGTGGTACGCAAGGGCAGCGCCAATCGCCCCGCCTACTGCGCCAGCAAGGCAGGTCTGGAGAGCCTGACCCTGTCATTCGCTGCGCGCCTGGCACCGCGTATCAAGGTCAACAGCATTGCCCCGGCGCTGCTGATGTTCAACGACAGCGACGACGCCGCCTACCGGAGCAAGACCCTGGCCAAATCGGCGCTGGGCATCGAGCCTGGCCCACAGGCCTTCTACCAGAGTTTGCGTTACCTGCTGGACAACCCCTACGTAACCGGAACAACCCTTACCCTCAATGGCGGCCGCCACCTCAAGTGACGCGACTGCCCAGGACACTGCCATGAGCCATCCCCTTTCCCAGCAATACCGCGAAATCCTTGTAGGCCTGGGTGAAAACCCCGAACGCGAAGGCCTGCTCGACACGCCCAAGCGGGCTGCCAAAGCCATGCAGTACCTTTGCCACGGCTATCAGCAGTCGCTGGACGAAATCGTCAACGGCGCCCTGTTCGAGTCCGACAACGACGAGATGGTGATCGTCAAGGACATCGAGCTGTACTCGCTGTGCGAGCACCACCTGCTGCCCTTCATCGGCAAGGCGCATGTCGCCTACATCCCCACTGGCAAAGTGCTGGGGCTGTCCAAGGTCGCGCGTATCGTCGACATGTACGCACGACGCCTGCAGATCCAGGAAAACCTCACCAAGCAGATCGCCGATGCGATCCAGCGCGTGACCAACGCTGCCGGCGTGGCCGTGGTGATCGAGGCCAAGCACATGTGCATGATGATGCGCGGCGTGGAGAAGCAGAACTCGGTGATGAGCAGCTCGGTGATGCTGGGCGCCTTTCGTGAGTCCTGCAACACTCGCCATGAATTTCTGCAACTGATCGGACGGAGCAACTGATGCCGCGACTGGAACCCGGAATGGCGCGCATCCGCGTCAAGGATCTGCGCCTGCGCACCTATATCGGTATCAAGGAAGAGGAGATCAACAACAAGCAGGACGTGTTGATCAACCTCACCATCCTCTACCCTGCCGTCGATGCGGTTGAGGTCAACGATATCGAGCATGCGCTGAACTATCGCACCATCACCAAGGCGATCATCGCCCACGTGGAGGGTAACCGTTTCGCCCTGCTCGAACGCCTGACTCAGGAAATTCTTGATCTGGTCATGGCTCACCAGGCCGTGCGCTACGCCGAAGTAGAAGTGGACAAACCGCATGCCCTGCGCTTCGCCGAGTCGGTCTCCATTACCCTGGCGGGCCATCGCTGACAGCGGCTTGCCGCTCTCCGGCGAGGCTCTTATCATCGCCGCCACCATCTCCCGGAGAGCCCATCATGACCGAGCAAGAACGCCTCGAACTGGAAGCTGCAGCCTTTCGTGCCCTGGTTCAGCACCTGCGCACCCGGCCTGACGTACAGAACATCGACCTGATGAACATGGCCGGTTTCTGCCGCAACTGCCTGTCGAAATGGTACAAGGCTGCTGCCGACGATCTTGGCGTAGACGTCAGTGTCGACCAGGCCCGCGAAACCATTTACGGCATGCCCTATGCCGACTGGAAAGCCAAGTACCAGAAAGAAGCCTCGGCTGAGCAGAAAGCCGCCTTTGCCAAAGGAAAGCACGAATGACCGCCCTGAACGAACTGCGCAGCCGCCTGCAACAGGACGATTACGCTTTCAGTGAAACCCTGGCCTTTGTCGCCGAGCACTACGACTATCAGCCCAGCGCTTTTCGCAACGGGAACGTGGAGAATGCTGCCGGACAGAACGAAGGCTCCTGCAAGACCCTGGGCCTTGCGCTGCTCGAAAGCCTGAGCCAGGACGAAGCCCTGCGCGCCTTCGGCGAACACTACCGCAGCGTGCTGGCCACCCCGCAAGGCAACGATCACGGCAACATTCGCGCATTGCTGGAGCACGGCCTGGAGGGCGTGACGTTCGAGCGCTCCCCCCTGACCCGCAAGGCCTGAAAATACGCCAAGGTGCGACACATCTGTAGCCAAAAGCTTACAGACATCGGATCGCCATCACTTTATTCTGCGCGCCACAACAACGATGGAACACGAGGGATTGTGTTCTGCGCGCGCATGCCGCCCTTCCCTCCTTTTCGCATGCGGCATGGAGCAGCCCCGATGCAACAGACTCTGGTATGGAAACCCCGTCACACGCCCGGCGTGGAGACGCTACGTCTGAGCCAGGATGCCAATGGCATTCACGCCACCAGCCACCTCATGCAGGTGATCAGGGGCAACAGCATCGCGGCCAGCTACATGATCGATTGCGACCCACGCTGGCGCTTTCGCCGCCTCTGGCTCAAGGTCGACAACCAGGGGCCGCGCAAGCTCTGCCTGCAACGTGACCTGCGCGGCCACTGGCTACTCAATGGCGAACCGCGCCACGACCTGCAGCATTGCCAGCACATCATGCTCTCGGCTTCGCCCTTCACCCACACCCCCTTGCTGCAACGCAGCGCCCTGGAAACCGGGCAGCGCGATGAAGTCACGGTCGCTTACGTGGATGTACTCAGCCTGCGGGTCGAGCCACGCCTGCAGCGCTATCAATGCCTGCGCCGCCACTCCGGTGAAAGCCACTATCGCAGCCAGGTCGGAGGCCATGCCCATGAGGAGCTGAGCGTCGACGACCAGGTTCTGCTACTCAAGGCCAACGAACAGTACCTGCGCCTGAGCCAGCGCGAGCTGAAGATCTGCACACTGGTGTAACCGCGCCCCCAGGCAGGCCAAGGTGACTCAGATCGGCAACTGACCGAACGCCCAGCGCAACACGAAGAACACCAGCAGCCCGCCGCCGATGGTCGCCAGCAAATGCCGCGTGAAGGCGGCAATGGCAATGGCGGCGACGCCCGCCAGCAGGTAGGCGTTGTTCCAGCTCAGCGCCCAGTGCTGCCCATCCGGCAGTAACATGCCAGGCACCACGATGGCCGTGAGCACCGCTGTCGGTACGTAGTGCAGCCCCTGCCTGATCACAGGTGGAAAACGCAGATCGGGAAAGGCGAACAGGCTGTAGCGTGTAGCGAAGGTGATCGCCAGCATACCCAGAATCAGCAACCAGATATCCATCAGCCCCACTCCTCCTGCAGCGCCGGTTTGCGCCGCTCCAACCACACACCGACGACGATACCGCTGGCGGCTGCCGCCATCAGGCCGAGCTTGTAGGGCAAGGCATGGCATGCCAGCGCCACGGCAGCCGCGACCAAGGCCGCCGCTACCTGCGGCTGGTTGCGCAGCATCGGTACGACGATGCCGATGAAGGTCGCCAGCATGGCGAAATCCAGCCCCCATGCGCCGATGTCTGGCACGGCCTGGCCAAACAGCACCCCCACCAACGTGCACAACTGCCAGTTGCCGTACATGGCCAGGGCCGCGCCAAGGAAGTACCAATGCCGGTAGATCCCCTGATCCCCGCGGGCATAACGCTGCACCACCACCGCATAGGCCTCATCGGTGAGCCAGAAGGCCAACGGCATGCGCCAGCGCTTGCGCAAGTGACGCACGTAGGGCTGCAGGCTGGCGCTGTACAACGCATGGCGCAGATTGACCACGAAAGTGGTCAACAACACCACGGCGATACCGGCACCACCGGCCAGCAGGCTGATGGCGATGAACTGCGCCGAACCGGCGAACACCAGCATGGACATGCCCAGGGTTTGCCAGGCATCGAGCCCTGCAGCGCCGGCCAGGCTACCGAAGATGATGCCGAAGGGAATGGCGCCGAGCAGCATCGGCAGCATATCGCGGGCGCCCTGGGTGAATTCGTGTTGACGGGACATGGAACCTCCTTGCGCTGCTGAGCTTAACCGCATGGCCGCTGAAGGTCTTGAACGTTCTTGCGCAAAATCCGGCGCAGACAGCACGACGCATGCCTGTCTCAGGCCCGCCTACATGGATTACGCCGACTCGCCCAGCACGCTGCGCACAGGCATAGAACAGTGTGCGCCGTAATGGCGCACAAGAGGGTCAGCTGAAGAGGGCATTGAACAGCGACGCATCAGCACGTCAGCTCCGGGACTGGCAACGCAACAAGGGCAGCCAAGCCACATGCGCCATTCAGGACTGCTGCCTGCTGCACGGCCTGCAGGCCAGCATGGGGCACCACGCAGCAGACAAAACAGTGATTCGTTGCTGCCGGTCAAGAATCGACCAGAGATTCTCTCTAATCTGATGACTGCGTCCAAGCACATTCTGTGTCATGCCTGAATGCTCATCATCGTGCCAATGCTGGCTCGCAGATTGCGTTAAAGAAACCTGCCGAACGTACGATGAGCATTCCATGCATGTGCCCGGAATATGCGCCAGACCGATATGGCCGCAACGCCCTATGAACGGGCCGGCCATCGGACCACGGCGCCAATACTTGAAACAGTCGATACCACGCAGTGCACCCAAAGGGGCAGCCAGATCCCTGAACGCGCGAATCACCCTCGGTCGACAGACCTTCGGCCAGCGTCGTTCGCCTGCCAATACCTCACTTCAGAGATAGGCCTAAAGCGATGCTGAAAAATGCCCCGTTGAGCGTGAAACTCCTCCTCATCCTGATCTTCCCCCTACTGGGTTTCCTGGCCTTCTCCGCCCTGTATGTGGCCGGTAAATACGAGACACTGAGCGAGATGAAGCACACCCTGGCTGCCAGTGACACCGCTCAGCAAATCAGCGCGGCAGTCACCGCCCTGCAGCGTGAGCGCGGCGCCAGTGGCGTCTTTCTCGGCAGTGGCGGTACGTCCATGCGCGATGCGCTGAGCCAGTTCCGGCTCGACAGCGACGCGGCGATCACATCCTTGCGCAGCCTGTCGGCAGAAAGCTCGGCCGAACTCAACGAAGTACTCGGCGGGCTGAATGACATCGTCACCCTGCGTCAACAGGTGGACGCGCAATCGATCAACAGCAGCGAATCCGGCGCACGCTATACCCGTCTGATCGTCAGCCTGATTGGCTACACCCACTCGCTGGAGGCACGTGTCAGCGATCCGCGCATCCTGCGAGCCCTCGGCGCCCTGAACCAGTTCGTGGAAATGAAGGAGCGCGCCGGGCGCGAACGTGCCCTGCTCGGCCTGACCTTCAGCCAGAAGCAGCTCAATGCCGACCAGCTCTCGCGCCTGAGCCGCAATCTGGGTGAGTTCGCGGCCTATCAGGACGCCTTTCAGCGCCGGGCCACGGCGGATTTCAAGAACCAGCTCGACAGCGCGCTGCAACAACCTGCCGCGCAGGCCGCCAGCAACCTGCAGCGCGCGGCAATGGAGAAGGCACTGGGCGAAACCCTCGATACCCAGCCCGAAGAGTGGTTCAAGCTGTCTACCAACCGCATCGACCTGATGGTGCAGGTCGAGCGCGCGCTGGGCCAGAACGTCGCGGACCTTGCTACCCGGGCTCGGGACGAAGCGGCCCAAAGCCTGTGGCTGACCGTCGCGGCCATGCTCGGCGTGCTCTCGGCCGTGGTACTCCTGTCGCTGCTGATCATCCGCAACATCAAGTCAGCGGTCAGCGATGTCAACGATACCCTGGTCGCCCCGAGCCCGACGCGACCTGACCGCTCACACCCGCTACCAGGGCGGTGACGAGTTCGGTGTGATCGCACGTAACCTCGACCACATGGCGCAGCAGATCAAGGGCGTGATCCAGGAAATCGGCAATGCGGCGGCGCAGGTCGCCACTGCTGCCGAGGAGTCCTCGGCCGTCGCCCTGCAGACCAGCCAGAACGTGGCGCAACAGCGCCAGGGCACCGATCAGGTCGCCACCGCCATCAACGAGATGAGCGCCACGGTCAAGGATGTCGCCCGCAGCACCACCGAAGCGGCCGAAATGTCGCGCCAGGTCAACGACAATACCCTGCAGGGCAAGAGAGAGATCGAGGACACCGTACGCCTGGTGCAGGCGCTGTCGACGCAGGCCGAGCAGACTGCGCGGATCATTCTCGAGCTGAAGAAAGAGAGTGATGCCATCTCCTCGGTGCTCGACGTCATCCGTGGCGTCGCCGAGCAGACCAACCTGCTGGCCCTGAACGCCGCCATCGAAGCCGCCCGTGCCGGCGAACAAGGCCGAGGCTTTGCCGTGGTCGCCGACGAGGTGCGCCAACTGGCGCAGAAAACCCAGGATTCCACCGTCAGCATCCAGCAGATGATCAGCAACCTGCAAAGCGGCTCCGACCGTGCCGCCAGCTCCATGCAGGAAACCCTGGACAAGGCGCAGGCCAGCGCCGACAACGTGGTCAAGGCCGGCGAGCTGCTGGTACAGATCGCCGATGGCATCGCCAGCATCAGCGACCGCAACATCCAGGTGGCTTCCGCCGCCGAGGAGCAAAGCCTGGTGTCGGAAGAAATCAACCGTAACGTCAACGACATCAATGACCTGGTCATCCAGGTCAGTGCCGCCGCCGAACAGACCGCCGTCAACAGCCGTGAGCTGGCCAGCCTGGCCGATCATCAGCAGCAACTGGTGAGTCGCTTCAAGGTGGGCTGACACCATCCGGGGCCGGTAGCCGGGTACCAGCTGCACGGGCTAACGCCCGGTCGCATTTCGGTGCGCTGTCCATCGATGGCCACCGGTCATGCCAGGGGACGGGCATGACCCATGGTTTATTGGCCTGCAGCCTATCGGTCGAGCTGCAGGCTCTTGCGGATACCCGAATCGAGCATGGCAGCCGGAGCGAATGTGCGCAGCAGGCTCAAACGAGCAGCCGCCGCCCCGGCGGTATAACGCAGTTTGGGCCGTGCGGCACTCGCAGCCTTGACGACCACCTTGGCCACGATATCCGGGTCGTCAGCGCTGGCCATCGATTGACTGAGCACCTTGGCCAGGCTTGCGCGAACCGTACGGTACTCGTCTAACGTGGCATCGGCCTCAATGGTGTTCGCTTCGAACTGGGTCTTGGTGAAGGCCGGCTCGATGACCGAAACACGAATGCCGCGTGTACGCAGTTCATGATCGAGGGCCTCGGAATACCCCTCCAGCGCATGTTTGCTGGCGACGTAGAGGGCGACGTACGGCATGGGCACGACACCCAGAATCGAGCCAAGGTTGATGATCCGGCCATGGCCCTGGCGCCGCATGTGCGGTACGACGGCGCGGGTCATGCGTACGACGCCAAAGAAGTTCGTATCGAAGAGCGCCTGGGCCTGCTCGATCGAACTTTCTTCGGCGCCTGCCGGGGCAATGCCAAAACCGGCGTTGTTGACCAGCAGATCGATCCCGCCTTCGCGTCGTATCAGTTCGCTGACCAGCGCCGACACCGAGGCGTCATCCGTCACGTCGAGGGTCAGCATGCTGATGGAACCCTGCATGGCCTGCGCGCCACGCCGGCTTGTGCCGTAGACCCTGTAGCCGGCTTTCGCCAGCCAATTGGCCGTGGCCTGGCCAATACCGGATGAAGCACCGGTGACCAGTGCAATTGGAGGATTGGATGTCATGGCAGTACCTTGTTCATGAGGTGATGCAGCAACCGCCGAAGGGCAGTCGCGATGGATGGAATCGCTATTGGCCCATCAATTGCGCGCCCGCAAGCGCCGAGTGCGGTAAGTCCCCCAGCGACTCATGGCCAGTGATTTGAGCAACGACAGCAGGCCACTCTCATTGGCGCGAGGCTCGCCGCCCCGGGCTATGCGTTTGAGCTGCAGGGAATACCAGAGAATCTCCATCAGCCCCATGCGATCGAGTGCTTGATGCCCGTTTTGATGCTGCGTACCTGTTGCGCGCTGTCCCTTCCCTGCAGCAACGCAGCCGGTGCATTCGGGTCGATGGCCAGTAGCCGTGCCAGGCCGATGACATCCACCGCGCCGGATGCCAGCGCCAGGTTCATCCCGGCAGCACTGCGAAATCCCCGGTCAGCATCAGCGGCACCTGCACCGTGGTGCGCACCTTCTTGGCAAATTCGAGGAAATAGGCTTCGCGCGCCAGGCTGGAGGCTTTTTTCTGCTCAGGGAGCGTGCCGCTCATCGCCGGAGCCTCATAAGTACCGCCGGATATCTCGATCAGGTCAATACCGGCTTCGACCAACGCCTCGATGGTGGCCAGCGACTCGTCTTCGGTAAAGCCGCCGCGCTGGAAATCGGCAGAGTTGAGCTTGATCGCAACGGGAAAATCGGCGCCCACCTGACGTCGGATTTCGCTGTAGACGGCCAACAGGAAACGACGCCGGTTCTGCGCTGAGCCCCCCATTGATCCGTGCGCCGATTATGGTGAGGCGAGAGAAACTGGTTGATCAGGTAACCATGCGCCGCATGAATCTCGATACCGCTGAAACCCGCTTTCTTGCAGATGGCGGCACTACGGCCAAAGCGCTCGATGATCTCCTGGATTTCGGCACTGGTGGCTTCCTGAGGCGTCTCGAAGAACGCCGCCATATCCTCGCGAAATGGCACTGCCGATGGTGCGAGGGTGCGCTCGTTCAAACCTTTGGGCGATTGCTTGCCGGGATGATTGAGTTGCACCCAGATGGCCGCCCCCTGATCGGTAGCAGCCCGTGCCCATTGCTGCAGGATCGACAGGTCAGCTTCATCTTCGATCACCACATTGCCCGGCTCACCCAGAGCACGGCGATCGATCATCACATTGCCGGTCAGGATCAGTCCGATCCCGGAGGCGGCCCAGCGCTGGTAAAGCCTGACCAGCGCCAGGGTCGGGCGGTTGTCGTAAGTACCCAGCGCCTCACTCATGGACGCCTTGGCCAAACGGTTACGCAGCACACCACCGCCGGGCAGGCACAGCTGTTGCGCCAGAAGATTGGGGGTGAGCGAAGTGGAGTGTGGCATGTGAGCGTTACCTGGAAGTGGATGACATCGTTGGCAGACGCGCCTGCAAGGATCGCGAGCGATGTTGACGGAATTATGATTACGATCATAATCAAAATAGTCAAAGATTTTGATGACAGACAACATCAATGCATTCTGCGCATCCATTCCGACCGCAAAAGGAGCTGACCGTGAAGGTCACAAAGGCACAGGTAGAGGCAAACCGGGCACGCATCGTCGAAACGGCCAGCCACCTGTTTCGTGAACGTGGCTACGACGGTGTAGGCGTGGCCGAGCTGATGGCGACTGCCGGCCTGACCCATGGCGGGTTCTACCGACACTTCGCCTCCAAGGCCGAGTTGCTGGCGGAGGCAGCTGCATGCGGGCTGGGCAGAACGACCTCATCGATGAACGGCATCGGGCGGGATGAGTTCATTGGCCAGTACCTTTCGCGCGAGCATCGTGACGACCTGAGCGGTGGCTGCACGCTCGCAGCCCTGAGCGGTGATGCAGCGCGTCAGTCGGCTGCGATCAAGACGACCTTCGCGGCAGGGCTCGAAAAGATCCTGGCGCAAGTGCTCGCTGCAGAAGACATGGATGCCGACCCACGCAGCGCACGTGCCCAGGCGCTTGACACCATCGCCCATGCGCTGGGGGCACTGATCCTGTCGCGCGCCTGCCCTGATGACTCGCCGCTGGCCGATGAGATTCTCGACACCTGCCGCGCGGCGCTTCTGGGCACGCGTCAGCCCCGCCAAACCGAGCATGACTGCGACCGGCCCGCTGGCCAGCCTGCCGATACTGCTCCAGCCCCCCAGCAGGCATAGGCTGGCTCAACCAGGATTCCAACCAGCAGAACCTTACATCTGCTCGGCATCACGCAATTGCAGGCTCAGCCCATCGCAGCTCGTCGACCACTCCCGCAACCACTGCGGCAATGGCGGCGACTGTTCGTCGATGCCCAGTTCGCGGGCGAACTCGGCTGGCACGACATTGCCCTTCGGCCCACGGAACAACCCACGCATGACCACCACGGCGATCACCCGCTGATCCTTGACGAAACGGTGCTCGACGAAACTCCACTTGCCGTCCCAGCCCAGCATGCGTGTGTGGATCTCGAAGCGCTCGAACAGCTTCAGCTCGCGACGGAACTTGCCACACACATCGCCGACGATGGGTAGCGCGCGGTGCCGAAGCGCCACGCGAAAAGCGCCGCTGCGCAGTACGTAATCCATGCGTCCGACATCGGCCAGGGTGAAGTAACGACCATTGGTGACGTGGCGGTTGAAATCCAGATCCAGCGGCCACACCCGCAGCCGCACCACAGTGGTGGCGAGCCATGGCACCGGCTTGCGCCAGGGGCGACGCAGCAGCATGAGGAAAAGACGAAACCATAGGTTCATGCGAAAAACACCTGTTTGAATGGCGGATGCCGCACTCTAAATAGTCCGTTTGCGCTAAGGTAGATGCATAAATGACTAATACCATGCGAATTACGCAAGCAGGCTCCCATGCACATCACCCTGCTGCTGGCCGAGTACAGCTCCATGGCCAGCGCCGCCCTGTCACTCGAAGTCCTCGATGCGGCCAATCGCTTCGCCCGGCCGGGCGCTGCGCCGTTCACCCTCAGCCTGGTCTCGCTGGATGGACAACCGGTGAACAACGCGCTTGGCCGCAGCATGCAGGTGGATATGGCGATGAACGCGGTGACAAAAACCGACCTAGTGCTGATCCCCGGCTTTCTTTTCAGCCTGCGCGAAGCCCTGCCGGCGTTCGGGCACTATGCGACCTGGTTGCGCCATCAGCATGCACAGGGCGCAGTCGTAGCCTCGATGTGCACGGCCACCTTCATGCTGGCTGAAGCCGGCCTGCTCGACGGTGTCGAAGTCACCACCCACTGGGCCTTCGCCGATCTCTTGCGACATCGTTACCCGCAAGCACGCGTGGACGCGCGCCGTATCCTCTGCGAGGACGGCCGGGTGATCAGCAGTGGCGGCGCGAGTGCAGCGATAGACTTGCTGCTGCACCTGATTCGCCGCTTCGCCTCGCGCGAGCTGGCGCAGCAATGCAGTCGCTATCTGTTGCTCGACAACGTGCGCAGCGAGCAGTCCGTCTATATCAGCTGGTCATTGCCCCGCAGCCATGGCGATGCAGCGATCCTGCGCGCGCAGGACTGGATGGAGACACACGTCGCCGAACCCTGCGGCATCGACGAACTGGCCGCGCGCTTCGGCTTCGGCGTGCGCAACTTCAAACGTCGCTTCAAGGACGCAACAGGCTACGCGCCACTGGCCTACCTGCAGACCTTGCGCCTGGAAAAGGCCAAGGAGTTGCTGGAAACCACCCGGCTGAATTTCGAGGTGATCACCCGTCGCGTCGGCTACGAGGACAGCAACTCGTTCCGCCGCCTGTTCTGCCAGCGGGTCGGTGTCTCACCGAGCGCCTTTCGCAAGCGTTTCCAGCGCATGCCGGGCGACCCTGAACCAGGGGCGAAGACCATGCGCTGACGCCGTTCATGTCTCGCTCTGCCGGCCTGCGGCCTGATTCAGCCATTGCGCAAATTCCAGCGCGGCAAGCGGCCTGGAATACAGATAGCCCTGCGCCACCGGATAGCCCTGCTCGCGCAGCAGGCGATGCTGCACTTCATTTTCCACGCCTTCGGCTACCACCGTCAGCTGCAGGCTCTTGCCAATGCCCAGAATTGCGCTGCTCAGGGCTCGCGTCGCCTCATCATGCTCGAGGTCGAACACGAAACTGCGATCGAGCTTCAGTTCCGATATGGGCAGCCGCCGCAGATAACTGAGGCTGGAGTAGCCCGTACCAAAGTCGTCCAGTGACAAACGGATGCCCTGTCGATGCAGCTCATCGAGGACTTTCATCGTGCTGGGGTTACTGTCGAGAAGGATGCTTTCGGTCAGCTCCAGCGTCAGATCCTCTGGCAGCAGGGCATTGGCCTGCAGGGTCTTGGCCAGAAAGCCCGGCAAGTCGAGGTTATGGAAGCTGGTCGGCGACAGGTTGACCGATATCACCGGCACGCGCAGCCCCGCAGCGCGCCACTCGGCCAACTGCCGGCAGGCCTCCTGCACAGCCCAATGCCCCAGTTCGACGATCAGCCCACACTCCTCAGCCAGGGCAATGAAACGCACGGGCGGAACCTCACCCAGCTCTGCGTGCGTCCAGCGCGCCAAGACTTCGATGCCATAGAGACGCCCGTCGGCCAGATCGATTTGCGGCTGGTAATGCAGGTGCAGCCCACCCTGCCTGATCGCCTGGCGCAAGGCGCCCTCCATCTGCAGACGCTCCTGCGCCAACCTGTTGATTTCACTGCTGTAGAAATGGAAGCGGCCTCGTCCACTGCTTTTGGCCTGGTACATGGCCATGTCGGCGCGCCCCATCAACGTCTCCATGTCACGCCCGTCATTGGGATACATGGCGATGCCGATGCTGCCGGAAACCTGCAGGCTGGTTCCACCCAGGCTGAACGGTTCCGCCAGCAATTGCAGCAGACGCTCGGCCACCAGCGTCACCTCATTGGCATCGCAACCGGGCAGAACCACGACGAACTCATCACCCGACTGGCGCCCGGCGATGTCCGACTCGCGCAATACACTCTGGATACGCGCGGCAACCTGACGCAACAGATCGTCTCCGGCGGAATGCCCGAGTGAATCATTGACGTGCTTGAAGCGGTCAAGGTCGATGAACAACACCGCCAGCCACTCGGCCTCTCGCGTGACAGTGGTAATCGCCTGATCCGCCCGGGCCTGCAGCAGACTGCGGTTGGGCAGCCCGGTAAGGGCGTCGTAGAACGCCAGTTGGCGTATGCGCCGGCGTGTCTGTTCACGCTCCAGCGCCAGCCCGCACAAATGCTGACAGGCCTCGACCAGGCGCCTGTAGAACTGCATCGAACAATCCTGCGGCGCGCGGCGGAAGTAAAAGGCGAAGGTACCGACAACTCGCTCTTGTGCGTTGAGCACAGGAGCGGACCAGCAGCCCCGAAAGCCCAGCGGCAGCACCAGATCACGGTAATCGGCCCACAGTGGATCAGTGGCAATGTCATCGACCCAGACATATGCCTTGCGCCAGGCCGCCGTCCCGCATGAACCGACGGCCGGCCCGATTGCCACGCCATCGAGTTTCTGCTGGTACTCCAGCGCCAGGCCTGGTGCCGCCAGCGGGTGCAGCAGACCACTTTCGTCCACCTCGAGAATCGAGGCGACCACTTCGGGGGCAATACGCTCGACCTCCATGCAGATCAGCTCCAGCACCTCGGTCAGTGGCCGCTCCCGGGCCATGGCCTCCATGACCGAGTGCTGCAATACCTCATGCATCTTGGCCTGAGTGATGTTGGTCAGGATGGTCACCGTCAGTTGCCACTGCCCGGCGCCATCCATGATCGGGTTGCTGATGATCTTGACCCAGTAACGCTGTCCGTCCTTGCCCTCGACGACCTCCTCGCGCTCAACCGGCAAGCCTGCTGCCAGCGTGGTTCGATATCGCTGCACGTACTCGGCATCCTTGTCAGGAGCAAGCAGGGCGATGGGCCCCTGCCCCAAGACCTCCTGCGCCGTCCAGCCAAACATCCGGCAGAAGCCGGCATTGACGTAGACGATGTACGGATTCGCATCACTGATCACCACAGCCGAGTCGCTGGCATCGGCCACCAGCGACAACTGCCTGAGATGGCGCTGCTGTTCCTGTTCGTGCTGCATCCGCGCGGTGATATCGATGGCGACCTGCATGATCTGCCGTACCCGGCCGGCCTCATCCATGACCGGCATGTAGGTGGTCTGTAGCCAGCAACTGTGGCCACCCTGGCGCAGGCGTTCGACCTGCCCGCTGTATGCTGCGCCGGCACTCAGGGGTTGCCAGAAACGCTCGTGCGCCACAGGCTCGGCGCTGTCGGCACTACAGAAGAACGAATGATGCTGCCCGGCAACCTGCTCCGTGCAATAGCCGAACAAGGCCAGATAGTTGTCGTTGGCGCGCACGAGCCGACCATCGGGGGCAAATTCAGCGATGGCCATGACCCGTTCCAGTGCAGCCCATTGCGCATCAAGCAGTGTTTTCAAAATGATCGAACTCCACGGGCACCATAAAGGCACATTGGCATCATCGCACGCCGCACGCAGAGCACAAGACCGATCAAGCCGCGGGGCTCGGCACACTCGAACACCGCCTCTCTGTGGCATGGCCACTGCAGCGTCAGTCCCTCGCCATCTGCTCCATGGATTCAGCCTAGATCATCGTGCCGTGGTCGCTCGGTGGTGATTGGCTCGATGCAGCGAACCCTGGGCAGCTGACAACAGCAGTGATGTGCCGAGCAGGGGGCACAACATGCCAGCGGATATGCCGTACGGCATCAGGATGCCAGAGCGCTCGCCACGCTTTCGCTCAGGGCTGTAGTCGGGCGACCAATAAGCTGGCTCAGGGCCTTACCTGGCTCGTAGAGCACACCCTCTGCGGCCCTGGCATCACTATCGGCCAGCAATTCGGCAACATCTGCGGGCAGGCCCACGCCTATCAGCGCTGCCTTGTACTCGTCTTGCGGCATGTTCTGGTAACGCACGGGGTGATGGGCCTGACGGGTAATCTCCGCAGCGAAATCCGCCAGGGTATAGGCCTGATCACCCGCCAGCTCATAGACGTTGCCGCTATGCCTGGCCACATCCTCGACCAGCACTGCGGCAGCTGCCTCGGCATAATCGCGGCGCGCAGCCAGCGATAACTTGCCATCCGCCGCCGCGCCGAACACCACGCCATGCTCCACAGCCGCCGCCACGCCTATGGCGTAGTTCTCGCTGTACCAGCCATTGCGCAGCAAGGTGAATGGCAGGCCGCTGGCACGGATCAGCGCTTCGCTCTCACGGTGCTCGCGCGCCAGCATCATGGGATTGCGGTCGGCATGCAGCACGCTGGTATAGGCAATCAGCCTGACCCCTGCGGCCACGGCGGCATCGACCACATTGCGGTGCTGAGCGCTGCGCTGCCCCACCTCACTGGAAGAAATCAGCAACAGCTTGTCGACCCCCACCAGAGCACTGGCCAGTGCCAGCGGATCGTTGTAGTCGGCGACCCGCAGCTCCACGCCCTGCTCGGCCAGATCGCGAGCCCCGGCGGCATCACGTACCAGACCAACCAGCTTCGCCGTCACCGCCCGACGCTGCAGATCGGCCAGTACCAGGCGCCCCAGCTGCCCGGCAGCGCCGGTTATCAGGATGGTTTCTGGCGTTGTCATCGTATTCACCTCATGGACTAGAATAAAAACCTGGTTTCATTCTGAGACCACTAAGCCACATGTGGAAGGAGGCAGCTTTTCGTGACCAGGTTACCCGGCGATAACCCTGCGACTGTACGTGCCAGACTGGCTGCCAGCTTCCAGGCCTGGAGTACGATGCCACTCATAGCCGAGCGCTGCCCGGTGCGCGATGTACTCGACCAGATGGGCAGCAAATGGACGATGCTGATCCTGCTGGCTCTCACCCGGCAGGCGCTGCGTTTCAGTGAGGTACAGCGAGCCGTGCCGGATATCTCCAAGCGCATGCTGACCCAGACCCTGCGCGAACTGGAACGCGACGGCCTGCTAGAACGGACGGTCTACCCCACCAAACCGCCCAGCGTGGAATACCGGCTGAGCGTATTGGGCGAGTCGCTGCTGGTACCGCTGGCCGGGTTGATTGCCTGGGCTGAGAATAGCCACAGCACAATCGCCCAGGCCCGTGCCCGCTACGACGCGGCAAAGCCGGTATCGGCCTGAGCCTTGCCAGGCGTATCGGGAAAGCGGCCGCGACCTATGGCCACATAGAGATAACGCTAATTCATCTTATTTAAATTACGTTAGCCTGCTAAGCTTGGCGCCCCGCTTTCTTGCCTGTTCGGATAGTTCCTCGATGTCGCCGCTCCAGCGTTGCCTGTTGCCCTTTCTGGCCCTGCCCCTGATCGCCTGCGAGCAGCAAGCGAACTTCACGGCGGCAGAGCCGGGAGAGGCACTCTCGGCAGGCACCGCCACGGTACGCAAGTTCGATCACAACGCCTTCTCCCAGCCCTCGGCCAATCTGGCACCGAGCCGGCGCCTGGACTTTGCCGTAGGCAACAGTTTCTTCCGCAATCCCTGGGTCACCGCGCCCGCCACCACCACAGCACGTGATGGCCTCGGTCCGCTGTTCAACACCAACGGCTGCCAGAACTGTCACATCAAGGATGGGCGCGGCCACCCACCGGAGCCCAATGCCGTCAGCGCCGCCTCCATGCTGGTGCGCCTGTCGCTGCCCGCTGGCGCGGAGCATGCCCACTGGCTGGTACGCCATGGCGTGGTGCCTGAACCGACCTATGGCACTCAACTGCAGGATATGGCCAACCCCGGCGTAGCCCCAGAAGGCAAGGTTCGCGTGACCTACCGCAGCGTGCCGGTGCGCTTCGCCGACGGCACGCAGGTGGAACTGCGCAAACCGCAGTTGCAGATCACTCAACTCGGTTACGGCGAGATGCACCCCGATACCCTGTTCTCCACCCGCATTGCCCCGCCGATGATCGGCCTCGGCCTGCTCGAAGCCATCGCCGAACAGGACATCCTGGCGAACGCCGATCCGGACGATGCCGACGGCGATGGTATTTCCGGCCGCCCCAACCGGGTCTGGGATCGCCAACAGCAGCGCACGGTGCTCGGTCGCTTCGGCTGGAAGGCCGGCCAGCCCAACCTCAATCAGCAGAACGCCGACGCCTTCGCCAATGACATGGGCCTGACCACCACATTGATTGCCCATGACAACTGCACTGCGGCGCAGAACGACTGCCTCGCCGCCCCCCATGGCGGCGAACCGGAGGTCAGCGACAACATCCTCGCCAGCGTGCTGTTCTATAGCCGCAACCTCGGCGTACCGGCGCGGCGCGATGTCGACAGCCCTGCTGTGCTCAAGGGCAAGAGCCTGTTCCATCAGGCCGGCTGCCAGAAGTGCCATACGCCCAGTTTCACCACCTCGGCCGATGCCGCCGAGCCGGAACTGGCCAACCAGTTGATCCGTCCCTATACCGATCTGCTGCTGCACGACATGGGCGAAGGCCTGGCCGATGGCCGCGAGGAGTTTCTCGCCAGCGGCCGCGAATGGCGCACGCCGCCGTTGTGGGGCATCGGCCTGACGCAAGCGGTCAACGGCCACACCCAGTTCCTTCACGACGGCCGTGCGCGCAACCTGCTGGAGGCCATTCTCTGGCACGGTGGCGAAGCCGAGGCTGCCAAGCAGCATGTACTGCGTTTCGATGGCGAAGAGCGCTCCGCCCTGCTCGCCTTCCTCAATTCCCTCTAAGGAGCCTGCAATGTTGCATAGAACTCTGATCGCCTCACTGCTAGGTCTGGCTCTGCTCGGTTGCGGCCAGCAGAACCCTCGCACCAAGGTCAGCGCAGCGCTGACCGACGGCGTGCTGCTGCCGGCCTACGCCAGCTGGCAGGAGACCGATCGTCAATTGGCCGTGAATGCCGAGGCGTTCTGCGCCGGCAATGCCGACCTGGGCACCGCGCGCCAGGCCTTCCTCGGCGCGCAGAGTGCCTGGGCTGGTTTGCAGCCCTTGCTGGTAGGGCCGCTGGCCGAAGGCAATCGTGCCTGGCAGATCCAGTTCTGGCCGGACAAGAAGAACCTGGTGCAGCGTCAGGTCGAGGCTCTGCTCAAGAGCAAGCCGCAACTGAGCAACGATGACCTGGCCAAGGCAAGCGTGGTGGTGCAGGGGCTGACGGCCTACGAATACATCCTGTTCGACCCGGCGCTGGATCTCACTCAAGCCGAACAGAAAGTGCGCTATTGCCCATTGCTGCAAGCCATCGGCCAACACCAGCAGGCCTTGGCCGCGCAGATCATCAGCGAATGGCAAGGCAAACCGGGCATGGCCGAACAGCTCAAGGCATTCCCCAACGAACGCTATGCCGACGCCAACGAAGCCATTGCCGACCTGCTGCGCGTACAGGTCACTGCACTCGATGGCCTGAAGAAAAAACTCGGCGCGCCCATGGGCCGGCAGAGCAAAGGCATCCCTCAGCCCTACCAGGCCGAAGCCTGGCGCAGCGCCGCCAGCCTAGCCAACCTGGGCGCGGCACTGGCCAATGCCGAACTGCTCTGGCACGGCAGCAACCGTGACGGTATCCAGACCCTGCTGGGCGACGATCAGGCTGACCTGGCCAACCGCATCGACGCCGCTTACCAGGACACTCGCCATCGCCTGGCCGCACTCGACAAGCCACTGGGCGACTTGCTGGCCGATGAAGCCGGTCGCGCAGCCCTTAACGAGCTCTACGACAGCCTCAATCGCCTGCATCGCCTGCAGGAAAGCGAGCTGGCCAAGGCGCTCGACGTACAGATCGGCTTCAACGCCCACGACGGGGACTGAACATGCGCCGCAGAGCCTTCCTCGGCCTTGGCGCCGCCGCTGCCGGTCTGGCGGCCGCCGGTGCTTTCGGCGGCTGGACGTGGTTCGGCCCGGCGGGACAACCGCTGCTGTTGTCGGCCCGCGATGACGGCGATGGCAGGCACTATGCCGTCGGCTATCGCCTCGACGGCCAGCGCGCCTTTGCCACCCCGGTGAACGAACGCTGCCATGACGTGGTGCCGCACCCCAGCTTACCCCTGGCGCTGTTCGTCGGGCGCCGCCCGAGCACCGAGAGCTACCTGATCGACACCCGCGACGGCCGCCTGCTGCAAACGCTGCAGACACCGGCCGACCGGCACTTCAACGGCCATGCGGTGTTCCACAAAGATGGCGAGTGGCTGTACAGCACCGAGAACGACACCCGCGAACCGGGTCGCGGCGTACTCGGCGTCTATCGCCTGCAGGGCGAGCAACTGCAGCGCAATGGCGAACACAGCACGCATGGCGTCGGCCCGCACCAACTGCTGTGGATGCCCGATGGCGAAACCCTGGTGGTGGCCAACGGCGGCATCCGCACCGAAGCGGAAAGCCGTGTGGAGATGAACCTCGACGCCATGCAGGCCAGCCTGGTGCTGATGCAGCGCGACGGCAGCCTGGTCAGCCAGGAGTACCTGGCCGACCAGCAGAACAGCATCCGCCACCTGGCTGTCGCGCGCGACGGCACGGTGGTCAGTGGTCAGCAGTACATGGGCGATATGCACGATGCCGTACCGCTGCTGGCGATCAAACGCCCCGGCCAGCCGTATCAACCTTTCGCCCTCGGCGAAGCGCAGCGTGCGGCGATGAACCAGTACACCGCCAGCGTGGCCATCCACGACGAGCTGCGTCTGCTGGCGATGACCGCACCGCGCGGCAACCGCTTCTTCATCTGGGATCTGGACAGCGCCGAAGTGCGTCTCGACGTGCCGCTAGCGGACTGCGCAGGCGTAGGTGCAGTCGCCGACGGCTTCGTCGTCACCTCCGGTCAGGGTCGCTGCAGGCTCTACGACTGCAGCGGCGAGCGCATCCTGGCCAAGGCACTGGAGTTGCCCGCCGGCCTGTGGGACAACCATCTGCGTCTGGCCTGAGGCCATCCACCTCAGGCTCGGGGTGGTTCATCTCTGAACACCTGGCGCATCCGTTCGAGATAGCGCCGGGCACCCAGGCCGAGTGGCTGCGACTTCATCCAGATCAGGTCTACCCACAGGCGCAGGCGGCTGGTCATGTTATTGAAACGCACTTCAGTGACCGCCCCGGAAGCGATCAGCGGCTGCACCAGAGGCTGTGGCAGGTAGGCCCAACCCAGGCCGGCCTGGACGAGTTCCAGGGTCGCCTGATAACTGTCAGTCAACCAGAAGCGCCGTGACAGCACCATACGGGGATCAGCGCCCTGTGGTCTGCCTGAACCGACCATGATCTGCCGCTGCTCTGCCAGCAGCTCTTCACGTACCGCGAGGTTCTGCTCCTGGGCCAGCACATGTCCGGGCGCCACGACCGCCACCAGCAGTTGGCTGCCCGCCTCGAGAAAGGACTCGCGCTCATCGATTCCCGGTCGCTCGAAGACCACCGCCAACTGCACCGTACCTTCATGCAGCATGCGCACGGCATCGACCTGGGTAGCCGAACGCACCTCGACTTCCAACCCCGGAAACTCCTCGGCCAAAGTGGCCAGGGGCAAGCTCCAGCGCCCCGGCAACAACTCCGGGGCGATCGCGATACTCAGGCGCTGCTCCAACCCCTTGTGCAGTTGCAGCGCCTGGGCATCGAGCAGGTTCAACTGGCAGATCACCTGACGCGCCTGCGGTTCGAGCGCCAAGGCGGCGGCGGTAGGCAAGGCCTTGCGTGTGGTGCGGTCGAACAGGAGCAGATCCAGCTCTGCCTCAAGCTGGGCAATCGCCATGCTCACCGCCGAGGGTACCCGGCCAAGCCTGCGCGCTGCGGCAGAAAAGGAGCCGCCGTCGAGCACGGCCAGGAAGATCGCGAGCGAATCACTGGAAAACGCCATGGTTTTCAGAATTCCTGATTTCATTTTTCAACCGACAAGGTGAACGACAAAAAAACTGCCACCTCATGCGCTTTTTCTTGGGAAGAGTCGATCCAAGCTATCAGAAAATCTGACGATAGCTGTCTTTTTCCATCAGCCGGATACGCCCTACTCTGCCGCACATCCGCTAAACCGAAGGAGAGCGCAATGACGAACGTGCAGTGGCAAGGTCAGGTGGCCCTGATCAGTGGTGCGGGCAGCGAGCATGGCATCGGCATGGCCATCGCCCGTCGGCTAGGGCAGAACGGTGTGAAACTGATCATCAGCGCCAGCAGCGCACGCCTGTTCGACCGTGTGGCGCAGTTGCGCAGTGAGGGCTTCGAGGCCGAAGGCTGTATCGCCGACCTGACTGACGAAGGCCAGGTCAACGACCTGGCCGCCTGGGCCGAATCGCTCTGGGGGCGGATCGATATTCTGGTCAACAATGCCGGCATGGCCATGCAGGGCAGCCCGGAGCCCTTCGCCGAGGTGGTGGATACCGATCTGGCAACCTGGAACCTGGCGCTGAACCGCAACCTGACCACGGCCTTTCTGCTGACCCGAGCGGTGCTGCCCGGCATGCGTGCCAGAGGCTACGGACGGGTGGTACAGATCAGCTCCACGACCGGCACCCGTGGCAGCAATCGCGGTGAAGCGGCCTACAGCGCAGCCAAGGCTGCAATGGTCGGGATGAACATGGGCCTGGCGCTGGAAGTCGCTCGCGATGGCATCACCGTCAACAGCGTGGCCCCCGGCTGGATCGCCACCGAGTCGTCAACCGAAGAGGAACGCCTCGCCGGTCGCTACACGCCCATCGGCCGTGCGGGACACCCGGCGGAGATCGCCGCAGCCGTGGCCTTTCTTGCCTCACCGGAGGCCAGCTACGTGACCGGCGAAGTGCTGGTGGTCGATGGCGGTAATTGCCTGATCGAAAACAAGGCGCCCTGACTCGACGGCGTCTCATCTGCCTACGCCAGCAATGGCGTCACCTGCAACAGAGGAAAATACCGATGAGCGAACCCGTCGTTTTGATAACCGGCGCATGCGGTGGTGTCGGCCAGGCCCTGGTGCAACGTTTCAGTGCCTCAGGCTGGCGTGTATTCGCCACCGACCTGGACAGCGCAGCACTGCGCAGGCTGGACGACACGGGACAGTTGGCCGGCCATTGTGCCGGTGATATACGCCACTCCGGCGAATGCCAGCGCATCGCCACCGAAGCCGTGCAGACATTGGGCCGCATCGACGCCCTGGTGAACGCCGCTGGCGTCTGGCGTGAGGGGCCGGTCGAGGACTGCAGCGAGGAGGATTTCGACATCGTGCTGGACGTCAACCTCAAGGGCAGCTTCTTCATGTGCGCGGCGCTCATCCCTCATCTGAAAGCCACACAGGGCGCGATCGTCAACATTTCCAGCGATGCCGGGCGTCAGGGTAACCGCAACGCAGCGGCCTATTGCGCCAGCAAAGGTGGCGTTACCTTGATGAGCAAGGCACTGGCGCTCGATCTCGCGCCCTTCGGTGTCCGCTGCAATACGGTTTCGCCAGGCGACATCGACACGCCCATGCTGCGTTTCCAGGCTGAACACTATGGCGGTGGAGATCCCGAGGCGTACTACCGTGATCTGCTGGCCAAGTACCCGCAGGGTGAACGTGCATCCTTCATACAGCCAGCCGAGGTCGCCGAGCTGGTGCACTTTCTCTGCCTGCCTGGCGCACGCTCCATCACTGGCGCGGACCTGGCCATCGATCACGGCGTGTCGGCAGGTCACTGACACACCACTGCATGCACAAGTGATGAGCGCGAAAAAACACGCGCCATCGCCGCAGAACAGTGCGCGCACGCAGAATCTCGGTTTGGCGGTGGCCAATCATCAGTGGCGCAGCGGCACATCGAGATACGTTGTCATACAACATTAGTCGAATACCGCCACACAGCAGCCCTGCCCGCATCACACACCGATTGCCCACCTGCTCCCTCTGACATTCAGGCAGACCTCCGAAATCTGCTTTCCAGAGCGCTCTCATAACATTCTTCAGTAAAATCGCCGGCTCATTTACCGAGCGAAAAAGGCAATCTCACACCGCCTTTGGCGTGTAATTAACATCCATTATCGCGTTGACATTACCCAGAGGGGTGCTGATAATCGCCACAAGTCATACGACAACGTATGACAACCCAATAACAACAAGTAATACGAGTCCAGGCCCGCCATGACCACGACCTCCAGTGAACTGCGCCCCTTCAATCGCCTGCTGCTGACCGGCGCTGCCGGCGGCCTGGGCAAGGTACTGCGCCAGCGCATGCGCCCCTACGCGAACATCCTGCGCCTGTCCGACATCGGCGAGATGGCCCCTGCCGCCAGCCCCCATGAAGAAGTGGTGCGCTGCGACCTGGCCGACAAAGCGGCTGTGCATCAACTGGTCGATGGCGTCGATGCCATCCTGCACTTTGGCGGCGTCTCGGTCGAGCGTCCCTTCGAGGAAATTCTCGGCGCCAACATCTGCGGCGTGTTCCATGTCTACGAAGCGGCCCGTCGCCATGGCGTGAAACGCGTGGTGTTCGCCAGCTCCAACCATGTCATCGGCTTCTACAAGCAGGACGAGCATCTCGACGCCAACTGCCAGCGCCGTCCGGATGGCTACTACGGCCTGTCCAAGTCCTACGGCGAAGACATGGCCAGCTTCTACTTCGACCGCTACGGCATCGAAACCGTCAGCATCCGCATCGGCTCCTCGTTCCCCGAGCCGGCCAACCGCCGCATGATGAGCACCTGGCTGAGCTACGACGACCTCACCCACCTGCTCGAACGCTGCCTGTACGCCCCGAACGTCGGCCACACCGTGGTCTACGGCATGTCGGCCAACCGTGACGTGTGGTGGGACAACAGCCAGGCCGCGCACCTGGGCTTCACGCCCAAGGACAGCTCGGAAGTGTTTCGCGACAAGGTCGAAGCGCAGCCGATGCCGGCCGCCGACGACCCCGCGCGCATCTACCAGGGCGGCGCCTTCGTGGCCGCCGGCCCGTTCGGCGACGACTGATACGCTCGCCCCCCCCCCCGCCATAACAACAACTAGAGCGCCCTGCCATGACAGCCGAACTGATTGTCGATGCGCGCAACGCCACGGGTGAAAGCCCGGTTTGGAGCACAGCCGAACAGGCCCTGTACTGGGTCGATATACCTGCCGGACGCCTGCACCGCTGGTCTGCAGCCACTGGCCAGACGCAAAGCTGGCAGGCCGAGGAGATGCTTGCCTGCATCGCCCTGCACCCTGCCGGTGGCTGGCTCGCCGGCATGCAGAGCGGCCTCTTCCATCTGCGCCCACAAGCCGATGGCAGCGTCCAGAGCGAGCGCCTGGCGCAGGTCGAACATGCCCAAGCAGAGATGCGTTTCAACGATGGTCGCTGTGATCGCCAGGGCCGCTTCTGGGCCGGCACCATGCTGCTGGACATGGCCCAGGGCGCGCGCGTCGGTGCGCTGTATCGCTACGACGGCCAGTTGCAGCAGGTGCTCGACGACTTCATCGTGCCCAACGGCCTGGCCTTCAGCCCCGATGGCCGCACCCTGTACCTCTCCGATTCGCACCCAAGCGTGCAGAACGTCTGGGCCTTCGACTACGACACCGACAGCGGCACGCCGCACAACCGGCGCCTGTTCATCGACATGCAGCAGTATCCGGGTCGCCCGGATGGCGCGGCCATGGACGTCGACGGCTGCTACTGGATCTGCGGTAACGACGCTGGCCTGATCCATCGCTTCACCCCGGATGGCCGCCTCGACCGTTCGCTGGCGGTTCCCGTGAAGAAACCCGCCATGTGCGCCTTCGGCGGGGCCAATCTGGACACCCTGTTCGTCACCTCGATCCGCCCTGGCGGCGATCTCTCCGACCAGCCACTGGCCGGCGGTGTGTTCGCCCTGCAGGCCGGCGTGTGCGGTATCGAGGAGCCTGCCTTCCACCCCTGACCCGCTTCACCCCGGGCCGTTCGCGGCACCGGCTACACCGCTGCTTACCCACAACAACAAGACGGAGCTTTCCGCATGAACCTCAAACGCAAGTTGCTTCTCGCCACACTTCCCCTAGCGCTCGGTTTGTCCTCCCTGGTACAGGCCGAGACGACCCTGAAGATTGCCGAAATCCATCCGGCTGGCTACCCGACCGTAGTGGCCATGGAGAGCCTCGGCAAGAAGCTGGAAGCGGCCACCGACGGTGAAATCAAATACCGCATGTTCGCCGGCGGTGTGCTGGGTTCCGAGAAAGAAGTGATCGAGCAGACGCAGATCGGCGCCGTGCAGCTGACCCGCGTCAGCCTCGGTTCGGTAGGTCCGGTGGTACCGGCCACCAACGTCTTCAACATGCCGTTCGTGTTCCGCGATATCGAGCACATGCGCCAGGTGGTCGACGGCGAGATCGGTCAGGAAATTCTCGACGCCATCACCAATTCCGACTTCAACATGGTCGGCCTGGCGTGGATGGAAGCCGGCAGCCGCAGCCTCTACACCAAGAAGCCGGTACGCAAGCTGGAAGACCTCAAGGGTATGAAGATCCGCGTGATCGGCAACCCGCTGTTCATCGACACCCTCAACGCCATGGGCGCCAACGGCATCGCCATGGACACCGGTGAAATCTTCAGCGCCCTGCAGAGCGGCGTGATCGACGGCGCCGAGAACAACTCGCCGACCCTGCTCGAGCACAACCACTTCCGCGCGGCCAAGTACTACACCCAGACCCATCACCTGATCCTCCCCGAGCCGCTGCTGATGTCCAAGACCACCTGGAACAAGCTGACGCCGGAACAACAGGCGCTGGTCAAGAAACTGGCCAAGGAAGCGCAACTGGAAGAGCGCAAGCTGTGGGTCGCCAAGGAAAAGGCCAGCGACGAGAAGCTCAAGGCTGAAGGCGTCGAGTTCATCGAAGTCGACACCAAGCCCTTCTACGACGCCACCGCCCCGGTTCGTGAGAAGTACGGCGCGCAGTTCGCCGACCTGATCAAGCGCATCGAAGCCGTCCAGTAATCCACGCGCAAGCGCGCGGCGCAGGCCAACCGCCTGCGCCGCGCAACCGGTGAAGTCTCATGAAAAACCTGGTTCTAGGCGTCAACGACGCCATCTACCGTGCCTGCATCGCAACCGCCAGCCTGGCGATCGTGATCATGGCCACGATCATCCCCTGGGGCGTCTTCAGCCGTTACGTGCTGGGTCAAGGACTGGGCTGGCCCGAGCCTATTTCAGTGCTATTGATGGTGCTGTTCACCTTCGTCGGTGCCGCTGCCGGCTACCGTGCTGGTGCCCACATGGCCGTGACCTCACTGACCGATCGCCTGCCACGAACCCTGGCACCGTTGATCACGCTATTCGTACGCCTGGTCATGGGCGGCATCGCGCTGTTCATGCTGATCTGGGGCTACAAGTTGTGTGCAGCGACCTGGAACCAATACCTCAGCACCCTGCCCTCGGTACGTGTCGGCATCAGCTACATGCCAATCCCGGTGGGCGGTTTCATCACCCTCCTGTTCGTCATCGAACAACTGCTTTACGGCGATCAACACAAGCGCCGTGCCGTCGACTTCGAACACACTGAAGATTGCAAGGAGGTCGCGTAAATGGATGCCGCCATTCTCCTGGGCAGTTTCATCGTCCTGATCCTGCTGCGCGTTCCGGTTGCTTATTCACTCGGTGTTTCCGCGCTGCTCGGCGCCTGGTACATCGACATCCCGCTGCATGCCGTGATGATTCAGATTGCCGGCGGCGTGAACAAATTCTCCCTGCTGGCCATTCCGTTCTTCGTACTGGCCGGCGCGATCATGGCCGAAGGCGGCATGGCGCGGCGCCTGGTGGCGTTCGCCGGGGTACTGGTGGGCTTCGTCCGTGGCGGTCTGTCACTGGTCAATATCACTGCCTCGACGTTCTTCGGCGCTATCTCCGGTTCCTCCCTGGCCGACACCGCCTCGGTCGGCTCGGTGCTGATCCCGGAAATGGAGAAGAAAGGCTACCCGCGTGAATTCGCCACCGCCGTCACCGTCTCCGGCTCGGTACAGGCGCTGCTCACCCCGCCCAGCCACAACTCGGTGATCTACTCACTGGCCGCTGGTGGCACGGTGTCCATCGCTGCGCTCTTCGTCGCCGGTATCGGCCCGGGCCTATTGATGAGCGCAACCCTGGCTACCCTGTGCCTGTGGTTCGCCAAGAAACGCAACTACCCGAAGGGCGAAGTGATTCCGCTGCGCCAGGCGATCAAGATCTGCGTAGAGGCGCTGTGGGGCCTGATGACCATGTTCATCATCCTCGGCGGCATTCTCAGCGGCGTATTCACCGCCACCGAATCAGCTGCCGTCGCGGTGATCTGGGCCTTCTTCGTGACCATGTTCATCTACCGCGACTACAAGTGGCGTGAACTGCCGAAGATGCTGCACCGCACCGTACGCACGCTGTCGATCGTGATGATCCTGATCGCCTTCGCGGCGAGCTTCGGCTACATCATGACCTTGATGCAGATCCCGTCGAAGATCACCACCGCGTTCCTGACCTTCTCGGACAACCGCTACGTGATCCTGATGTGCGTCAACTTCATGCTGCTGGTGCTGGGCACGCTGATGGACATGGCGCCGCTGATCCTGATCCTCACCCCGATCCTGCTGCCGGTGGTCACCTCTTTCGGTGTAGACCCGGTACACTTCGGCATGATCATGCTGGTCAACCTGGGTATCGGCCTGATCACTCCACCAGTGGGTGCAGTGCTCTTCGTCGGCGCCGCAATCGGCAAGGTCACCATCGAAAATACCGTGAAGGCCCTGCTGCCGTTCTACCTCGCGCTGTTCGCCGTGCTGATGGCCGTTACCTACATCCCCGCTATCTCGCTGTGGCTGCCGAGCGTGGTGCTCTGACAGCCAACCCGGGGCATTGCACGAGACGCCGCCCAATCGGGCGGCGTTTTGCTTTAGGGCCTGCTTGCAGGCCATGACTAGACAGGATTGACGTCATGCCAGGTTCCACCCCATTTCCCCGTCACATCGCCGTTCTGATCCTCGCGTCGCTGGCCTGCTCGTTTGCCGGCAACCATATCGCCGCGCGGATCGCCTTCGACCACGACACAGGCCTGCTCCTGGCGATGCTCGCGCGCGCCGGCGTGACCCTGCTGGTACTGGTCGCGCTGGTGCTGTGGCGACGAGAGTCGTTGAAACTGGGGCGGGCCACCTGGGGCTGGCAGATCCTGCTGGGCCTGCTGATCGCCATCCAGAGCTTCTGCATCTACTCGGCCGTGGCGCGCATTCCGGTGGCACTGGCGCTGCTGGTGGTGAACCTGTCGCCGATTCTTCTGGCCTTGCTCACCTGGGCGCTTGGCGGCCCGGCACCGACGCGCCAGGCGCTGGGGATCATGGGCGTTATCCTGTTCGGCTTGGTACTGGTGCTCGACGTGCCCGGACGCCTGAGCAGCAGCGCCGCGCCGGATGGCGAATGGATCGCCGGCATTCTGTTCAGCCTGACCGCTGCCGGGGTGTTTGCCGTCGCCCTGTGGATCACCGAGCACCGCCTCTCCAGCCTGGCCGGCTCGGTACGCAGCATGCTGACCCTGGCGGTGGTGTTCAGCGCCTCCACCCTGCTCGGCGCCAGCGGCCTGATTCCGGGCGGCTTGAGCCTGCCCAGTGCAAGCGTCGGCTGGATCGCGCTGGGTTGTCTGGTGCTGCTCTATGGTGCCGCCTTCTCCGCCCTGTTCATTTGCATGCCACGCCTGAACATCGCGCGTAATGCACCGGTCATGAACATGGAGCCGGTGGCCGGCATGGTCCTCGGCTGGCTGATCCTGGGTCAGGTGCTGGGGGCACTGCAGGTGGTCGGCGGCCTAGTCGTGGTCGGCGGCATCATCGCCCTAGCCTATCGCCGCTAAAAAGCGTCATGTGCGCTGATTCCTGCCTGGCACTGAAGCGCACGCGGCGGCACAAGGCCGCCGCGTGCATTCGGCAGGCTTCAGCCGTGCAGCGCTTCAGCCTCGGCTGCTTCGTGTGCCTGACGCAAGCGCTCGCGGCTGTTGGTCAGGTGCAGACGCATGGCCGCACGCGCCGCTTCGGCATCCTGACGCGCAATGGCCTCGAAGATCTGCTCGTGCTCACGTTCCAGGCGCGCCATGTAATGGCTCTGGTCATCACGCGCCAGGCTGGCGGAATTGACCCGGGTCCGCGGGATGATGCTGGTGCCCAGATGGCTGAGAATATCGGTGAAGTAGCGGTTACCGGTGGCCTCAGCGATGCGCAGGTGAAACTGGAAGTCCGAGGACACTGCATCACTGGCATGCGCGGCACTTTCGTTGATGGCATCCAGTGCCTCACGGATGGCCTTGAGCTGTACATCGGTACGACGCGCCGCCGCCATGCCCGCAGACTCGACCTCGAGGCTGATACGCAGCTCGAGAATGGCCAGCACGTCGCGCAGGGTGACGATGGTCGCCGGGTCGATGCGAAAACCACTGGCACTGGGCGTGTCCAGCACGAAGGTGCCAATGCCGTGACGCGTTTCCACCAGACCAGCTGCCTGCAAACGCGACAAGGCCTCGCGTACCACCGTACGGCTGACGCCCTGTTCCTCCATGATCGCCGATTCGGTCGGCAGCTTCTCCCCGCGCTTGATCAGTCCATCACGAATGCGCTGCGACAGCTCGGCCACCAATTCCTGAGCCAGGCTGCGGTGTTTGCGACGAGCACGAGGTTGAGCGTTTTGCGTATCCATGGTGGACGAATTCTCGAATTAAGACACGTGGCTTTGCCGCCATGATAGCCCAGCAGTTGTACGATGACACTATGAATTCCCGACATTTATAGCCCCAGGAGCGCCACATGCCAACGACCCTGCTGACCCTGCGCGATAGCCTGACACAACTGACCCTCGCCCCAGAGCTGGGCGCCAGCCTGGTCAACTGGACTCGCCTGAGCGATGGCCGAGCGCTGCTGCGACACAGCGACGAGCAGGCGCTAGCCGGCGCCAATCCTAGGCGCCTGGCCTGCTATCCATTACTTCCTTGGTCCAATCGCATCGGCGGCGGCGGCTTCGATACACCTGCCGGCTGGCAGGCTCTAAGCGCCAACACCGATCATGAGCCCCTGCCGATTCATGGCAGTGCCTGGCAGCAGCCCTGGCAGGTAGTCGACGTGACATCCGACAGCGCGAGCCTGCGCCTCGACAGCCAATCGCCGTTTCCCTACCGCGCCACGCTGCACGTTCGCCTGCACGACGGCTGCCTGCGCATGACGTTACACGCCACCCATCTTGGCGCGCACGCCACCTGGTATGGTCTGGGCCTGCACCCCTATCTGCCACGTAACGCGCACACGCGCCTGCAGGCCAAAGCCGCCGGGGTGTGGTTATACGCTGAAGACAAACTGTCCAGTCAGTGGGTCGAGTTGCCGCCGGCATGGAACTTCGAAGAGCCGACCCTGCTGCCGCAGCAACTCGTCGACAATGCCTTTACCCAATGGCCGGGCATGGCGCGCATCATTCAAGCGGATGCCGATTATCAACTGGTCTGCGAGGCCGAAGGCAGCGATGTATTTCTGTTGTTCTGTCCGCAGGCGCAGAACTTCTTCTGTTTCGAGCCCGTCACTCACCCGGTCAATGCGCATCACCTGCCAACGCGCCCGGGCTTGCAGTTACTGGCTCACGGACAAAGTTGCCAACTGCACTTGCGCTTGCATTACCAGACGCTAAGAGGCTGATTACTGGACATTGGCAAGGCGTTGGTGATAATACGCGATAGTTGCTGCATGCAACTTTTCTCGTAATAAAGTTACAAACAGTCAAGTAGCGAAGAACACGGAGAAGATTGCGCACGCTTTGCACGATCATCTCCTTGCCACTCAAGGCAAAGCCCCTGATCGATTCCTGACCGCTGCAGTGAAGCCTGGTGCTTCACGTGTCGTGTGGATCGCTCATAACAGACAGGTAAAACACGTGACGAAAGACGAACTGCGCGCCGAACTTGAGCGCCAGGCGCAGCGTTACAAGGATGTTTACGGCGGAGAAGTCATTACCTACGCCGCTCAACCGGATCCTGACCGTAAACCCTGGCGCAAGAAACCCAGCCTGCTCGATCAGGCCTTCGAGAAGGAAATCGAGAAGATCGAGAAAGAACGCCAGGACAAGCAGGAAGCCGCTGGCGAAGCTGCAGGCCAGTAACAGCCTGCCGTACCGGGTTCATCTGCCCGGCCACAGTGGACGCGCTGACAATGACATTTAGCATCACACCCGCGAACCTGACCGCACAGCACTGGATGCTCGCCTTCGCGGGGTGACGACCGTTTCTAGCGCTTCTTGCCCCCCATCAACGACCCCATCAGTCCGCGCACCAGTTGCCGGCCTAGCTGGTTGGCCGCCTGACGCAAGGCACTTTTCATGGCGCTGCCCAGCAGATCGCTGGCCATATCGCCCAACCCTAGCTCTACCTGCTGTTTTCCTGCTGCCTTGGCTGGCGCGGCATCACGAGCCTGTTCGGCACGAGCGTTGAGCAGCTCGTAGGCCGACTCGCGGTCGACAGGCTTGTCATAGCGCCCCGCCAGCGATGACTGGCGCACCAGCGCGGCCCGCTCGGCATCGCTCAGCGGGCCGATACGCGACTGCGGCGGCGCGATGGCCACACGCTGGACCATGGCCGGCGTGCCCTTTTCCTCCAGCGTGCCAACCAGCGCTTCGCCGATACCCAACTCGGTGAGCACGCTGAGCGTGTTGAACGCCGGGTTCGGGCGAAAGCCATCAGCCACGGCGCGCAGAGCCTTCTGCTCCTTGGCCGTAAAAGCGCGCAGACCATGCTGAATGCGCAGGCCGAGCTGGGCCAGCACATCATCAGGTAAATCACCTGGCGACTGGGTGACGAAATACACGCCGACCCCTTTGGAGCGAATCAGCCGCACCACCTGCTCCAGACGTTCCTGCAGCGCCTTGGGCGTACCCTGAAAGAGCAGATGCGCCTCATCGAAGAACAGCGCCAGCAGCGGCTTGTCGGCATCGCCACGCTCCGGCAACTGCTCGAACAACTCGGCCAGCAGCCATAACAGAAAGGTTGCGTAGACCTTGGGCGCCTCATGCACCAGGCGCGAGGCATCGAGCAGATGCACGCGGCCTCGGCCATCACGATCCGGGTGCAACAGGTCTTCGAGCTGCAATGCCGGCTCACCGAACAGGGCTTCGGCACCCTGCTGCTCCAGACCGGCCAAACGGCGCAACAACGCCTGCGCCGAGGTGCTGGTAAACAACGCAGCGTCTTCCCCGAGCACCTGCGGGTTGTCCTTGAGATGGCCAAGCAGCGCTTTCAGGTCCTTCAGGTCGAGCAGCAGCAATCCTTCGCGATCCGCCACCTTGAAGGCAGCATAGAGTGCAGCCTGCTGACTGTCGGTCAACTCCAGCAGCGCACCAAGCAACAGAGGGCCCATCTCGCTGAGCGTGGTGCGCAAAGGGTGGCCGCTCAGTCCATGCACATCCCACAACGTCACCGGGTAGGCCTGTGGCTGGTGATTCAGCCAGGGCATGCTGGCAATACGCTCGGCGACCTTGCCCTGCGGCGCACCGGCGGCGCCGAGGCCACACAGGTCACCTTTGACATCGGCCGCGAATACCGCCACACCGGCATCGCTGAAAGTCTCGATCAGACGCTGCAGGGTCACCGTTTTGCCGGTACCGGTTGCGCCCGCGATCAGCCCGTGACGGTTGGCCAGGCGCAACGGTTGCCCCACCGCCTGCCAATCACTGCCAGCACCCAATACAAACTGCGAAATCAAAGGCATCTTGCCATCCTCTGGGTTAAAGCTTTACTGCAGGTATGCCGACATAAAATAGAACGAAACGTCACCCTGCCTGCTGCAACAGCCCACCACAGCGCCCCAAGAACGCCATGGTGGAACACAAGACTGGTTCCAGAGCCATCCGGATACAACACAACATGAACAAAAACCTGCAGTTCAGCCACAAGATTTTGCTCGCCGCATCCCTTGTGGTCATCGCCGCCTTTTCCCTGTTCACTCTCTACAATGATTACCTGCAACGCAATGCCATCCGCGAAGACCTGGAGAACTACCTGCATGAAATGGGTAATGTAACGGCCAGCAATATTCAAAACTGGTTGTCAGGGCGCATCCTGCTGGTGGAAAGCGCCGCCCAGTCGATCAGCAATGACAGCGAGCAGGAGCGCGTGATCAAACTGCTGGAACAGAAGGCGCTGACCTCTTCCTTCGCCTTTACCTACCTGGGCACCGAGAGCGGCGGTTTCACCATGCGCCCGGATGAGCAGATGCCCGCCGACTACGACCCACGCAGCCGCCCCTGGTACAAGGACGCCATGGCTGCCGGCAACACGACCCTGACCGAACCTTACATCGATGCGGCAACCAGCGAGCTGATCATCACCGTTGCCACCCCGGCCAGGCCCGCTGGCGTGGTCGGCGGCGATCTGAGCCTGCAAACCCTGGTCGATATCATCAATGCCCTGGATTTCGACGGCATCGGCTATGCCTTCCTGGTCAGTGCCGACGGCAAGGTTCTGGTGCACCCGGACAAAGACCTGGTCATGAAGAACCTCAAGGAGATCTATCCACAGGACACCCCGAGTATCAGCAAGGCATTCAGCGAATCCACACTGAACGGTGACACCCGTATCCTTACCTTCACCCCGGTTCAGGGGCTGCCCTCGGTCAACTGGCACGTAGGCCTGTCCATCGACAAGGCCAAGGCCTACGCGATGCTCAGCGAGTTCCGCGCCTCAGCCATCGTCGCCACGGTGATTGCCGTGGTGCTGATCATTGCCCTGCTCGGCTTGCTGATCCGCGTGCTGATGCAGCCGCTGACCACCATGGGCAAGGCCATGGAGGACATTGCCCAGGGTGAAGGAGACCTGACCAAGCGCCTGACGATCCAGTCCAACGATGAATTTGGCGCGCTGGCGCGCTCTTTCAACCAGTTCGTCGAACGTATCCACAGCTCCATCCGCGAGGTGTCTTCGGCGACCGTCCAGGTCAACGAAGTCGCGAAACTGGTGGTCAATGCCTCCAACTCATCGATGGCCAACTCCGACGAACAGTCCAGCCGCACCAACAGCGTGGCTGCGGCAATCAACCAACTCGGCGCCGCCGCGCAGGAAATCGCCCGCAACGCCGCTGACGCCTCGAGCCAGGCCTCGGATGCACGGCATCAGGCCGAGGACGGCGGCAAGGTGGTGCAGCAGGCGATCCGCTCGATGAGCGAACTCTCCGACAAGATCAGCGACGCCTGCGCCAAGATCGAGATGCTCAACAGCAAGACCGTGGATATCGGTCAGATTCTCGAAGTGATCAAAAGCATCTCCCAGCAGACCAACCTGCTGGCACTCAACGCCGCCATTGAAGCAGCCCGTGCCGGCGAGGCAGGACGCGGTTTCGCCGTGGTCGCCGACGAGGTGCGCAACCTGGCGCACCGCACCCAGGAATCGGCACAGGAAATCGAGAAGATGATCGAGGAACTGCAGGTCGGTTCACGCGAGTCGGTCACCACCATGACCGAAAGCCAGCGCTACAGTGAAGACAGCGTGCAAATTGCCAACCAGGCTGGTGAGCGCCTGGGGACTGTGACGGCCCGCATCGGCGAGATCGACGGCATGAACCAGTCGGTAGCGACTGCGACCGAAGAACAAACCTCGGTGATCGAATCACTGAATATGGACATCATCGAGATCAATACCCTCAACCAGGAAGGCGTGGAGAACCTGCAAGCGACATTGCGCGCCTGCGGCGACCTGGAACAACAGGCCGTACGCCTCAAGCACCTGGTCGACAGCTTCCGTATCTAGGCAGTCAGCCGCATGAAGAAAGGGCGTCTGCAGGACGCCCTTCGTATTGCATCACGCGCCAGAATTGTCCCGCTGCTCCTGCAACTGTCGCCAGAGCTCGGCCGCCTCGGCGAAATCGGTGCCATCCTCATCGCTGAGGGCTTCGGGATCGTAGCGCCGCACGCAGCCTTCGCCCAGTGTCGGAGGCGCCTTGGCGGTGGCCTTGTCCAACGGATCATTCATCGTCAACGCCCTCAACCAATGCTCAGCTCGCCCTGCTCATGCTGGGCGAACTCCTTGACTGCGCGCAGCACATCATGGCGACTGATCTGCCCGACCAGGCGCCCATGCTCGATCACCGGCAGACGCCGCCGCCGGCCATGCAGGAAGCGCTCCGACAGCTCGATGATGTCAGCCTCGGGCGTGACCGTCTCCACCTCGGTGGTCATGTAGGTACTGACGGTGCCACCGACTGCTTCGTAGTAGGCGCCGGAGAGAATGCCGCGCAGGCAGTCACCCTCGGACAACAGGCCAATCAGGTGGCCCTGGGAGTCGACCACCGGAGCACCGGAAATACGGTGCTCCAGCAGTCGATTGATGGCAGTGAACAGATCGGTATCCGACCTGAAGGTCACCAGATGGCGAGTCATGTAGTCGCGCACCTTGATGGACTTGAGCATGGGCGTTCTCCTCTGTCGTGCAGTGGCCGGCCCATGCAGCAAGTCAGTCGAATACCACCGTCTTGTTGTCGTGCACCAGCACTCGGTCTTCCAAGTGATAGCGTAGCCCACGCGCCAGCACCATTTTCTCCACGTCCTTGCCCAGGCGCACCATTTCCTCGATATCGTCGCGATGGGTCACCCGCACCACGTCCTGCTCGATGATCGGGCCGGCGTCCAGCTCTTCGGTGACATAGTGCGAGGTCGCGCCAATCAGCTTGACACCACGCAGCGAGGCCTGGTGATAGGGTTTGGCGCCCACGAAGGACGGCAGGAAGCTGTGATGAATGTTGATCACCCGCTGAGCGAACTCGGCGCATAGTGCCGGCGGCAGAATCTGCATGTAGCGCGCCAGGACGATGACATCGGCCTGGTGCGCCTTGACCAGACGCTCCACTTCGGCGAAGGCCGGAGCCTTGTCCTTGGGGTCGACCGGCACATGGAAGTACGGAATGCCATGCCACTCGACCATGCTGCGCAGATCGTCGTGGTTGGCGATCACGCAGGGGATCTCGCAATCGAGCTCGTTGCTGTGCCAACGGTGCAGCAGATCGGCCAGGCAGTGCGACTCGCGGCTGGCCATCAGCACCACGCGCTTCTTCTGCGCCGAATCGGTAATGCGCCACTCCATCGAGAATTCGCGGGCAATCGGCGCGAAGGCCTGCTTGAAGCCATCGAGATCGAACGGCAGTGAGTCGGCACGGATTTCGTGACGCATGAAAAACCAGCCACTCTGCGTGTCGGAATGGTGACTGGCTTCGGTAATCCAACCGTTGTAGGTGGCGAGAAAATTACTGACTTTGGCAACGATGCCGACGCGGTCAGGGCAAGAGATGACCAATCTGAACGTACGCATAATTAAAACCCCAAGGGCGACGCATAAAGCCGGGCATTCTAACGGCATGCGCGCAAAACTGCAGCAGGGCTGCCAGCCTATCGACGTCGCCCCCAGTCGAATAATGTGCGGTTACGCGGCGCTGAAACTTCCACAAGCGCTCGCCATTACCGATTTAATTCACCGTTGAATGACACAAAGGGTTGCACTGCGGCACAGTCATTTTATCTCGCACTGTTTACTTGCTATTAGCGCCTGATTATTATTGACCCACTGTTGACTACCACAGATTTATTCACGCCAAGGTAAATATCCATGTCGCTGATCAATGAATACCGCGCCACAGAAGAAGCCATCAAAGAACTGCAAGAGCGTCTGAAGAACCTGTCGCAAGACGACAAGCTGAAGAAAGAACTGGAATTCGAAGGCAAACTGCGCACCCTGATGGGCGAATATCAGAAGTCGCTGCGCGATATCATCGCCCTGCTCGACCCTGAAGCCAAGACTGCCAAAGGCGTTCGTGCAGCCAAGCCTGCCGTCGTCAAGCGTGCACGCAAGGTCAAGCAATACAAGAATCCGCACAGCGGCGAAGTGATCGAAACCAAAGGCGGCAACCACAAGACCCTGAAAGAATGGAAAGCCAAGTGGGGCGCCGACGTCGTCGAAGGCTGGGCCACGCTGCTGGGCTAACACCTGCGCAATGCCCAAAACGCCAGCCATGCTGGCGTTTTTTATTGTCGCGGTGTTTTCAGCCGCCAATTATTCAGGGCGATTTCCGGCAGGCGCAATATCCGCATCAAGCGAACAGTTTCCGCACTGGCCTCTTTCCTGCACGCCATGATGTGCGCCTCATACGCTGCACATTGCCCTGAGCACCTGGCCGTTTAAATCCCTACGGAACTTATGGCCAAACGCGCCTGCAACGCCTGCGCATAGGCCTGCCATTGCTGCAACACTTGCAATTGCTCGGGGCTGCAGTTTGCCCGCAGCGACTCCATTGCCGCATAAAATTGCGCCAGGGTATTGGGTGCACCGAACTCTGGATCACTCAAACGCTGCCGACAGAATGCATCCCAGCGCTGAGACTCAGCGACGGACAGACTGGCCGGAAAATTGCGCGCCCGATAACGAAACAACAACTCGGGCAGTCGTGCATCATCGAACGGCCATTTTTTATTGTTGGCCAATGCGTCAGGTTGTGCGGCACGTACCTGCTCACACAAACGACGATCGCGATCACCGATAAAACCATCGTATAGCTGTTGCTCGGGATCGTGACTGCCTGCAAAGGCCTCTTCCCGGTAAACACTCGCCAACTTGTCCTGCCACAGTGGCTGTTCATTCTTCAACACTTCGATATGGCGCTGACAAACCGACCAGTCCAACTGCAAACGCTGCCGATCCGCCTCTCGTAACACCGACAAAGGGGCCACCACCGGACAGCGGTTGATATGCAGCAACTTCAACGGCACCGGCATCTCTCCCTCAGCGAGTTCCTCGCGACGCGTGTAGAGACGGCTGCGCAGGGTGTCGGCGTCCAGCTCCAGCAAGGGCGAGGGATCGGCCTGCAGGTCGCAGACGATCAGTGCGTTGCGATTGCGCGGATGCCAGGCCAGCGGCAGAACCGGCGCCAGATAATGACGTGCCGCCGAAAAACGCCCGGAAACGTGCAGCACCGGCTGCAGCAGGCGAATCTGATCCATGACCCGCTGCTTGCTGCGCAGTTGATAGAGGAAGTCGTACAGTTTTGTTTGCCGCTCACGCAGCAGGCGCGCCAGGCCAATGGTGGCGCGCACGTCGGACAGCGCATCGTGCGCCTGGCCATGATCGATGCCATTGGCCTGGGTCAACCGCTCCAGCTTGAGCGATACGCGCCCCTCCTCCTCGGGCCACTCGATGCCCTCGGGCCGCAGTGCGTAAGCAGTGCGCACCAGATCGATCAGATCCCAGCGGCTGTTGCCGCCCTGCCATTCGCGCGCGTAAGGGTCGAAGAAGTTGCGATACAGGCTGTAACGCGTCACCTCATCATCGAAGCGCAGGCTATTGTATCCCGCACCACAGGTTCCGGGCGCCGACAGCGCGGCATGCACACGGGTCATGAACTCGCCTTCGTCCAGGCCCAGCTGCTGCAGGCGCTGCGGATCGATGCCAGTGACCAGGCAGGCGGCCGGGTGCGGCAGGATGTCATCGCTGGGCCGACAATAGAGGTTCAGCGGCTCGCCGATCTCGTTCAGCGCCTCGTCGGTACGGATGCCCGCCACCTGCAACGGACGATCGCAACGCGGATTGATACCGGTGGTCTCGTAGTCGTACCAGAAGATGCTGGAAGTCATTGGCAGCTGCGTCCCCAAGGCAAAATTGCCCGCAGTCTATCATTCACCTGCGGTCTCGCCGCCTTCGGCAAAAGCATGAACCAGCGCACAGGCGCGGCATGAGCGGACGCAACGCCCTTGTTAGAAAAATGCTGTAACCATTAGCATTGGCACTCCTCTAGCACTCTGTACAAGGACGCAACCATGAGTGACGCGATTACCCCCAATCCCCATGCCGCCCCCTCCAGCGATCTGCAACAGTCGCCCCAGGGTCATGCACCGAGTATCGAAGAAGCCCTGGCGCGTGGTTATGACTTCAGCATCGGTGAGCTGCTGAGCGAGTCCTGGAGCAAGGTCAAGGGCACCAAAGGCATCATCATCGGTGGCTTTCTGGTGTTCTACGTGGTGCTGCTGGCTGCCACCTTCATCCTCGGCGGCGTGGTCGGTATCTTCGGCGCGCTGAGCGATAACCTGGCCCTGGTATTCATTGGCGAGATCCTGATTTCGCTGCTGGCTTCGGCCCTGGCCTACCCCTTCATGGCCGGCATCAACATGGTCGGCATTCGCCGCGCCGCTGATCAACCCCTGAACTTCAACGAGATTTTCAGCCACTTCGGCCGCACCGTGCCGCTGATCATCACCGCCGTGGTGATGATGCTGCTGATCTACCTCGGCATGATCCTGCTGCTGATCCCCGGCATCTACCTGGGCGTCGCCTATCTGCTGGCCGTGCCACTGGTGGTCGAGCGCGGCCTGTCGCCCTGGCAGGCGCTGGAAGCCTCGCGCAAGGCCATCACCCAACACTGGTTCAAGGTCTTCGGCCTGTTCATCGTGCTCGGCCTGATCATCATCGTCAGCGCCATACCGCTGGGCATCGGCCTGGTATGGAGCATTCCGCTGATGGTCGTGGCCATGGGCGTGCTGTATCGCACCATCTTTGGCGTGTTGCCGGCCGCTCAATAAACCGACGTCACTCGGGCCAGTTCGCTGGCCCGGTTGCGCTCTTGGCCCGCTGCTCGCTAGCATCGGGCTTTCCTTGATGCAGTCCGCCGATGCCTTCACGCTCAAGCGTCAGTCTTTCGTCCCAGCAGCCGCCTCTGGATACCCGCTATCAGGTCGAAACGCCGGAAGGCATCGATCTGCACCTGCGGCCGGCCGGGCTGGTGCCGCGCGCCCTGGCGTTCGCCATCGACCTGGCCATTCGCGGCCTGATTCTTGCCGTGACCTTCATCGTACTGGGCCTGCTCGGGCAGTTCGGCATGGGCCTGGGTACCATCCTGCTGTTTCTCGTGACCTGGTGGTACATGGTGTTGTTCGAAGTCCTCAACCAGGGCCGTTCCCCCGGCAAGCAGATGCTCGGCCTGCGCGTGGTACACGATGACGGCACGCCCATCGGCTGGGCCGCGTCGCTGACCCGTAACCTGCTGCGCTTCGTCGATATCCTGCCGTTCGGCTACACCCTGGGCATCATCAGTTGCCTGAACCATCCGGCGTTCAAGCGCCTCGGCGATATTGCCGCCGGCACCCTGGTGGTCTATCGCGATGCGCCGCTGAGCAAACCACAGCTTGCCGAAGCGGAGCCACTGCCCGCGCCCTTCCCGCTCAGCCTGGGCGAGCAACGCGCCATCCTCGGTTTCGCCGAACGTGGCGGCCAGTTGTCCGCAGCCCGCCGAGCAGAGTTGGCGGCGCTGCTGGCCGAACCGCTGCAGGTGCCTGCCGAGCAGGCCGAGCCGCGCCTCAATGGCATCGCCCATGGCCTGCTGGGGAATGCCCCGTGAAGCAGAGTCTGTTCGAAAGTCGCCATCAGCCGGACTGGGATGCCTTCAACGGCCAACTCGATGCACTCGAGCGCGGCAAGGCCGATGCGCAGACCTGCCAGAGCTTCGCCGCTCGCTACCGCCAGCTCTGTCAGCATCTGGCCCTGGCCCAGGCCCGCGGTTACAGCAGCCACCTGATCGACCAGCTGCAGCAACTGGCGATGCGTGGTCACCAGCAGTTCTACCGTCATCGCAGCCATCTCGGCGCGCAAATAATCCGCTTTCTGTTCGGCGGTTTTCCACGCCTGGTACGTAGCGAATGGCGCAGCGTCTGCGTCGCCAGCCTGCTGTTCTTCGGCAGCCTGGCGCTGATGGGGATGCTGACCTACCTCTATCCCGAACTGATCTTCAGCCTGGTCAGTCCCGAGCAGGTCAGCGAGATGGAGCGCATGTACGACCCTGATGCGCGCCGCCTCGGCCGCTTCAGCGAACGAGGCTCCGGTGATGACTGGGTGATGTTCGGCTTCTACATCATGAACAACATCGGCATCGCCTTTCAGACCTTCGCCAGCGGTCTGCTGCTCGGCCTCGGCAGCCTGTTCTTCCTGCTGTTCAACGGCCTGATGATCGGCGCGGTGGCGGGCCACCTGACGCGCATCGGCTATGGCGAGCCGTTCTGGTCTTTCGTCATCGGCCATGGTGCCTTCGAGCTGACCGCCATCGCCCTGGCCGGCGCGGCAGGCTTCAAGCTCGGCTGGGCGCTGCTCGCCCCGGGGCGCCTGACTCGCAGCGAAGCCTTGCGCCTGGCAGCCGGCAAGGCGATTCAACTGGTGGCCGGGGTGATCCTGTTCCTGCTGCTGGCGGCCTTCATCGAGGCATTCTGGTCATCGACCACCTTCGCCAGCCCGGACATCAAGTACATCGTCGGTGCCGGACTCTGGGCACTGGTCTTGAGCTATCTGCTTTTGGCCGGGCGGAGGCAGCATGCGCCTGACTGAAGCCAGCGTGGCCATCCGCCCGCGCAGCGCCTGGGAAGCCATCGACCTCGGCGTGCTGCTCGCCCGTCGTCACGCCGGCCTGCTGATGGCCAGTTGGGCGCTGGTCACCCTGCCGCTGTTCGCCCTGCTCTGCGCCCTGCTCTGGCAGTATCCGGGCTGGGCCATCTTCCTGTTCTGGTGGCTCAAACCCGCCTATGAGCGGCTGCCGCTGTACATCCTTTCCCAGGCGCTGTTCGGCAATACGCCCACGCTCAAGCAATCCCTGCGTGCGCTGCCGCAACTGTTGTGGCCACAACTGCTGGCCAGCCTGACCTGGCGCCGCCTGAGCCCGACGCGCAGTTTCGACCTGCCCGTACAGCAGCTCGAAGGCCTGTCCGGTCAGGCGCGCAGCCAGCGCTTGGTGGTGCTCGGCCAACGCGACAGCGCCGCTGCCACCTGGCTGACGCTGGTCGGCATGCATCTGGAAATTGCCCTGTGGATGGGCCTGGTCGCCCTGTTCTATCTGATGCTGCCACAGCAGGTGGAACTGGACTGGAGCTGGGAAAGCCTGATCGCCGCCAGCAGCGGCCAGTGGCTGTGGCTGGAACACTTGTCCAACCTGCTTTACGTGCTGCTGCTGATCATCTGGGAGCCGGTCTATGTCGCCTGCGGCTTCACCCTCTACCTCAACCGCCGCACCGCCCTGGAAGCCTGGGATATCGAACTGACCTTCCGCCGCCTGCGCCAACGCCTGACCGGCAGCGCCTATGCCCTGCTGCTCGGTTGCGCCCTGCTGCTGACGCAGCTGCCCAGCGAGGCCTGGGCCGACACAGCGCCAGCCGTCAGCGAGGAGGCCAAGCAGGCTGACCCGCAAGGCCCCGACGCGCCGCGCCTGCTCCAGCAGCCACTGAGCAGCCAGGCCGCGCGTGAAAGCATCAAGGCCCTGCTCGACGAACCGCCCTTCCAGCACCGCGAAACCGTCACCCGCTGGCGCCTGGGCGAAGAGAAGCCCGCGGAGGAAACCAAACCGGAAGACATCGAAGCCTTCCTCGACATGCTCAAGAACCTGCTCAAACTCGGCGAATGGTGGAAGAGCCTGGATGTCGTCGCGCAAGTCTTCGAAGTACTGCTGTGGGCGGCGCTGGCCGCGCTGCTGGCCTTCGTCTTGTGGCGCTACCGCGAGTGGCTGCAGGCCTTTGCCGAACGCATCGGTCTGCCGACACGGCGCCGGCAGGCCGCACCACAGCAGCTGTTCGGGCTCGAACTGGCGCCGGAAACGCTGCCCGACGATGTCGCCAGCGAAGCTGAGCGGCTCTGGGCCGAACAACCGCGCGCTGCACTCGGTCTGCTCTACCGCGCCCTGCTCAGCCGCCTGCTACACGAACACCGCCTGCCCCTGAAGCAGTCGCACACCGAAGGCGAAGTGCTGCACCTGGTCGCAGGCCTTGGGCAGCAGAACCTGGAGGACTACAGTCGCCAGCTCACCCAGCACTGGCAGGCGCTGGCCTATGGTCACCGCGCACCGGCCGAATCACTGCGCGAGGGTCTGTGCCAGGGGTGGCGCAGCCTGTTCGGCCAGGAGCGTGCGGCATGAGTCGGCGCAGCGGATTCATCCTCGCCATGGCCCTGCTGTTGGCGCTGGGACTGATCGCCAGTTACGTGCTGGGCAAACTCGAACCTTACGAAGACGTGATCGAGCACGGCCCTGCCCCCGAGGTTGCCAACAGCCCTTACCTGGCCGCCGAGCATTTCCTGCGCAAACAGGGTATCGCCGCGCGCCGCGCAGAAGGTCTGGAGGTGCTCGACGGCCTGCCCAGCGCGGGCCAGACCCTGATGCTGCTGGCCGACCGTGGCAACATGACGCCGCGCCAGGTCGAGCGCGTGCTGCAATGGACGGCCAATGGCGGTCATCTGCTGTTCATCGCCGAACGCCTGTGGGACGAAGAGGAAGGCCAGAGCGGCGACCTGCTGCTCGACCTGCTCGGCATCCAGCAGTACATGAGCGACGATCTGGACGACGACGAGAGCAGCGAGTCGGAGCAGGAGAACGAGGAGAGCGACGCCTACCCGCAACTCACCAAGCTCTATCTGGAGAATGAGCAGGCGCCGGCCTATATCGCCTTCGACACCGATTTTCACCTGTACGACGCGCAGAACCGTGCCCACGCCTGGGCCAATAGCGAGGCCGCCACACACCTGCTGCAGCTCTACCATGGCGACGGCCTGATCACCGTACTGAGCGATCCGTGGATCTGGCAGAACCGCACCATCAATGAATACGACCACGCCTGGCTGCTCTGGTACCTGAGCCAGGACAGCGCCGTCACCCTGTTCTATCACGCCGACAGCGACAGCCTGGCGCGCCTGCTGCTGCGCCATTTCCCGCTGGCCTTGCTGGTGCTGGCGCTGCTGATCATCGCCAGCCTGTGGCACGTCGGTATGCGTCAAGGCCCGTTGCAGGCACCGGCCAGCCGCGCCCGCCGTCAGCTCGAAGAGCACTTGCGCGGCAGCGCCGATTTCCTCCTCCGGCGCAGTGGTCAGCACAGTCTGCTCAAAGGCCTGCAACAGGATATCTATCGCCGAGCGCGGCGCCGCCACCCCGGTTTCGAGAAGCTCGCCGTCGCCGAACAGTGGCAGGTGCTCGGTCGCCTGACCCGCCTGCCCGCCAAGGACATCAGCCAGGCCATGCGCCCATTGCCGCCGCAACGCCTGTCCGCCAGTGACTTCACCCGCCAGGTCGCCCACCTGCAAACCCTCAGGAATGCCCTATGAGCGAAATCCCCGAGAACGACAACCTGCCGGTGCAGGAAACCCCGGCCGCCGCGCCGAGCAACCCGCAAGCGCAGCAACGCCAACGCGCCAGCCAACTGGCCCAGGCTCTGCGCACCGAGCTGCGCAAGGCCGTGATCGGCCAGGGTGCGGTGATCGACGACGTGCTAACCGCCTTGCTCGCCGGTGGCCATGTGCTGGTCGAAGGTGTGCCGGGCCTCGGCAAGACCCTGCTGGTGCGCGCCCTGGCGCGTTGCTTCGGCGGCGAATTCGCGCGCATCCAGTTCACCCCGGACCTGATGCCCAGCGATGTCACCGGCCATGCCGTGTACGACATGCAGAGCGAGCAGTTCAAGCTGCGCAAGGGGCCAGTGTTCACCAACCTGTTGCTGGCTGACGAAATCAACCGCGCGCCGGCCAAGACCCAGGCCGCCCTGCTGGAGGTGATGCAGGAGCGCCAGGTGACCCTGGAAGGCCGTGCCCTGCCGGTGCAATTGCCATTCATGGTACTGGCGACCATGAACCCGATCGAGCAGGAAGGCACCTACCCGCTGCCGGAAGCCGAGCTGGACCGTTTCATGCTCAAACTGCGCATGGATTATCCGCAGCAGGACGAAGAATTGAACATGGTGCGCCAGGTGACCCGCTCGGCCAGGGCCGACATGCTCGAAGTCAGCCCGCTGCGTACCCTGCTGCAAGCCAAGGACGTGCTGGCGCTGCAGAAGATCGCCAGCGATCTGCCACTGGATGATCAGGTGCTCGATTACGCCGTACGCCTGGCCCGTGCTACCCGTAGCTGGCCGGGCCTGGCCATGGGCGCCGGGCCGCGCGCGTCGATCGCCCTGGTGCGTGGTGGCCGTGCCCGCGCGCTGCTGCGCGGCGGCGATTTCGTCCTGCCGGATGACATCAAGGGCTGCGCCCTGGCCGTGCTGCGTCATCGCGTGCGTCTGGCGCCGGAGCTGGACATCGAAGGCCTGTCGGTGGATCAGGTGCTGCAACAGTTGCTCGACCAGGTACCGGCGCCACGCCTATGAAACCTTCGCGCCTGCTCCTCGGGCTGCTCGGCGGCCTGTTCGCCGCCGCCGTGTTGCTCGGCGCCCTGCCCCTGCTCGGCATTCGCCTGGCAGACAGCCTGATGCCGCTGGCCTGGGGGCTGTTGCTGGCCTTGCTGCTGATCGCCGCCGTCGATGCCTTGTGGCTGCGCCGCCAGCGCTCACCGCGCCTGGAGCGCGTGCTGCCCGGCAACCTGCCGCTGGGGCGCTGGAGCGAGGTGCAACTGATCGCTCACCACGATTTCACTCAAACACAGGAAATCGAGGTCTTCGAGCATGTGCCAGAAGGCATGGCCTTCGACTTCCTGCCGCAACGCATCACCCTGCAGCCTGGCCAGCAGACGCGGGTCAGCTATCGTCTGAAGCCGCTGATCCGTGGGCACTTCCACTTCGCCCAGTGCGAGCTGCAACTGCCCAGCCCGCTGCGCCTGTGGCAAGCCAAGCGCCTGTTGCCGCTGGCTGGCGAAAGCCGCGTCTACCCGGACTTCGCCCGCCTCTACGGCGCGCAACTCAAGGCCGTGGACGACTGGCTGAGCCAGTTGGGCGTGCGCCAGCGCCCGCGCCGCGGCCTGGGTCTGGAATTTCACCAGCTGCGTGAATTTCGTGACGGCGACACCCTGCGCCAGATCGACTGGAAGGCCACTGCGCGCAAGCGTACGCCCATCGCTCGTGAATACCAGGACGAGCGCGACCAGCAGATCGTCTTCCTGCTCGATTGCGGCCGGCGCATGCGCAGCCAGGACGACGAGCTGTCGCACTTCGACCACGCCCTCAACGCCTGCCTGCTGCTCAGCTACGTGGCGCTGCGCCAGGGCGATGCCGTCGGCCTGGCGACCTTCGCCGGCAACCAGTCGCGTTACCTGGCGCCGGTCAAAGGCCCGGCGCAACTGAATGTGCTGCTCAATGCCGTCTATGACCTCGACACCAGCCAGCAACCGGCCGACTTCAATGCCGCTGCCGACGTGCTGCTGGCGCGTCAGCGGCGCCGCTCGCTGGTGGTGCTGGTGACCAACCTGCGCGACGAAGACGATCAGGATCTGCTCGCCGCCGTGCGCCGTCTGTCACGCCAACATCGTGTGCTGATCGCCAGCCTGCGCGAGGAAGCCCTGGACCGTCTGCGCCAGACGCCCGTGGAACAATTCGATCAGGCCCTGGCCTACTGCGGCACGCTCGACTATCTCAATGCCCGTGCAGAACTGCACGAGCGTCTGGCTGCCCATGAAGTACCGGTACTCGATGCGCGCCCGGGCGAACTCGGCCCGGAGCTGGTCAGCAGTTATCTGGCCTGGAAGAAAGCCGGCGCGCTTTGAGGTCTGTTGGCATTTCGGCAAAGCCGCGCCGAAAGAGGCAACTGCTGGCGCCCTTGACTGTCGAACCCAATGCTGCAAAGGCCCTGGCACCGGCTTTCCCACACAGATGTTGCGTGGTTATGGCCGTGGTCGGGTGCTATGATCCCGAGTCTGCGGCGCAAAGAGTACAAACTCGACGCCGCCTATAGGCCGCCCGTGATCGGCCTTGCGCATACCGCACACGACCTGAGTAGGAGATAGACCATGGCTTTTGAATTGCCGCCGCTGCCTTACGAAAAGAATGCTCTCGAGCCGCACATTTCCGCCGAGACCCTCGAATTCCACCACGACAAGCACCACAACACCTACGTCGTGAACCTGAACAACCTGGTGCCGGGCACCGAGTTCGAAGGCAAGAGCCTGGAAGAAATCGTCAAGACTTCCTCGGGCGGCATCTTCAACAACGCCGCCCAGGTGTGGAACCACACCTTCTACTGGAACTGCCTGTCGCCGAACGGCGGTGGCCAGCCGACCGGCGCCCTGGCTGACGCCATCAACGCGGCCTTCGGTTCCTTCGACAAGTTCAAGGAAGAGTTCAGCAAGGTCTCCATCGGCACCTTCGGTTCCGGCTGGGGCTGGCTGGTGAAGAAGGCTGACGGTTCCCTGGCCCTGGCCAGCACCATCGGCGCCGGCTGCCCGCTGACCAGCGGCGACACCCCGCTGCTGACCTGCGACGTCTGGGAACACGCCTACTACATCGACTACCGCAACCTGCGTCCGAAGTACGTCGAAGCATTCTGGAACCTGGTCAACTGGGACTTCGTCGCCCAGAATTACGCGGCCTGATTCCAAGCCGTGTCATGCGAAAACCCGGTCCCGATGACCGGGTTTTTCGTTTTCGGCCGTTGAGAATGCTGTCAGATGAAGCGCCTTATGCCTGCAATCGGCTGCAGAACCGACACTCGACAGACGAACGATGCGTACAGATGCTCAAGTCTGCTGCCCTGACACCGACACAGTGCAGTGGCCGGCTCAACGTACGAACTCGCTCCAAGCTCTGATTTGTTGGGTAAAAAGTACCAATTAGCGATGATGGCCCTTTGACGGCCAAGGTTAGATTGCCAATACTCTCATCAGATTGACGCTGTACGCACCGACACAAGGAATTGCCTTTGAAGCTGGAATTGAAAAACAGCTTGTCGCTCAAGTTGCTCCGCGTGGTGCTGCTGTCAGCATTCGTGGTCGGGGTGGTGTTGAGCTGTGCGCAGATCGTTTTCGATGCCTATAAGACCCGCCAGGCGGTTGCCAACGACGCCCATCGCATCCTCGGCATGTTCCGCGACCCGTCGACGCAAGCGGTCTACAGCCTGGACCGGGAAATGGGCATGCAGGTGATCGAAGGCCTGTTTCAGCACGAGTCGGTACGCTACGCCTCCATCGGCCATCCCAACGAGCCAATGCTCGCCGAGCGCTCGCGTGATCTGGCACAGATGCCCACGCGCTGGCTGACCGACACCATTCTCGGCAAGGAGCAGCTGTTTTCGACCAAGCTGGTGGGTCGCGGCCCCTACAGCGAGTATTACGGTGACCTCAACATCACCCTGGATACCGCGCCTTATGGCGAGAGTTTCGTCACCAACTCGGTGATCATCTTCATATCGGGCGTGCTGCGCGCCATGGCCATGGGGCTGGTGCTCTATCTGGTCTATCACTGGCTGCTGACCAAACCACTCTCGAAAATCATCGAGCACCTGACCAACATCAACCCCGACCGCCCCAGCGAACACAAGCTGCCGATGCTGCCGGGCAACGAGAAGAACGAACTGGGCCTGTGGATCAATACGGCCAACCAGTTGCTGGCCTCCATCGAACGCAACACCCACCTGCGTCATGAGGCCGAGAACAGTCTGTTACGCATGGCGCAGTACGATTTCCTCACGGGTCTGCCGAACCGCCAGCAACTGCAGCAGCAACTCGACCAGATTCTCGAAGATGCCGGCCGCCTGCAGCGCCGCGTCGCCGTTCTTTGCGTCGGCCTGGATGATTTCAAGGGCATCAACGAGCAATTCAGCTATCAAAGCGGCGACCAGTTGCTGCTCGCCCTCTCCGACCGCCTGCGCAGCCACAGCGGCCGTCTTGGTGCTCTGGCACGCCTGGGAGGCGACCAGTTCGCCCTGGTTCAGGCCGATATCGAACAACCCTACGAAGCGGCCGAACTGGCACAAAGCATACTCGATGATCTAGAGCAGCCCTTTAGGCTCGATCAGCACGAAGTTCGCCTGCGCGCCACCATCGGCATCACCCTGTTCCCGGAAGACGGCGACAGCACCGAGAAACTGCTGCAAAAAGCCGAACAAACCATGACCCTGGCCAAGAGCCGCTCACGCAACCGTTACCAGTTCTATATCGCCAGCGTCGACAGCGAGATGCGCCGCCGCCGTGAGCTGGAGAAGGATTTGCGCGACGCCCTGGCGCAGAATCAGCTGCACCTGGTCTATCAGCCACAGGTGGACTATCGCGATCACAGCATCGTCGGCGTCGAGGCCCTGCTGCGCTGGCAACATCCACAGCATGGTTTCGTGGCGCCGGATCTGTTCATCCCGCTGGCCGAGCAGAACGGCACCATCATTCCCATCGGCGAGTGGATTCTCGACCAGAGCTGCCGCCAGCTAAGGGAATGGCACGACCAGGGCTTCAGCAACCTGCGCATGGCCATCAACCTGTCTACCGTGCAGTTGCACCACGCCGAGCTGCCGCGCGTGGTCAACAATCTGATGCAGGTCTACCGCCTGCCGCCGAAAAGCCTGGAGCTGGAGGTCACCGAAACCGGCCTGATGGAAGACATCAGTACCGCCGCCCAGCATCTGCTCAGCCTGCGCCGCTCCGGTGCACTGATCGCCATCGATGACTTCGGTACCGGCTATTCCTCACTGAGCTACCTCAAGAGCCTGCCGCTGGACAAGATCAAGATCGACAAGAGTTTCGTCCAGGATCTGCTCGAAGATGAAGACGATGCCACCATCGTTCGCGCCATCATCCAGCTGGGCAAGAGCCTGGGCATGCAGGTCATCGCCGAGGGCGTGGAAACCGCCGAGCAGGAAGCCTACATCATTGCCCAGGGCTGCCATGAAGGTCAGGGTTACCTGTACAGCAAACCACTGCCGGCACGTGAGCTGACGCTGTTTCTCAAGCAGGCGCGGCGCCTGAGCTCAGCGGCAACGCTCTGACCGCTCAAACAGGAACGCCGCGATTGATCGCGGCGTTTTCATTCCTAACCGCAATCGCGTTTACCAGTTCTGCACGCCAAACAGCCAGGCCGTGGCCAAGGCACCGAGCAGGCACAATACGGCACCACCCGCAGCCTGCCAGTAGAAGCTGCGCGCCAGTTCGTCTTCTCCGCTGTTGGAGAGAATGAACGGCTGCCGCTCGCCAGGCTTGGTCATCTGATGCTGCGCCGGCTCCAATGCCTTTTGCCGATGCCGGTCTTCAGCCTCCAGTTGCGCAGCCAGTCGCACGCGATTCCATTCCTGCTCATCGAGTTCACCGTTGCCGTCGCTATCAAAACGGCGCAACAGGCCGAGGTAATCGCCCTTCCATTCGCGGATCACTTCACCCTGAGCGGCATGCCTGTCGAACCCCTGCTGCGCCGCGCCACGGGTACGAAAGTCGCCAATGGCATACAAGGGTTGCCCGACATGGAAGCGCTCTTCGGTGTAGCGATAGCGCGTGCCACTGCTGAGAAAACCGAGCAATCCCGTCTTGGCCGGCCCCAGCGGGTGGCGCAGGTTACCCTGCCAGACGTCACGCACGGCCGTACGGATCTCGGCACCACGCGGATCGATCAGGCATTCGCCGGTGCCATCAACCAGGCGCAGCCAGGCATCACTGGTGCCACTTTCGATCACCCGCCAGCTGCGCTTCTTGCCACTGGAGCGATATTCCTCGATACGAAAGCGCCACCACAGGCAAGGTTTCCCCGTCAGCGGCCCACGCGGCTGCATATCCGGTAGCGCTTCGAGCACGCCGTAAAGTTCGACATACCCCTGCGCCGCCGAGCGTATCTTCGACGTTGGCGTATCGAGCAGGTGGCGCGCCTGCGACCAGCGCCGCAAACACCACCAGGCGCCGCCCAGGCAGGCGCCGAGGGTGAAGCTCAGGGTAAAGAAGAAACCCAGGGGATCGGCCTGCATCATCGGCAAGTGCTCAGCTGAACAGCGACTTCAGATCCACATCAGCCTTTTCTGCATCGCTGAACACCAGCAACTCGGCAGCCTGGAAGTTGAACAGGCGCGCGACGATCACGTCGGGGAACTGCTCGATGCGCACGTTGTTGAGGTTGACCGCCTCGTTGTACAGCTCGCGGCGGTCGGCGATGCCATTTTCCAGCCCGCTGATGCGCTGCTGCAGGTGCTGGAAGCTGTCGTTGGCCTTCAGCTCAGGGTAATTCTCGGCCAGCGCGAAGAGCTGACCGAGGCCGGCGCGCAACCCGCTCTCGGCCTTGCCCAGAGCGCCGACATCCTGCTGTTCACGGGCACTGGCCACGGCGCTGCGGGCCGCGATCACCCGCTCCAGGGTAGCGCCTTCGTACTGCATGTACTGCTTGCAGGTTTCCACCAGTTTGGGCAGTTCATCATGACGCTGCTTGAGCAGCACATCGATGTTCGACCAGGCCTTGCTCACCCCATGTTTGAGGCGCACCAGGCCGTTGTACAGGGACACCGCGTAGGCGCCGAGCAGGACGAGGACAACGAGGACGATCACGGCGGTCAGGGTCATGCAGTTTTCTCCAGGCAGAACTGCGCTTCAGGTGCTGGCATTCTAGCGGCAGCGTGACGCCTCGGCAGCGATATCCTGCACAGCGATGAATAATGGCCTTTACACATAATGCGAAACATTTGCATTATGTCGCAGTTTTTCAGGTACTCCCGCGTACCACTCATATTTCGTACATGCAAAGGACCCCGCCATGATTCGTATGCCCCTGGCCTCCGCCAGCCTGCTGGCCATCGCCATTTCTCTCGCTGGTTGCGGCGAAGACAAAGCCCCTGCCACCCAGGCTGCCGCGCCTGCCGCCGCCACCGAGAGCGCGGCTCCGACCGCAGCCCAAGTCGACGAAGCAGCGGCGAAGGCCGTGGTCAACCATTATGCCGACCTGGCTCTGGCCGTATTCAGCGACGCTGCCAGCACCGGCAAGGCGCTGCAGGCTGCCGTCGATGCGCTGCTCGCCGATCCTAGCGAAGCGACCCTGAAAGCCGCCCGCCAAGCCTGGCTGGCCGCGCGCATTCCCTACATGCAGACCGAAGTGTTCCGTTTCGGTAACCCGGTGGTCGACGAGTGGGAAGGCCAACTCAATGCCTGGCCGCTGGACGAAGGCCTGATCGACTACGTCGCCGACGACTACCAGCATGCCCTGGGTAACCCCGGCGCACAGGCCAACATCATCGCCAACACCGAGATTCAGGTCGGCGAAGACAAGATCGACGTCAGCGAGATCACCGGCGAGCTGCTGGCCAGCCTGAACGAGCTTGGCGGCTCCGAAGCCAACGTCGCCACGGGTTACCACGCCATCGAATTCCTGCTCTGGGGCCAGGATCTGAACGGCACCAACCCAGGCGCCGGCGAGCGCCCCTACACCGATTACGTGGTGGGTGAAGGCGCTACCGGTGGTCACAACGAGCGTCGCCGCGCGTTCCTCAAGGCCGCCACCGACCTGCTGGTCAGCGACCTGAACGACATGGTCGAACAGTGGAAAGACGGCGTGGCAGGCAACTACCGCAGCGAACTGGTCGCCGACTCCGCCGAGAATGGCCTGCGCAAGATGCTGTTCGGCATGGGCAGCCTGTCGCTCGGCGAACTGGCTGGCGAGCGCATGAAGGTCGCGCTGGAAGCCAACTCCACCGAAGACGAGCACGACTGCTTCAGCGACAACACCCACAACTCGCACTTCTACAACGGCAAAGGCATTCGCAACGTCTACCTGGGCGAGTACAAGAAGGTCGACGGCAGCACCCTGACCGGCCCGAGCCTGTCCGAGCTGGTGGCCAAGATCGATGCCCAGGCCGATGCCACCCTCAAGGCCGACCTGCAGGAAACCGAAGCCAAGCTGCAGGCGCTGGTCGATAGCGCCGAGAAGAACAACGTGCACTTCGACCAGCTGATTGCAGCCGACAACACCGAAGGCCAGCAACTGGTGCGTGACGCCATCGCTGCCTTGGTCAAGCAGACCGGCGCCATCGAGCAGGCTGCAGGCAAGCTGGGCATCGGCGACCTGAACCCGGACACCGCCGATCACCAATTCTGATCGACGCAGCCCGCTGAAAAAGCCGGCGCCCCGCTAAGGAGCGCCGGCTTTTTTGTACCTGGCGTCTTTTCACCTACGCTGCGCCAGAAGCCAGTGCCCTGCGTGTAACGACTGCAGGCAAAGGCTCAGGCGCCGAAGCCTGCCTCCATCGCCTCGCGCAGCGCCGGCCACTCGTGGTCGGTGATGCTGTACAGCACGCTGTCGTCGAGACGGCCATCAGCCAGACGGCGATGGTTGCGCAGCAGCCCCTCGCGCACCGCGCCCAGTTTCTCGATGGCGCGCTGCGCGCGCAGGTTGCTGGCGGCGGTTTTCAGTTGCACGCGAACCATGCCCCAATGATCGAAGGCATGCCTGAGCATCAGGTACTTGATACTGGTATTCAGGCCGCTGCCATGCTGATGTCGGTCGAGCCAGGTCCAGCCGATTTCGCAGGCCGGCAGGCTATTCATGAAATCAGCGAAACGAGTGGTTCCGACCAGTTCGTCACCCAGGCGAATGACGAAAGGCAAGGCCCGCTGCTCGCGCAGATCGGCCAGGGCGCTGCGATACCAGTCCAGTCGCTGCGTGCCGCTCATGTACAACAACGCCTCACGATTGGCTTCGGCCAAGGCGACCAACGCCGGAATGTCTGCGTCGGCCATGGGTTCCAGGCGCAGAGCGCCACGCTGCAACGTCACCAACTGCGGCTTGAACATAGAATGCTTCCTCGGGTTCCTTCCTTGGGCACAATCGCAAACGGGACAAGCTATCAGGCGCGGCGCTGCTGCACAATCGGGTCTCGCGGCAAAGCACGCCCGCTTGGCTGCGACCTTGGTCGCAGCCGACAGCGCCCGGCTTTGTGCAACACTGCTCACTGTCGTTTCGTTCCACTGCGTGTTTCGGAGTCTGCATGACGCTGTCACCCGGGCTGATCGCTGCGGTCGCCCTGATCTACATGGCCGTTCTTTTCGCCATCGCCTTCTATGGCGACCGCCGCAGCGCACCGATGCCGCCGAAAATCCGTGCCTGGGTCTATTCGCTGTCGCTGGCGGTGTACTGCACCAGCTGGACGTTCTTCGGCGCCGTCGGCCAGGCCGCCGAGCAACTGTGGTCATTCCTGCCGATCTACCTCGGCCCGATCATCCTGCTGCTGACCATGCCCTGGGTGCTGCAGAAGATGGTGATGATCAGCAAGCAGGAGAACATCACCTCCATCGCCGACTTCATTGCCGCGCGCTACGGTAAATCACAGGCACTGGCCATCGTCGTGGCGCTGATCTGCCTGGTCGGCGTGCTGCCCTATATCGCCCTGCAACTCAAGGGCATAGTGCTGGGGGTCAATCTGCTGATCGGTATCGACCCGCAGTCCATCGGTACCAGCGCCCAGGATACGGCGCTGATCGTATCGCTGGCTCTGGCACTGTTCACCATCCTCTTCGGCACGCGCAACCTCGATGTCACCGAGCACCATCGCGGCATGGTGCTGGCCATCGCATTCGAATCACTGGTCAAGCTGCTGGCATTTCTTGCGGTAGGCGCCTTCGTTACTTTCGGCTTGTACAACGGCTTCGACGACCTGCTGGAACAGGCGTACAACACCGCCGAGCTGGACGCGTTCTGGAACGAAGCGATCAACTGGCCAGCCATGCTGGTGCAGACCGGCATGGCCATGATCGCCATCGTCTGCCTGCCACGGCAATTCCATGTCACCGTAGTGGAAAACATCGAACCCCGGGATCTGCTCCTGGCGCGCTGGGTGTTCCCGGCCTACCTGGTGCTGGCCGCGCTGTTCGTGGTGCCCATCGCTCTGGCCGGCCAGATGCTGTTGCCGGCGGGCATCACCCCGGACTCCTTCGTCATCAGCCTGCCACTGGCCGAGGCGCATCCGGGCCTGGCCGTACTCGCCTTCATCGGCGGTGCCTCGGCCGCTACCGGCATGGTAATCGTCGCCTCCGTGGCCTTGTCGACCATGATTTCCAACGACATGCTGCTGCCCTGGCTGCTGCGCAGGCAGAACACCGAGCGGCCATTCGAGGCCTTTCGTCACTGGATGCTCACCGCCCGCCGGGTCAGCATCGTGCTCATTCTGCTGCTGGCTTACGTCTGCTATCGCCTGCTCGGTGAGGGCACCAGCCTGGCCACCATTGGCCAGGTCTCGTTCGCTGCCATCGGCCAGCTGGCACCGGCCATGTTCGGTGCACTGGTGTGGAAACAGGCCAACCGCCGTGGCGTGTTCGCCGGCCTGATCCTGGGTGCCGTGCTCTGGTTCTACACCCTGGTGCTGCCGCTGGCGGCACGTGGCATGGGCTGGTCACTGGAGAGCTTCCCCGCTCTCACCACCCTGCTCTACACCCCCATCGGCCTGCAGGTCGACCCGTTGACGCGTGGCGTGGTGTTGTCGCTGGCCGGCAACATGCTGCTGTTCGCCTGGGTGTCCTGGTTCTCGCGCACGCGGGTTTCCGAACACTGGCAAGCCGGGCGCTTCATTGGTCATGACCTCGGTACCAAACCCAGCAGTCGCAGCCTGTTGGCGGTGCAGGTAGCCGACCTGCTGGCACTCTCCAGCCGCTTCGTCGGCGAAGAACGTGCGCGCCAGAGTTTCACCCGCTTCGCCCTGCGCCAGGGCAAAGGCAAGGATTTCGACCCCAACCAGCCGGCCAACAGCGAGTGGATCGCCCATACCGAGCGCCTGCTCGCCGGCGTGCTCGGCGCCTCCTCGACCCGCGCGGTGGTCAAGGCGGCCATCGAGGGCCGCGAGATGCAGGTCGAGGATGTGGTGCGCATCGTCGACGAAGCCAGCGAGGTGCTGCAGTTCAACCGCGCCCTGCTGCAGGGCGCAATCGAGAACATCACCCAGGGCATCAGCGTGGTCGATCAGAACCTGCGCCTGGTGGCCTGGAATCACCGTTATCTAGAATTGTTCGATTACCCCGAAGGGTTGATCTACGTCGGCCGGCCGATTGCCGAGATCATCCGTTTCAACGCCGAGCGCGGCATGCTCGGCGGTGGCGATCTGGAGGAGAACGTCGCCAAACGCCTGTACTGGATGCGCCAGGGCACCGCGCACAGCTATGAGCGGGTGTTCCCCAATGGCCGGGTAATCGAATTGATCGGCAACCCCATGCCGGGTGGCGGTTTCGTCATGAGCTTCACCGACATTACCGAGTTCCGCGAAGCCGAACGCGCCCTCAAGGAGGCCAACGAGAGCCTCGAACGCCGCGTCGCCGAGCGCACCCATGAGCTGTCGCAACTGAACCTGGCGCTGAGCGAAGCCAAGGCCCATGCCGAGGCGGCCAATCAGTCGAAGACGCGCTTCCTGGCCGCCGTCAGCCATGACCTGATGCAGCCCCTGAATGCTGCCCGGCTGTTCTCCGCCGCACTGTCTCACCAGGACGAAGCCCTGCCCGGCGAGGCCCAGGAACTGGTGCGGCACCTGGACAGCTCACTGCGCTCGGCCGAAGACCTGATCACCGACCTGCTGGATATCTCGCGCCTGGAAAACGGGCGCATCACTCCGGATCGTCATCCCTTCGCGCTCGCCAGCCTGTTCGATACCCTGGCCGCCGAGTTTGGTGTGCTGGCTGGCGAACAGGATATCGACCTGCGCGTCCACGGCAGCCGGCAGTGGATCGACAGCGATATCAAACTGCTGCGCCGGATCCTGCAGAACTTCCTGACCAACGCTTTTCGCTATGCCAAGGGCCGTGTGGTGCTGGGTGTGCGCCGTGAAGGCAAGCAACTGCGCCTGGAGGTGTGGGATCGCGGCATGGGCATTCCCGAAGACAAACGCAAGGTGATCTTCGAAGAATTCAAGCGCCTGGACAGCCACCAGACCCGCGCCGAAAAAGGCCTCGGCCTCGGCCTGGCCATCGCTGACGGCCTCTGCCGCGTGCTCGGCCACCATCTGGAAGTACGCTCCTGGCCGGGTAAAGGCAGCGTCTTCAGCGTCAGCGTACCGCTGGCCCGCAAGCCCGCACCGAAGCCCCAGGGCATCAGCGCACCGGCTGGCGACGCCCAGCCCCTGCAAGGCACGCAGGTGCTGTGCATCGATAACGAGGACAGCATCCTCACCGGCATGCACAGCCTGCTGTCGCGCTGGGGTTGCCAGGTCTGGACGGCGCGCAACCGTCTGGAATGCGAACACCTGCTCAGCGAAGACGTGCGCCCGCAACTGGCGCTGATCGACTACCACCTGGACGAAGGCGAAACCGGTACGGAGCTGATGGCCTGGCTACGTACACGGTTGAACGAGCCCGTCCCTGGCGTGGTGATCAGCGCCGACGGTCGCCCGGAGCTGGTCGCCGAAGTGCATGCCGCCGGCCTCGATTACCTGCCCAAACCGGTCAAGCCGGCGGCCCTGCGCGCGCTGCTCAGCCGCCATCTGGTGTTGCGCGGTTAGGTTCTTTTCGCTCGGGTTGGGCACTGTGCATTAGCGCCGGGCTGCCCGGCGCCATCGTGCATGGCGACAGTCAGTCCAGCGCCGGCAGGTCGGCGGAGCGCTCCAGCAACTCGGTCGGCAGGCTCTTGCTGGCACGAGCGCCAAGCAGCTTGAGGTTCTCCACCCGCCCGATCAGGTTGCCCCGGCCATCGACCAGCTTGTTGCGCGCGCTGGCGTAGGCTTTGTCCAGCTGTTGCAGGCGGCTACCCATTTCATCCAGGTCCGCGACGAAGGCCACGAACTTGTCATACAGCTGGCCGGCACGTTCGGCGATCTCGCGGGCGTTCTGACCCTGGCGCTCCTGACGCCAGAGACTGTCGATGACCCGCAGCGTCGCCAGCAAGGTGGTCGGGCTGACGATCACCACCTGCTGTTCGAAGGCGGCCTGAAACAACTCCGGCTCAGCCTGCAAGGCCGCAGCGAAAGCGGCCTCAATCGGCACGAAGAGCAGGACGAAATCCAGGCTGTGCAGGCCCTCGAGGCGCTGGTAGTCCTTGCCGGACAAGCCCTTGAGGTGGCTGCGTAGCGAGATCAGATGTTGCTTGAGCGCCTGCTGGCGAATCGGCTCGTCCACCGCCGCGACATACTGCTGATAGGCACTGAGGCTGACCTTGGCATCGACGATTACCTGCCTGTCGCCAGGCAGACGAATCAGCACGTCGGGCTGGAAGCGCTCGCCGCCGGCACTCTTGAGGCTGACCTGAGTGTGGTACTCGCGGCCCTTCTCCAGGCCGGCATGCTCGAGCACCCGCTCGAGCACCAGCTCGCCCCAGTTGCCCTGGGTTTTCTGCCCCTTGAGCGCACGGGTCAGGTTGGTCGCTTCGTCGCCCAGACGCTGGTTGAGCTGCTGCAAGCGCTCCAGCTCCTTGCTCAGGGAAAAACGCTCGCGCGCTTCCTGTTGATAGCTCTCGTCGACACGCTTCTCGAACGCCTGGATGCGCTCCTTGAGCGGGTCGAGCAATTGGCCAAGGCGCTGCTGGCTGGTTTCGGCAAACCGCTGCTCGCGTTCGTCGAAGATCTTCGATGCCAGTTCGGAGAACTGCGCACGCAGCTCATTGCGCGCGCCCTGCAGGTCATCGAGGCGTTGCTGCTGGTTATCGCGGTTTTCCTGCAGCTCGGCCGCCAGCGCCGCACACTCGGCGGTGAGGCGGCGCAGTTCGGCCTCGTTGCGTTCACGCTGCTGATGCCAGGATTGCGCGGCTTCGCGAGCGATCTGCCGCTCCTGCTGCAGCAATTCGTTCTCACGGCGCAGGCCGGCCAGCTCGGTCTGCTGCTCGACCTTGATCTCGCTGACCTCGGCCAGCTCTGCACGACAGGCATCGAGCTGCGCCAGCAGACCGGCCTGACTCAGTTGCGCGTGCTCTAGGCGCTCCTGCAGCAGAGCCTGCTCGCCCTGCTCGCGCGTCAGTCGGCGTTGCAGTGACCAGAGCCCCGCCAGCAAGGGAATCAGCGCGACGACGGCGCCGATGGCGAGAGAGAGAGGATCGATTGGCATAGACGCTCCATGTTGAACCGCCGGCCAGTATACCTAGCCGCTGCCTTACATGGGCCAGCACGCCGTCAGCGTGACAGGCGCTGCAGCTCCAGCTGGGCACCACGGTCACCGGCTCGCGCGGCCTGGCGCAGCAGTTCATAGCCGATACGGCGATCACGGGTGTTGCCGCAATCGCGGCAGAGCAATTGGCCCAGGCGACTTTGCGCCTCTACGCAGCCCTGACGCGCCGGCTGCTTGAGCAGGTTGCCGGCGATGCGCTTGACGCTGGAGGCTTGCCCCAGACGCGGGCTGTCGAGCAGCCAGAGCGCAACGCGCATGGGCAGACGAGAAGAACCGGAACCAGTTGCAGGGGATGAAGAAGGTAAAGCGCGAGGCATAGATAAAGGGAGGTGGCTGCGGGGCGCGCCACTCTACTCCTTTTTTAGCGAAGGTAAAGCCTTGCCTGGCGAACGCATTTCCGTTCCATAAAAGGGTTGCATCACAATCCACAGAAGCTGTGGATAACTCCGTGAACAACTTGGGCGAAAGCGCTGCCAGGCCCGATGCTTCGGGGCTCGCAGACAAACTGTCGATTTTTTCACCAACAAAAAAATTGCATATTTTTCATTGACTTAAAAAGCAACCACGAAAAATCAAACGCTTAGCGGCGTTTCTGACAGTGATGTGACAGATGGCTTCAGCTTTGTGCACAACTCGCTGCGGCATATCCGCGCAGCGCTCTGTTTCGGGGCATCAGCATGGTGACTACAGCCGTCATGCGGGGCGCTGACGCCCGCCCCTTGCACCAGAAACGCCCCAGGGAAAACAGCCGTGCTCGATCGGCATGCCTGTCGCCACCCTGATGGGGCGAACACCTGCCACGGCTCGCCATGCAGATCGGCTTGGCACTCTCCAGGGCATGGGGTACCGTCGCGCAACGCCACCAGCAAGGAGAAATCATGAGCCGCCGGCGTTTCTGGCTGAGCATCTGCATGGCACTTGCGGCGCTGCTGCCGTTACTGGCCGGCTATGCCAGTTATCGCGTTCAACAGCTGCTCGACACGCAGCAGGCCGAGCTGGACTGGCAGAGCTTCAGCGTCACCTGGCGTGGCCTGCAATTGCATGAGGTGAGCCTGGTGCAGCGCCGCAGCGGTGAATTGCACGCTCGTGCCGAGCAGCTTCAACTGCAATGGCTGGCCAGCGAGGCGCCACGCTATCGCCTGAATGCGCAGGGTCTGCAAGTGGACTGGCTGCCGGCCGATCAGGCCGCAAACACCCCGAGCGACAGCGACCTAAGTGCCAGTCTTCAGGCCGTCCTGAACACCCTGCCCTGGCTGCCCAGACTGATCGAACTGGGCGATGTCCAGTTACAACTGCCCTGCCCGGATGGCCGCTGCACTCTCGCCGGTGAACTCGACCTGCAGCATCTGGACGATGCCCTGCACCTGCAGGTAAGACTGCTGCGTGACAGTCATAGCGCAACGCTGCAGGCGCACGTGCAGGGGCTCGATGACGCCCTGGACAGCACGCGCCAACTGCAGATGACCCTGCACCTGGATGACCAGCAACAAATGGAGCTGCACAGCGACCTGGTCGCTCAGGGCGACGCCCTGCACTGGAACGGCAACCTGCTGCTCGCGCCGCCACCGGAAATCGCCTGGGTCGCCGCCTGGCTAAGTGAATGGACGCCACTCGACGCGAACAACCTGCCAACGGCGCCGCGGCAGGCCGGCATCATCGCCCGCTGGCAGTTGCAACTGCCGCACACCACCCGCCAGCTGGATGAGCTGCTGGCCGCGCCGGGCTGGTTGCGTGTCAATGCCCAGTTGCCGCAACCCTGGCCACTGCCCGGCATTGGTCTGCTCAGCGGAGAACTGCAGCTCGACCTGCTCAGTAGCGCGGGAGCCTGGCAAGCGCGCAAGCTGCACGGCAACCTGCAGCTCTACACCAGCGACGCGCCCTGGCTGGCCGCGCTGCCAAGCGGCCTTCGCGCAAACCGTCTGCAGCTGCAACTGCAGCCGCTACAGAGCCGCATGGATAACGAACTGGCCCTGCGCCTGAGCCTCGCTGGAGAAGGGGCGCTCGACGTGCAGGCCAACGCCGAGCTTGGCCTGCAGCAATCGCGCGACTGGGCGCTGCAGGTGCGCCAGTTGCAGCTCGATGCCCGCAGCAAGCGCGTAGAGTTGGGCAACAATAGAGCCGATGGCCTGCAGCTGAATCTCGATTTGTCGGGCAAGGTCACAGCGCAACAGCTGCAACTCGCGCTGGCCGGCAACTCGCGCCTGGAAATCCAACGTCTGCGCAGTGCCGATCTGGACATGCAGCAGGCGCAGCTATCCCTCGCCAATCTCGACCTTACCGGCATGCCCCTTGCGCCGACCCTATCCGGGCCACTGGCGCTGCGCGTACAGAACCTGCTGCATCCCCAATTGCAGGCCCAAGGCTGGCAATGGCAAGGCCGGATAGAGGCTGACAGCGCCCGTCAGACACTCGATGGCCCCCTGCTGAACGACTCCGGCCTGAGCCTGGCCCTGAAGCTCAATAACGCAGCCGATGGGCTGGCGCTGCACGCCACGCTCGATGAACTCTTCCTGCGCGCCGGCAACCCACTGGCGCAAACCCTGGCCAACTGGCCGCCGCTGTTGACCCTGGACAACGGCCGCATCCAGGCCGACGCCAGCCTCAGTCTGCCAGCAGGCAAGCCCCTGCACCTGCGGGCGAGCCTGAATGGCAAAGGCCTGGCCGGCATCCATGATCGCAGCACCCTGAGCGGCGTGGAGGGCGAACTGCAGCTGCAATTGATCGGCGATCAGCTGATGCTGGAGCTGCCGAACCTTAGCGCCAAACAAATCGACCCCGGCATCGCCCTTGGCCCGTTGCAGCTGCAAGCCCGCTATCAGGCCAGCCTGCAACGTCCGCTGGCCGGCACTCTGAGCCATCAGCGCGCCGAGCTGGGCATCCTCGGCGGCAGCCTGCACCTGGAACCGGCGACCTGGGCATTGGCTCAGCCCAGCCAGTTGCTGCCGCTCAAACTCAGCGGCCTGGATCTGCAGGCGCTGTTTCGCGCCTATCCAGCCGAAGGGCTGGAAGGTGATGGTCTGCTCGACGGCACACTGCCGCTGCGCCTGAGCGACGCGATCAGCATCGAGCAGGGCCAGCTCGAAGCACGCGCCCCCGGCGGCCGTTTGCGCTTTCATTCGCCGCGCATCCGCGCCATGGGTCAGGCCAACCCGGGCATGAAACTTGTCACCGATGCGCTGGAAGACTTCCACTATGATCTGCTCAGCAGTAGCCTCGACTACGATGCATCCGGCACTCTGCGCCTCGGTATGCGTCTACATGGACAGAATCCGGCCATCGAACAGGGCCGCCCGATCCACTTCACCATCAACCTGGAAGAAGACATTCCGACCCTGCTGGCGAGCCTGCAGCTGACCGACAAGGTCAGCGACATCATCCAGCAGCGGATTCAGCAACGGATGCGCCAGCGCGTCCCCGAAGAAACGAAGGAGTAACGCCATGCGCACGTGTCGCCTTCTCGCCGCCCTGAGTCTGGGGTTGCTGTGCCAGGCCTGTACCCCGACGGTGCAACTGGCCATGCCCAACGAGCCGATCAACATCAACCTCAACGTCAAGGTCGAACACGAAATCTACATCAAGGTGGACAAGGCGCTGGACAATGTCTTCAACGAAGACAGCGGCCTGTTCTAAGGAGAAGCATGATGACCCGCTATATTTCGACCCTGCTGCTGGCACTGACCCTGAGCCTGCCGGCTTACGCCCTCAACCTCAATCAGGCCATGAGCGCCCTCGGCGACGCCAAGGCCAGCGGCCAGTTGGGCGAGCAACCCAATGGCTATCTGGGTGTGGTCAAACCCGGCGGCCAGGCCGACGAAATCGCCCGCCTGATCAACCAGGCGCGACGCGCCGAATACCAGAAAGTGGCCAAGGACAATGGCATCAGCCTCAGCGACGTGGAGGCGATTGCTGGCAAGAAGGCCATCGAGCGCACGCCCAGGGGCCAGTTCATCCAGCTCAACGGCCAGTGGCTGCAGAAGTAAAAAGCGTGCAGCAGAAACCAAAGAACCCGCCTAGGCGGGTTCTTTGTTCGAGAAGCAGCGATCAGGCGCTGGCTTTGCTCACGGCATCCTTGATCAGGGTCTGCAGCTCGCCCTTCTCGTACATCTCGGAGAGGATGTCGCTGCCGCCGACCAGCTCACCAGCCACCCACAGTTGCGGGAAGGTCGGCCAGTTGGCGTACTTGGGCAGGTTGGCGCGGATTTCCGGATTCTGCAGGATGTCGACGTAGGCGAACTTCTCGCCGCAGCCCATCACAGCCTGCGCAGCACGGGCGGAGAAGCCACACTGCGGGGCGTTGGGCGAGCCTTTCATGTACAGCAGAACGGTGTTGTTGGCGATCTGCTCTTTGATGGTTTCGATGATATCCATGGGGCACCTCAGCATAGACTTCGCGACCCGACGGTCGCCACGGTGGCGCGATTGTAGCGAAAAGCCGAGCATAATGCTCGGCCTTGCCGAGCATCCATTGCGTGGTCTTGCGCTGCCCCGTGGGAGCCCCGCTTCGGGGCGAAGCGCTTGGAATGTCCGCCACATGGCGTGGCGGCCACCCTTCGCCGCGAGGCGCGGCTCCCACAACCCGCTCAGGACAGACGCCCGTCTACGCAGCCACCACCTCAACCGGCACACCATTGAGCACGGCATTACCGGACAGCACATCCAACTCGCGCTCGTCGGTCAGGTCGTTGGCGCTGGCCCCCGGTTGCGCACGGGCAATGTCCATCTGCACGCCAGGGCGGGCATGGCCCCAGCCATGGGGAAGGCTGACCACACCGGCCATCACCTCATCGCTGGCGGCGACCTCCACCTCGATGCTGCCCACACGCGAGCGCACGCTTACGCGCTGACCATCGGCCAAACCGCGACGGGCCAGATCCGCCGGGTTCATCAAAAGCTGATGACGCGGCTTGCCCTTCACCAGGCGGTGATAGTTGTGCATCCAGGAATTGTTGCTGCGTACATGGCGGCGGCCGATCAGGAGCAACTCATGCTCGCTCGGCAGTTCCTGCCCGGCAAACCGCGCAAGATCGGCCAGCAACAACTCTGGAGCCGCCTGCACGGCCTTGCTCGGGGTTTTCAGGCGGGCGGCCAGATTCGGCTGCAAAGGCCCAAGATCGAGGCCATGCGGGTGCTCACGCAGCGTCGCCAGGCTGAGCTTGTGCGCGCTGCCATCACCATAGGCACCGAAACGCAGGCCCATGTCGATCATCTGCTGCGGCGCCATGGTCGGTTTCAACTCGAGGTTGTTGCGCGACGTGAAGGCCTTGGCCAGGCCGACGAAGATTTCCCAGTCATGCAGCGCACCGTCCGGCTTGGCCAGCACCGCCTCGTTGAAACGAGTGACGTTGCGCACGGCGAACACGTTGAAGGTGGTGTCGTAATGGTCATGTTCCAGCGGTGCGGTCGGCGGCAGGATCAGGTCGGCGTAACGGGTGGTCTCGTTGATGTAGAAATCCACCGAGAGCATGAAGTCCAGGCCGTCCAGCGCCTGCTCCAACTGGCGACCGTTGGGTGTGGACAGCACCGGGTTGCCGGCCACCGTGACCAGCGCACGGATCTGTCCTTCGCCTGGCGTCAGCATCTCCTCGGCCAGCGCCGAGACTGGCAGCTCGCCGCCGTACTCCGGTAGGCCGGATACCCGGCTCTGCCAACGATTGAAATGCCCACCCGAGGTGCTGGCCACCAGATCCAGCGCCGGTGAGGTACACAGCACACCGCCGACACGATCGAGGTTGCCGGTGACCAAGTTGATCACCTGCACGAGCCACTGGCACAGCGTACCGAAGGCCTGGGTGGACACCCCCATACGGCCATAGCACACCGCCTTGTCGGCGGCGGCGAAGTCACGCGCCAATTGGCGGATGCTGTGCGCCGGCACACCACAACGGGCGCTCATGGCTTCGGCATGGAAACCTGCAATGGCCGCGCGCACCTGCTCCAGCCCTTCCACCGCCAGATGGCTGTCACGGGTCAGGCCCTCTTCGAACAGGGTATTGAGCATGCCCAGCAGCAAGGCCGCATCGCTGCCGGGGCGGACGAACAGATGCTGGTCGGCAATCGCGGCAGTTTCGCTGCGCCGAGGGTCGACCACCACCAGCTTGCCACCGCGAGCCTGGATGGCCTTCAGGCGCTTTTCCACATCCGGCACGGTCATGATGCTGCCATTGGAGGCCAGCGGATTACCGCCGAGAATCAGCATGAAGTCGGTGTGGTCGATATCGGGAATCGGAATCAGCAGACCGTGGCCGTACATCAGCAGGCTGGTCAGATGGTGCGGCAACTGGTCGACCGAGGTGGCCGAATAACGGTTGCGCGTCTTCAGCAGGCCGAGAAAGTAGTTGCTGTGGGTCATCAGCCCATAGTTGTGCACGCTGGGATTGCCCTGATACACGGCCACGGCGCTCTGCCCGTGCGCGGCCTGGATCGCACTCAGGCGCTCGGCCACCAGCTCGAACGCCTCATCCCAACCGATGGCCTGCCACTGCTCACCCATGCGGCGCATGGGCTGGCGAATACGGTCGGGATCGTTCTGGATGTCCTGCAGGGCCACGGCCTTGGGGCAGATGTGGCCACGGCTGAAGCTGTCCTGGGCATCGCCCTTGATCGAACGAATCTGCGTGCTGCCGTCAGCCTGGGTTTCGGTTTCGATGGCAAGGCCGCAGATGGCTTCGCACAGATGGCATGCACGGTAATGGAGGGACTTGGTCATGGCCGGGCCTCTTGTTCTGATCCATGTCGACCATCGTGGTCGCAGGTCAGGAACTATGGGCCGGGCAAGACGGCGACGCCAGCAGCGTTCGTCCCGTGAATCGGCAGGCATCAGGCCTGCCGATTCAGGCGATTACCCAGCGATTCAAGCGCCTGGTCTGGTGGCGTCCTTTTCCTCACCACAACTGATGTGCAGATGGCCGAAAGTGGCTGTTTGCGCCCTCTCGTCATTTCCTTATAAGATCGCGCCTTCCCCTGTTTCGTCGCACCCTGCGGCCTCCTGCCGCAAGCTCTGCTGTTTTTGTCGGTTTTAGTGCCGACCCTGGGCTTGCGAACTGAAGTGATAAAGGTAGTTAACGATGAGCGTCAGACACTTTCTCTCGATGATGGATTACACACCGGACGAACTGGTGGGGCTGATCCGCCGAGCCATCGAGCTGAAGGATCTGCGCAATCGCGGCGTGCTGTTCGAGCCGCTGAAGAATCGCGTACTGGGCATGATCTTCGAGAAGGCTTCGACCCGCACCCGCCTGTCATTCGAGGCTGGCATGATTCAGCTCGGCGGCCAGGCCATCTTCCTCTCGCCGCGCGACACCCAACTGGGCCGTGGTGAGCCAATTGGCGATGCCGCCATCGTTATGTCGAGCATGCTCGATGCGGTGATGATCCGCACCTTCGCCCACAGCAACCTCACCGAGTTCGCCGCCAAGTCCAAGGTACCGGTGATCAACGGCCTGTCCGATGACCTGCACCCCTGCCAGTTGCTGGCCGACATGCAGACCTTCCTCGAGCACCGTGGCAGCATCGTCGGCAAAACGGTGGCCTGGATCGGCGACGGCAACAATATGTGCAACTCCTATATCGAGGCGGCGATCCGCTTCGACTTCCAGCTCAGGATCGCCTGCCCGGAAGGCTACGAGCCCGATGCGCATTTCCTCGCGCTGGCCGGTGACCGCGTGCAACTGCTGCGCGACCCGCGCGAAGCCGTGGCCGGCGCACATCTAGTGAGCACAGACGTGTGGGCCTCGATGGGCCAGGAAGACGAAGCCGAGCAACGCATGGCGTTGTTCCGCCCTTACCAGGTCACCCGCGAGCTGCTCGATGCCGCCGCCGCAGACGTGCTGTTCATGCACTGCCTGCCGGCGCATCGTGGCGAGGAAATCAGCGTCGACCTGCTCGACGACCCGCGTTCGGTCGCCTGGAATCAGGCCGAAAACCGCCTGCACGCACAGAAGGCGCTGCTGGAGATGCTGGTCGAACCGGCATACCACCACGCATGAACCAGCCTCTGCTGCAGCTGCGCGGGCTGAACTGCGGCTACCACGCGCTCAAAGTGGTGCAAGATCTCGACCTGCACCTCAACGCCGGCGATATCGGCTGCCTGCTCGGCCCATCGGGCTGCGGCAAGACCACCACACTGCGCGCCATTGCCGGTTTCGAACCGGTGCTCGAAGGTGAAATCGTCCTCGACGGTGAAGTCATTTCCCGCGCCGGCTTCACCCTGGCGCCGGAAAAACGCCATATCGGCATGGTGTTCCAGGACTACGCCCTGTTCCCTCACCTCAGCGTCGCGGACAACGTCGCCTTCGGCATTCGCCAGCAGCCCAATGCCGAGCGTGTGACCCAGGAACTGCTGGAGCTGGTCAAGCTCGGCCATTTGGCCAAGCGCTACCCACACGAACTGTCTGGTGGTCAGCAACAGCGCGTTGCCCTGGCCCGTGCCCTGGCGCCGGAACCGAAACTGCTGCTACTCGACGAACCCTTCTCCAACCTCGATGGCGAACTGCGCAGACGCCTGAGCCATGAGGTGCGCGACATTCTCAAGTCACGCGGCACCAGCGCCATTCTGGTGACTCACGATCAGGAAGAAGCCTTCGCCGTCAGCGATAACGTCGGCGTATTCAACAAGGGTCGCCTGGAACAGTGGGACACCCCCTTCAATCTCTACCATGAGCCGCTGACCCCCTTCGTTGCCAGCTTCATCGGCCAGGGTTACTTCATTCGCGGCCAGTTGCTCAGCCCGGATACGGTGCAAACCGAACTCGGCGTGATCCGTGGCAACCGCGCCTACACCTGGGCACAGGGCAGCGCGGTTGATGTGCTGCTGCGTCCGGATGACATCGTTGCGGATGAACACAGCGAGCTCAAGGCCCGCATCGTCGGCAAGACTTTCCTCGGCGCCGCCACCCTGTACCGCCTGCAACTGCCCACCGGCAGCCAGCTGGAATCGATCTTCCCCAGCCACGCCGACCACTCGCCGGGCGATGAAGTGGGCATCCGCATCGCCGCCGATCACCTGGTAGCCTTTCCCGCGCTCGGCAGCGTCGCGGCTCAGTTGCAGCTCAGCGATTCCGGCGGCGTGCGCCGGGTCAGCAGCAACTGATCAGAGCATCAGCTGGCCGCTGGCGATATGCCGTGCGTGGCCTGCGATCTTCACTCGCTCGCCATCGAGCCGACATGACAGCTCACCGCCACGCGCTGAGCACTGAAAGGCGCTGAGTTCGTTGCGGCCCAAACGCTCGGCCCAGTACGGCACCAGCATGCAGTGCGTCGAACCGGTTACCGGGTCTTCATTGATGCCAACGCTCGGCGCGAAATAACGCGAGACGAAGTCGTGCGTTTGCCCGCTGGCCGTCACCAGCACACCCAGGCCAGGCAGCGCGGCCAGTGCAGGCAGATTGGGGGCAAAACTGCGGATCTGCGCCTCGGACGCCAGCACCACCATCAATTCCTGCACGCTGCCATCGGGGTTGAGAAAAGCCAGCACCTGCTGCGCTGGCTGCCCCAGCGCACGCTCGACGTCGGCCTGCAGCGCCGCCGCCACCGGCAGCACCGGGCGCACAGGGAAATCCAGCTGCAGACGCTCACCCTGCCGGGTGACCTGCAGCGCGCCGGACAAGCAGGTGAAATCCAGCACCTCGGCCGGCTCCTGGTAGAGATCAAATAACACCTTGGCCGCAGCCAGGGTGGCATGCCCGCACAGCGGTACCTCACTGGTCGGAGTGAACCAGCGGATATGCCAGGCACTGCCCTCTTTCACCACGAAGGCGGTCTCGGCCAGGTTGTGCTCGGCGGCGATACGCTGCATCAGCGCCTCGTCGAGCCAGGTATCGAGGCGATAGACCATGGCCGGATTGCCCGCGAAAGGCTGATCGGTAAAGGCGTCAACTTGATGAAAATCGAGCGGCATGATGGGCTCCCGGCCATACAAAAACACCAGCATGCCTGCGGCGGATAACCTGCAACAGATACAGTTGCCGTTTTCCAGATGCCCTGCTGCAGCGGTGCTGAAACGTCAGGGTTCGCTGCGCACGCGTTTCACGGCATCCAGCCAACCAGCGTAGAGACGCTCACGCTGCACGTCGTTCATGCGCGGTTCGAAGCGCTGCTGGCGATGCCAATGACTGGCGATGGCCTCGAGGTCGCGATACAGGCCAAGCTTCAGCCCAGCCAGGTAGGCCACGCCCAGCGCCGTGGTCTCGGTGACCTCGGGCCGCTCGACGCTGACACCCAGAATGTCGGCAAGAAACTGCATGACCCAGTTGTTTTCCACCATGCCGCCATCCACGCGCAGCGCACTGGGCGCGGCGGCGCCATCCTGGCGCATGGCTTCGAGCAGGTCACGGGTCTGGTAGCACACCGACTGCAGGCCGGCGGTGACAATCTCCTTGATCCCGGTATCGCGGGTCAGGCCGAAAATCGCGCCACGCGCCTTCGGGTCCCAATACGGCGCGCCCAGGCCGGTAAAGGCCGGCACCAAAAACACCCCGCAGGCTTCGCCCGTCGCTTCGGCCAGCGCCTCGCTGTCGCGCGCATGGCTGATCAGCTTGATACCGTCGCGCAGCCACTGCACGGCAGCGCCGGCCACGAAGATGCTGCCCTCGACCGCGTAGGTGACCTTGCCATCGAGGCGATAGCCGACCGTGGTGAGTAGGCGATTCTTCGAACTCACCGGCTGCTCGCCAGTGTTCTGGATCATGAAGCAGCCGGTGCCATAGGTGCTCTTGACCATGCCCGGCTGGAAACAGGCCTGGCCGATCAGCGCTGCCTGCTGGTCACCGGCCATGCCCAGCACCGGGATGCTGGCACCGAGCAACTCGGCGTCGGTATGGCCGAACTCGGCGGCGCAATCGAGCACCTCCGGCAGCAGGCCGGCGGGAATCTCGAACAGCTCGAGCAGCTCTTCGTCCCACTGCTGGGTATGGATATTGAACAGCAGCGTACGCGACGCGTTGCTGGCGTCGGTACGGTGCACCTTGCCGCCGCTCAGGTGCCACAGCAGAAAGCTGTCCACCGTGCCGAAACGTAATTCACCACGCTCGGCTCGCTCACGGGCACCCGATACATTCTCCAAAATCCAGCGCAGTTTGGTGGCAGAAAAATACGGGTCGATCAACAGGCCGGTCTTGGCCGAAACCAGCGCCTCATGGCCTTGTTCCTTGAGCCCGGCGCAATAATCGGCGGTGCGGCGATCCTGCCAGACGATAGCCGGATGAATGGGCGTCCCCGTTGCGGCATCCCACACCAGGGTGGTCTCGCGCTGGTTGGTGATGCCGATGGCGGCAATCGCTTGCGGCTGCAAACCACTGCTGGCGATGGCATCGCGGCAAACCTGGAGCGTGGACGACCAGATCTCCTGCCCGTCGTGTTCGACCCAGCCATCCTGCGGGAAGTACTGCTTGAACTCCTGCTGAGCACGCGCGACCGGCAGGCCCTGAGCACTGAAGATGATGGCACGGGAACTGGTGGTGCCCTGGTCGATGGCTAGCAGGTATTGGGTCATGCAAGATTCCTTGCTGTTATTGGCGATTTTCGCGGCTAATGACCGCACGCAGCCTTATTTTGCTCGCGGCTTGTTGCTTGGTTCAGGCTTTGCCTATGGCGGCGAAGTGTCCCTGGGTATGCTGCGCCAGGGTCGCGGCCGATAGTTCCAGCTCCAGGCCACGCCGGCCAGCGCTGACGTGAATGCTCGGTTGCAGCTGCGCAGACTCATCGATAAAGGTACGCAGGCGCTTCTTCTGCCCCAGCGGACTGATACCGCCAACCAGATAGCCGGTAGCACGTTGCGCAGCAGTCGGGTCGGCCATATCGGCCTTCTTCGCCCCGGCAGCCGCCGCCAGTGCCTTGAGATCGAGACTGCCGGCCACCGGCACCACGGCCACCAGCAACTCGCCCTTCTCGGTGACCGCGAGCAGCGTCTTGAACACACGTTCGGGCGCCAGCCCGAGCTTTTCCGCTGCTTCCAGGCCATAGGACGGCGCCTTGGGATCGTGCTGGTAGCTGTGTACACGGTGTTCGGCCTTGGCCTTCTTCAACAGATCGATTGCTGGCGTCATGTTCGAATGTGAAAACGCAGTGAAAGAAGCCTTACAGTAACAGGCTCAAATCCATCACCGCCACACCCTATAATGAGTGACCACCACAGGAAGCGCTCATGAACCTCGCTCCGCGCCAGCACGACATTCTCAACCTTGCCCGTGAACGCGGCTACGTCAGCATCGACGAACTGGCCCAGGCGTTCGCCGTCACTCCGCAGACCATTCGCCGCGACATCAATCAACTGGCCGAGCATGGCCTGCTGCGCCGTACCCATGGCGGTGCCGCCTGCGAAGCCTCGAGTATCCAGAACACCGCCTACGGCATGCGTGCCGGGCAGATGCGCGAGGAAAAACAGCGCATCGCCGAGGCCGTGGCCGCGCAAATCCCCGATCACGCCTCGCTGTTCATCAACATCGGCACAACCACCGAGGCCATCGCCCGTGAACTGCAGAACCACAAGGGTCTGAAGATCATCACCAACAACCTGCACGTCGCCGCCCAACTCAGTGCCAAGGCCGATTTCGAGGTGCTGGTGGCGGGCGGTACGGTACGCAGCGATGGCGGCATCGTCGGCCAGGCAGCGGTGGATTTCATCCAGCAGTTCAAGGTCGACTTCGCCATTGTCGGCATCAGCGGCATCGACGAAGACGGCAGCCTGCTCGACTTCGACTACCAGGAAGTACGGGTCTCCCAGGCGATCATCGACAACGCCCGACAGGTATTTCTCGCCGCCGATTCCAGCAAGTTCGGGCGCAACGCCGTGGTGCGCCTGGGCTCCATCGCCCTGGTCGACCGCGTGTTCACCGACAGCGCGCCTTCAGCCGCGATTACCCGCCTGCTGCATAGCCACAAGGTTCAGCTCGATCTGGTCTGAGCACGCGCCCTACGAACGACGCTCAAGCTCCCTTCACGACCACTCGGCGCGCAATCGCGCGCTGGGGTAGCGAAGTTGCGCATCTTCGTCTAGCATATTTTCGAAAGTGAACATAAACACATTCGAATCCAATAGCCGAGCGTGCAACATGCCCCACGATCCATTCGCCAGCCCTGTTGCAGAAGTCTATGACCTTGCCGTCGTTGGCGGCGGCATCAATGGCGTGGGCATCGCCGCCGATGCGGCCGGTCGCGGCCTGTCGGTGTTCCTCTGCGAAAAGGACGATCTCGCCAGCCATACCTCCTCGGCCAGCAGCAAGCTGATTCACGGTGGCCTGCGCTATCTGGAGCACCATGAATTTCGTCTGGTGCGTGAAGCCCTGGCCGAGCGCGAAGTGCTGCTGGCCAAGGCACCGCACATCGTCAAACCGATGCGCTTCGTCCTGCCACACCGCCCTCACCTGCGCCCGGCCTGGATGATCCGCGCCGGCCTGTTTCTTTATGATCATCTGGGCAAACGCGAACACCTGCCGGCCTCGCGCAGTCTGCGCTTCGGCGCCGGCAGCCCGTTGAAAGCGGAAATCAGCCGGGGCTTCGAATATTCCGACTGCTGGGTGGACGATGCGCGCCTGGTGGTGCTCAACGCCATGGCCGCGCGCGAGAAAGGCGCGCACATCCACCCCCGCACGCGTTGCGTCAGCGCGCGGCGCAGCAAGGGGCTGTGGCATATCCACCTGGAGCGCAGCGATGGCAGCCTGCTGTCGATCCGCGCCCGCGCCCTGGTCAATGCCGCCGGCCCCTGGGTCGCGCGCTTCATTCGTGAAGACCTCAAGCAGGAGTCGCCCTACGGCATCCGCCTGATTCAGGGCAGCCATATCGTCGTGCCGCGCCTTTACGAAGGTGAACAGGCTTACATCCTGCAGAACGAAGACCGCCGTATCGTCTTCGCCATCCCCTATCTTGAGCGCTTCACCCTGATCGGCACCACCGACCGCGAGTACCAGGGCGACCCTGCCCAGGTGGCGATCAGCGCCGAGGAGACCGATTACCTGCTCAAGGTGGTCAACGAGCACTTCAAGCAACAGCTAAGCCATAGCGATGTGCTGCACAGCTTCGCCGGCGTACGCCCCTTGTGCGATGACGAATCCGATGAGCCGTCAGCCATCACCCGCGATTACACATTGTCACTCTCCGGCACACCGGACGAAGCGCCGTTGCTCTCGGTATTCGGCGGCAAGCTGACCACCTACCGCAAACTGGCCGAGTCGGCCATGCAGCAACTGGCGCCCTACTTCAGCAACCTCGGCCCGAGCTGGACGGCCAGCGCACCATTACCTGGCGGTGAAGACATGCAGGAGCAGAGCACACTGGTCGAAGCACTCTGTGAACGTCATGGCTGGCTACCCACCAGCCTGGCCAAGCGCTGGGTCAGCAGTTACGGCAGCCGCACCTGGCGCCTGCTCGACGGCGTGGATAACCTGACCGACCTCGGCGAACACCTGGGTGCCGGCCTCTACACCCGAGAAGTGGATTACCTGCGCCGTGAGGAGTGGGCACGCAGCAGCGCCGATATTCTCTGGCGGCGCAGCAAACTGGGCCTGTTCATGACACCCGCACAGCAGACCCGCCTGCAGGACTACCTGAACAGCCGTGACCCGCATTCGGCTCATGCCGCCTGATCTTCTGCGTATCGATGCCCCGCTTGGCGGGGCTTTTTTATGAGCGTAAATAATAAAATATCGACACCCTATATCCGCTGGCGCCTGACCAATCTATTCAGCAACTTATTTATTGCGTCATATCAATAACTTGGCACCAAGTTGCGGAATGAAAGCATTCTTATTCTTTTTAATTTTTATTTATGTATCAACCACTTAGGTTTGACATAACGAGAAACGAAGCCGAAAATTCAAGGCCATCACAGTCAGTGAACCGGCAGGAGCGAACATGAAAGGCGACAAGAAGGTCATTCAACATCTGAACAAGATTCTTGGTAACGAGCTGGTCGCCATCAACCAGTACTTCCTGCATGCGCGCATGTATGAAGACTGGGGCCTGAAAAAGCTCGGCGAGCATGAGTACCACGAGTCCATCGACGAGATGAAGCATGCCGACAAGCTGATCAAGCGCATCCTGTTCCTCGAAGGCATCCCCAACCTGCAGGATCTGGGCAAGATCCTGATTGGTGAAAACACCAAGGAAATGCTCGAGTGCGACCTGAAGATCGAGCACAAGGCTCACGCTGATCTCAAAGCGGCCATCGCCTACTGCGAAAGCATCGGCGACTATGCCAGCCGCGAACTGCTGGAGGAGATTCTCTGCTCCGAGGAAGAGCATATCGACTGGCTGGAAACCCAACTTAGCCTGATCGACGCTGTCGGCCTGCAGAACTACCTGCAATCGCAGATGGACGAATAAATCCGATCCGCGACATAAAAGAACGGGAGCCAATGGCTCCCGTTTTTTATTGCTACCACGAACATAGTGGGAGGGGCTTCAGCCGCGATAGCAAGTCGCCGCTGAAGCGCCTCCCACGGCTCAATGCGCCTCGCTCTCCTTGACCCGGAACCACGCCGCATACAGCGCCGGCAGGAACAACAGAGTCAACGCCGTGGCGACCACCAGACCACCCATGATGGCCACGGCCATCGGCCCGAAGAACACGCTGCGCGACAGCGGAATCATCGCCAGTACCGCGGCCAGTGCGGTCAGCACGATGGGGCGGAAACGGCGCACCGTGGCCTCGATGATGGCGTGCCAGCGATCCAGACCATGACTGATGTCCTGCTCGATCTGATCGACCAGGATCACCGAGTTGCGCATGATCATCCCGGCCAGGGCGATGGTGCCGAGCATGGCGACGAAACCGAACGGCTGGCGGAAGATCAGCAGGAACAGCGTCACCCCGATCAGCCCCAACGGCGCGGTGAGAAACACCATGGCCGAGCGTGAGAAGCTCTTCAATTGCAGCATCAGCAGCGTCAGCACCACCACGATGAACAGCGGGATACCGGCGTTCACCGATTTCTGTCCGCGTTGCGAATCCTCCACCGTACCGCCCACCTCCAGCAGATAGCCATCCGGCAGTTCGGCGCGGATCGGCTCCAGTGTCGGCAGGATCTGCTTGGTCAGACTGGCCGGCTGCTGATTGCCATACACGTCGGCGCGCACGGTGACGTTGGGCAAACGGTTACGGTGCCAGATGATGCCTTCCTCGAAGCCGTATTCCAGCGTCGCTACCTGTGACAGCGCCACGCTGCGGCCGCTGTCGGTCGGCACCGCCAGACTCGGCAACAGACTCAGCGCCTTGCGCTCCTGCGGTGTACCACGCTGGAGAATTTCGATCAGCTCGTTACCTTCGCGGTACTGGCTGACACTGGTACCGGACAGCGAGCCCTGCAGAAAGCGCGACAGTTCAGCGGTGTTGACGCCCAGCGCACGGGCACGATCCTGGTCGATATTGAGGATCACCACCTTGCTCGGCTCTTCCCAGTCCAGGTGCACGTTGACCACATGCGGGTTCTCACGCACCTTGTCCGCCACCTGACGGGCCAGTGCACGCACCTCGTCGATATGCTCGCCACTGACGCGGAACTGAATCGGGTAGCCCACGGGCGGGCCATTCTCCAGGCGGCTGACGCGGCTGCGCAGAGACGGAAATTCGTCGTTCATCACCTGAATCAGCCAGGTACGCAGACGCTCACGCTCTTCGATGCTCGACGCCAGCACCACGAACTGGGCGAAGCTGGTCGCCGGCAGTTGCTGATCCAGCGGCAGATAGAAACGCGGTGAACCGGTGCCGACATAGGCCACGTAGTTGTCGATACCCGTCTGCTCCTTGAGCAGCTTCTCCAGACGATGAACTTCGGCCTCGGTGGCACTCAGCGAAGCCCCCTCCTCCAGCTTGATGTCGACCATCAGTTCCAGGCGCCCGGAGGCCGGGAAGAACTGCTGCGGCACGAAACGGAATAGCAGCACCGAGCCGACGAACAGACCGATGGTCAACGCAATGACGATGCCACGACGGCGCACGCACCACTGCACCGTGGCACGCACGCGGCGGTAGAACGGCGTCGCATACGGATCATGCCCGGCGTCGCTGTCGTGCTTGGCAGCATGCAGTTTGGCCAGATCCGGCAGCAGCTTGTCGCCCAGGTAGGGCACGAACATCACGGCCGCGATCCACGAGGCGATCAGCGAGATAGCGACCACCTGGAAGATCGAGCGGGTGTACTCACCCGTGCCGGACTGCGCCGTGGCGATGGGCAGAAAGCCTGCTGCGGTAATCAGCGTACCGGTGAGCATGGGGAACGCCGTGCTGGTCCAGGCGAAGCTCGCCGCCTTGAAGCGGTCGTAGCCCTGCTCCATCTTGATCGCCATCATCTCCACCGCGATGATCGCATCATCCACCAGCAGGCCAAGGCCGAGCACCAGCGCACCGAGCGAAATCTTGTGCAGGCCTATCCCCAGGTAGTACATGGCAGCGAAGGTCATCGCCAGTACCAGCGGAATCACTAGCGCCACCACCAGGCCGGTGCGCACGCCCAGGGAGAAGAAGCTGACCGCAAGCACGATCACCAACGCCTCCACCAGCACCTTGACGAACTCACCCACCCCAGCTTTTACCGCCGCCGGCTGGTCGGACACCTTGCGCAGCTCCATACCCAGCGGCAGCGTCTGCTGCAAACGGGCAAACTCGCCTTCCAGCGCCTTGCCCAGCACCAGAATGTCGCCGCCGTCCTTCATCGCCACGGCAATGCCGATGGCATCCTCGCCCATGAAACGCATGCGCGGCGCGGGTGGATCGTTGAAACCGCGCCTGACCTCAGCCACATCGGCGATTCGGAAAGTGCGGTCACCGACGCGAATGGGAAAATCGCGAATCTCCTGTACCGACTCGAAGCGCCCGGTCACGCGTAACTGGATACGTTCGCTGGGCGTCTCGAAGAAGCCGGCAGCGGCTACCGCGTTCTGCGCCTCCAGCGCCTGCTGCACGGCAGACAACGGCAGCCCCAGGGTCGCCAGTTTGGTGTTGGACAGCTCGATCCAGATCTTCTCGTCCTGCAGCCCCACCAGCTCGACCTTGCCCACATCCTTGACCCGCTGCAGTTGCAGCTGCAGGCGGTCGGCGTAGTCCTTGAGCACGGCGTAGTCGAAACCACTGCCCGTCAAGGCGTAGATGTTGCCGAAGGTGGTACCGAACTCATCATTGAAGAACGGCCCCTGAATACCGGGCGGCAGCGTATGACGAATGTCGCTGATCTTCTTGCGTACCTGATACCACAGCTCGGGAATATCGGAGCTGCGCATGGAGTCACGCGCCATGAAGGTAACCTGCGACTCGCCCGGCCGGGAGAAGCTGGTGATGCGGTCGTATTCACCGGTCTCCATCAGCTTCTTCTCGATACGCTCGGTGACCTGGCGCGAGACTTCCTCGGCACTGGCGCCCGGCCAGTTGGTGCGAATCACCATGGCCTTGAAGGTGAAGGGTGGGTCTTCACTCTGGCCCAGCTTGGTATAGGACAACGCGCCGACCACGGCAAAGAGCAGCATAATGTAGAGCACGATCTGGCGATGACGCAGCGCCCAGGCAGACAGGTTGAAGCTCATGCGGGCTTACTCCTTGGCAGCCAGTTCGACGTTGCGGTTATCGCGATCCACCGGGCGCACCTTCTGCCCTTCACGCAGAATCTGAACGCCAGCGGCTACCACCCAGTCGGATATGGCGAGTCCTTCCAGCACGGGTACGCGCTCATCGCCGTAAGCGCCGACCCGGACCAGTCGGCGCTGCACGCCATGGGTCGCAGGATCGACGACCCAGACGAAGGGTTGCCCCTGCTCGGCGCTCAACGCCGACAGCGGTACCGACAGCGGTATTTCACCATTACTGGCAATGAACACGCGTGCGCTCTGCCCCAGCTCAGCCGGTACCTTGCCCTCGGTGAACGCAACACGGGCAGCGAAAGTGCGCGATTGCGGATCCGCCGCCGGCGCCATCTCGCGGATGCGCCCAGGAAAGCGCTGATCCGGCTGTGACCACAGCTCCACCTCGACCGGCTGGCCAATCGAGAAACGACCAAAGCTCTGCTCCGGCAGGCTGATCGACACTTCGCGCTCACCATCGGCCGCCAGGGTAAAGACCGTCTGCCCCGCCGCTACCACTTGCCCGACCTCGACTGCACGGCGGGCGATCACCCCGTCCTGCGAGGCGCGCAGTACGGCATAGTCGGTCTGATTACGGGCCACGTCGTACTCGGCCTTGACCTGTTTCAGGCGTGCTTCGCCGGCACGGTACTGATTCTCGACGTTATCGAACTGCGAACGGCTGACCAGGTTGCGCCCGAGCAGCGCCTTGTAGCGCTCGCGCTCGGCGCGCACGGTTTGCAGATTGGCCTCGGCGGCGGCCACCTGGGCGCGAGTGGCTTCCAGTTGCAGACGCACATCCTGTGGGTCCAGTTCGGCCAGCGCCTGATCCTTCTTCACCCGGTCGCCGACATCGACTATGCGCTTGCTCACCTTGCCGGCGATCCGGAAGGCCAGATCCGGCTCATAGCGCGCGCGCACCTCGCCCGGATAACTATCGACCAGAGCGGCGGCCGGCTGCGGCTGCACCACCATGGCCGGGCGTATCGCCTGCTCGGCCTGTTCAGCATTGCCGCAGGCAGACAACAGAAATACGAAACTCAGGGACGCGACGAGCGGCGGAGCATGGCGGGACATGTCGAACACCTTTCGAAGAAGGTTTGGGGCGGCCCCGAAAGCACACGACGCTGGCGCGACGACACCTCGGGAATTGCCCTTTGGAATATTTGTACTGGCGGGTATAGTAAAAATAGCAAACCCGCCAGTCCAGTATTAAAATCCGCCAATGACTGACAAGTTGTTACAACCTGCCGGCCCCGGTCGACCGAAGGATCTTTCCAAACGCCGCGCCATCCTCGATGCGGCCAAGGGTCTGTTCCTGCGCAACGGCTACGATGGCAGCAGCATGGATGCCATCGCGGCCGAGGCCGGCGTCTCCAAGCTCACGGTGTACAACCATTTCACCGACAAGGAGACCCTGTTCTCCGCAGCAATCGAAGCCAAGTGCGAGGAGCAACTGCCGGAGCTGCTGTTCGAACTGCCGGATGACGTGCCGCTGGAAAGCCAGCTTGTGGAAATTGCCCGTGGCTTCCTGACGCTGGTCAACAGCCGTGAATCGGTGGAAATGCACCGGATGATGATAAGCCTGGCCAGCCAGGGTTCGAAGCTCTCGCAGATGTTCTACGAGGCCGGCCCGAAAAGGATTCAGGAAGAAATGGAAGTGCTCCTGCACAAGGCCGCCAAACGCGGCCTGCTGAGCCTGAATGACCCGCACCTGGCTGCCGACCACTTCTTCAGCCTGCTCAAGGGCGGCGCACATTTCCGCCTGCTGATCGGCTGCGCTGAGCCGCTGACGGGCGACGCTGCCGAACGTCACGTGCAGGAATCGGTGCAGCTGTTTCTACGCGCCTATCGGCCCTGAGCGCCTGCGGTGTGCCTTATGCGCCAGGCTCCAGCTTCTTCTTCGGATAGATGTCATAACGGCTGGATTTACCCTCCAGCACATAACCCGGCTTGATCCCCTCGATCGCTGGCGCCTTGCGCGGACGCTTGACCACCACGCGATGACTGGCCAGAGCCAACGCTGCCTCGAGCAGCGCTGGAGCATCCAGATCGTCTCCGACAAAGGGCCGGAACAGACGCATCTCCTTCTTCACCAGCGCGCTCTTGTCGCGGTGCGGAAACATCGGATCGAGATAAACCACCTGCGGCGCCTCGCCCTGCCAGGCGCGCATCAGCTCGATGGCATTACCGGTGAGCAGACGCATGCGCGCCACGATGGGCGCTACCTCGAGGCTCAGCGCAGCACGTTGCAGGCCATCTTCCAGTAGCGCCGCGACCAGCGGCTGGCGCTCGATCAGGGTCATATCGCAGCCCAGACTGGCCAGCACGAAGGCATCGCGCCCCAATCCCGCCGTGGCGTCGAGAATGCGTGGGCGAATGCCTGACTGCACCCCCACGGCCTTGGCGATCATCTGCCCGCTGCCGCCACCGAACTGGCGCCGGTGCGCCGCAGCGCCCTCGACGAAGTCCACCCGCACTGGGCCGGGCGCCTTGTCGCCCAACTCGACCAGTTGCAGCCCATCGTCACCCAACTGCAGGGCGAACTCGGTGTCGCCCACCAGCGGCAGGCCCAGACGTGCCGCCCACAGAGCTCCCGCTTCGGCGTAGCGAGGATGCAGGACTTGAATGCGGATACTGGCGTTATGCCGTTCGTCGGTCATGAACTCGTTCTGCTCAAAAATCACTCAACGCATCGGCAACGCGGCCGATATGAAAAGAGCGGCATTCTGCCAGACCCGGCCGCCAACAGCCGCATCGAGTGTGCATATGTTCGACGCTCTTTCCGCGCCACGCCCAAGCAGCAGCCCTGCCAGCTCTCGCCCACTGGACGGAGAACTCGAGAATGCGGCGAATGAATCGATCAATTATCAGATCCTGCGCCGCACCCTGGGTATCGAAGACGAACAGAAACCCGGTGAGATTGCCCGTGAACTGCGGGAAACCACCGCCCCCCCTGCCGTACCCAGCAGTGCCGCGGTGGTCAGCCAGGCGCTGATCGATCAACGCGGCCTGGAGCTGAGTGTCAACGCCGAGCAGGCGCCGCAACAGGTCGATCCACTGGTGCTGGATCTGGCCAGCAACGGCTTTACCACCAGCGGCCTGAGCCGGCCGGTGCGCTTCGATCTGGATGCCGACGGACGTATGGACTCGATCAGCGTACCCACTGGCGACGACGCACTTCTGGCACTGGATCGCAACGGCAATGGGCGTATCGACGACGGCCGCGAACTGTTCGGCGACCAGCATGGCGCCGCCAACGGCTTCGCCGAACTGGCGCGCTTCGACGATAACGGCGACGGTCGCATCGACGCTGCCGATGCAGTATTCGATACCCTGCGCCTGCTGCGTTTCGATACCCAGGGCCGCCAGCAGTTGCAGACGCTGGGCGAAGCGGGTGTCGCCGCCATCGACCTGCGCGCCCGCGACGTCAGCATCGCCCTCGGCGCTTACGACCGGATCGCCCAACTGGGTCGCTTCGAGTTTGCCGATGGGCGCAACGGCCAGGCGGCCGATCTGCTGTTGGCCAAGCGCTAGTCGCGCCGCATCGACATGCGGGTAGGGTGCGCCGTGCGCACCGGGAATCACGCGGCGCTTGCTGGCACACCCTAGGTAAAGCCGTCCACCGACAGGCGTAGGGCGACGCCCTAGGACTCACAAGCGCTTCAGCGGCACATCCGCCACATTCCCATATCCACATGAAAGTGGTCACGGTGCGCAGCGTTGTATTGCGGGCCGAGGGTGACGTTGAAGCTGTCGCAGGCGGCTTCCTGCACCAGGCGCAGAAAGCGCGCCTTGTCGCCCTGCCCCGGCCAGTCACGCAGCACGCTGATGTGCTGGCCGTCGCGCAGACGGAAGCCGACCATATCCAGCGCGTTGGCATAGGAGTGCTGGCTGGGCCGCTGGCTGCCGGCAATGCTGCGACAGGCAAAGCTGCCGACATGCTCGATGCGCGTCACCGGCTGACCGAACACCGCCTGTGCGGCGGGTTGCAGACGGTGGCGCTCGAACAGGGCGAAGCTCACCGCCAGCGGGCAAGTCGCCATGAAGCTGCTGCTCAGGCCAACGCTGGCACCCTGAATACGCACGGCATTCTCCACCGGGCAGCCAGGCTGCGGCGTGCTGTCGGCCAGGCGTGTGAAACGCAGGCCGGACGTCGCCAGCGCCAGGTCGCACAGCTCACGATCCTCGCTCAGACGCCAGAGTTTGAAAGGAGTCAGCAGGTTCGGCGCTTCACGCACATCCAGCGGCGCCCAGGGGTTGAAACGCGGCGCCACGTCCAGCCAGCCACGCCACAGCGCCAGCAGTAGCCCGGCGCCCAGCAGCAGGGCGAGAAACAGCAAACGGCCGATGATCCGTATCAGCATCTTCATGCTCCATCAGAGTAAGTCCAGCTGCTCCAGTTCCGGCTCGATCTGCAAGACAGGCAGCTCAGGCAAGCCGGGCAGGCGCTGCATCAGTTGCTCATGAAAACGCCGCGCCAACTCCGGTGCCAGGCGATTGTCGGATGTATGGGCGAAGACGTAGGGCCGCAGCCCCTGCTCGATCCAGCCGGCAACCTTGTCCAGCCAGGGCAGCATGAAGGGGTCGTTGGCCAGTAACTCGGGATGACCGATGAAACGCAGCTGCGGGCTCTGACTGAACGCGGTAGGCCGGGTCGGCAGGCGCGGTTTCTTGGCCTGCGCATGCAACACGGCCGGCGCCTGCGAGTCGCAGCTGAACAGCGCGCGCGAATCCAGGCAGATGCGCTCGATACCACGCGCGTGCAACAGGCGATTGAGCCCACGCTCGGCATCGCCTTTGGCGAAGAACTCCGGGTGACGCACCTCGATAGCCAGCGGCCCATCGCCCCAGTGTTCGATGAATGCCGCCAGCTCAGGCAAGCGCGACGGCCCGAAGCTGGCCGGCAGCTGCAGCCAGTAAGGCGCTACCCGCTCACCGAGCGGTGCCAGCAACTGGCGAAACTGCGCGACGGCATCCAGTTGCTGATACAGATCGTCGCTGTGGCTGATATCGCGCGGCAACTTGGCGCAGAAGCGAAAGTGCATCGGCATCGCCTGCGCCCAGCGCGCAACCGTCTCTTCGCTGGGACTGGCATAGAAGGTGGTGTTGCCTTCCACCGCGTTGAACACCTCGGTGTAGCGGCTGAGAAATTCCGCCGCCCGGGTATCCTGCGGATACAGCGTGGCGCGCCAGGCCGCTTCGCTCCAGGATGGACAACCCAGATAATAGGGAAGCGCAGCGCTCATCGTTCTGTGCCACGGTCCAGGCTGAAAGACGTGAGCCACGCCATGAAAGAGGGTTACGCGTACAGATCGAGTCCGAGCACTTCCTGCGCATCGAACTCGCTGGCGTAAGCGGCGGTGGTGCTGTAACTGGCCAATGCCTGAGCGGCACGGTTGCTCAGCGCGGGCTGCTGATAACCCAGATCCTGCGAACGGGTCGGCAAGCTGTCGGTGTTGGCACTGCTGGCCTGTACCCGACGAATCTGTGGCGCCGGCTCCAAACCCTGGCTGCTGGCCGGAGCAGCCGGTTGCTCACGCTGTACTTCGACCTCTCGCTGCGCCTCACGATAGGGCGTAACCGCAGTCCCCGAACGGGGGCCGCGATCTGGCGAGTAAGAGGGTAAGTAACCGTCGATCCGCATCTAGGATTGCTCGGTGGGCTCGGCTGAACAGTGGGAAATACTGGCAATGTAGCGGCGGGCAGCGCCCTTGGCAAATGCCAAGGCGGTCATGCCCCTCAGCCGCCGACCAGTTGTCATGCCGGTGGTGCTTTCGGCGTGGCCACCTGATCGCGCAGGTATACCGGCTGCGCCCGATCGGCCGGCAACGCTTCGCCACGCGCCCAGGCGAAACGAGCCAGGCTCAGCAGGTCTTCGGCGTGCGGCAGCAGGCTGCCATCCATGCCCGCAGGCCTGAGGGCGATACGCGCAGCAAAGGTGCCCCAGCCGGTGCCGGCGCCGAACCAATCACCATCGCTGCCACGCGGCGCTTCGGCCTGCTCCGGCGGCAACACGGCCTCCTGACCGAGCAGACGCATTTCGCCGGCTTCGGCGCGGTAGCACCCCCAATACACTTCGTCCATGCGCGCGTCGATGGCGGCTGCAACCTGGGTCGCGCCCTGCTCGCGCAGCGCACGCTGGGCCAGCACGGCCAGGTTGGACACCGGCAATACCGGGCGTTCCAGGGCGAAGGCCAGCCCCTGCACCACGCCGATGGCGATACGCACACCCGTAAAGGCGCCGGGACCACGGCCGAAAGCAATGCCATCCAGCGCTGAGGCGCTGATGCCCGCCTCACCCAGCAACTGCTGGATCATCGGCAACAAACGCTGCGCATGCAGGCGCGGGGCAACTTCATAGTGGCTGAGCACGCGCCCGTCATGCAGCAGCGCGACGGAGCAGGCTTCGGTTGCAGTATCGAGGGCCAGGAGAGTGGTCATTGCATTTTGACGGCTGAAGAAAAAGAGCCGGCATTAGACCGGCTCGACGCATTTTTTTCCAGCACCATGACGGCGCCCGGCTCGCGCCGGGCGACCGACGGAACTTACCAGGGCTCGACCACCGGCTCGGCCTCCCAGCCTTTGAGCGGCGCCTTGGACCAGGTGCCATAACCGGCATTGGGGAACACGATCCACTCCACACCCCATTTGCCCGACTCGTCGGCAACGGTCTTGCGCTGGGCATCGAGCGGTGTCTTGCGAAAACGCGCATCGAAGTCATGCAGCGTATCGCCCAGCAGCATGATGATCTGGTGATCGGCGCTGACGATGGCGCTCTACCTTGGGCGGGCCGAGCAGCAGCACGCTCTCCTCCGACACCTGCGGCAGGCCCAGCTTGTTCAGGGTGGCCAGGGTGTACGGCTTCTGCTCATCGGAGCGGTCGGAGATGTAGCGAATGGTCACGCCGAGCGTGTCCGCATGCTCGAGAAACTTCTTCGCACCGGGGATCAGCTCAGGGGTGCCGTCACGCTCCCAGGGCAGCCAGGTGTCCCAGGCATCGTACTGGTGACAATTGGCCAGATCACGGGCGAGCAAGGCGCTGTTGTCGATCACGGTTTCATCGAGGTCGGTGACGATGGCCAGCTTCGACGGATCCTTGGCCGCGGCCACCGCCTTGTCGAGTTTCTCGGTGGCGATGTTGTAGGCCTGCAACTGCAGCGCCTGGACTTCCGCCGACTGCTGCTGAAAGCGCAGGCCCATGGTGAACTTGGCCACGGCACAGTCCGCCTTGCCCTCGGCGGAGCTGTCGGCAAATGCCAGTGGAGCGCTCAGCAGCGATACGGCAAGGCCCAGCCAGATGCGTTTGTCGGTCATTGCATACCCTCTTCCTGATTGGTTATCGACACGCCCCGGCGCCAGCCGGGAACTGCATCATCGATACTAACGAGCCCGCAACGCAGACCCATGCTTCAGAGCGACCCAAACGTATCCGCGTTCCCAGAAACGACAAGACCCCTTTCGGGGCCTTGGTAAAACACGCCTGACGCTCTGGATTCAGTCCAGCGCAGCCAGGGTCTTTGCGGTGATCTCTTCGACACTGCCAACGCCGGGAATGTGGCTGCACTTCGGCGTACCGGTGGCGGCGGACAGCTTCTGGTAGAAATCCACCAGCGGCTTGGTCTGCGAATGGTAGACGGACAGGCGATGACGCACGGTCTCTTCCTTGTCGTCTTCACGCTGAACCAGTTCTTCACCCGTGACATCGTCCTGGCCGGCGACTTTCGGCGGGTTGTATTCGGTGTGGTAGACGCGGCCGGAAGCCGGGTGTACACGGCGGCCGGACAGACGCTTGACGATCTCTTCGTCATCCACGGCGATTTCCACCACATGATCGAGGGTCACACCGGCATCACGCAGGGCTTCGGCCTGCGGAATGGTGCGCGGGAAACCGTCGAACAGGAAGCCATTGGCGCAATCGGCCTGAGCGATGCGCTCCTTGACCAGATTGATGATCAGGTCGTCGGAGACCAGGCCACCGGCATCCATCACGCTCTTGGCCTTCAGGCCGAGTTCGGTACCCGCCTTGACCGCAGCACGCAGCATGTCGCCGGTGGAGATTTGCGGAATGCCGAATTTCTCGGTGATGTAGCGAGCCTGGGTACCTTTGCCGGCACCGGGCGCCCCCAGCAGAATCACGCGCATCGATGTGCTCCTCAAGAGTTATGTAGTAATCGGTCGGACTCGCCTCGTGGGGCCAATCTCTTGAATGTTTGCGGCAGCTGTAGCGGCCAAAAGGCTGCTCAAGATACACAGCGCACCCCGGGCGCACAAGCCGCCAAAAGTCGGATAAAACTCCTCGTTCTGGCGACGCTTGCACGCTTTTTGGCTGGGGCAGACCCTCAATTCACCAGCGCCTCCGAGCCCTTCAACCGGTGTTGCGCAAGCCGGCTGCGATACCTGCCACGCTGACCAACAGCGCCTGCTCCAGAGGGCTCTCCGGCGCCTGTTGACGTTGCCGACAGCGCGCCAACAGCTCGGCTTGCAACAGGTGCAGGGGGTCGAGATAGGTGTTGCGTACGCTGATCGATTCCAGGGTTTCCGGATTGTGCGCGAGCAGCCGCGACTGCCCGGTCAGTTCCAGCACGGCAGCGCACGCCTGCGACAATAGGTCGCGTAACTGCGCCCCCAGCGGCTGCAGTGCCGGCTCGACCAGGCGCTCGTCGTAGAGCGCAGCGATGCTGGCGTCAGCCTTGGTCAGCACCATTTCCAGCATGTCGATGCGTGTGCGGAAGAAAGGCCAGCGCTCACGCATATCCTTCAGCAACTCGGCGTCGCCCCCCGCCAACGCCTGCCCCAGCGCCTGCTCCCAGCCGAGCCAGGCCGGCAGCATCAGACGGGTCTGGGTCCAGGCGAAAATCCACGGGATGGCCCGCAGGCTCTCCACACCGCCCTCGCGCCGCTTGGCCGGGCGACTGCCCAGCGGCAAACGCCCAAGCTCCTGCTCCGGCGTGGCCTGGCGAAAATACTCGACGAACTGCGGATGCTCGCGTACCACGCCGCGATAGGCCTTGACCCCGACCTCGGCCAGGCGGTCCATCATCGCCCGCCAGCTCGGCTCCGGCGCCGGAGGCGGCAGCAGCGTGGCTTCCAGCACGGCAGCCAGGTACAGATTGAGATTCTGCTCGGCGATATCCGGCAGGCCGAACTTGAAACGGATCATCTCGCCCTGCTCGGTGGTGCGGAAACGCCCCGCCACCGAGCCCGGCGGTTGCGACAGGATGGCGGCGTGCGCCGGGCCACCCCCGCGACCGACGGTGCCACCGCGACCGTGGAACAGGAGCAACTCGACCTGATGTTCGCGGCACAGACGCACCAGCTCTTCCTGCGCGCGGTACTGTGCCCAGGCTGCAGCGGTGGTGCCGGCGTCCTTGGCCGAGTCGGAATAGCCGATCATCACTTCCTGCGGGCCATGCAGACGCGCGCGATAGCCGGGCAGGCCGAGCAGGCGGTCGACCACCGGCCCGGCATGGTCGAGATCGGCCAGCGTCTCGAACAGTGGCACCACGCGCATCGGCCGGCGCAACCCGGCCTCCTTGAGCAGCAGTTGCACCGCCAGCACATCGGAGGCGGCACCAGCCATGGAGATCACATAGGAACCCAGCGAGGCGGCAGGCGCAGCGGCCACCTCACGGCAGGTAGCGAGCACTTCGGCGGTATCGGCAGAGGGTCGATAGTCGCTCGGCAACAGCGGCCGGCGGCTGTCCAGCTCACGCTGGAGAAAGCTCAGGCGCGCCTCCTCATCCCATTCGGCATAGCGACCAAGGCCGAGGTAATCGGTGATTTCCGACAGCGCCGCCGCGTGCCGGGTAGCGTCCTGGCGCACATCGAGGCGCACCAGGAACAGACCGAAGGTCGCGGCCCGGCGCAAACAGTCGAGCAACGGCCCATCGGCGATCACGCCCATGCCACAGGCATGCAACGACTGGTAACAGAGTTGCAACGGCGCCAGCAGGTCGCGGTTGTCCTGCAGCACCGCGCGACTGGCCGGGATATCCGTCGTCAGTGCCTGCTGCGCCCAACTGCGGGTTTCACGCAGGCGTTCACGCAGTTGCTTGAGCAACGCGCGGTAAGGCTCGGCACTCTCGCCAACCTGCGCACGCAACTCGTCGCTGGCCTGCTGCATGGACAGCTCGGCGGCCAGGTTGTCGACGTCACGCAGGTACAGATCAGCCGCCATCCAGCGTGCCAGCAGCAGCACCTCGCGGGTCACCCGCGCGGTGACATTGGGATTGCCGTCGCGGTCACCGCCCATCCACGAAGCAAAGCGAATCGGCGCGGCATCCAGCGGCAGACGCAGACCGGTGGCGGCCTGTAGGCTTTGCTCGGCGCGACGCAGGAACTGCGGCACCGCCTGCCACAACGAATGCTCGATGACGGCAAAGCCCCACTTGGCCTCGTCCACCGGGCTGGGCCGGCTGCGGCGAATTTCCTCGGTATGCCAGGCCTCGGCGATCAGGCGCTGCAGACGCTCGATGATGCGCTCGCGCTCAGCCGGCAACAGGTCGCTGTGATCCAGCGCCGTCAGTTGTGCGGCGATGGCATCGTACTTCTGGATCAGGGTGCGCCGCGCCACTTCGGTGGGGTGCGCGGTCAGCACCAGCTCGATGTCCAGACGCCCCAGTTGCCGCGCCAGCTTATCGGCGTCCTGGCCGGCAGCGAGCAGGCGTTCGAGCAGCTCATCCAGCACGCGCAGCTCGAAGGGGGCCGGCTCATCCGCGCGGCGACGGCGCACGCGATGTTGTTGCTCGGCGATATTGGCCAGGTTGAGAAACTGGTTGAAGGCCCGTGCCACCGGCAGCAGCTCATCGTCATCCAGGTCACCCAGGGTGCTGCTCAGTTGCTCGGCGCCGGCGCTGGAGCCACGCCGTCCAGCCTTGGCCGACTTGCGTATACGCTCGATCTTGTCGAGAAATTCCTCGCCCAGCTGGGTGCTGATGGTGTGCCCGAGCAGTTCGCCAAGCAGGTGAACTTCCTCGCGCAGACGCGCATCGATTTCCGCCATGTCGCAGTCCTTTTCCAGTCCAGTATCGACAGAGTGCCCAGCGCGCCAGCGTCTTACAAGGGCGGCGCGGTACTGCAGCACGCCCTATGGTCTGCAGCATCTGCACGGACAGAAAGCCGGCACGCCCCTGCGCGCTCATGCGCGCTCATGCGGCGAGCCGCCGGAGTCGTTCGATATATCACCCACCCACAGCATGAGAATGCGCTGAATAAAACGTCATGAGCGACCAACTCAATGAGCATCCTGATTTATCGCTCGCTCGGCGCCCGACATACCCGCCCCATCCAACCCTCAGAAAGCCAGGAAAATAGCGCCTTTCGCTCAAGCAAGCGGCACCTTGCAGCAGCTGATCCAGACAATCGACTGACTAACCGGTCATCCATTGAGTCATGAGCAGACTGTCATTTTTTCTGAACCTTTGAAAAACCTGGCATGTCCCTATTACAGGTCCGGCATGCCGAAACCGTGTCACCCGCCTAGAGGGACACACAGAGCATGCCGCGCCATGAGCAACGGATATCGACATTCATAGGAGTGTTCAAAATGGAGTTAGCTGCCATGAAGACGCATACCGAGAACACCTCGCGCAGCCGTCTGCACGGGATCAAACTGGCTGCCCTGGTGCTGGGCAGCAGCCTGGTACTGGCCGGTTGCGCCGGCAACCCGCCAACCGAGCAATATGCCGTGACGCAGTCTGCGGTCAATGCGGCGATCAGCGCCGGCGGTACCGAATACGCCGCCGTGGAAATGAAAGCGGCACAGGACAAGCTCAAGGCAGCCGAGCTGGCCATGCACGATGAAGACTACGAGAAAGCCCGCCGTCTGGCCGAACAGGCCGAGTGGGATGCCCGAGTCGCCGAACGCAAGGCCCAGGCCGCCAAGGCCGAACAAGCTGTGCAGGACGCCCGCCAGGGTGTTCAGGAACTGCGTGAGGAAGGCATGCGCAACGCTCAGTGAGCGCCGTGCCACCCACCCATTCGCTGACAGAGCAAAGGATGAACGCCATGCGTAAACACGTGATGATCCCCGCCCTTCTGGCCCTGAGCGTTGGCCTCGCTGCCTGCTCGCACCAACCCAACGCCAATCTGGAGTCGGCGCGCAGCAACTTCTCTGCGCTGCAGAGCGATCCGCAGGCGAGCCGGGTTGCCGCCCTGGAAACCAAGGAAGCCCAGGAGTGGCTGGACAAGGCTGACAAGGCCTACATGAACAAGGACGACGAGAAGAAGGTCGACCAATTGGCCTACCTGACCAACCAGCGCGTCGAGGTGGCCAAGCAGACCATCGCCCTGCGCACCGCCGAAGCTGAATTGCAAAACAGCTCGGCGCAACGCGCCCAGGCCCTGCTCGACGCACGCGATGCACAGATCCGCAAGCTGCAGGACAGCCTCAACGCCAAGCAGACCGAGCGCGGCACCCTGGTCACCTTCGGTGATGTGCTGTTCGACTTCAACAAGGCCGAACTCAAGAGCAGCGCACTACCCAACGTTACCCAACTGGCGCGCTTTCTCCAGGAAAACCCGGAGCGCCAGGTGATCGTCGAGGGTTATACCGACAGCGTCGGCTCGGCCAGCTACAACCAGGGCCTGTCCGAGCGACGCGCCGAGGCCGTGCGTCGCGCACTGATTCGTGCCGGCGTGGAGCCGACTCGTATCGTCGCGCAAGGCTACGGCAAGGAGTACCCGGTGGCAGATAACGCCAGCGACTCCGGTCGCGCGCAGAATCGCCGTGTCGAGGTGACCATCTCCAACGATAACCAGCCTGTGGCTCCGCGTTCCTCTACCGGCGCCTGATCACAGTGCTCTAATGAAGAAACCCGCCTGATCAGGCGGGTTTCTTTTTGGTTCTTCGCATATTTTCTGGGGAAAGCGCGGGTTGCCACCGGACTGGCAATTACGTGTTAGCTATCGATGACTTGGCACTATCCGTTAGCGTGTCGTCTGATCTGATGGGTTTCGCCCCTTACGGGCGCCACACCTTGATTCGTTACGCTCACCCTTCGGGCCAGCCTGCGGCTGTTACTCCGCTTCGCTGCGTTTCCTCGTTCCGGTGCTGCTCCGGCTTACAAGGGCCGCCGTCGGTATCTCGCCGCATTCATGCGGCTCGCTCCCCTACACAACACCTCCACCCGGCCTCCTGAAGGGGACCGGGTCGCGAGCTTGCATAATTTTTGCGAAGTTGAAATTGGCGGCGTCTGGCTTTTGCCTTTGCTCTTCAGCTGCGATGGTACAGACGACGCCCAAGTCCCCTTCAGGAGGCCGAGTGGAATCACCGTGGAAGGGGTTGAGCGACATGGATGTCGCGAGAGCCGTGATGGGCCATGGATGGCCCTTCTCGGCGTGCCCCCGGAACGGTGATGGAGCGAGGGAACCCCGGCGCAGCCGGGGCCGGATGAACGGGGTGCCCTTCTCTTTGGTTACTTTCTCTTGGGCAAGCAAGAGAAAGTGACTCGCCCGTAAGGGGCGAAACCCATCAGGCCAGGCGGCGCGTTAATGGATAGGGCCAGCACCGAAGCACACACTTATTTGCCAGTCCGGTGCCAAACGCATCTTCCCCGCGAGAACGCGAAGAGCATTTCTTTTGGACGCCTGAGCTTACTGCTCCAGCGCCGGAGTCTCTTGCCCCATGCAGCGCACGGCCTGCTTCTTGTTATCCACCAGCACGCCGGTCAACCCTTTCTGCTGCATGTCGAACAGCACCAGCACGCCGTCGATGCACTGCGCCACCTGATTGGCCGGTTTCAGCGAGACCTTGTAGTCCTCGCCGGGAACGGTCTTGAGCATGGTGAAGTCGGACAACAGCAGCGCATCTTCCGGCTTGGCGAAGTGCACGTAGCCGTAGTACCAGAGCACACCGATGGTGCCAATGATGCTGGCCACGCCGGTGAGAATCAGGGGGATGGGATCACGTTCTTTCATTGCGGGGTCTCGGAAACTGAGGGAATGGACGAGTCGACAACGCCCTGCGGATCATGCAGAAAGGCCAGCAGTGCCTGGCGCCAGGCTTCCTCGGCAAAGGTCTGGACATGCCCGCCACGGGTCTCGATGAAGCGGCGCGGCGAGCGAGCCACCCGATGCAAACGGTCGCCATTGGAAAACGCCACGACCTTGTCGTCAAGGCTGTGAAAGATCAACAGCGGTAACGGCTCGAGCTGAGCAATCGAGTCGATGGCACTGTCGCCGTCCGGCACCAGCCAGGACAGGGGCACCTGCAACGGCCAGGTCAGCCAGGACTGGCTCAGCACGTCACGCGCCACATCGCGATAACGCGCCGGCACGCCATCGAGCACCAGCCCCTGCAAACGCTCGCGGCGCTCGGCATGCTGCGCCAGGTAATGCACGGCCAGGGCGCCTCCCAGGCTCTGCCCCAGCAGCGTCAGTGGCTTACCCTGCACCGCAGGCGCCTGCTCCAACCAGGTAAAGGCGGCGTCGATATCCTGATAGACCTCGGGCAACCGTGGTTTGCCGGCAGACAGGCCGTAGCCCCGGTAATCGAGCATCAGTACCTGATAGCCCTGTTCCGGCAGCCAGTGCACAGCGCCCAGGTGCCAGGCCAGATTGCCACCATTGCCATGCAGGTGCAGGATCGTGCCCCTGACCTTCAGTCCGGCCTTGGCCGGCAGCCACCAGGCATGCAGACGCGTGCCATCGGCGGCGTGCAGTTCGATATCACGATATTCCAGCCCGGCCCGTTCGGGGGTAATCGGCAATCCTGGCTCCGGGTAAAACAGCAGGCCGCTGCAACCGCTCAGCCACAGACTGGCCAGCAGCAAGACCACCAGTCGCAGGCTACTTGCCACCGGCACGCACCTCCTCGCGTGCCTGAACGGTCGCTGCATAGACGCGCTCGGCCAAACGCGAGAACGGCAGGCTCTGAATCCACACCGTACCGGTGCCCTTGAGGGTGGTCAGCAACAGCCCTTCACCGCCGAACAGCATGCTCTTCAGCCCGCCAGCCAGGGCGATGTCGTAATCGATACCGCTGCTGAAGGCGACCAGGCAGCCGGTATCGAGGCGCAGGGTTTCGTCGTTCAGCTCCTTGCGGATCACCGTACCGCCGGCATGCACGAAGGCCAGGCCATCGCCTTCGAGCTTCTGCAGGATGAAGCCCTCGCCACCGAAGAAGCCGGCGCCGATGCGTTTGGCGAAGCTGATGCCGATGCGCGTGCCATGCGCGGCGCAAAGAAAGGCATCCTTCTGGCAGATCAACCGGCCGCCGACCTGCGCCAGATCGATGGGTACCACGGTACCCGGATAAGGTGCGGCGAAGGCGACTCTTGCCTGGCCCTTGCCGGCATTGCTGAAGTGGGTCATGAACAGCGACTCGCCGGTGAGCATGCGCTTGCCGGCGCTCCACAGCTTGCCCAGCAGACCGCTGGCCGAACCATCGCCCATGCGCGTCTCGAAGCGCACGCCGTCGGTCATGTAGTTCATCGCTCCGGCCTCGGCGATCACCGTCTCGCCGGGATCGAGGATGATTTCCACCGATTGCGCGGAAGCACCGAGGATTTCGTAGTCGAGCTGATGGCTGGGCACAGGGGGAAGTCTCCTTGGTCTATCGGGCACGACGATTATCCGCTCTGGGCGCGTTCCCGCTCCAGCAAACAGCCCACGGAATCAGCCAATCATTTGCGGCCCAGTATTCGCAGGATGCGCAGGAACAGGTTAATGATGTCCATGTACAACGCAGCCGCACTGTCGATCGCGTTGTCCAGGGTCTTCGGAATCTGGTTGGCACGCCCCCAGTCGTAGCCGATATAGCCGCAGAAGATCAGTACAACGATCCAGTCGAGGATGCCGTGATGGGTGTGGAACACGAAGATTTCCACCAACTCCACGACGATCACCAGCAGCAGGGCCACGGTCAAGGCCGAGGCAATGCGCCTGAAGAATGCTGGAAATAGCGTGCCCAGAATCATCATCCCCACTGTCACCAACGCCGTGATGCGGATTGCCTCCTGTACCAGTTGCGGGTCGTAGCGGCTGACCACCAGATTGATAACCAGGCCGAACGGCACCACCACCAGGTTGTAACCGACGAAGCTCACCAAAGGATTGCTGGAACGCGCGAACAGATAGACGCCGAGCATGCACGAGGCGAAATAGCCGCCATAGAACACCCAGGGATTGAGGCTGCGTAGCCAATCGGTGCTGATGTTACCCACCATCCACCAGTTGCACATGAAGCCCCAGAGCAGTGCCAAACCAATGACCAGATTGTAGACAGCCGGGCTGATCAGCCTATCCGTGAGCTGTCCTTGCCGCTCGAAGACCGAGTGTTCCATGAGATAAGTCCTTTTACAGAGATAGTCTGGCACCAGCTCGGCACCGATCAAAGAATATTGGCGTAGTCCGCTTCGATGCGATCCAGGCTCAGATGATTGAGGAAGTTGGAGAAGCACATCCAGGCCGACAGTGCGTTCATGTCCTGAAACTGCGGAGGCAGGTACTTGGGCGGCAGTACCAGGCCTTCGTCCACCAGCTTGCGCAGGGTGCGCATGTCTTCCAGGGTGGTCTTGCCACAGAACAGCAACGGGATCTGCTCCAGCTTGCCCTTGCGCACCGCCAGCTGGATGTAGTTGTAGATCAGGATGAAGCCCTTCAGGTAGGACAGATCCTTGGTGAACGGCAGGCCGTTCGGCAGCGAGCCACGGAACACCCGGCTGGCGTTGCTGTAGCTACCCTCCATGCCGTACCCCTGCTCGCGGAAGAACTCGAACACCTGAAGAAAATCTGCCCCCTCTTCGGCCATGTGGATGGCACGGGTGCGGTTGGTCAGCTTGCGCAGGCGCGTCGGATAGGAGGCGAAGGCGATCACTTCCATGAGGATGGCCAGGCCTTCCTGGGTCACCGTCGACGAGGGCGGCCCCTTGGCCAGGAAGGTGCAGATCGGCTGGTTCAGGCCATTGAGCGTGGTGCCGACATGCACCAGACCTTCATGCACCTCCAGCGTCTTGACGTCGCGTTCGTTGAAGCGCGCATCACTGCGGATCTTGATGTAGTCGGCGCCAGCAGCGGCATCGGCAAGGATGCCATCGGACTCGAACACGCGGATGGTATCGTCGCCGAACACCCCGGCCAGACGCTGCTGCAGGATATTTACGGCATCACTGGCATCAAGGTTCTTGGCCTCGTCCTCCAGATCACCACGGGCTGCGATGTTGTTGAGGTAATCCGACAGCATCAGGCCCAGGTCGGCCAGGGTCGGGTCACCGGCGTGGAAGGCATCGGAGGCGGCGCCATACAGCTCCTGGCTGATCAGGCCGAAGTCCTCGGTGCCGCGTGCCTCGAGCATGCGGATGACCATGCGGTATTCCTTGCACATGCGCCGCATGATCTGCCCGACCGGGTTGAACTGGCCGAGCTGACGGGTGATATCACGCTCGATGTTCTGGAATTCCAGCTTCTTCGCTTGCGCGTCAAAGGCCAGCGGCCGACTCAGGTAGTAGTCGCGATCCACCGCCGGTGGCTGCTTGCCCTTGGCCTGGAGAAACGCTTCACGGATGCCGTCATCCCATTTCACCGCATCCAGTACGCGGATCGGGGTCTGCGCCTCGACGATACGGTCGCTGAGAGCGCGAATGCAGAGTTGGTAGTCGTCCAGTTTTTGCGGGCTGCTCATTACGATTCCTATTCGGCCACCCGCTGGTAACGCGCCACCTCGACGAACAGATCGGCATTGGCCGGATCGTCGAGATAGGCGAACACCTTGTCCAGCGGGCTGGTGATCAGTGCGCCGTCAGCCTCCGGCATGGTGATGGTCTGTCCTTCCAGCAGCCCCTTGTCCATGTCCTGCAGGATGCGGTCGGTATCCAGGTTGTACAGCACCAGCTCGTTGCCACGGGTCAGCTCGAAACCGGCAATGGCGAAGTTGGCCCCCAGACTTTTCGGCAAACCCGCCGAAAGGTACCAGCGACGGCCATGATGGGCGACGGTAAAGCCGAAGGTCTCGACACTGTCTTCATTGTCGATACTGCCCTCATAGATACGCGCCTGATAGAGGTTGGAGCCGGCACGGGTGATCTCCAGATAGAGCTGATCCCCCCATTCGTCCTGGCGGGTCCACTCACCCAGCAGCGGCATGGGCGCCGCCTCGTTGGCCGGGATCGGATCCTTGAAGGTGACCAGGCAACCGCTCAACAGCAGGAAGGACAGGGCGACCAGTGCGCGCCAGGCTTTCATTACGCTCTCCTTGTGAAAACCACTGACTGGTTGGACCTCAAAGCCCGAGCACCAGATTCATGTAACGTTTAAGAATGGCCAGCATTGCCTGACTGTCCAGATTTTCGACACCGTCCAACAGCCCCTGATACTCCATCTGCATGATGGTGGCCGTCAACAGCACGGCATCCTGCTCGGGCTGGCGTGAACCAATCGCGACAAAAAAGTGGGTAATACCCTGCTGCAGGATCTGCCGATGCGCATGCGCAAGACCGCGCAAACGTGGGTTGAGCAGCGCCTCACGGAGGAATGCCTGCTCGGCAAGCAAGTGATCATGACGCTCACGCAACTGATGCTGCACGTACCGCACTGCCAGTTCGGCGACTTCTTCGGCCAGTTGCCGACGCGCCTGCTCGCTGCCATCGCAGCGTCCGAGCATGGCCTCGAGCGTGCTCTGGATGCCGGTCCAGAACTCCGCCATCTGCGCCGCGCTGCGTTCGACGAACTGGGAGAAGGTATCGCTGATCAGGTCATTGATATCCTTGAAATAGTAGGTCGTGGCCGAGAGTGGCACCTGCGCCTCGGTCGCTACCGCACGGTGACGCACCGCGCGTACGCCATCGCGCACGATGATGCGCATGGCGGCATCGAGAATCGCCTGACGACGCTGCTCACTGCCCTGACGGCTGGCCTTGCGCCCCTGGTACTGAACACTGCCGAGAATGTCATGAGCGGCCTGGGCGGCATTCGGGGAGGCAGATGGGAAATTCAAGATGGGGCGGCCTCCGGTGAGTTGGCGATGGCAAGCAGAGTAAACGCTTGGACAGCCAACCAAAAGGCTCCGTTTCGTTTGCCAGCCCGTCCCCCGGAGAAATCGCCTTGAATGCCCGAGTTACAGACAGCAAAAAGCCGCCCGAGGGCGGCTTTCCGTATGGCCGTCAGGCCTGCGGACGCATGTGCGGGAAGAGGATGACGTCACGGATCGACGGCGAGTTGGTCAGCAGCATCACCAGACGGTCGATGCCGATGCCTTCACCGGCGGTGGGCGGCATGCCGTATTCCAGGGCACGCACGAAGTCGGCGTCGTAGTGCATGGCTTCGTCGTCACCGGCGTCCTTCTCGGCCACCTGGGCGAGGAAGCGCTCGGCCTGGTCTTCGGCGTCATTGAGCTCGGAGTAGGCGTTGGCGATCTCGCGACCACCGATGAACAGCTCGAAGCGGTCGGTCACGGCCGGATTCTGGTCGTTGCGACGCGCCAGCGGCGACACCTCGAACGGGTACTCGGTGATGAAGTGCGGCTGCTCCAGCTTGCTCTCCACCAGTTCCTCGAAAATCATCACCTGCAGCTTGCCCAGGCCTTCATGGCCGAGCACCTTGGCGCCGGCTTTCTTGGCGATGGAGCGGGCCTTCTCGACATCGTTCAGGTCGGCTTCGCTGATATCCGGGTTGTACTTGAGGATCGAGTCGTACACCGACAGGCGCACGAACGGCTCGCCGAAGTGGAATACCTTGTCGCCGTAGGGCACGTCGGTGCTGCCCAGCACGGCCAGGGCCAGTTCGCGGAACAGCTCCTCGGTCAGGTCCATGTTGTCGCGGTAGTCGGCGTAGGCCTGGTAGAACTCGAGCATGGTGAACTCGGGATTGTGCCGGGTCGAAACGCCTTCGTTACGGAAGTTGCGGTTGATCTCGAACACCTTTTCAAAACCGCCAACAACCAACCGCTTGAGGTACAGCTCAGGGGCGATACGCAGGAACATGGCCATGTCCAGCGCATTGTGGTGCGTCTCGAACGGCTTGGCCGCAGCGCCACCGGGGATGGTCTGCAGCATCGGGGTTTCCACTTCGAGGAAGCCGCGCTCGTTGAGGAAGCGGCGGATGTGCGCGATCACCTGCGAACGTACGCGGAAGGTGTGGCGGGTTTCCTCGTTGACGATCAGGTCGACGTAACGCTGGCGATAGCGCTGCTCGGTGTCGGTCAGGCCGTGGTGCTTGTCCGGCAGCGGGCGCAGCGACTTGGTCAGCAGGCGCACGTTGTTCATGTGCACGTACAGGTCGCCCTTGCCGGAGCGCGCCAGGGTGCCTTCGGCGGCGATGATGTCGCCCAGATCCCAGGTCTTGATCGCTTCCAGGGTTTCGGCCGGCAGGCCCTTGCGGTCGACATAGACCTGCAGGCGACCGGAAGTGTCCTGCAGCACCATGAAGGCGCCACGGTTGAGCATGATGCGCCCGGCGATCTTCACCGGGATGGCGGCGGCTTCCAGCTCTTCCTTGCTCTTGCCCTCGTACTGTTTCTGCAGGTCGGCGCACAGGCTGTCGCGGCGGAAATCATTGGGGAAGGCAATGCCCTGCTCACGGACGGCAGCAAGCTTTTCCTTGCGCTGGGCAATCAGCTTGTTTTCTTCCTGTTGCAGTTCGTTGTGGTCGAGTTGTTGGTCGCTCATGGTCGCTTTATCTGCCTGGCGTGTCGTACAAAATTTGAGCAGGCGCCGCATGAGCGGTGCCTGCAGATAAGTTACTGGGCTTACAGGCCCTGCTTGAGGCTGGCTTCGAGATAACCGTCGAGGTCACCGTCGAGCACCTTCTGGCAGTCACTGCGCTCGACGCCGGTGCGCAGATCCTTGATGCGCGAGTCGTCGAGCACGTAGGAGCGGATCTGATGGCCCCAGCCGATATCCGACTTGCTGTCTTCCAGCGCCTGCGAGGCGGCGTTGCGCTTCTGCATCTCCAGCTCGTACAACTTGGCCCGCAGCATTTTCATGGCGGTGTCCTTGTTGGCGTGCTGGGAACGTTCGTTCTGGCAGGCCACCACGGTGTTGGTCGGCACGTGGGTGATACGCACCGCCGAATCGGTGGTGTTGACGTGCTGACCACCGGCGCCGGAGGAGCGGTAGGTGTCGATGCGCAGATCGGCCGGGTTGATCTCGATCTCCACCTTGTCGTCGATCTCGGGGGACACGAACACCGCCGAGAACGAGGTGTGACGACGCGCGCCGGAGTCGAACGGGCTCTTGCGCACCAGGCGGTGCACGCCGCTCTCGGTGCGCAGCCAGCCGAAGGCGTACTCGCCCTTGATGTGCACGGTGGCGCCCTTGATCCCGGCGACCTCCCCCTCGGACAGCTCGACGATCTCGGCAGTGAAGCCGCGCTTGTCGGCCCAGCGCAGGTACATGCGCAGCAGGATGTTGGCCCAGTCCTGGGCCTCGGTACCGCCGGAGCCGGCCTGGATGTCCAAGTAGCAGTTGTTGGCATCCATCTCGCCGCTGAACATGCGGCGGAATTCCAGCTTCTCAAGGATTTCGCGCAGGCGCTCGACTTCGGCGACGATATCGTTCACCGCACCTTCGTCGTTTTCTTCGGCGGCCATTTCCAGCAGATCCCTGGAATCGGCCAGACTACCGGTGAGGTCATCGATGGTTTCGACGATCTGCGCCAGCATGGCGCGCTCACGGCCCAGCGCTTGCGCGTACTCGGGCTTGTTCCAGACGCTGGCGTCCTCCAGCTCGCGGTTTACTTCGACCAGGCGATCATGCTTGTGATCGTAGTCAAAGATACCCCCGAATTGACTGGGTGCGTTCGGACAGGTCCTTGATGGCGTTGAGGATCGGATTGATTTCCATGGTAGTGGCGCTCGCGGCAAATCGGACGGAAAAGCCGGTGATTATACCCGAGCCAGCACAGGCTGGCAGCCCACTATTGCGAGTGGATCACGCCACAGCAGATCGACGGCGCACTATACTCAGCGCACAGCCGAATGCAGTGGCCCACTCTGGAATCCCTCATGCCCGCCTCGTACAGCCTGCGCAGCCAGATCGCCCTTTTCATCGCCTTGCTGGTCAGCGCACTGAGCTGGCTGCTGGGCACGCTGATTGGTCAGCACAGCAGTCAGCAAATTCGCCAGGATCAGGGCCGCAGCATGGCCGAGGTATCCTACGTGATGGTCGACCGTCTGGATCGTGACATGGCCTCGCGCGCCGCCGTATTGCGCGTGCTCGGCAACCTGCAGACGCTGCGCCAGCCCGATGACGCCAGCGAAGTGCGACGCCTGCTCGACAGCCTGCAGCAGGAAATCCCCAGCATCGCCTGGATCGGCTTCACTGACCCGAACGGCCAGGTTCTGGCCTCCAGCAACGGCATTCTGGAGGGTGTCAGCATCGCCCAGAGACCGGTCTACCTGGAGGGACGCAACGGCTTGTTCATCGGTGACGTGCACGAAGCCGTGCTGCTGGCCAAGTTGCTGCCCAACCCAAGCGGCGAAGCGATGAAGTTCGTCGATATCAGCCTGCCTATTCTCGCCAGCGACGGCAGCCTGACTGGTGTTCTGGCCAGCCATCTGTCCTGGGCCTGGGCCGATGAGGTGCGTCGGACGATTCTCGGCCCCATGCAGGATCGGCGCAATGTCGAGTTCTTCGTCATCGGCCAGGATCGGGGCATTCTGCTCGGCCCGCATCAGATGATCGGGCAGAAACTCGAACTGCCCGCGCTGGAAGGGCTACAGCCCGGTAAAAGCCGCTGGCAGGTGCAACAGTGGCCTGACGGCAATGAGTACCTCACGGGCCTGACCCTGAGCCAGGGCTACCAGGATTACCCGGGGCTGGGCTGGACGGTCGTGGCACGTCAGCCGCTGGAGCTGGCTTACGCTCCGGCACGCGATTTGTTGCAGAGCATCCTGCTCTGGGGCTCAGGCCTGGCACTGCTGTTCGCCCTGCTCGGCTGGCTGCTGAGCGGCTATTTCATCCGCCCGCTACGACAGATTGCCAACGCCGCCGATCACCTCAGCGCGGGTGAGATCAGCGAAATACCCAACCTCAGAGGCAGCCGCGAAATCGAGCAACTGAGCCAGTCGATTCGCCATCTGGTGAACAGCCTGACCCAGCAGCAGACCGCACTGGGGATGATGGAAAGCCTGGCCCATCATGACGCCCTGACCGGCCTGCCCAACCGCATGGCACTGGAAAAATTCCTGCCTCAGGCCCAGCAACGCAGCCGCCTGCAGCATGGTTGTCTGGCCATACTCTATCTCGACCTCGATGCCTTCAAACCGGTCAACGACACCTATGGCCACGTCGCCGGCGATCACCTGCTCCGCGAGATTGCCCAGCGTCTGCGTGGCTGCCTGCGTGACGGCGACCTGGTCGCGCGCCTGGGCGGCGACGAGTTTCTCATGGTGCTGCAAGTACCAGCGCAGGACGCACAGCATCACGCGCGCCTGGTCGCTGAACGCGCCATCGCAGCGCTCGGCCAGCCCGTCGCGCTGGAGGCCGGCGAAGCGCGCGTCGGCTGCAGTATCGGCGGTGCAATCTGGCCCGTTGATCACGCAGACCTCGACAGCGTCCTGCAACTGGCCGACGAGGCGCTTTACCAGGCCAAGGATGCCGGACGCAACCGCGCCGTGTTCCATGTCAGCTCGACGAGCGGGCACAACTAAGCCGCACCTCAGTCGCCAGCCGCTACACGAACCGACTGCGCGTCCTCGGCGATCATCTGCGCAGCCTTCTCGGCGATCATCAGCACTGGCGAACAGGTATTGCCCGAGGTGATGCTCGGCATGATCGAGGCATCGACCACGCGCAGTCCGGCGATGCCATGCACACGCAGACGGGCATCCACGACGGCATCACGGCCCTGGCCCATGGCACAGGTACCCACCGGATGGAAGATGGTGGTGCCGATCTCGCCCGCCGCGCGCTGCAGGTCTTCTTCACTGCGATAGTCCGGGCCAGGCTTGTATTCCTGCGGTCGGTAACGGGCCAGTGCCGGCGCGGCAACGATGCGCCGGGTCAGGCGAATGGCATCGGCGGCCACGCGCAGATCACGCTCGTCGCTCAGGTAGTTGGGGCGAATCAGCGGCGCCGCACCGGCATCAGCCGAGGCGATTGCCACGCTGCCACGGCTATGGGGGCGCAGGTGGCATACCGAAGCGGTAAAGGCCGGGAAGTCATGCAAGGGCTCACCAAAGCGCTCCAGTGACAGCGGCTGTACGTGATATTGCAGGTTGGCGCGCGCCTGCTCGGGGTCGGATTTGGCGAAAGCGCCCAACTGGCTTGGCGCCATCGACAGCGGCCCGCTGCGCTTGAGCAGGTACTCCAGGGCCATGCCAAGCTTGCCCCAGGGCGTAGCGGCAATGCGGTTGAGCGTCTTCACGCCACTGACGCGGTAGATCAGGCGCAGTTGCAGGTGATCCTGCAGATTCTCACCAACACCGGGCAACTCGTGCCTGACACCGATCCCCAGTTTCTCCAGCAGCGGCCTGGGGCCGATGCCGGAGCGTTGCAGCAAGGCCGGCGAGCCGATGGCGCCGGCGCAAAGCAGGATCTCGCGGCGCGCCGCAATGCGCAGTGCCTGCCCTTGCCAACGCAGATGCAGCGCACGGACACGACCGTCAGCCAGTTCCAGTCGCTCGGCTTCGGCGCCGGTCAGCACCTGCAGATTGGGGCGCTGGCGGATATCACGCAAAAAGGCCTTGGAAGCATTCCAACGCACACCGCGCTTCTGGTTGACCTGAAAGTAGCTGCAGCCTTCGTTGTCACCGCCATTGAAGTCATCGACGCTGGCAATGCCACTCTGCGCCGCAGCATCACGGAAGGCTTCGAGAATTTCCCAGGACAAGCGCTGGCGCTCGACCCGCCATTCGCCGTCGCCACCATGCAGCTCGCTGGCGCCGGCAAAGTGGTGCTCCGAGCGCTTGAACAGGGGCAGCACATCGCGCCAGGCCCAGCCGGGATTACCCGCTACCGCCCAGCCATCATAATCCGCCGCCTGACCGCGCATGTAGATCATGCCGTTGATCGAGGAACTGCCGCCCAGCACGCGACCGCGCGGGTACTTCAGCGCGCGGCCATGCAGACCGGGATCGGCCTCGGTACTGTAGCACCAGTCGGTACGCGGGTTACCGATGCAGTACAGGTAGCCGACCGGAATGTGGATCCAGGGGTAGTTGTCGCGCCCGCCCGCCTCGACCAGCAACACACTGACGCCAGGGTCGGCAGACAGCCGATTGGCCAACAGACAGCCGGCCGGACCGGCACCGACGATCAGGTAGTCATAGGCATCCAAGGGCGCTTGCGACATGGGCATCCTCGCGTGTCGTTCTTGTCGTTGGTCTTCAGCCTAAAACAAGCCGGGGGCCGGGATGAATGGTCTTTTGGTCTGATGCGCATGCTGAATGCGCCTTCATCGCCTGGCAGCTATGGTGAAGCACCTGCGCTCTGCGCTTTACTTGCGCGTAATCCTGCCAGAGCCCACCCGTGATGCCACCAGCGCCAGCCAGCACGCCACACAAGCCCCTTCCCCGCTTATCGCGACAGCGCGGCTGGCTGCGCTGGCTTCCGGGGCTGCAAACGCTCAGGGACTATCGCCTGGCCTGGCTGCCGAAGGACATTGCCGCCGGCCTGGTGCTGACCACCATGCTGGTGCCGGTGGGCATTGCCTATGCCGAGGCGTCCGGCGTGCCGGGCATCTATGGTCTGTACGCGACCATCGTGCCGCTGCTGGCCTACGCGCTGTTCGGCCCCAGCCGGATTCTCGTGCTCGGCCCGGACTCGGCCCTGGCGGCACTGATTCTCGCCGTGGTGCTGCCGCTCTCCGGCGGCGATCCGATGCGTGCGGTGACGCTGGCCAGCATGATGGCCATAGTGGCCGGCCTCACCTGCCTGATTGCCGGATTGCTGCGCCTGGGCTTCATCACCGAACTGCTGTCCAAGCCCATCCGCTATGGCTACATGAACGGTATCGCGCTGAGCGTGCTGATTAGCCAGACGCCCAAGTTGTTCGGTTTCTCCATCGACAGCCAGGGTTCGCTCAGTGATATCCAGGCCATCGTCAGCGCGCTGAGCGAGGGCCAGGTTCATCTCTACAGCCTGCTCGTCGGCGTCGGCACCCTGACCTTGATCCTGCTGCTGAGCCGCTTCCGGCAATTGCCCGGCATCCTCATCGCCGTGACCCTGGCAACCCTGGCGGTCGCTCTGTTCGATCTCGATAGCCAGGGCGTGCAGGTGCTCGGCGAACTGCCCCAGGGGCTACCCAGCTTCACCCTGCCCTGTCTCAGCGGTGTCGATCTGGCCAGCGTAGTGCTGGGTGGTATCGCCGTTGCCCTGGTCGCGTTCGCCGACACCAGCGTGCTGTCGCGCACCTACGCAGCCCGTACCGGACGCCCGGTAGACCCCAATCAGGAGCTGGTCGCCCTGGGTGCGGCAAATCTGGCCGGCGGCTTGTTCCAGGGCTTTCCCATCAGCAGCAGCGCGTCACGCACACCGGTGGCCGAAGCAGCAGGTGCCAAGACCCAGATCGCCGGCGTGGTCGGCGCCCTGAGTGTCGCTCTACTGCTAGTACTGGCCCCAGATCTGATGCAATACCTGCCCACCAGTGCCTTGGCTGCGGTGGTGATTGCCGCCGTTATCGGCCTGTTCGTGGTCAGCGATCTGCTGCGCATCTTCCGCGTGCAGCAATGGGAGTTCTGGCTGTCGATGGCCTGCTTCGCCGGCGTGGTGACCTTCGGCGTGATCCCCGGCATCGGCATTGCCGTGGTGCTGGCGGTGATCGAATTTCTCTGGGACGGCTGGCGCCCGTACTACACCGTTCTCGGCCAGGTGGAGGGCATCCGTGGCTACCATGACATCAAGCGACACCCCGATGCGCGACAGATCCCCGGCCTGTTGCTGTTTCGCTGGGACGCACCGCTGTTCTTCGCCAATGCCGAGCTGTTTCAGCAATGCCTCTTGCAGGCGCTGGAAAGCGCTCCGGCACCGGTACGCCGCGTGGTGATCGCGGCCGAGCCGGTTACCAGCATCGACGTGACCTCTGCCGATATGCTCGGCGAGCTGGAGCGCATGCTCGCCGAGGCCGGCATCGAACTGCACTTCGCAGAGGTGAAGGGGCCACTCAAGGACAAGCTGCGGCGCTTCGGCCTACTGCACGACGGTCAGGCACGGCACCTGCAACCGACCGTTGGCGCGGCGGTCGATGCCTACCTGAACGATCATGGGGGTGAGGCGATGCCGGGACATGCCCGGCATGCGGATTGAAACGAGAACACGGCTCAGACGCCAGCCGGCAGTACGCGTACCTGAGCCTCCAGCTCGCTCTTCAGCGCCAGTGGCAGCTTCAGTTGACGCGCCAACTCCTCAAGGTAGGCGCGCTCCATGAAGTGCTCCTCATCGACCATCAGCACGCTGGCCAGGTACATCTCTGCGGCCATTTCCGGCGTGCTGGCAGCACGCGCGACGTCGGCCGGATCCAGCGGCTTGTTCAGTTCGGTGTGCAGCCAGCTCTGCAACTCAGCGTCCTGCGCCAGCTTGCCCAGTTCTTCTTCGATCAACTGCCGCTCACGTTCATCGACATGCCCATCGGCCTTGGCTGCCGCCACCAATGCCTTGAGAATGGCGCGACTGTGCTGTTCGACCTGCGGCGCCGGCAAGCGATCCAGGGTTTGCGGCTCGACCGGCTGCGCGCCACCCTGCTGGGCTTGCTGCGCCTGCCAGTTGCCGTAGGCCTTGTAGGCAAGCACGCCCAGTGCAGCCAGACCGCCATACACCGCCACCTTGCCACCGACCTTGCGTACCCGCTTGTTGCCCAACAGCATGGCCAGCGCTGCACCGCCACCGGCGCCCTTGAGCATCGAGCCGAGATCGCTGCCGCCCCCCTTGCCGGCAGCACCACCGAGCAGGCCGCCCAGTGCGCCTCCCAGGCCGGAAGAGGACGAACCAGCGCCCTTCTGCTGCAGCATGTCCTGACCGGATTTGAGCAGTTGATCGAGCAAGCCACGGGTATTCATCGCGCATTCTCCTGAGGAAATCTCGCCGAGTGTAGGCTTCGGCCGCTGGCCCGGCAGCCAGCTGAATGCTTCCAGATATTACCGCCAGGGGCGCTTGACAGCCCGCACCAGCACCCACGCCCAGCGACGAACGATTTCGGCAGTTGCACTACCGCCTATTGCCCTTGATGCAGGCGGCCTTCAGCGAAGCCAACCCGTCGGCGATCAAGGCGGCGCTGGCTAGCCTTGCGCCTTAGCGCGGAGCGATATGCGCCACCATCAGCTGCACGCTCTCGTTGCCGCGAAACTCGTTGAGGTCGAGCTTGTAGGCCACTTCAGCCCAGCGCAGGGTTGGGTTGGGCCAGACCTCACGGTCGATGTTGAAGGCGATGCCGTCGAGCTGCACGCTGCCGCACTCGGTCTTGAGCACCAGCTTCAGATGGCGTTCACCGACGATGCGCTGACCCACGATCTGGAACACGCCATGGAACAGCGGTTCGGGGAAATGCTGGCCCCAGGGGCCGGCATTGCGCAGGGCGCGGGCCAGTTCCAGGTGAAACTCGGTGGCATCGAGCTGACCGTCGGACAGCAACCGCCCGGTCAGATCGTCTTCACTGAGCTGACGCCGCACCTCGGCGTCGAATGCGGCAGCGAAAGCACCAAAGTTGGCTTGCGGTAACGACAGCCCGGCGGCCATGGCATGCCCGCCGAACTTGCTGATCAGCCCCGGATGCTTGGCCGCCACGGCATCCAGTGCATCGCGGATATGCAGCCCCGGCACCGAACGCGCCGAGCCCTTGAGCAGGCCGTCACCGGCATCGGCAAAGGCGATGGCCGGGCGGTGATAGCGCTCCTTCAGGCGCGAAGCGAGAATGCCGATCACGCCCTGGTGCCAGTCCGGCTCGAACAGGCACAGACCGAATGGCATGTCCGCCACAGGCAGATCCTTGAGCTGGGCCAGCGCCTCGCGCTGCATGCCCTGCTCGATAGCCTTGCGGTCCTGATTGAGCTGGTCGAGCTGCACCGCCATGTCGCGGGCCAGGGCCTCGTCGTCACAGAGCAGGCATTCGATGCCCAGGCTCATATCGTCCAGGCGCCCTGCTGCGTTCAGGCGTGGCCCAAGAATGAAACCAAGATCGGTGGAGGTGATACGCCGATGGTCGCGCCCGGCGACTTCGAGAATCGCGCGCAGGCCAGGCCGCGCCCGCCCGGCACGAATGCGCGCCAACCCCTGATGCACCAGGATGCGGTTGTTGGCATCCAGCGGTACCACGTCGGCAACGCTGCCGAGGGCCACCAGGTCGAGCAACTCGCCCAGATTCGGCTCCGCACGGCTGGCGAACCAGCCGCTTTCACGCAGGCGCGCACGCAGCGCCAGCAGCACGTAGAACATCACGCCAACACCAGCCATGGCCTTGCTGGGGAAGGTGCAACCTGGCTGGTTGGGGTTGACGATGGCATCGGCCGCCGGCAACTCCGGCCCCGGCAGGTGGTGGTCGGTGACCAGCACCGTCAGCCCAGCGGCCTTGGCCGCCGCCACGCCCTCGACGCTGGAGATGCCGTTGTCCACGGTCAGCAGCAGGTCGGGCTGACGCTCCAGCGCCACGGCGACAATCTCCGGGGTCAGGCCGTAACCGTACTCGAAGCGGTTGGGCACCAGATAATCGACATGCGCCGCGCCGAGCAGGCGCAGACCGAGCACACCGACTGTGCTGGCGGTGGCGCCGTCGGCATCGAAGTCGCCGACGATCAGGATGCGCTGGCGCTGCGCCAGCGCCTCGACTAGCAACTCCACGGCGGCGTCGATGCCCTTGAGCTGCTGATATGGGATCAGCCGCGCTAACCCCTTGTCCAGCTCCTCGGCGGACTGCACGCCACGGGCGGCGTAGAGACGGGTCAGCAGCGGCGGCAAGTTGCCCAGGTCGGGCAGTTGTGCAGGTAGGGGACGGGCTTCGATACGCATGGGCGAGGTGTCGCTTTTTCAAGATGGGACGGTTTCTCCCCTCTCCCGCTTACGGGAGAGGGGCCGGGGGAGAGGGGCCATCCAGCAGCACCAAGCCACCGAAATCCCCCCTCTCCCTAGCCCCCTCCCCGAGGGGAGAGGGAACGGCAGTTTCGTAGGGTGGACGACGCCACGCATCAGGCTCAACGCTGGCCAGCGAGCCACTCGATGGGGATCTCATGCTGACCGCGCTCGTCGGTGACGAACAGCTCACCATCGCTGATCATCACGCTCCAGTTCAGCGAGCGCGGCATGTCCAGCGCCAGGTCGGCCAGGGCCTCCTGGCCCAGGACGACCACGTTGATGTTCTTCAGGCTGCGTACGGGATCGAGGCACTTGGTTTGCCACACGCGCAGGTTACCGTAGGCCACCAGGCTGAATTTTTCGGTACGCCGCGAGCACCAGGTAATGCGCTCGCTGTCCGGCTGCCCCACTTCGATCCAGTGCAGCACGCGATCATCCAGGCTCTTTTCCCACAGCGCCGGCTCGTCGACATCCGACAGGCCGCGGCCGAACGCCAGTTGCTCGCGATAGAACAGCGCATAGGCGATCAACCGCGCGGCCAGACGCTCTTCGGTTTCGGACGGGTGACGCGCGACGGTGAAACGCAGGTTTTCATAGACGCTGCGATCCATGTCGGTGAGGTTCAGTTCGATCTTGTACGTGGTCGATGGCAGGGCCATGGCGGGCTTCTTGGCTGGTCGGGAAAGGCGCCAAGTCTACCGCGAAACCTCTTCTGCCGCCTGACCGGACACACGCGCATCGTCAGTCACGTGAGCCGTCCTGACGCCCGGTACGACAGGATGCTCTATCTGCAAGAGCTCAGGTCATAACCCGCACCCACCCTCACACCGCTTGCCCCGTCGCGCTCATCGCTACTTCGGCACAGGCCAACCAGGCGATCACACCAGTTACTCACCGAGCCGGCTGCAGTCCATTCAACGATATTGTCGGCGACTCAGCGCGACATACAACACGCCACAAAACGCACCCGCCAGGTGGTACTCAAAGGAGACATCGGCACGCGGCAACAGACCGAAAAACCAGCCGCCATAAAGGAAGAACACCAGCACAGCCAGCAACAAGTCGAGCAAGCTGCGTTCGAACCAGGCTCGCGCCAACAGCAATCCCCAGAAGCCAAACAGCCAGCCACTGGCTCCAACGTGCAGACCAGTGCGTCCGAACAGCCAGACCAACGTACCGCTACCGACAATGATGAAGGCGCTGGAGAAATAGAAGTCTCTACGCGAACGCAGCAGCACCAGGCTGCCGAGCACCAGTAGTCCACTGAGGTTACTCAGCAAATGCGCCCAACTGCCGTGCAGCCAGGGCGCGAGGAGAATGCCAGGCAGCGCCTCGATATGCCGGGGCACCAGCCCCCAGACGTTCAAGGCGCCACCGAGCGAAGCATTGACCAGTTGCACCAGCAGCAGCGCGCCACTGATCAACAGCAGCGGACGCAACTCGACCAGCCAGCCTCGCCTCACGATGCTACGCCGCCTGCCGTCATGCAAAGCATCGAGATGGATACCTCCCATGTAACGCCACAACTACGCCAGCCAATATCGGTATTCGTTTGCATGATCCTTATTCGCGACAAGAGGCTATTGCCCTCTCCGGCAATTCTTGCGTGCCCCGCGCAAGCGCTGCAAGCACCGTTCGATACCGGCAGCGCAGACATGCAGTGGCGATGGTCAACTGGCGCCTTGCCAATATCTCGGCTACTAGGGCTTATTAAAGGTAACTGCAGCATCTCCATGACTGCCAGCTTGCCACTGTGACGACATCAGGTGCCGACCAGCAGTCGCCACCAGCAGGGACTGACTGACGCTCACCTGACCAAGAGGATCGGCCGCATGCTTGACGAACTCCCCCCGGCCGTACGCCAACTGCTGCATGCCAATCAACGTCAGGCCGCCATCGACCTGCTCAGCGAATACCTGGCCAACGACCAGAAGGAAGCCCAGCGCCGCGTCGACCGATACCTGGAAGACAACCCGCCCATACGTATGCGTGGCGCTGCCGTGGTACGCGCCAGCCACCTCAATGCGCTGATCTGGCTGATCCTGATCATCCTAATGGCGCTAGCCGGCCTGATCTTCGCCCTGTAAACGAAACCGGCGCCACGAGGGCGCCGGTTCTATCGAAGCGACAGCCTCAGAGCGGCTTGCCGCGATTACCATGCGCGGCAACGAACTGCTGCACGGTTTTCAGATCATTGGCCAGCACGGTGCAACGCTCTTCGCGCTGGAACAGATCGGTCAGGTGTGCCGGCAGCGCCGGCACGGCGTCGATACCCGCCTTTTCCACCGCCTCGGGGAATTTGACCGGATGCGCGGTGCCCAGCACCACCATGGGCGTGGCCAGGCTGCGACGGCACTCACGCGCGGCGCGCACGCCGATGGCGGTGTGCGGATCGAGCAGCTCGCCGCACTCCTTGTACACCTCGGTGATGGTCTCGCAGGTCTGCTCGTCATTCACCGCCAGCGAATCGAACAGCTTGCGCGCCTCGACCCAGCGATCTTCCTCGACGCTGAAGCCGCCACCTTGCTTGAAGGTATCCATCAAGCTGGCGATAGCCGCACCATTACGCCCATGCAGGTCGAACAGCAGGCGCTCGAAGTTGGACGAGACCATGATATCCATCGACGGCGACAAGGTCGGGTGCAGGGTTTCCTTGACGTACTGGTTGCCGCTCATGAAACGGTGCAGGATGTCGTTGCGGTTGGTGGCGACGATCAACTGGCTGACCGGCAGACCCATGTTGCGCGCCAGGTAGCCGGCGAAGATGTCGCCGAAGTTGCCGGTCGGCACCGAGAAGGCGATGGAACGCGCCGGGCCACCGAGCTGCAGCGCGGCGTGGAAGTAGTAGACGATCTGGGCCATGATCCGCGCCCAGTTGATCGAGTTGACCGCCACCAGCCGGGTGCCCTTGAGGAAGCCCTGGTCGGCGAAGCTGGCCTTGACCATCTCCTGGCAGTCGTCGAAGTTGCCTTCGATGGCGATGTTGTGGATGTTCTCGCCGAGGATGGTGGTCATCTGCCGACGCTGCACTTCGGACACGCGGTTGTGCGGGTGCATGATGAAGATGTCGACGTTGTCGCAGGCCTTGCAGCCTTCGATGGCGGCCGAGCCGGTATCACCGGAAGTGGCGCCCATGATCACCACGCGCTCGCCGCACTTGGCCAGTACGTGGTCGAGCAGGCGACCGAGCAGTTGCAGGGCAAAGTCCTTGAACGCCAGGGTCGGGCCGTGGAACAGCTCCAGCACCCACTCATTGCCATTGAGCTGCCGCAGCGGCGCCACGGCGTTGTGCTCGAACACACCGTAGGTCTCTTCGAGAATCTTTTTGAAGTCGGCATCGGCGATGGAACCGGCAACGAACGGACGCATCACCCGGAAGGCCAGCTCGTGATAGGGCAAGCCAGCCCAGGAAGCGATCTCCTCGACGGTGAAACGCGGCAGATTCTCCGGCACGTAGAGGCCGCCATCGCTGGCCAGACCAGCCAGCAGCACGTCTTCGAAATTCAGGGCCGGCGCCTGGCCGCGGGTACTGATATAGCGCATGGGATAAACCTTCGTTCGACTGCACCCGCAGGCCTGCGCCTGCGGGTGGATACGGGATTAGTTGAGCTGTTCGACGCGCAGACGCATGACAGGCGAGGTCACGCCATCCAGCGCTTCCATGGCGGCGATGGCCTCGATGATACGCGCCTCGACCACACGATGGGTGACGAGGATCATCGGCACCAGGCCGTCCTGCTCCTCCGCTTCCTTCTGCATGATCGACTCGATGTTGATACCGCGCTCGGAAAGGATGCTCGCCACCTGAGCCAGCACACCCGGGTGATCCTTGGCCTGGATACGCAGGTAATAGGCGCTCTCGCACTCTTCGATGGGCAGGATCGGGTGATCGGACAGCGAATCCGGCTGGAAGGCCAGGTGCGGCACACGATTGGTCGGGTCGGTGGTCAGCGCACGCACCACGTCCACCAGATCGGCCACCACCGCCGATGCGGTCGGCTCCATGCCGGCACCAGCGCCGTAATACAGGGTGCTAGCCACGGCATCGCCATTGACCATCACCGCGTTCATCACACCATTGACGTTGGCGATCAGACGGTCGGCCGGGATCAGCGTCGGGTGTACACGCAGCTCGATACCCGCCTCGGTGCGACGCGCCACACCCAGGTGCTTGATGCGGTAGCCCAGCGCCTCGGCGTAGTTGACGTCGGCGGTGGTCAGTTGGGTGATACCTTCGGTGTAGGCCTTGTCGAACTGCAGCGGGATACCGAAAGCGATGGACGCGAGGATGGTCAGCTTGTGCGCGGCATCGATACCCTCGACGTCGAAGGTCGGATCGGCTTCAGCATAACCCAGCGCCTGCGCTTCCTTGAGCACGTCCTCGAAGGCACGACCCTTCTCGCGCATCTCGGTGAGGATGAAGTTGCCGGTGCCGTTGATGATGCCGGCCAGCCAGTTGATGCGGTTGGCCGCAAGCCCCTCGCGGATCGCCTTGATCACCGGAATACCGCCAGCCACAGCCGCTTCGAAAGCGACGATCACGCCCTTCTCGCGCGCCTTGGCGAAGATCTCGTTGCCGTGTACGGCGATCAGTGCCTTGTTGGCGGTGACCACATGCTTGCCGTTGTCGATGGCCTTGAGCACCAGCTCCTTGGCCAGGGTGTAACCGCCGATCAGCTCGATGACGATGTCGATCTCGGGGTTGTTGACCAGCTCGAACACGTCGCTGGTCATGGCAATGCCGGTAGTGTCGTACTGCGGCTTGGGCGAGCGAATGGCGATCTGGGCAATCTCGATGCCGCGACCGGCGCGCCGAGTAATCTCCTCGGCATTGCGCTTGAGTACATTCAACGTACCGCCACCGACGGTGCCCAACCCACAGATGCCCACTTTGACCGGTTTCACACTCAATTCCCCATCAGCACTGCACGAAACGGCCGGAGCATGCTCCGGCCGCAGATAAAGAGCCGCACCTTACGAAGCGGCTGTTTGTTAGTCAATCGGCGCTCAGTCGTTTGACTCCAAAGCTATTTTGGCCAACTGCGGCGCCGGCTGATAGCCCGGAATCATCTTGCCGTTGGCCAGCACGATAGCCGGCGTGCCATTGACCCCGATCATCTGGCCGAGCTGGTACTGCTTGGCCACCGGGTTGTCACAGGAGGCATCGGCTACGCTCTGGCGGGTCTTGGCGCGGTTCATCGCCTCCTGCTGATCCTTGGCGCACCAGACATTGACCAGTTCCTTGGCCGCCGGGCTGTTCAGGCCCTGGCGCGGGAAGGCGACATAACGCACTTCGACGCCCAGACGGTTGAGCTCGGGCACTTCACTGTGCAGCTTCTGGCAGTAGCCGCAGTCGGTATCGGTGAACACGGTGATATGGGTCTTCGGCGCCTTCGGCGCGAACACCACCATTTCCTTGGCCGGAATGGCATTGATCTGCTTGGCCACCGCGCGGCTTTCTTCGAGCTCGGTCAGGTTGACGGCCTTACCGTCCTTGACCTGAAACAGATAACCCTGGATCAGGAACTGACCATCGGCACTGGTATAGAGCTGACGGCCGCCCTCCAGCTGCACCTGATAGATACCCGGCAACGGGCTTTCGGCAATCGCCTCGATCGGCAAATTGGCGTCGAGCGACTTCAGCGACTGGCGAATGGCCTGATCAGGATCGGCAGCCAGGGCGGCGCTACTGCCCAGCACAAGTGCCAGAGCCAGGGAAATACGGGTCAGGGACATGAATACTCCTGTCGAACGACGGACCGTTGAAAATCGTAACAGCCTACCACAGATGCAGCACCGGACAGCCGACCAGCTAGCAGATGGCTCAGCCAACGGTCCCCATTCCGCAAGCGCATCAGCCACGCGGGTGGTGCTGCGCATGCAGCTCCTGCAAACGGGCACGTGCGATATGGGTGTAGATCTGCGTGGTGGACAGGTTACTGTGCCCCAGCAGCATCTGCACCACGCGCAGATCGGCGCCGTGATTGAGCAGGTGCGTGGCGAAAGCGTGGCGTAGCGTGTGCGGTGACAACGCTTTGCTGATACCGGCGACCTGCGCCTGGTGCTTGATGCGGTGCCAGAAGGTCTGCCGGGTCATCTGCTCGCCACGCAGACTGGGAAACAGCACATCGCCGGGTTTGCCACCGAGCAACAGCGGACGTGCCTCGCGCGTGTAACGCTCGATCCAGGCGATGGCCTCTTCGCCCAATGGCACCAGACGCTCCTTGCTGCCCTTGCCGAACACCCGCAGCACGCCCTGACGCAGATTGACCTGCTCCAGGGTCAGACTCACCAACTCAGTGACACGCAAGCCGCAGGCATACAGCACTTCGAGCATTGCGCGGTCACGCAAACCAATAGGGTCATCCAGATCAGGCGCCTGCAGCAGCGCCTCGACATCCGCTTCGGACAGTGACTTGGGCAGTGGCCGACCGATCTGCGGCAACTCGACCTGCAAGGTCGGGTCTTCACTGATCAGTGATTCACGCAGCAGGAAACGGTAGAAACCGCGCACCCCGGAGAGAAAACGCGCCGTGGATCGCGCCTGATAGCCCTGCTCGAGACGCCAGGCCAGGTGATCGAGAAGAGCATCGCGCCCGACATGCTGCAACGCCACCCCCCGCTCATCGAGCCAGGCATTAAAGTGCTCCAGATCGCTGCGATAGGCGGCCCGAGTGTGGGCCGACAGGCCCTTTTCCAACCACAACGCCTCAAGGAAGCGCTCGATAAGAGGGTGATTCAGCGCAGGCATCGATTGACCTTCAATTACACGGCAGCCAAGTGTTCCACAGCCCACACCCGACGCACCAGCAGGCCAGCCTGAGGATCAGGCAGGCCGCAGCTCGTCAACGAAGCCAGGCAGGACCGGCACCGGCCTCTGCTGCTCATCGACGGCGACGAAGCTGAAACTGCCACTGATCGCCCGCTCGCGCCCTTCCTGATACAGCCCCTCGACGAACACCTCGACCTCCACCTTGAGGCTGGTGTTGCCCACCTTGATCACCCGCCCGACCAATTCGACGATGGAGCCGGCGGGTATCGCATGCTTGAAATCGATGCGATCACTGGACACCGTCACCAGCGGCAAACGACAGAAACGCGTAGCAGCGATGAACGACACTTCGTCCATCCAGGCCAGCGCGGTGCCGCCGAAGAGGGTGTTGTGATGATTGGTGGTCGGCGGAAACACCGCCTTGGTCACGCGGGTTTCCGACAGCGCGATGCGCCGCTGAATCTCTTGCTCTCTTGGGGTCATGCCATTACCACTGATGATTACTGGAGGCCAGAAACGACAAAAGCAGCCCGTGGGCTGCTTTTGTCAGAGAAGCGTCCGAACTTAGGACAGCTTTTCCTTGATGCGCGCGGCTTTGCCGGACAGGTCGCGCAGGTAGTACAGCTTGGCTTTGCGCACGTCACCGCGACGCTTGACGCTCAGGCTGTCGACCAGCGGCGAGTAGGTCTGGAAGGTACGCTCAACACCAACACCGCTGGAGATCTTGCGCACGGTGAAGGCGCTGTTCAGGCCGCGGTTACGCTTGGCGATTACCACGCCTTCGAAGGCCTGCAGACGCTGACGGTCGCCTTCCTTCACTTTCACTTGCACTACAACGGTGTCGCCCGGTGCGAAAGTCGGGATTTCTTTGTTCATCTGCTCGGCTTCGAGCATCTGGATAATCTTGTTGGTCATGCTGCGCTCCTAAGACAAGCCTCCCGGCCCGTCATCGATACGTTAACTATCGTCCCGCTGGCGGATGTATTCCTCCAGCAGCTTTTTCTCTTCTCCAGAAAGCGAGCGGCTATCCAGAAGATCAGCGCGGCGTTGCCAGGTCCGACCAAGGGACTGCTGCAAACGCCAGCGCCGGATGTGTTCGTGGTTGCCACTAAGCAACACCTCGGGAACACGTTTATCCGCATACACCTCCGGGCGGGTGTAGTGCGGGCAGTCGAGCAGGCCATCCGTAAAGGAGTCCTCCTCGGCCGAATCGGCATGACCCAATGCACCAGGCAAAAGGCGCGTTACCGCATCGATCAGCACCATGGCCGGCAGCTCACCGCCGGACAGGACGTAGTCGCCAATCGACCACTCCTCATCGACATGCGTTTCGATGAAACGCTCGTCGATACCTTCATAACGACCAGCGATCAGGATCAGTGCATCTTCCTGCGCCAGCTCACGAACCGCCGCCTGATTCAGGCGTCGACCCTGCGGCGACAGGTAAATCACCTTCGCCGACTCCCCCGCGGCCTGCTTGGCACTGGCCAGGGCATCCTCAAGAGGCTTGATCTTCATCACCATCCCCGGACCACCGCCGAAGGGGCGGTCATCCACCGTATGGTGACGATCCGTCGTGTAGTCCCGCGGATTCCAGCAAGTGAGCTTGAGCAGCTCCTGCTTCACCGCACGACTGGTGATGCCGTACTCGCCGATGGCAGCAAACATTTCCGGGAACAGGGTGATGACTTCTACGCGCATGAGCCTTAGAAATCCGCATCCCAGTCGACCCGCATCTCGCCAGCTGCCAGATCGATCGAGAGCACGCACTGATCCGTGTAGGGCAGCAAGCGTTCGCGATCATCCAGGCTGCCTGCGCAAGCCTTGACCACCATCACATCATTGGCACCAGTCTCGAACAGGTGGTCGACCACACCGAGCAACTGCCCTGCCTGATCAATGACCTTCAAGCCCTGCAACTGGTACCAGTAGAACTCGCCTTCTTCCAGATCCGGCAGCTCGCTACGCGGTACGCAGATCTCGAAACCGGCGTAGGTACGCGCGACTTCGCGATCATCCAGACCTTTCAACTTGGCAACCAGCACCTTGCCCTGAAGGCGGCCGCTGGCCAGTTCCACTTTTTTTACCTCACCGTCACGCTTGAGCGTCCAGCGGTGGTAATCGAGCACGTTATCGATGGGATCGGTAAAGGAATAGACCTTCACTTCACCCTTGACGCCGTGCACCGAAACAATCTTGCCGAGAACGATCAGATCCTCGGCGACGGCCGGCGTCGTACTCATAAAAGCGCTTAGGCAGCAGCCTTGGCAGCTTCCTTGAGCAGCTGAGCAACGCGCTCAGACGGCTGTGCACCCTGGCTCAGCCAGTAGGCAGCACGCTCTTGATTGACGGACAGCTTGACTTCAGCACCCGAGGCGACCGGATTGAAGAAACCGATACGCTCAATGAAACGACCGTCACGCGCATTGCGGCTGTTGGTCACGGTCAGGTGGTAGAAGGGGCGCTTTTTGGAGCCGCCACGAGCGAGACGAATAGTTACCATGAGAACATCGTTCCTGTTGTCGGTGCTAACTTGAGGCACACATTAAAAATGGGCCTGGGCCCGAAAGGCCGCATATTCTAAGAGCTTATGCGGCAGGCTGCAAGCGGCAGGCTGAAGGCAATTGCAACGCAGACCCAAAGCATAGCCTGAGGCCCGCAACCTACAGCCTGCCGCCACTTTTCTAGAACTTCGGCATCCCGCCGCCACCGGGCAGCATGCCGCCCATGCCACGCATCATCTTGGCCATGCCACCCTTGGCGGTGAATTTCTTCATCATCTTCTGCATCTGCTTGTGCTGCTTGATCAAGCGCCCGATGTCCTGCACCTGGGTACCGGAACCCATTGCGATGCGGCGCTTGCGCGAGCCGCTGATGATGTCCGGGTCACGGCGCTCGGCCGGGGTCATCGAATTGATGATGGCTTCCATCTGCTTGAACTGCTTCTCGGCCGCGCCTTGGGCATTGCCCATCTGTGACAGATTGACGCCGCCGATGGACGGCAGCTTATCCATCAGGCCGCCGAGCCCACCCATGTTCTTCATCTGTTGCAACTGATCACGGAAGTCTTCGAGATCGAAGCCCTTGCCCTTCTTCAGCTTCTTGGTGAGCTTTTCGGCCTTCTCACGATCGAGGGTCTGCTCGGCCTGCTCGATCAGGCTGAGCACGTCGCCCATGCCGAGAATGCGCGAAGCGATACGATCCGGGTGGAAAGGCTCGAGTGCGTCGCTCTTCTCGCCCATACCGATGAATTTGATCGGCTTGCCGGTGATATGGCGCACGGACAGGGCCGCACCGCCACGGGCATCGCCGTCGACCTTGGTCAGCACCACACCGGTCAGCGGCAGCGCTTCGCCGAACGCCTTGGCCGTATTGGCAGCATCCTGGCCAGTCATGGCGTCGACCACGAACAGGGTCTCGACCGGATTGACTGCCGCGTGCAGCGCCTGGATCTCGGCCATCATCTCGGTATCGACAGCCAGGCGACCGGCGGTATCGAGAATAACCACGTCGATGAACTTAAGCTTGGCTTCGCGGATCGCCGCATTGGCGATGTCCACCGGCTTCTGGCTGGCATCGGAAGGGAAGAAGGTGACACCCAGATCACCCGCCAGGGTTTCCAGCTGCTTGATTGCCGCCGGGCGATAGACGTCGGCCGACACCAACAGCACCGACTTCTTCTTGCGCTCCTTGAGGAACTTGGCCAGCTTGCCGGCGGTGGTGGTCTTGCCCGCCCCTTGCAGACCGGCCATCAACACCACGGCGGGCGGCGCAGCGTTCAGCGCCAGATCCGCGTTGGCCGCGCCCATCAGCTCTTCCAGCTCGGCGCGGACGATCTTCACGAAGGCCTGGCCCGGCGTCAGGCTCTTGGAGACTTCGGTGCCGACGGCGCGATCCTTGACCTTGCCGACGAAGTCCTTGACCACCGGCAGAGCCACGTCGGCCTCGAGCAGGGCCATGCGCACTTCGCGCAGCGTATCCTTGATGTTGTCTTCGGTCAGCTTGGCCTTGCCCGTGACATTACGCAGCGTCTGGGACAGGCGATCGGTAAGATTTTCGAACATGCGCGTTCCTTTGATAGGTGCGACCCGGCGCGCCGGGTGTGCGACAGGCGGCGGATTATAGCGGAGTCCCCGAGCCACCGACACCGCCGGCAGTCTTTCGTGCCGACGCCCATCTGTGCCACACTCAGCGCCTTTCGGGCTCGCCTTATACGGATTTATGCACCCTTTGTTGCCCAGCCTCGCCGCCGCCCTCCTCTATGCCGGCGCCGCCGCTTACCAAGGCCTGCGCCTGACCCAGCGCAGCATCCCTGACAAACGCCTGCTGGTATCGCTCGGCGTGCTCGCCCTGTGCCTGCATGGCATCAGCCTGTTCTACCAGCTATACGATATGCACGGTCTCAATCTGGACTTCTTCAATGCTGCCAGCCTGATTGCCTGCGCAGTCATTACCCTGATTCTGCTGGCCTGTGCACGCATACCGGTAGAAAACCTGCTGTTGCTGCTGTTCCCGCTCGGTACCCTGACGGTATTGGCGGCGGAGTTCATGCCCAGCGGCACCATCAGCCCGATTGACGAGCACCCAGGCATTCTCGCTCACATCCTGCTTTCGATTCTGGCCTACGGCATGCTGACCATCGCCGTATTCCAGTCACTGCTGTTGCTGGTGCAGGACCATCAGCTCAAGCACAAGCACCCGTCAGGGCTGATCCGCAACTTCCCGCCGCTGCAGACCATGGAAAGCCTGCTGTTCGGTTTTCTCTTCGCCGGCTGGCTGCTTCTGTCGCTGTCGCTGCTGTCTGGTGCGCTGTACATCGATGACCTGTTCGCCCAGCACCTGGCGCACAAGACCTTCCTGTCCTGCTTCGCCTGGGTGGTGTTCGCCGTGCTGCTGTGGGGCCGTCATCAGCTCGGCTGGCGCGGGCACAAGGCCATTCGCTGGACCCTTGCCGGGTTCTGCCTGCTGATGCTGGCCTATTTCGGCAGCAAGCTGGTACGCGAGTTCATCCTGCATATCTGAGGCAGAGTCGTGGACGACATTCACTCGGGCTACCTGCTCGGCCTGTTGGTTTTTCTCATCCTCTGCTCGGCGTTCTTCTCCAGTTCGGAAACCGGCATGCTCAGCGTCAATCGCTACCGGCTCAAGCATCTGGCCAAGGAAGGACACAGCGGTGCCAAGCGCGTCACTCGCCTGCTGGACCGCCCGGATCGCCTACTCGGCACCATCCTGGTCGGCAACAATGTGGTCAACATTCTCGCTGCTTCCATCGCGACCGTACTGGCAGTCAACCTCTGGGGCGAGGCCGGCATCGCCATTGCAACCGCCGGCGTGACCATCGTCGTGCTGATCTTCGGCGAGATCACCCCCAAGACACTCGCCGCCCTACGCCCGGAACTGGTGGCCTTCCCTGCCAGCCGCGTGCTGAGCCTGCTGCTGCGCGTGCTCTACCCGGTGGTCTGGCTGACCGGCGCCATCAGTAATGGGCTGCTGCGCCTGTTCGGCGTTGATCCAGCCGAGCGCGTCAGCGACAGCCTGTCCACCGAGGAACTGCGCAGCGTGGTACGCGAATCCGGCTCGGAGCTGCCAGCCAATCGCCAGAACATGCTGCTGGGCATCCTCGATCTGGAGCGGGTCACGGTGGATGACATCATGATCCCGCGCAACGAAGTGGCCGGCATCGACCTCGAGGATGATCTGGAGACCATCGTCAGTCACTTGCGCAGCACGCCGCATACTCGCCTGCCGGTGTATCGCGGCGATATCAACCAGGTCGAAGGCGTGGTGCACATGCGCCAGATCGCCCGCCTGCTGAGCCACAACCAGCTGACCAAGGACGCCCTGCTGGCCGCCTGCAACACGCCCTATTTCATCCCGGAAAACACACCGCTGGCGACCCAGCTGATCAACTTCCAGAAGCAGAAGCGGCGCATCGGCATCGTCGTCGATGAATATGGCGACGTGATCGGCATCGTCACCCTAGAAGACATCCTCGAAGAGATCGTCGGCGACTTCAGCAATCAGAGCAGCCTGCGCAGCCCCGATATCCATCCCCAGGCAGACGGCACTCTGGTCATCGATGGCGCCGCCTATATTCGCGAAGTGAACAAGACCCTCGGCTGGCATCTGCCCAGCGACGGCCCCAAGACCCTCAATGGCCTGATCACCGAAGCGCTGGAAAGCATCCCCGACAGCAGCGTGTGCCTGCGGATCGGCCCCTATCGCCTGGAGATTCTCCAGGCGGCGGAAAACCGGGTGAAAAGCGTACGCGTGTGGCAGGTGGATAAGATCAAGCCGAGCCCGGCAGCGCCGGAGTAAGGCGCTCGGCCAGACCATCGGCCCAGCATCGATAGCCCAATGCCGAGGGATGATAACCATCCTCGGCGAGATAGGCTGGCTAGAACGGTATATCCAACTGGCAATGCAATGCGCCCAGACGTTGCGCCAGGCGCTGCAACTCACAATCCAGCAAGCTGGCCCGCCAGCCCAGCAACTGCCGCAGCAACCAGGGCAAGGCGCTGAAATGCTGCAACGGCGGCACAGCGCTGAACGCCACGCGACAGCCACGTCCGCCCAGTGCATCGACCATCGCAGCAAGCGCCTGCTGCCAGCGCCTGCTCGGCGTAAGGTGGGTGGTATCGTTGACGCCGAACACCAGCAGCGCCAAATCCGCCGGCTCAGCCAACGCCAATGGCAGCAAGCGCTCATGCGCCTCAGAGGCGGTAATACCGTTCTCGCCACAGGCGCGCCAGCGTACCGGTCGCCCCAGACGCTCGGCCAGGGCGACAGCCAGGCAATTGGCCAGGGATTGATCAAAATGCGTGACACCAACGCCTGCCACGGTCGACTCACCGATCAGCAGCAGACGCAGGGGTTCACCCGGCAAATGCGCAGCAGCGATGCCGTTCGGCTCGCCCTGCGCAATCGGTAGACGCACCGCCGTGCGCCGGGTATGCAAAGCCAGAGGCAGCGCCAATGGCAGCAGTGGCACAGTCGCCAGCCACCACAGCGCATGCCGGCTCACAGCTGGACGCGAACCGCTTGCGCGCTGCGCAGCGCCTTGGCACGCGCCGCCTCGATGGACTCGTCACGCGCCAGCGCCACGCCCATGCGGCGCTGGCCCTTGACTTCGGGTTTGCCGAACAGGCGCAGCGCCGTGTCTTCCTCGCTCAGCGCAGCGCCGAGGTTGGCGAAGCTGGCCTGCTGTGAATTGCCCTCCACCAGAATCACCGCCGACGCCGACGGCCCCATCTGGCGGATCACTGGAATCGGCAGGCCGAGAATGGCGCGGGCATGCAGGGCGAACTCGGACAGCTCCTGGGAGATCAGCGTCACCAGGCCGGTGTCGTGCGGGCGCGGCGAGACTTCGCTGAACCATACCTGATCGCCCTTGACGAACAGCTCGACGCCGAACAGGCCACGCCCGCCCAGCGCCTCGGTCACCGCCAGCGCCACGCGCTCGGACTCGGCCAGCGCCTTCGGACTCATCGGTTGTGGCTGCCAGGATTCCTGATAGTCGCCATTCTCCTGACGGTGGCCAATCGGCGCGCAGAAACTGGTGCCACCGATATGGCGCACGGTAAGCAGGGTGATTTCATAGTCGAAGTCGATGAAGCCCTCGACGATCACCCGCCCCTTGCCCGCGCGCCCACCTTCCTGGGCGTAGTCCCAGGCGCGCTGCAGATCGGCGTCGCTCTTGAGCACGCTCTGGCCCTTGCCGGAAGAGCTCATGATCGGCTTGACCACGCAGGGGTAGCCAACGGATTTCACCGCTGCGACGTAATCCTCATAGGTATCGGAAAAGTGATACGGCGAGGTCGGCAGGCCCAGCTCTTCGGCCGCCAGGCGGCGAATGCCCTCGCGGTTCATGGTCAGCTGCGCGGCGCGCGCGGTCGGCACTACGTTGAAGCCTTCAGCCTCCAGCTCGACCAGGGTGGCAGTAGCGATGGCCTCGATTTCCGGCACGATGTAGTGCGGCTGTTCCTTCTCGATCACGGCACGCAGGGCTGCGCCGTCGAGCATGTCGATGACGTGGCTGCGGTGCGCCACCTGCATGGCCGGCGCATTGGCATAACGATCGACACCGATGACTTCGCAACCCAGGCGTTGCAGCTCGATCACCACTTCCTTGCCAAGCTCACCGCAGCCACACAGCAGCACACGGGTCGCAGACGACGACAAAGGGGTTCCAATACGGGGCATGAGGATTCCTCGAACAGTGAATCAGGAAGGCATTAAAAGACCCGAAGCGCGGGCGCGCTCCAGGCAGCATTGCAACACCACGCGGCGCTCGGCATTGTCCATGCGGCCCCAGCGGGTGATTTCGTCAGCGGTGCGCTGGCAGCCCAGGCAAATATCCTGCTCGTCCAGCGCGCACACGTGCACACAGGGCGAGCGCACGGGTTTCTCGTCATTCATCGTCAACAACCAGCTCTCGGGCATAGCGCTGCGCATTATGGACGTAATGCGCAGCGCTGGCCTCCAGCATCTGCTTCTGCTGCTCGGTGAGCTCGCGCACCACCTTGCCCGGGCTGCCCATGACCAGGCTGCCATCGGGGATCACCTTGCCTTCGGGAATCAGGCTGTTGGCGCCGATGATGCAGTACTTGCCGATCTTGGCGCCGTTGAGAATCACCGCGTTGATGCCGATCAGGCTGTAATCGTCGACCGTGCAGCCATGCATCATCACGTTATGACCGACGGTGACGCCCTTGCCCAGGGTCAACGGAAAGCCCATGTCGGTGTGCATCACGCTGCCATCCTGCACGTTGCTGTTCTCGCCAATGTGGATCAGCTCGTTGTCGCCGCGCAGCACGGCACCGAACCAGACGCTGGCACCAGCTTCCAGGCGAACCTTGCCGATCAGGTCGGCGCTTGGCGCGACCCAGCTGTCAGGATGGGCGTCGACACGGGCGCTACCCAGACGGTATTTCATGGTGGTTAATCCTCAGCGCAGGTGGATGAAGTGTTCGGGCGGCTGGTGCAGGGCGATCTGTGCATCGTCGAAGATCAGGTTGACCAACTCCACCACCATGATCGCGGTGAGCCCCCAGATACGGTATTCACCATAGGTGTAGGACGGCACGTACCAGCTACGCCCGAGGTAATCGATGCGATGGGTCATCTCGCGCGGGTCGGAGCGGAAGAACGCCAGCGGCACCTGGAACACCGAGGCGATCTCGGCATCGTTGGCCTTGTACTCGACGTAATCGGGCACCACACCGACATAGGGCGTGACCCGGATGCCATGCCGCGACACCAGGCTGCTGAGCGGCCCGACCACTTCGACCAATCCGGGCGGCAGGCCGATTTCTTCCTCGGCCTCGCGCAGGGCGGTATGCACCAGATCACGATCTTCGGGGTCACGCCGGCCACCGGGAAAGGCAACCTCGCCACTGTGGGTCGACAAACCGCTGGCGCGCAGGGTCAGCACCAACTCGGGTTCATCGCTGCGGGTAATCGGGACCAGCACCGCCGCCTCGGGGAAGCTGCGCTCGGTCTCCAGAGGGCGCGGGCTGTAACCGCGCACGCGATGGAGCAACTCGTCCAGCATGGGCATACTCGGAGTCTTGTTTTGCCAGGCATCATGGCATGAAAGCAAGCAGGCGCCCAACCCTGAAACAGGACAAGCCGGCCGTAATTGCGGGCTTGCCGGCCAATGTCCAGACGACCAAGATAGTGGCAAGAGAAGAGGAAGCGGCATGAAATTCTGCAGCCAGTGCGGCAACCCGGTCACCCGCATGATTCCCCAGGGTGACAACCGTATGCGCCATGTCTGTGGTCATTGCGCCACCGTGCATTACGACAACCCGCGCATCGTCGCCGGCTGCCTGCCGGTATGGCGCGAGCAGGTGCTGCTGTGCCGCCGCGCGATCGAGCCGCGCCGAGGCTACTGGACGCTGCCGGCCGGCTTCATGGAAAACGGCGAGACCATCGAGCAGGCGGCGGCGCGCGAAACCCTGGAAGAAGCCTGCGCTCGCGTGCGTGACCTGAGCCTCTATACGCTGTTCGATCTGCCGCACATCAGCCAGGTGTACATGCTGTTTCGCGCCGAACTGGTCGATCTGGACTTCGCCGTCGGCGAGGAGAGCCTGGAAGTTCGCCTGTTCGCGGAGAACGAAATTCCCTGGTCAGAGCTGGCTTTCCCGACAATCGGCCGTACCTTAGAATGCTTCTTCGCCGACCGTCGGCAAAATGCCTTCCCGGTACGCAATGAGCCACTCGAAGCACTGCGTGCACACTACACACCCCGTTGACCCTTGCGGACGATCCCGATGCGCTGGCTGCTGCCCCTGCTTTGCCTGACCCTCAGCTTCAACGCCCTGGCCAGCACCTCGCCAGCGCCAAGCAGCCGCACCGTGGACAAGGTACTGGTGCTCAAATCCGAACGTAAACTGCATCTGCAACAGCGCGGCGAAACCATCAAGTCCTACCGCATCTCGCTCGGCAAACAGCCCAATGGCGCCAAGCAGCGCGAAGGCGACCTGCGCACGCCGGAAGGCTTCTACTGGATCGACTGGCGCAAGCCGAGCGACAAGTACCAGCTGTCGCTGCACATCTCCTACCCCAACGCACGCGACCTGGCCAAGGCCAAGGAAGCCGGGGTACCGCCGGGCAGCATGATCATGATCCACGGCACGCCGCTGGACGAGGAATATCCGGAGTGGTTCTTCCACACCCTCGACTGGACGGAGGGCTGCATCGCCATGAAGAACGACGACATGCGCGAGGTGTGGAGCCTGGTCAAGGATGGCACGCTGATCGAAATCAGGCCCTGAACCCAAGCATTCAACCTGTAGGAGCGGCGCCCCGCCGCGAACTGGACGGCACAGCACCGAACCGCTTCGCCCTGGGGCGGGGCTCCTACAAAGACTGCGCTGCAGGCCTTATCTGAGGTGATTCAAAACTGCAGATCGGACAAACGCCAGACATCGAACGCCGGCGTCTCATAGGGATGGCTCTTCTTCAGCGCCTTGACGGCATCGTGGATCAACTCGTCGGCAACGACCATTTCCACTTTCCACTCGGCAACCTGCTCGACACTGCCGACCTGCCCGATGAACGGCTGGCTACCTTCCAGAGCGCGGAACTGACCTTGGCCCAACACCTGCCAGCAGCAGCTGTCATACAGCCCGATGCGCCCGCCGCCGGCGGCGAACACCGCCTTTTTCACCGGCTCCAGATGGGCTTCCGGCACGTAGAAACACAGTTTGTACATCAAGTTCTCCGCAAAATGGGCAACCGAACAACAGACAAGCCATGACGCCGATATGATGCCATTTCGCCATTCACTTATCTTGAGATCGCCCGCACAAATCCATACGTTGCATCCAGCGATACGCTGCTTTCGACCCTTGCCGAAGGCACTGCGTTCTCAACTTCCGCCGAAAAAACGTCGCCACTTGTCGGTGATGCCGGGTGCTGACGGATTATGGCTGCCATCGCAGTAAGGCAGGCTTGCGGAGCGGCCGCAGCGGCACAGCAGCAGACGCTGCTCGCGCTTGGGTTGCAGGATCAGGGATTGGGCGCAGCCGGGTGGACAGTCAGGCATCTCGGGGGAATGCCCGCAGCGGCACAGCCGATGGGTCTCACCGGGTTTGACCAGGCGGACTTCAGGAAGGGTGTGTAGCGGATCATCGGCCATCGTCGGGCCCATGTAGCCCGGATGAAGTCCGGGTTCATGGTGCGAAGGAAACTGCCCCCGGATTGCATCCGGGCTACGTGCCCCGCCCCCCTCTCCCGCAAGCGGGAGAGGGTCAGCAGAAGGCCGCTACGCGGCCGCTTTTAGTCCACCCACACTCGGGCGTTGCGGAACATGCGCATCCAGCCGCCGTCTTCCTGCCACTCGTCCGGGCGCCAGGAGTTCTGCACGGCGCGGAACACGCGCTCCGGGTGCGGCATCATGATGGTCACGCGACCGTCGCGGCTGGTCAGGCCGGTGATGCCGCGCGGCGACCCGTTGGGGTTGGCCGGGTAGGCTTCGGTGACCTTGCCGTGGTTGTCGACGTAGCGCAGGGCCACGGTGCCGGACAGATCGGCCTCCAGCAGCGCCTCCTCGCTTTCGAACTCGGCATGGCCTTCGCCGTGGGCGATGGCGATCGGCATGCGCGAACCGGCCATGCCCTGCAGGAAGATCGACGCCGATTCCTGGATCTGCACCATGGCCACACGCGCCTCGAACTGCTCCGAGCGATTGCGCACGAAGTGCGGCCAGAACTCGGTACCCGGAATCAGCTCGTGCAGGTTGCTCATCATCTGGCAGCCGTTGCACACGCCGAGGGCGAAGCTGTCCTTGCGCTCGAAGAAGGCCTGGAAACCGTCGCGGGCACGGGCATTGAACAGAATCGACTTGGCCCACCCCTCGCCCGCCCCCAGCACGTCGCCGTAGGAGAAGCCGCCGCAGGCCACTAGGCCCTTGAACTCTTCCAGGCTGACGCGGCCAGCCAGGATGTCGCTCATATGCACGTCGATGGCGGCGAAACCGGCGCGGTCGAACGCGGCAGCCATTTCCACCTGACCGTTGACGCCCTGCTCACGCAGGATCGCCATCTGTGGACGCACGCCCTTCTTGATGTAGGGGGCGGCAATGTCCTGGTTGACGTCGAAGCCGAGCTTGACCGACAGACCGGGGTTGTCCTCCTCCAGCAGCAGGTCGAACTCCTGGTCAGCGCCCTGGGCGTTGTCGCGCAGGCGCTGGATGCGGTAGCTGGTTTCGGCCCACTGGCGCTGCAGCAGACGACGCTCGCCGGCGAATACCGGCTCGCCATTGAAGCTGATGCTGACCTCGCCGTTGTTCACCGCCTGGCCGATCACGGCGACGCAGTCGTCCAGACCGGCGGCGCTGAACTGCGCCAGCACTTCCGGGGTGGCGTCCTGGCGCACCTGGATCACCGCGCCCAACTCTTCATTGAACAGCACGGCCGGCAGCTCGGAAGCGTCATCAGCCAGCGCGTCGAGGTTCAGCGACAGGCCGCAATGGCCGGCAAAGGCCATTTCCAGCACGGTGGTCAGCAGGCCACCGTCGGAGCGGTCGTGGTAAGCCAGCAGGTGGCCGTCGGCGTTGAGGCCCTGAATCACGGCGAAGAAGGCCTTGAGGTCTTCGGCGTCGTCGAGGTCCGGCACCTGCTGGCCGATCTGCGCATAGACCTGCGCCAGGATCGAGGCGCCCATGCGATTCTGGCCGCGACCGAGGTCGATCAGGATCAGATCGGTCTCGCCCTTGTCCATGCGCAGCTGCGGGGTCAGGGTCTGGCGGATGTCCTGCACCGGAGCGAAGCCTGAGATGACCAGCGACAGCGGCGCGGTCACACTCTTGTCGACGCCCTCTTCCTGCCAGCGGGTCTTCATGGACATGGAGTCCTTGCCGACCGGGATGGTGATGCCAAGCTGCGGGCACAGCTCCATACCGACAGCCTTGACGGTGTCGTACAGGCGGGCGTCTTCGCCCGGATGGCCGGCGGCAGCCATCCAGTTGGCCGACAGTTTGATGTCGGACAGCTTGCCGATACGCGCGGCGGCCAGGTTGGTGATGGTCTCGCCGACGGCCATACGGCCGGAAGCCGGTGCGTCGAGTAGCGCCAGCGGCGTGCGCTCGCCCATGGCCATGGCTTCGCCGGTGTAGACGTCGAAGCTGGTGGCGGTCACCGCGCAGTCGGCGACCGGCACCTGCCAGGGGCCGACCATCTGGTCGCGAGCCACCAGGCCGGTGATGGTGCGGTCGCCGATGGTGATCAAAAAGCTCTTGCTGGCCACTGCCGGGTGACGCAGCACGCGGCCCAGCGCTTCTTCGATGTCGACGCTGGCGGCGTTGAAGTCATCGCCCTGTTCCGCTTCGCGGCTGACGCTGCGGTGCATGCGCGGCGGCTTGCCCAGCAGCACTTCCAGCGGCATGTCCACCGGGGTGTTGCTGAAATGGCTGTCGGTCACGGTCAGGTGCGGCTCTGCGGTGGCCTCGCCGACCACGGCGAAGGGGCAACGCTCGCGTTCGCAGATGGCCTGGAAACGCTCGAAGTCGGCCGCATCGACCGACAGCACGTAGCGTTCCTGCGACTCGTTGCACCAGATCTCGTGCGGGGCCATGCCCGGCTCGTCGTTGGGCACGTTACGCAGTTCGAAACGGCCACCGCGACCACCATCGTTGATCAACTCCGGCAGGGCGTTGGAGATACCGCCAGCGCCGACGTCGTGGATGAATTTGATCGGGTTGGCTTCGCCCAACTGCCAGCAGCGGTCGATGACCTCCTGGCAGCGGCGCTCCATTTCCGGGTTCTCGCGCTGCACCGAGGCGAAGTCCAGGTCGGCCGAGCTGGCACCGGTGGCCATCGAGGAAGCGGCGCCGCCACCCAGACCGATGAGCATGGCCGGGCCGCCGAGCACGATCAGCTTGGCGCCGACCGAGATCTCGCCCTTCTGTACGTGGTTTTCGCGGATGTTGCCGAGGCCACCGGCGAGCATGATCGGCTTGTGGTAACCGCGCACTTCTTCACCGCGCGGGCTGCTGACAGCCTGTTCGAAGGTACGGAAGTAACCATTGAGCGCCGGGCGACCGAACTCGTTGTTGAACGCGGCGCCGCCCAGCGGGCCTTCGATCATGATGTCCAGCGCGCTGACGATGCGCTCAGGCTTGCCGTAGGGCTTTTCCCAAGGCTGGAGGAAATCGGGGATGTTCAGGTTGGAAACCGAGAAGCCGGTCAGACCGGCCTTGGGCTTGGCACCACGACCGGTGGCGCCTTCGTCACGAATCTCGCCGCCGGAGCCGGTGGAGGCACCAGGGAACGGGGCGATGGCGGTCGGGTGGTTGTGCGTCTCCACCTTCATCAGGATGTGCACCGGCTCCTGCACCGCGCCGTACTGGCGGGTCTCAGGGTTGGGGAAGAAGCGCCCGGCGGTGAAACCTTCGATGACGGAGGCGTTGTCCTTGTAAGCGGACAGCACGCCTTCGCTGTGCATCTGGTAGGTGTTCTTGATCATGCCGAACAGCGACTTGTCCTGGCTTTCGCCATCGATGTCCCAACTGGCATTGAAGATCTTGTGGCGGCAGTGCTCGGAGTTGGCCTGGGCGAACATCATCAGCTCGATGTCGTGCGGGTTGCGCCCCAGGTCATTGAAGCTCTTGACCAGGTAATCGATTTCGTCCTCGGCCAGGGCCAGGCCCAGGTCCTGGTTGGCCTGCTCCAGCGCGGCGCGGCCACCGCCGAGTACGTCCACGGCGGTCAGCGGCTTGGGCTCGGCGTGGCTGAACAGCGCGGCAGCATCCTCCAGCGCATTCAGAACAAGCTGGGTCATGCGGTCGTGCAGCAGGCTGGCGACGGCGGCGCTGTCGGCTTCGCTCAGGTCACCACTGACGTAGTAAGCGATACCGCGCTCCAGGCGCTGGATTTTGCTCAGGCCGCAGTTGCGAGCAATGTCGCTGGCCTTGCTCGACCAGGGCGAAATGGTGCCGAAACGCGGGATGGTCAGGAACAGCTTGCCGCTGGGCTCCTGCACCGGCACGCTCGGGCCGTATTTGAGCAGCCGCGCCAGCACTTGCTCTTCATCGGCGTTGAGCACGCCCGTCACGTCGGCGAAATGCGCGAACTCGGCGTACAGCCCGGTCACGGCCGGCACCTTGCTGGTCAGTTGCTCAAGCAATTTGCCATGGCGGAAAGCGGAAAGGGCGGGAGCGCCGCGCAGAATCAACATCGTCGGGACAGCCTCTGGGCAAGAGTGTGTACTTGGAGGCCGTGCATTCTAGCCTAAAGCCGCGCTCGCAGCACCCGTACCGGATGCTTTCGAGACGGGCGAGCGCTAGCAGAGAAGCGCTGCGCTGTCGAGATATGGCGCCGCCTGCGCTTTGCGTATACTGCGCCGATGTTTGCACGACCTGCGACACGCATGCGTTGCGCCACAGGGCTGTTGGCGATTGGCACCCTCCTGATGCTTGCTGGCTGTGGCGAAGACCCCAAGCCCAGCGTACTCGAGCAGGTAAAGGCGGAGGGTGAGCTGCGCGTGGTTACTCGCAACAGTCCCGCCACCTACTTCCAGGACCGCAACGGCGCCACCGGTTTCGAATACGAACTGGCCAAACGCTTCGCCACCGATCTGGGCCTGGAACTGAAGATCGAAACTGCCGACAACCTCGACAGCCTGTTTTCCAGCCTGGCTCGCAGCGACGGCCCGGTCATGGCTGCCGCCGGCCTCGTCGACACACCCCAGCGCCTGCGCCAGGCGCGTTTCTCGATTCCGTACCTGGAAGTGACTCCGCAGATCATCTATCGCCAGGGCGAAAGCCGCCCGACCAAGCCTGAAGATCTGATTGGCAAACGCATTCTGGTGCTCGCCGGCAGCAGCCATGCCGAACAGCTGGAAGCGCTCAAGCTGGAGCAGCCGCAGCTGGCGTTCGAGGCATCTGATGCGGTGGAAGTGGTCGACCTGCTGCGCATGGTCGACGAAGGGCAGATCGACCTGACCCTGGTCGACTCCAACGAGCTGGCGATGAACCAGGTGTATTTCCCCAACGTGCGCGTAGCCTTCGACCTGGGCGATACCAACAGCATGCGCTGGGCCGTGGCCGCTGGCGAAGATGACAGCCTGTTGCAGGAAATCAATGCCTTTCTTGAGCGCGCCGAAGCCAATGGCACCCTGCAGCGCCTGAAAGAGCGCTACTACGGCCATGTCGACGTGCTTGGCTATGTCGGCGCCTACACCTTTGCCCAGCACCTGCAACAGCGCTTGCCGCGCTACGAAAAGATGTTCCGCCAGGCCGGTCAGGCCAATCAGGTGGACTGGCGCCTGCTGGCTGCCATGGGCTATCAGGAGTCGCTGTGGCAACCCAATGCCACCTCCAAGACCGGCGTGCGTGGCCTGATGATGCTCACTCAACGCACCGCGCAGTCGGTCGGCGTCTCCAATCGGCTCGACCCCAAGCAGAGCATCGACGGTGGTGCCCGCTACTTCGTGCAGATTCATCAGCAACTGCCTGAAGGCATTCAGGAGCCGGATCGCACCTGGTTCGCCCTGGCCGCCTACAACGTTGGCGGTGGTCACCTGGAAGACGCACGCAAGCTGACCGAGGCCGAAGGCCTGGACCCGAACAAATGGGCCGACGTGCAGAAGATCCTGCCGCGTCTGGCGCAAAAGCAGTGGTACAGCAAGACCCGTTACGGCTATGCGCGTGGCGGTGAGCCGGTGCATTTCGTGCGCAACATCCGCCGCTACTACGACATCCTGACCTGGGTGACCCAGCCGCAACTGGAAGGCACGCAAGTGGCTGAAAGCGGCGCTCACCTGCCCGGCATCGACAAGCGTAAACCCGAAGAAGAACAAACCCCGCCCTTGTAGGGTGCGCCACTCGCACCAAGTGGCAAGACGCAATCCTGAAAGAGGTTCGACAGCAGCCCGCATTCGCCCCGGATTGCATCCGGGCTACGCCATTCAGGCGCGCCGAGCCTTGAAGAACGCTTTCAACAGCGCCCCGCTCTCTTCGGCCAGCAAGCCCCCTTCCACCTGCACGCGGTGGTTGAGAAAAGCCTGATCGAAGAACTGCCCCTGACTGATCGCCACCCCCGCACGCGGCTCGCTGGCGGCGAACACCACGCGGGCGATCCGCGCATGCACGATCAAACCTGCGCACATGCTGCAGGGTTCCAGGGTGACGTACAGGGTGCTGCCGGGCAGTCGATAGTTCTGCACGCTTTGCGCCGCCGCACGGATCGCCACCATCTCAGCATGGGCGCTGGGGTCGTGACGCAAAATCGGGCAGTTGAACCCCTGCCCCACCACCTCACCGCCCTGCACCAGCACGGCACCGACCGGCACCTCGCCCTGCTCAGCCCCCAGATGCGCCAGCGCCAGCGCCAGGCGCATGAAGTGCTCGTCACGCGAGCGGTCGATGATCTGCGGTCTTTTCATTGCATCAATCCGTAGGGCGCCGGCGAAAAACGGCGCCTACCCTACACCACTTCGATGGCTGCCATCAGCCCCGTTTCCATATGGTCGATGACGTGGCAGTGGAACATCCACACACCGGGATTATCGGCAACGAAGGCGATGCGCGCCGTCTCGTTCTTGCCCAACAGGTAAGTGTCGGTGAAGTAGGGAATGATCTTGCGTCGGTCCGAGCTCAGCACCTTGAAGGTCATGCCGTGCAGGTGAATCGGGTGCTGATACTGCGCCATGTTGCGGAGCACGAAGATGTAGTGGCCATCCTTCTTCAGCGTGGCAATCGGGCGCTCGGCACAGGTTTTGTCATTAATATCCCAGGCCTGACCGTTGATCTGCCAATACTTGTAACTGCCGCCACGCTCGACGTTACCGGACAGCATCGCCGCCCACTCGAAGTTGAAACGCAGCGTTTCGGCGCGCGCCAGATCCGGCTCGGCAATCGGGTTGACCGGCAGGGGCGGCGGCCAGCTTCCCGTCGTTTCGCCAGTGGCTACACCCTTGAGCGTCGCCAGACGCAGCGGCCCATTGCGCAGCGACAACGCTTCACCGACTGCCGGTACCCTCAGCGCCAGATCGACGCGCATGCCCGGCCCCAGCCAGTATTCCTTGCCCAAGGGGCGCGGCTGCACCGGATTACCGTCCAGCGCATAGATGCGCGCCTCTCCACCCGGCAAATTGAGCCGATAAGTCACGGTGTTGTCGACATTGATCAGACGCAGACGCACCACCTGCCCTGCCGGCAACTCGAGAGTCGGATTGGGTTCACCGTTGATGGTAGTCAAGCGCCCACGCGTACCCTCACGCGCCGCCTGACGCGGCACCAGAAACTCGGTGAAGGCGCCCTGCTCGTCAATGTGCCAGGTCTTCAGACTCAACGTGCGCTCATGACCAAAGCCGGTCAGCTCACGCTCCTCGACGATCAACGGCCCGACCAGGCCGCGCCCCAACTGCTCGGCACTGGTTGTATGCGGGTGATACCAGAAGCTGCCGGCATCGTGGCAGATGAAGTCATAGTCAAAATACTCGCCCGGCAACACCGGCGCCTGGGAAACGTAAGGCACACCGTCCATTTCCAGCGGCAGACGAATGCCATGCCAGTGAATGGTGCTCTGCACATCCAGTTTATTGATGAAGCGCACCCGCAGACGCTCGCCCTGACGACAGCGCAATTCGACACCCGGCGCCTGCCCGCCATAAGCCCAGGCCGGCGTCACCTGCCCCGGCACCAGCTCCAGATCAAGCGGCGCGGCGATCAGCTCATAGTCGTGACTCGCCACATTCTCCGGGCGCCCCAGCCAGTAACGCACACCACCGGCGCCCAGGCCGGCAACACCGAGGCCAGCCAGGCCGGCGAGCATTTGTCTGCGGGTAAACGACATTTTCATCCTCGGCAATCTGTAGCCATACTCAATTGCGGTATCTTCTCATTTTCATAACTTGAAAAACGAGTCCGCAAACAGAGACGGGTTGCCGCAGCACCGATCTGCAGGCATGAAAAAACCGGCCTAAGCCGGTTTCCTCATACAGCGCCGGGGATCACTCCCACTCGATGGTCGCTGGCGGCTTGCTCGACACGTCGTAGGTGACGCGGGAGATGCCTTCGATTTCATTGATGATGCGGCCGCTGACAGTCTCCAGCAGTTCGTAGGGCAGGTGCGCCCAGCGAGCGGTCATGAAGTCCACGGTTTCCACGGCGCGCAGGGCGACGACCCAGGCGTAGCGGCGGCCGTCACCGACGACACCGACCGATTTCACCGGCTGGAACACCACGAACGCCTGGCTGGTCTTGTGGTACCAGTCGGCCTTGCGCAGCTCTTCGATGAAGATGTGGTCGGCGCGACGCAGCAGGTCGGCGTATTCCTTCTTCACTTCACCGAGGATGCGCACGCCCAGGCCCGGGCCTGGGAACGGGTGGCGGTAGACCATGTCGTAGGGCAGCCCCAGCTCCAGACCGATCTTGCGCACTTCGTCCTTGAACAGTTCACGCAGCGGCTCGACCAGCTTGAGGTTCATTTCCTCCGGCAGGCCGCCGACGTTGTGGTGGCTCTTGATCACGTGGGCCTTGCCACTCTTGGCGCCAGCCGACTCGATCACGTCCGGGTAGATGGTGCCTTGGGCAAGGAACTGGATGTTGTCCAGCTTGCTGGCCTGCGCATCGAACACGTCGATGAAGGTACGACCGATGATCTTGCGCTTCTTCTCCGGGTCGGCTTCGCCGGCCAGGTTGGACAGGAACTGCTCTTCGGCATTGGCGCGGATGACCTTGACGCCCATGTTCTCGGCGAACATGGCCATCACCTGATCACCTTCGTGCAGGCGCAGCAGGCCGTTGTCGACGAAGACGCAGGTCAGTTGATCGCCGATGGCCTTGTGCAGCAGCGCCGCGACCACCGAGGAGTCCACGCCGCCGGACAGGCCGAGCAGGACGTTGGCGTCGCCGACCTGGGCGCGCACGGCAGCGATGGCGTCTTCGACGATGTTGGCCGGGGTCCACAGGGCTTCGCAGCCGCTGATCTCCAGCACGAAGCGCGAGAGGATGCGACCGCCCTGCTTGGTGTGGGTCACTTCCGGGTGGAACTGCACGCCGTAGTAGTGGCGGGTATCGTCGCACATGGCGGCGATCGGGCAGCTCGGGGTGCTGGCGAGAATGTGGAAGCCTTCCGGCAGGCGGGTGACCTTGTCGCCGTGGCTCATCCACACGTCGAGACCAAGCACGCCGTCGGCGTCGACATGGTCTTCAATGCCGGCCAGCAGCTGGCTCTTGCCGACCACGTCGACACGGGCGTAGCCGAACTCACGCAGATCGGAACCTTCCACCTTGCCGCCGAGTTGCTCGGCCATGGTCTGCATGCCGTAGCAGATGCCCAGTACCGGCACATTCAGGTCGAACACGGCTTGCGGTGCACGCGGGCTATTGGCTTCGTGCACCGACTCCGGGCCACCTGCGAGGATGATGCCGCGCGGGGCGAAGGCGCGGATATCTTCGTCGCTCATGTCCCAGGGGTGCAGTTCGCAATAGACACCGATCTCGCGCACGCGGCGGGCGATCAGCTGGGTGTACTGGGAACCGAAGTCCAAAATGAGGATGCGGTGGGCGTGAATGTCGTGGGCCATGGCCGTCTCTCGTAGGTGTTCACAAATGACACGGGGCTGATCGAACAGCCCCGTTATTCATAAAAGTGCGGCGAATCAACCAACTCTGTAGTTGGGAGCCTCTTTAGTGATCTGCACGTCATGGACATGCGACTCAGCCATACCGGCGCCAGTGATACGCACGAACTCGGGCTTGGTGCGCATTTCCTCGACGGTGGCGCAGCCGGTGTAGCCCATCGAGGCACGCAGACCGCCCATCAGTTGATGAACGATGGCACTCATCGCGCCCTTGTAGGGTACGCGGCCTTCGATACCTTCCGGCACCAGCTTCTCGGCACCGGCCGAGGAGTCCTGGAAGTAACGGTCGCTCGAACCTTGCGCCTGCGCCATGGCACCCAGCGAGCCCATGCCGCGGTAGGCCTTGTAGGAACGGCCCTGGAACAGTTCGACTTCGCCCGGTGCTTCTTCGGTGCCGGCCAGCATGGAGCCGATCATCACGGCGGAGGCGCCGGCGACGATGGCCTTGGACAGGTCACCGGAGAAACGGATACCACCGTCGGCGATCAGCGGTACACCGGTGCCGGCCAGAGCAGCGGCGACGTTGGCCACGGCGCTGATCTGCGGCACGCCAACGCCAGCGACGATACGGGTGGTGCAGATGGAGCCCGGGCCGATGCCGACCTTGACGCCATCGGCGCCGGCTTCAACCAGCGCCTTGGCAGCGGCGCCCGTGGCGATGTTGCCGCCGATCACCTGGACTTCCGGGAAGTTCTGCTTGACCCAACGCACGCGGTCGATCACGCCCTTGGAGTGGCCGTGGGCAGTATCGACGATGATCACATCGACGCCGGCTGCGACCAGCGCCGCAACACGGTCACCGGTATCGGCACCGGTACCCACGGCAGCGCCCACACGCAGACGACCCTGGTCATCCTTGCTCGCCAGCGGGTAGGCCTTGGCCTTCTCAATGTCGTTGACTGTCATCATGCCCTTGAGGCGGTACTGATCATCGACGATCAGCACGCGCTCGATGCGGTGCTTGTGCAGCAGCTTGCGCACCACCTGGGTGTCTTCGCCTTCCTTGACGGTGACCAGACGCTCTTTGGGCGTCATCACGTCGCGCACCTTGGCAGCCATATTGCTTTCGAAACGCACATCCCGACTGGTAACGATGCCGACCAGATCACCATGATGCAGCACCGGCACACCGGAAATATTGTTCTGCCGGGTCAAGTCGAACAGATCACCCACGGTGGCATCGGCCTCGATGGTGATCGGGTCTTTCACCACGCCCGACTCGAAGCGCTTGACCTTGCGTACTTCGGCAGCCTGCTGCTCGACGGTCATGTTCTTGTGGATGATGCCGATGCCGCCTTCCTGAGCCATGGCGATGGCCAGACGGGCCTCGGTCACGGTATCCATGGCAGCGGACAGCAGCGGGATATTCAGCTCGATGCCACGGGTCAGGCGGGTCTTGAGGCTGACGTCCTTGGGCAGTACCTCGGAATAACCGGGAATGAGCAGGACGTCGTCGAAAGTGAGTGCTTCTTGGCTGATGCGCAGCATGGGCGGGCTCCCGAGCGGGAAAATAAGAAGCGCGGCATTATACCCAGCGACCTCGCCGCACTCAATGCAAAGTGCGCCTCTAGGCAGGCCTGTGTTGAAAATAATAAAATAATGATTCTCAAAAACATATGCACCCTAGTATCAAATGAACTTCACCCGCTCTTGTCTGGGCAGCCCATGCGCCGTCCTGCTGACCCTTTGCCTGCTGCCCGCCAGCCAACCACTCGCTCAAGAGTTGCAGCTGCCCAGCCAGGAAGTGGTGGCCAGGCCCACCCAGGAAGATGACGGCTATCAGGCCAGACACGCCAGCTCGGCGAGCAAATCTTCCGTAGAACTCAGGGATGAAGCACAGTCGGTACAGGTGGTGACACCCCAGACCCTCGAAGACTTTCAGGTCAAGTCGCTGGACGATGCGATGAAGTTCGTCAGTGGCATAACCCAGAGCAACACCCTGGCCGGTACCCAGGACGGCTTCATCAAGCGCGGCTTCGGTAGCAACGCCGATGGTTCAATTTTGCGAGACGGCATTCGCTCCAGCCTGTCGCGCAACTTCAGCGCCACCACCGAACGCGTGGAAGTGCTCAAGGGGCCGGCCTCACTGCTGTATGGCGCGCTGGAGCCGGGCGGCCTGATCAACGTCATCAGCAAGAAACCGCAGTACCAATGGGGCACGCAACTGACTGCGGACAGCTCCAGCTTCGGCGGTGGCAGCCTGGCAGTCGACGTGACCGGTCCGATTGCCGACAGTGGCCTGGCCTTTCGCCTGATCGCCGAGCGGCAGAACGAGGACTACTGGCGCAACTTCGGCACCAAGGAAAACAGCCTGATTGCCCCCTCGCTGAGCTGGGAAGGCGAACGCCTACGCCTGAACATCGCCTATGAATACAAGGAATACAGCACGCCGGTGGATCGTGGCACGGTGATCATCAACGGCAAACCGGCCAAGGTTTCCTACAACGACCGCTTCGGCGAGAGCTGGTCGAAGGCAGAGGGCATCGACGAATTGCTCACTGCCACCGCCGAATATCAGCTCAGCGACGACTGGTCGACCCGCCTCACCTATGGCTGGAACAACGAGCGCTACGACTATGCCGAAGCTAGGCCAGACCCGATAGGCTTCAACGCCACTCCCGGTGCATTGCGGCGCCGCTCTGACGGTAGCGAGCATGACAACCAGACTCAATATCTGGCCTGGGACTTGATCGGCAACGCCAACCTGTTTAGCCAGCGACATGATCTGCTGATCGGTGCCGACACCGAGCGAGTCGACAACTTCCGTGGCGACACCTGGCGCGGCCCGGCGGTGGGTGGCTTCAATATCTACAACCCGGTATACGGCAACCTCGCCGCACCTTCGACGCTGAGCCTCAAAGACAGTGACCGTAGCGACGAACTGCACTCGCGCTCAATCTATGCCAAGGACAACTGGCACCTGAACGATCAGTGGATCCTGGTACTGGGTGGCCGTTACCAACGTTTCGAACAACTGGTCGAACAGGGTCGCGGCACCACCTACAAACGCCCCACTGACCGTAATGACACCACCTTCTTGCCCTTCGGCGGGCTGGTCTTCCAACTGAACGACCAGCTGGCTTTCTACGGCAACTACAGCCGCTCCTTCGCGCCCAATGCCTCGGACGCCGATACTGGCCAGGCATTCGATCCCGAAGAGGGGCGCAGCTACGAGCTGGGCGTGAAACTCGATCTGCCTCAAGGCATCGGTGCCAGCCTGGCGCTATTCGATATCGAGAAGGAAAACGTGGTCGTCAGCAACAACAACGTCTCCGAGGCGGCCGGCAAGGTCGGTTCGCGCGGTGTGGAGCTGGATATCAGCGGCCGCCTGAGCGAGCGCTGGGAACTGCTCGGCAGCTACGCCTACACCGATACGGAAATCCTCGATGACCCGGCCAATGAAGGCAACGAACTGGTCAACGCCGCGCGCAACGTCGGCAGTCTGTACCTTGTCCATCACCTGCATCTGCCGCAGGAACTGGGTCAGTGGAAACTGGGTGGCGGCGCCCGCTATGTCGGTGAACGTGCCGGTGACAACGCCAATACATTCTGGCTGGACAGCTACACGGTGGCCGACGCCTTCGTCACCTGGGACAGCCAATTGCTCGGCGAGAAGACGCGCCTGCAACTGAACGTACGTAACCTGTTCAACGAGCGCTATTACCCCTCCAGCGGTGGCAACCTGCGCGTTGCAGTGGGCGAGCCACGCGAGTTGCGCCTGTCGGCCAGCGTCGAGTTCTGACTCAGGCCGGATCGTCTACCTGCACCTGCCTGACGGCAAAGCCCAGGCGGGCGCCGAACTCCTCGACGAACGCCGGGCGCAAGCCGGCTTCCGCCCAACCGTTGAAGATGAACCCCAGGTTGGAAAAACCGCACGGCTGCAGGAATAGGAAACCGTTGATGTCGTCTTCGTGCCCGCATTCCGGGCAGGTGAAGTTGTCGGTCTCCCCTGGCCACCACAGCTCAAGGCTGTCGAACAGCGGCACGCCCACTTCCCTGCGGCATTCGGCACAGCCCGCCTCTTCGAGAAAGTCGCGGGTCGGTACATAAATGCAGCGTTTGGTGATGATCTCCAAACCATTGTGCGGCTGCCCATAAGGCAGCAACTCGGGACGTTGGGCAATATGCCGAGCGCCTGGCCCGATGGCATAGGCCATGCCGTTGCCGCCCTGACCGCAGGTGGTCGGCAGCGCCGCGACGATGTCCCGCTTGACCAGCCAGCGCAGCATGGCCTGGGCCTTTTGCTCATGTGCAGGAAGCGTGGATATCTGCGGGACGAGGATCAGTTGCGCGGTCATGGTGCTCGGAGCTGACAGGGAAAGGGCGGCAGCTTAGCCGCTGCGGCCAGCCAATCAAGCCCCTCGACAGACCGCCTCGTCCAGCTGCGCCTGACGTTGGGCCAGCCAACGCGCACGCAACAGGTCATAGATCCAGTTGAACGCCAGGGTGTAGGGCAGAAAAAACAGAATCAGCACGATATCCAGCAGCAGCGCCTCGAGCAGGCCAATCGACAACCACCAGGCGGCCAATGGCACCAGTGCGACGATCAGGCCCACCTCGAACAGCAGCGCATGACTGACCCGCGCCCACAAGCCGCGCTCGAAACCCAGACGACTCTGCGCGCGGTCGAAGAGGTAGTTGAACAGCATGTTCCACAGCATCGCCACGGTTGAGAACATCAGGGTCAGCACACCCAGGTGCAACAGTGGCTTGTCCATGAACCAGGCCATGGCCGGTGCACAGATGAGCACGGCGATGCCCTCGAAGGCCAGGGCGTGACCGATGCGCTCACGCAGTGAACGCGGCAGGGGCTGACTCATGAAGCGGACCTCGTGATAAGTGGCAACGAGCGCTATGATCATCGGAATACCAGCCAACCCAAAGCCAATAGCCATCGGCCAAACCGATATGAATATTTCACCTGAATCGCTGCAAGCCTTCGCTCAGGCCGCCAACTGCGGCTCGCTCAGCGCTGCGGCGCGACGCCTGGGCAAGAGTCAGTCGACCATCAGCGAGGCCGTCGCGCGCCTGGAAATCGATCTGGGCGTGGCGCTGTTCGAGCGCGGCCCGCGTCAATTGCAACTGACCGACGCCGGCGCCAGCCTGCTGGCCCATGCCGAAGAGGTGTTGAACGCCAGCGACCGCCTGGCGCGACATGCCGCCAGTTTGGCCAAGGGTCAGGAGCCGCGCCTGACCCTGGCACTGTCCGATGCCTACCAGCCGAAACAATACGAGATGCGCCTGCAGGAGCTGGATCAACGCTTTGCCGATCTGCAGTTCGAGAGCCTGATCGCCGAACAGGCCGACGTACTCGACCTGGTTACCCAGGGCCGGGCACAGCTGGGCCTGATCGCGGCACTGCCAGCCTATCCGCCGCATATCGCCCACGCCCGCCTGAACATGAGCAGTGAATTCGGCCTGTTCGTCGCCAAGGATCATCCACTGAGCACGCTGGCCCAGGTACGCCATCACGACCTGTCGCACTGGCGCCTGCTGCGCCTGAGCAGCGTCGCCCATGACGACGCCAACAGCGATGACCTGACTGGTAGCGGCGGCCGCTGCTGGGCCGCGCCGGACTACCTGATGCTGCTGGAGATGGCCCGCCTGGGCTTCGGCTGGGCCGAACTGCCCAGGCAACTGGTCGATGCCTACGGCTTTGGCAGCCTGCATGAGCTGCCCTGCAATGGCTGGCCACGGCGGGTCACGGTGGACGCCATCTGGTCGCGCCAGCGTGAACTTGGCCCGGTGGCAGCCTGGCTGCTCGAGCGTCTGCTCGAAGACAGTTGAGCGCCTCTGCGCTTATCATGCCGCCCCATGATCAATGACCCTTTTGCCCGCCTGAACCTCGACCGCGAGGTGCTCAGCGTCAGCCAACTGAACAACCGCGCCCGCCTGCTGCTGGAGGACGTGTTCGCCGGCATCTGGGTCGAGGGGGAAATCTCCAACCTCGCCCGCCCGGCGTCCGGCCACATCTATTTCACCCTGAAAGACAGCCAGGCCCAGGTGCGCTGCGCGCTGTTCCGGCAGAACGCCGCACGCGTGCGCCAGGCGCTGCGCGACGGCCTGGCGGTGAAGGTGCGCGGCAAGGTTTCGCTGTTCGAGGGCCGCGGCGACTACCAGTTGATTCTCGATGCCGTAGAGCCCGCTGGTGACGGCGCCCTGCGCCTGGCCTTCGAGGCACTCAAGGAAAAGCTCGGCGGCGAAGGCCTGTTCGCCAGCGAACGCAAGATCGCCCTGCCCGCCCACCCCAAGCGCATCGGCATCGTCAGCTCACCGACCGGCGCGGTGATCCGCGACATCATCAGCGTGTTCCGCCGCCGCGCGCCGCAGGTGGAGTTGAACCTGATCCCCACCGCCGTGCAGGGCCGCGAGGCCACGGCGCAGATCGTCCGCGCCCTGCAGCGCGCCGATGCGCAAGGTTACGACGCACTGATCCTGGCCCGTGGCGGCGGTTCGCTGGAAGACCTCTGGTGCTTCAACGAGGAAGCCGTGGCCCGCGCCGTGGCCGCCTGCGTCACGCCCATCGTCAGCGCCGTGGGCCATGAGACCGATGTATCCATCGCCGACTTCGTCGCCGACGTGCGCGCGCCGACGCCCTCGGCCGCCGCCGAACTGCTGGCCCCGGACAGCAGCGAGCTGGTGCAGCGCCTGCACAACCTGCAACGGCGCCTGGTGCTGCACATGCAAGGCCGCTTAGCCCGCGAACGCCTGCGCCTGGAAGGCACCAGCCGACGCCTGCGCCACCCCGGCGAACGCCTGCGCCAGCAGGCCCAGCGCCTGGATGATCTGGACATGCGCCTGCGCCGCGCCTTTAACCAGCAACTGGCCCATCAGCGCGAACGCCTAGCCCGCTTCGACGCACGCCTCACCGCCCAGCATCCAGGCCGCAGCCTGGCTCTGTTGCGCCAGCGCCTCGATGGCCTGGCCACGCGCCTGCCGCGCGCCATGCACAGCCAGCTCCGCAGCCAGCGCCAGCAACTGGGTGCCCTGGCTGCGCAACTGCAGATCGTCAGCCCCTTGGCCACCCTCGGTCGAGGCTACAGCATCCTTCTCGACGAGCGCGGCCAGGCGGTGCGCAGCGCCGCGCAAACCCAGCCCGGCCAGCGTCTCAAGGCGCGCCTGGGCGAAGGTGAACTAGACGTGCGCGTCGAGGACAACCACATACAACCGGCGACCTTGTCGCTGCTGGACTAACACTTGGCAGGGTGGGCCGGGCGGCGCTCCGCTTCAGCCCACCAAGACCCAGCTTCTGTTGGTGGGCTGAAGCCCACCCTACCTTCTAAATGGATTGAGCCAATGCCGACATCCCTGCGTAGGAGCGAGCTCTGCTCGCGAACATTCATGACCCAAAAGCTTCGCGGGCAGAGCCCGCTCCTACACAAGCTGTGCCTGTTCGTCCTAGCGCTGTGTCTGGCCCTGCCCGCCCATGCCGAAGGTTTCATCACCCGCCTGCTGAATAAGCCGGTGCCGGGCGGCGTGGCGGTGGTCGACCTGGGTAATCCGGCGCAGGCGCCCAGGGTGCGTTATCAGGGCAAGCCGGTGCTGACCGTGCATGAAGACGGCCAGCGCTGGATCGCCATTGTCGGCATCCCGCTCAGCGTCAAACCGGGTACCCAGCAGGTAGAGGTCGAGGGCGGCCAGAGGCTGAGCTTTCAGGTCGGCGCCAAGCACTACGCCGAGCAGCGCATCACCATCAAGAACCAGCAGCAGGTCACCCCCAACGCCGCCAACCTCAAGCGCATCGAACGCGAACTGGCCGAGCAGACCCGCGCCTACCAGCAGTTCAGCCCACGCCAGCCAAGCAACCTGCTGTTCGACAGGCCGGTGAACGGCCCGCTGTCCAGCCCCTTCGGCTTGCGGCGCTTCTTCAACGGCGAAGAGCGCAACCCGCATTCGGGCCTGGATTTCGCCGCCAACCGTGGCACGCCGATCAAGGCGCCAGCGGCAGGCAAGGTCATCCTCATCGGCGACTACTTCTTCAACGGCAAGACGGTGTTTCTCGATCACGGCCAGGGGCTGATCAGCATGTTCTGCCACCTCTCCGAGATCGATGTGCAGCTCGGCGACGAGATCGCCCGTGGCGGCCATATCGGCAAGGTCGGCGCCACCGGTCGCGCGACCGGCCCGCACCTGCACTGGAACGTCAGCCTCAACGATGCACGGGTTGACCCGGCGATCTTCATCGGTGCGTTCAAGCCCTGAACCTACGCTGCCTGCAATACCTGCGGTTTGGGTTGATGGCGTATTTTTGTTAGGGTACGGCGGCCAAGATGGCCGGCTTTGAGCGTCGGTCTTTCCTCCTGCCTGCTTCGGAGCCGGAAATGCCGAATGAGTTCGATACCTGGATGGGCTGGCTGAACGAACAGCCTGAACTGCTCACCCTCACCGCCACCTGTGCCCTGCTAGTCGCCGCCTGGCTGTCGAACTGGATCGTCAAACGTATCCTGGTGCGCGCCCTCTACCGCGTGGTCGGCGCGACCACCCTGGGTCGCCATGGCCAGATCAAGGAAAGCGGCATCATCAAGCGCCTGTCGCACATCGTCCCGGCGCTGGTGCTGTCCTCCGGTGTAGCCGTGGTGCCGGGCATGCCCGAGGCCGTGGTGACGGTCACGCAGAACGTCTGCGGCGCCTTCATCGTGCTGACCATCGCCTTGGCCATCGGCGCCCTGCTGGACATTCTCAACACCCTTTACCAGCGCCGGCCCAATGCGCACCTGAAGCCGATCAAGGGCTACCTGCAGGTAATCAAGATCGCCATCTTCGCTATTGCCGCGATCCTCATGGTGGCGGCGCTGATCGACCGCTCGCCGTTGATCCTGCTCTCCGGCCTCGGCGCCATGGCCGCCGTGCTGATGTTGATCTTCCAGGACACCCTGCTGTCGCTGGTAGCCAGCGTACAGATTTCCTCCAGCGACATCGTCCGCGTCGGCGACTGGGTGGAAATGCCGCAGCTCAACGCCGATGGCGACGTGATCGATATCGCCCTGCACACGGTCAAGGTGCAGAACTGGGACAAGACCATCACCACCATCCCGACCAAGCGCTTCATCACCGATCCGTTCAAGAACTGGCGCGGCATGCAGGAGTCAGGTGGCCGACGGATCAAACGTGCGCTGTTTCTGGATCAGACCAGCGTGCACTTCCTCACCGACGAGGAAATCGCCCGCCTGCGCCGCTTCATGCTGCTGGACGAGTACCTCGACCGCAAGGATCAGGAACTGCAGGACTGGAACGCCAAGCTGGCCGAACACGGCAAGGAAGCGGTGAACACCCGCCGCATCACCAACATCGGCAGCTTCCGCGCATATGTCGAGCACTACCTGCGGCACAACCCAAACATCCACCAGAACATGACCCTGCTGGTGCGTCAGCTCAGCCCGACCGCCGACGGTCTGCCGCTGGAGATCTACTGTTTCACCAACACCATCGCCTGGAATGCCTATGAAGGCATCCAGTCGGATATCTTCGACCACCTGCTGGCCATTCTCCCCGAGTTCGGCCTGCGCGTGTTCCAGCACCCGAGCGGTGCGGACATGCGCGAATTGCGACCCACCATTGCCGAGCAGCCAAGGGCGATGCAATAAAACGCTAGTGGTGCGTCCCAGAACGACGTATTACAGAACGCTGCCCCAGAATCGGCCGGAGCTTGCCATGATCACCCTGCATCACCTGAACAACTCGCGCTCCCAGCGCATTCTGTGGATGCTCGAAGAGATCGGCATCGACTACCAGATCAAGCACTACCAGCGCGACCCGCAGACCCTGCTGGCCCCCGCCGAGCTGCGCCAGGTGCATCCGCTGGGCAAGTCACCGCTGATCACCGACGGCGAGCTGACCCTGGCCGAATCCGGCGCCATCATCGAATACCTGGCTGAACGCTATGGCGACTGGCTGCTACCGGCAGCCGGCAGCCCGGAGCGCCTGCGCTGCCGCTACTGGCTGCACTACGCCGAAGGTTCGGCGATGCCACCGCTGCTGCTCAAGCTGGTGTTTGACAAGCTGCGCAGCTCACCCATGCCCTTTTTCATCAAGCCCATCGCCCGTGGCATCGCGGACAAGGTCGGCCAGGCCTTCATCACGCCGCAACTGAAACTGCATTTCGATTACCTGGAAAGCCAGCTGAGCGAGCATGAGTGGTTCGCTGGTGACGCCTTCAGCGCCGCCGACATCCAGCTCAGCTTCCCGCTGGAAGCGGCCGCTGCCCGTGGCGTGCTGGCGAACCATCCACGCCTGCACGACTTCCTGCAACGCATCCACGCCCGCCCGGCCTATCGCCGCGCGCTGGAGAAGGGCGGCGCGTACGACTACGCCGACTGAGCCGGGATCAGGTCTGGCCAGCGGAGAGATTCACCGCCGGCCAGATGCAGCAAACACGATTCGCTGAAAAAACCTCTTTTCGAGCAATAAAATCCCTTGATAAAAACCTATCCGCAATAAATCGGCGTTTTTCCGGCAAGCATTGCCATATCCACGCACGATGGATAGGGTTTCCCCCATGAAAATCGTCAACGTCCTCTTTCTCGTCCGCCAGCTCGCATGCCTGCGACTGGTCAGCCCGCGACTGCGAAGCCCCGCCTGAAACCCCGTTTCATGGCCGCCCGGCCTCGTATTCGACTCCCATTTCGCAGGACCCGCTCATGACCATGCTCAAAGACCCGTCGAAGAAGTACCGCCCGTTTACTCAGATCCAGATTCCGGACCGTACCTGGCCGGACAAGATCATCGACAAGGCGCCGATCTGGCTGTCCACCGACCTGCGCGATGGCAACCAGTCGCTGATCGAGCCGATGGATGCCGAGAAGAAGATGCGCTTCTTCAAGTGCCTGGTCGCTGTGGGTCTGAAGGAAATCGAAGTGGGCTTCCCGTCCGCCTCGCAGACCGATTTCGACTTCGTCCGCGAGCTGATCGAGGGTGGCCACATCCCGGACGACGTCACCATCCAGGTACTCACCCAGGCCCGTGACGACCTCATCGAGCGCACCTTCGAATCGCTCAAAGGTGCCAAGAAGGCCATCGTTCACTACTACAACGCCTGCGCGCCGAGCTTCCGCAAGATTGTCTTCAATCAGGACAAGGCCGGCGTCAAAGCCATCGCTGTGGCCGCTGGCACCACCATCAAGCGCCTGGCCGAGGCCGCGCCGGAAACCCAGTGGGGCTTCGAGTATTCGCCGGAAGTGTTCAGCAGCACCGAAATCGACTTCGCCGTCGAGGTGTGCAACGCAGTGATTGGCGTGTTCCAGCCGACCCCGGCGAACAAGCTGATCCTCAACCTGCCGGCCACCATCGAGTGCGCCACGCCGAACAACTATGCCGACCAGATCGAATGGTTCGGTCGCCACGTCGACCGCCGCGACAGCGTGCTGATCAGCGTGCACACCCATAACGACCGTGGCACCGGCGTCGCCGCCTCGGAACTGGCCGTCATGGCTGGTGCCGACCGCGTCGAAGGCTGCCTGTTCGGCAACGGCGAGCGCACCGGCAACGTCTGCCTGGTGACCCTGGCGCTGAACCTCTACACCCAGGGCGTCGACCCGCAGCTGGATTTCTCCGACATCGATGCGGTGCGCAAGGTGGTCGAGGACTGCAACCAGATTCCGGTGCACCCGCGCCATCCGTATGTCGGCGATCTGGTCCACACCGCCTTCTCCGGCTCGCACCAGGACGCCATCCGCAAGGGCTTCGCCCAACAGAAGTCAGACGCCCTGTGGGAAGTGCCGTATCTGCCGATTGACCCGGCCGACATTGGCCGCGACTACGAGGCGGTGATTCGCGTCAACAGCCAGTCGGGCAAGGGCGGCATCACCTTCCTGCTGGAGCAGGAATACGGCATCAGCCTGCCGCGTCGCATGCAGATCGAGTTCAGCCAGGTGGTGCAGCGTGAAACCGACCGCCTCGGCCTGGAAATGACGGCCGCGCAGATCTACCAATTGCTCGAGACCGAGTACTTGCAGGCACGCAGCCCCTACGCCCTGAAAGGCCATCGCCTGCAGGAAGAGAACGGCACCAGCGCAGTGGATATCGAAGTCATCGAAGGTGCTGAAAAACACCACTGGCGCGGCATTGGCAAGGGCCCGCTGGAGGCGCTGGCGGCAGCCCTGCCGGTTGCCGTCGAGGTGATGGACTACAGCGAGCACGCCATCGGTGCCGGCACCAATGCCAAGGCAGCCGCCTACATCGAGCTGCGCGTCAACGGCGGCCGCGCCCTGCACGGCATCGGCATCGACGAGAACCTCACCACCGCGAGCTTCCGCGCCCTGTTCAGCGCGCTGAACCGCGCCCTGAGCCAGGCCGAGTCGCAAGCGGCCTGAGCCCTGAGCCGAACGCACAACGCCGGGCAATGCCCGGCGTTTTTGTATGCATACGGGAGGGTTATCGCAATTCCGTAGGAGCGGCGCCCCACCGCGAACACCGGCGCCGTCGGCGCGAAAGGCTTCGCCCCGAGGCGAGGCTCCTACGAACAGCCGCCTTGCAGGTACTTGCATGCGTAGCCCGGATGAAATCCGGGAACATGCGCTCAGATATCGAAGATCATCAGCACGGCAAACATCAACGCGGCCAGGCCGAGGGTGAACATCAGGCCAATGCCCAGCGCCCGCCAGTTGGACAGAAATGCCCCCCTGGCTTCGGCATGCTGCTTGAGATCGGCTTCCATCAGGCTCTTGGCAAACATGATCATCGCCATCAACTGGGCGATGGCGAACGGCATGCCGGGCACCTCTTCCGGCAAAAGGAAGGCCAGGCCCAGGGTGACGACCAGAAAGACAACCGCAATCCCCCAGACCATCGCCACGCGATCTGCCTTGCCAAGCACTTGCAGGTTATGCGCCAGCAGCCAGGCGCCAGCCAGCGGTGTACCGATGAAGGTGGCCAGACCGACACCGGCGATGCTGTAGAGCGGCGCCTGAGTGCTAGTGGCCTGTTGCAGATCGGCTTGCGGCGGCTGGAAGGGATTATTTTGCGGTACGTCCATGTTCATCTGGCTCCTGATCAGTTCAAGGTAAAGGCATCGGCATCCAGATGTGCGGGGAAACGCTCGCGGTAGGCGGCCAGCGCCTCGCTCGACAGCCGGGCGCGGAACACACCATCACCCTCGCCTGCCGCCATCAACGTCTCGCCCTGGAAGTCCAACACCTGGGAGTCGCCAGTATAGCCGTGGCCCTTGCCGTCCTCGCCGACGCGGTTCACAGCCGCGACATAGCACAGGTTCTCGATGGCTCGCGCCGGCAGCAGGCTGTTCCAGTGGTGTCGGCGAGCGCCTGGCCAGTTGGCGGTATACAGCAGCAGGTCGGTGCCGCCTGCGTCACGGCTCCAGACCGGGAAGCGTAGGTCGTAGCAGATCAGCGGGCGCACGCGCCAGCCCTTGAGTTCCAGCACGACCTGCTCGCTACCGGCGCTGTAATGCTTGTGCTCACCGGCCATGCGAAACAGGTGGCGCTTGTCGTAATGCGCCAGCGAGCCATCCGGGCGAGCCCAGAGCAGGCGATTGCGATAACTGCCGTCCGCCGCCTGAATGATCAGGCTGCCGCAGATCACCGCATGGATACGCTGCGCCTGCTCACGCAACCAGTGGGTGGTCGGGCCATTCTCGGGCTCGGCCAATGCGGCCGACTCCATGGAAAAGCCGGTGCTAAACATCTCCGGCAGGATCACCAGATCGGCACCGCGCGCCTGCTCCAGCAGTTTCTGGAAGTGCTCGCGATTGGCAGCCGGATCATGCCAGGCCAGGCTGGTCTGGATCAGCACCAGTTCGAGATCGGGTTTATCGCTCATCGCAGTACCTCGCTTGCCGTAATCGTCAACGCCTTGCAGGCGGGTTGCCCCCGCCCTCCCCTTACACCGCGCATAGTTTCTCGGCGGCCTGGCGCAGGGTTTCTTCACGCTTGGCGAAGCAGAAGCGCACCAGACGCATGTCCTTCGGCGCCGACTGATAGAACACCGACACCGGGATCGCCGCCACGCCATGCTCACGGGTCAGCCACTCGGCCATGGCCACGTCGTCCAGATCCGGGCGAATCGCCGAATAGTCGGCCAACTGGAAGTAGGTCCCCGGCGCGCGGGTGAAGGTGAAACGCGAACCCGACAGCAGATCGCAGAACAGATCACGCTTGGCCTGGTAGAAGGCCGGCAGCTCCTCGACATGCTCGGGGCAGGCTGCCATGAAGTCAGCCAGAGCGAACTGCAGCGGCGTCACCCCGCAAAAGTTAACGTACTGGTGAATCTTGCGCAGCTCGGCAGTCAGCGCGGGCGGCGCCACCACGTAGCCGGTCTTCCAGCCGGTGACGTGGTAGGTCTTGCCGAAGGAGCTGACCACGAAGGCGCGCTGATACAGCTCCTCGTGGACCAGCACACTGGCATGGCGGGCGCCGTCGTAGATCAGGTGCTCATAGACCTCATCGCTGATCACATGGATATCGCGGCCACGAATCAGTTCGGCCAGCCTGTCCAGATCGGCACGGGTCAACAACGCACCGCTCGGGTTGTGTGGCGAGTTGAGGAAGATCAGCCGGGTACGCGGCGTGATGGCATCAGCCAGACGCTGCCAGTCGACAGCGAAGTCCGGCAATGCCAGCGGCACATGCACGCAACGTCCACCGGCCAGTTCCACCGACGGCTCGTAACTGTCGTAACAAGGGTCGAGGACGATGGCTTCATACCCCGGACGGATCAGCGCCTGCACCGCGCAAAAGATCGCCTCGGTAGCACCCGGGGTGATGGTGATCTCGCTGTCGGCATCACGTTGCATGCCATAGCTGCGCACGATCTGCGCCGCCACCTGCTGGCGTAGCGCGGGCAGGCCGGTCATCGGGCAATACTGGTTGCGCCCCTCCATGACGTGGCGCGCCACGGCTTCGCGCAGCGCCTGCGGCCCATCGAAATCAGGGAAGCCCTGGGACAGATTGATCGCACCAGTCTCCAGCGCGAGCTGGGACATCCGCGTGAAGATGGTGGTGCCGACGTTGGGCAGTTTGCTGATGAGCATCGCGACTTCCTACGAAGAACAAGGCAAGCCGCGAGGATAGCCGAAGGGCGCCATAGACGGCACCCGCAGCCCTTATGAAAAGAAAGCCAAAGCTTATGCCGTGCATGTCGCATGAAGTCCGGCATGCACGGCGCGGCCACGTTTACTTGCGCTTGTCCTTGCGCTTCTTCTCGGCCTTCTTGTGGTGGCTCATCAGGCGACGTTTCTTGTTCACCTGGCGATCGGTGAGCTTGTTCTTGTTGCCCTCGTAGGGGTTTTCACCGCCCTTGTACTCGATGCGAATCGGCGTACCGACCAGCTTCAGCACTCGGCGGAAGGTGTTCTCCAGGTAACGGGTGTAGGCGCGCGGCACGGCGTCGACCTGGTTGCCGTGGATCACGATCAACGGCGGGTTGGCGCCACCCAGGTGGGCATAGCGCAGCTTGATACGGCGACCGTTGACCAGGGGTGGTGCATGGTCGCTGACGGCATCTTCGAGAATCTGCGTCAGGCGACTGGTCGGCCAGCGGGTAATAGCCGACTTGAACGAGGCCTGCACCGACTTGTACAGATGGCCAACGCCTGTGCCGTGCAGGGCGGAGATGAAGTGGATATCGGCGAAGTCGACGAAGAACAGCCGGCGCTCCAGCTCAGTCTTCACGTAGTCCTTCTGCCCCTGATCCATGCCGTCCCACTTGTTCAGGGCGATGACCAGCGCGCGGCCGCTTTCCAGCACAAAACCGAGCAGGTTGAGGTCGTGGTCGACCACGCCTTCGCGGGCGTCCATGACGAACACCACAACGTTGGAGTCCTGGATGGCTTGCAGCGTCTTGACCACGGAGAACTTCTCCACGGCCTCGAAGATCTTGCCGCGACGGCGCACACCGGCGGTGTCGATCAGGGTGTATTTCTCGTCGTCACGCTCGAAGGGGATGTAGATGCTGTCGCGCGTGGTGCCGGCCTGGTCATAAACGATGACCCGCTCCTCGCCGAGCATACGGTTGACCAGGGTCGACTTGCCCACATTGGGACGGCCGATGATGGCCAGCTTGATACCGTCCTTCTCGCTCGGGCCGGGAATACGCTTGGCCTCCTGGCCTTCCAGCACTTCTTCCTCTTCGCCGCCCTCTTCCGGCTCGCCGGCGTCTTTGGGGAAGGCGCCAAGCACCACTTCGAGCATCTGGGTTATGCCGCGGCCATGGGCACCGGCAATCGCCAGTGGCTCGCCCAGGCCCATGGGGCTGAATTCGGCGCGGGCCAGGTCGACATCGAGGTTGTCGACCTTGTTCACCACCAGAAAGCTCTGCTTGTTCCGACGGCGCAGGTGCTCGCCGATCATCTGGTCCGAGGCGGTCATGCCGGCGCGCGCATCCACCAGGAACAGCACGGCATCGGCCTCTTCAATGGCCTGCAGGGACTGCTCGGCCATCTTCGCATCGATGCCTTCCTCGTCACCGGAAATACCCCCGGTGTCGATCACGATATAGGTACGCCCCTGCCACTTCGCCTCGCCGTACTGGCGGTCGCGGGTCAGACCGGAAAGGTCGCCGACGATGGCGTCGCGGCTACGAGTGAGGCGGTTGAACAGGGTGGACTTGCCGACGTTCGGCCGGCCCACCAGGGCAATTACGGGAACCATCAGGCTCTCCACTTGGTTAATTCAGAAAATGCAAAGGCCGCTGCACGGGCAGCGGCCGGGATGTTTCGTGCTGCCGGACATACCGGCAGCATAGTCAAGGAAGTCGTTCAGTATCGCGCGAGCGTACTGGACAGCGTCCTCACTTGATGGTCAGTGCCACCAACTTACCGCTGTTGCCGTAGACATACAGCCAGTCCCCGACCACCAGTGGTTGGGCACGCAGGCCGTCGCTGTCGATACGGGTACGGCCGACGAAGCGACCATCGACCTGGCTCAGCAGGTGCAGATAGCCCTCGAAGTCACCTACGGCGACATAACTGGAGAACACCGCCGGGCCCGAGAGCTGACGGCGCGCCATCGAATCATTGCTCCACAAAGCCGAGGCGCTGCGTTCGTCGATGCCTTCGACGGTGCCGCTGGCATGGCTGACGTAGACGTTACCAAAGCCCTGGGCAACACCCACCGAACTGGACGCCTCACGCTGCCACAGCACACGCCCGGATTCCAGATCCATGGCTGCGACGCGGCCCTGATAGCTCACGGCATAGACGGTACCGCCGGACAACAGCAGGCCACCGTCGATATCCACCACACGCTCCAGCTCAGAGCGGCCTTGCGCAATGGCAACGCGCTGCTCCCAGACCGGCAGGCCACGCTGGGCGTCGACCGCAATCACCTTGCCACTGGACAGACCGGCAACCACCAGACGGTTGGTCACCAACGGCGCACCAGTACCACGCAGGGTCAGCACGGCCGGAGTATTTTCGACGATCCAGCGCTGGCTGCCGGTGCTGGCATCGAAGGCGATCAGGCGGTCGTCCTGGGTTTGCACCACGACGACATCGCCGTTGCTGGCCGGCGCAGCCAGCACTTCGCTGGTCACACGCGAACGCCACTGCTCTTCACCGTCGCTGGTGTCGAGGGCGATCACTTCACCCTTGAGCGTACCCAGCAGTACCTGGCCGTAACCGACACCGATGGCACCGGACACTGGAATATCGAGTTTCTTGCGCCAGATGACCTTGCCGCTGGTGCGGTCCATGGCCATGACCAGACCTTCGACATCGGCGGCGTAGATCACCTCGCCATCGATGGCCGGTACCAGCATATTGAAGGTTTCACCCTGACCATCACCTACGGAGCGGCTCCACTCGGTACGCAGCTCGACTTCTTCGTCGAATTTGGTCAGTTCAGCGGGCGGCAGTTCCTTCTTGCTATTGCTGCTGCAACCCACGACCAGAACGGCCAGAGCCAGCAGTGCGGCATTCTTCCAACGCATCACGTCACGCATCCCCTTTTGCCAGGTCGTCCAGCTTCATCTGCAGACCGCCAACAGCGGCGTCTTCGGCCAGCGCATCCTTGGCCTTCTGATAGGCGGCGTGCGCGTCATCGCTGCGGCCCAACTGCACCAGCAGGTCGCCCTTGAGTTCTTCACGGCTGGCCAGGTAGGCGTCGTCGACCTTAGCCTCGAGCAACTTCAAGGCTTCTTCGGCCTTGTCCTGCGCCGCCAGTACGAGTGCCAGACGCTGACGTGCCAGCTCGCCCAGCGTGGCATCGGCCGGCTTGTCGACTACAGCTTGCAGCGCGGCTGCGGCATCGTCGAGGCGACCCGCTTCGACCGCGACCTTGGCGACGAACAGGCTGCCGTACTGAGCATAGTGAGTACCGGCGAACTCGCTATCGAGCTTACCGGCCAACTCGGCGACTTTCGCGGCATCGGGCTTGCCGGCCGGGTCCAGCGCCGTTTCCAGCAGTTGCTGATAGAGCACCGAAGCACCCTGCGCCTGATTGTCCTGGTACTTCTGCCAGCCCTGCCAGCCGAATACGGCTACCAGCGCCAGTACGCCACCAGCGAGCAAAGGCTTGCCGTTGCGATCCCACCAATCCTTGAGTTGCGCGATCTGTTCGTCTTCGGTCTGCATGTCTAACCCCGTACTCCTAATCGAGAACCTGCTCAGGCCTGCTGGCAGGCAGCCAGATGCTCAGCCAGAGCATCCCAGGCAACACTTTGTTGTTCACTGTCGTCGCGCAGCGGTTTGCAACCTACCACGCGCCCGGCCAATTCGTCGTCCCCCAGAATCAGCGCATAACGTGCGCCGCTCTTGTCGGCTTTCTTGAACTGGCTCTTGAAACTGCCGCCACCGGTGTTGAGCAACAGACGCAGCCCCGGTAACTCATCACGCAGACGCTCGACCAGGGTCAAGGCTGCCAGCTCCGCTGCCTCACCAAAGGCGCAGACGTACACGTCAGCCGCACGATTGAGTTCGGCCGGCAGCAGCTCGAGAGTCTCCAGCAGCAACACCAGACGCTCGACGCCCATGGCGAAACCGACACCCGGCGTAGCCTTGCCGCCCAGCATGGAAACCAGGCCGTCGTAACGGCCACCGGCACACACCGTACCCTGGGCACCGAGTTTGTCGGTGACCCACTCGAATACGGTGCGATTGTAATAGTCCAGGCCACGCACCAGCTTGTGGTTGATCTGATAGCGAATACCGGCCGCATCCAGGCGCGCCTTGACGCCCTCGAAGTGCAGACGCGATTCCTCGTCGAGGTAGTCGACCAGAGTCGGCGCATCAACCAGCACGGCCTGGGTCGCCTCGTTCTTGCTGTCGAGGATGCGCAGCGGGTTGGTGGTCAGGCGGCGCTGGCTGTCTTCGTCGAGCTGATCGAAGCGCTCACGCAGGTACGCCACCAGCGCATCGCGATAGGCCGCGCGCGCCTCGCTGGAACCCAGACTGTTGAGCTGCAGGGTCACGGCATCGGCCAGACCGAGCTTTTTCCACAGACGCCAGGTGAGCACGATCAGCTCGGCATCGACATCCGGCCCGGACAGGTTGAAGGCTTCCACACCGATCTGGTGAAACTGGCGATAGCGCCCCTTCTGTGGCTTCTCGTAACGGAACATGGGGCCGGCATACCACAGCTTCTGCACCTGACCGCCACCGGCCAGGCCATGCTCAAGCACGGCACGCACGCAACCGGCGGTGCCTTCGGGACGCAGGGTCAGGGATTCTTCGTTGCGATCGAGGAAGGTGTACATCTCCTTGTCGACCACGTCGGTGCCTTCACCGATACCGCGAGCGAACAGCTCGGTGTATTCGACGATGGGTAGGCGGATTTCCTTGTAGCCATAACCGTCGAGCAGGTTGACCAGGGTACTTTCCAGGTAACGCCAGGCAGGCGTCTGCTCCGGCAGGATGTCGTTCATGCCACGAATGGCTTGCAGGGACTTGCTCAAATGTATTCCTTACGCACGGATCAGCCGCGCACGATCACGGCAGCATCGGCGGCGGCCTTTTCGGCCGCCTTGTCGCGAATGAGCTTTTCCAGCTCGTCCACCAGGTTTTCGTTGGTCAGCTTCGAGGCCGGTTTGCCATCGATATAGACCAGGTTGTTCGGGCTACCGCCCGTGAGGCCAATATGCGCCTCCTTGGCTTCGCCAGGACCATTGACCACGCAGCCGATCACGGCCACGTCCAGCGGCACCAGCAGATCCTCGACGCGCGTTTCCAGCTCGTTCATGGTCTTGACCACATCGAAGTTCTGCCGCGAGCAGCTCGGGCAGGCGATGAAGTTGATGCCACGCGAGCGCAGGCGCAGGGACTTGAGGATGTCGAAACCGACCTTGATCTCTTCCACCGGGTCGGCAGCCAGCGAGATACGGATGGTATCGCCAATGCCGTCAGCCAGCAGCATGCCCAGACCGACAGCGGATTTCACCGTACCGGAACGCAGGCCGCCAGCTTCGGTGATACCCAGGTGCAGCGGCTGCTCGATCTGTTTGGCCAGCAGGCGATAAGCCTCGACGGCCATGAACACGTCGGAGGCTTTCACACTGACCTTGAAATCAGCGAAGTTCAGGCGATCCAGATGCTCCACATGGCGCAGTGCAGACTCGACCAAGGCCTCGGGCGTCGGCTCGCCGTACTTCTTTTGCAGATCCTTTTCCAGTGAGCCGGCGTTGACGCCGATGCGGATCGGGATGCCCTTGTCGCGAGCGGCTTCAACCACCGCCCTGACGCGATCTTCACGACCGATATTGCCAGGGTTGATGCGCAGGCAGTCGACACCCAGCTCAGCCACACGCAGGGCGATCTGGTAGTCGAAGTGAATGTCGGCCACCAGCGGTACACGCACCTGCTGCTTGATGCGGCCGAACGCCTCGGCGGCGTCCATGTCCGGCACGGAAACCCGCACGATATCGGCACCGGCATCTTCCAGGCGACGGATCTGTGCCACAGTGGCAGCCACATCGTTGGTGTCGGTATTGGTCATGCTCTGCACGGCAATCGGCGCATCGCCGCCTACCGGTACCGAGCCAACCCAAATCTTGCGCGACAGGCGGCGCTTGATCGGCGATTCGCAATGCATGTTTTACAACCCCAGTTTCAGGCGTGCGGTTTCGCCTGTGGTGTGCGGCGCAACGTCCACGCTTTCGCCGTTATAGGTCACCTGAGCGCCACGGGCGAAACCCAGGCGCAACTCAAGCGGTGCCTTACCGACCAGTTCAATGCGCTCACCGCTGCGCTTGAGCGCGCTGAGCAGCACCTTGCCATCGGCATCGGTCACCTGCGTCCAACAATCGGCGGTGAACTGCACATTGACTACGCCCTGCCCAGCGGCCACAGCCGGCGCAGGCGATGGTGCCGGCACCGGCGCCGGCGCAGTGGCTGCAGGCGCTGCAGCCTGAGCAGCGACAGGTTCCGCTGCAACCGCTGCCGGCGCTGCATTTGCAGCCTCGGCAATGGGTGCGGCAGCGTTTTCAGGCGCGACCTCGGCAGCCGGCTGCTCGGCAGCGCCAGCATCTTCCGGAGCCTGTCCCGGTTCAACCGGCAACAGCAGCGGGCTGCTTGGCTCACGGCCCTGCACATCGGCAACTGCCTGATCTTCCGGCTCGGCCAAGGAGTGCACCTGGGTCGTACCGTCGGCACCCTCCACCTCTACATGCTCGAGCCCCAGATCGGCCAGGCTGGCAACCGGGCGGCCCTGATCCTGCCACCAGAAGAAACCGCCACCAATCAACGCCAGCAGCAACAAAAAGCTGACCAGACGCAGGATGCTCTGCGAATAGCGCACCGGCTCCTCGATACGGCCCAGCGCATGCACGCTGCTGCCGCTGGAATCGGCGCCGGTGAACTGATCGAACTCCATCGCCAGGCGGTTCTGATCCATCTCCAGCAATTTGGCGTAGGCCCGGATGTAGCCACGGGCAAAGGTGTGGCCCGGCAGCTTGTCGAAGGCACCGGCCTCGATCTGGGCAAGACGCTGCGGCGTCAGATTGAGCTGCGTCGCCACCTCGGCAATGCTCAGCCCCTTGATTTCACGGGCCTGACGCAGGCTTTCACCAGGATTGGTCGGCATCGGCTGATTCACTTCGCTATGTGCCGCGTTCATTGTTGCCCCGAAACATATTGCTGATATTCCCGAGAAGCCGGGTACAGGCGCCGTAATTGCAGGCCCAGGCTGGCAGCCCGGTCACGGTCCTCGAACACTTCGGCCAGGCGTGCACCCAGCAACAGGCTACGCGCGTTCTGCGGCGCCATATCGCTGTAACTGTCGTAGTAACGACGAGCCGGTACGTATTCCTTGTCCTCGTAGGACATGACGGCCATTTCCAGCAACGCACGCGGCTGGCGACTGCTCAGGCGCAGGGCACGCTGAAAGTATTGCTTGGCCTGCTCACGCTGGTTCAGTTGCAGGGCCGTGAGCCCCAGATTCTCGAACACCCGGGAGCGCTCCGGGTAGAGATTGTCTTCTGCGGCCTTGAGGTAGGTGTTCATGGCGTCCTGATAACGCTGCTGCTCGAACAGGAAACCACCGTAGTTATTCAGCAAGCGCGCGTCGTTCGGGCGCTGCGACAGCGCCTTGCGAAAATGCTCGTCAGCCAGCTTCGACTCCATCTCCAGCTGGAAGGCCATGGCCAGCGCGGCATGGGCATCCGCGTTCGAGGAGTCCAGCTCCAACGCATTCTTCAGCGGCACCTTGGCACGCTGGGTATCGCCCTGCTGGATATAGGCGATACCGAGTTGCACATAGGCATCGCGTGCTTCGTCACGCCCTTTCGCCGTACGCATGGGGTCGACATCGCCCGTGGTCACGCAACCACCGAGCAAACTGGCAACAAGCAATAGCAGCGTAGGGCGCAGGGTCATGGACATCCTCTCTTCAATTTCGATTGGCGGCAGCATGAGGCTCTTGTGCCTCGTTGCCCAGCTGGCGCACGGCAATGTAACGCTCGCTGCGCCGAGTACGATCCATGACCTGACCAACCAGCTGGCCGCACGCCGCATCGATATCGTCACCGCGCGTGGTGCGCACCGTGACGTTGTGCCCGGCCTTGTGCAACAGATCCTGGAAGCGGCGAATGGCATTATTGCTGGGCCGCTCGTACCCCGAGAAGGGGAAGGGATTAAACGGAATTAGGTTGATCTTGCAAGGCACATCGGCCAGAAGTGCGATCATCTGCTCAGCATGCTCAGGCTGATCGTTGACGCCCTTGAGCAGGGTGTACTCGATGGTCAGCACGCGCTTCTCGCCCAGCTTGGAGACGTAGCGCTTGCAAGCTGCCAGCAGCATGTCCAGCGGGTACTTCTTGTTGATCGGCACCAGTTGGTTACGCAGCTCGTCATTGGGCGCGTGCAGCGACAGGGCCAGGGACACGTCGATGACTTCAGCCAGCTTGTCGATCATCGGCACCACGCCGGAGGTGGACAGCGTCACCTTGCGTTTGGAGATGCCGTAACCGAGGTCGTCCATCATGATCTGCATGGCGGAGACGACGTTGTCGAAATTCAGCAGCGGCTCGCCCATGCCCATCATCACCACGTTGGTGATGGCGCGATCGATCTTCGCCGGCACGGTGCCGAAGGATTTGTTGGCGATCCACACCTGGCCGATGATCTCGGCGCTGGTCAGGTCGCTGTTGAAGCCCTGTTTGCCGGTGGAGCAGAAGCTGCAGTCCAGGGCGCAACCGGCCTGCGACGACACGCACAGGGTGCCGCGGCCGTTCTGCGGGATATACACGGTTTCCACGCAGCTGCCCGACGCCACACGCACCACCCACTTGCGCGTGCCATCGGCGGAAATATTCTCGCTGACCACTTCCGGGCCGCGAATCTCGGCAGAGGCCTCGAGCTTCTCGCGCAAGGCCTTGCCGACATTGGTCATGGCGGCGAAATCATCGACGCCAAAGTGGTGAATCCACTTCATTACCTGGCCGGCACGGAAGCGCTTCTCGCCGATGGACTCGAAGAACTGCTCCATTTCCGGCTGGGTCAGGCCCAGCAGGTTGATCTTGCCGGAGGTATTGGTCATGGCTTCACCCTCGCTTCATTCGCCAATCAGCGAATGCGCGCGCACAGCTCGGTAGCGGAGAAGAAGTAAGCGATCTCGCGCGCAGCGGAAGCTTCGGAGTCCGAACCGTGAACGGCGTTTTCGTCGATGGAAACGGCGAAATCGGCACGAATGGTGCCCGGAGCAGCTTCTTTCGGGTTGGTAGCGCCCATCAGCTCGCGGTTCTTGGCAACGGCGTTCTCGCCTTCCAGAACCTGAACGATGACCGGGCCGGAGGTCATGAAGGCGACCAGATCCTTGAAGAAGCCGCGCTCGCTGTGCTCAGCGTAGAAACCGGCAGCTTCGCGCTCGGACAGTTGCACCATCTTCGAAGCGACGACGCGCAGACCGGCCTTTTCGAAACGGGTGGTGATCTCACCGATGACGTTCTTGGCAACGGCGTCAGGCTTGATGATGGAGAAAGTACGTTGAACAGCCATGTGAAGCTCCAGAAACTTTAGGGTTAAAGCGAAAAATTAAACCCGCGAATTATACGCGGGTTCAGGTTAAAAGCGTAGGCCAGGCGCCGTAAGCGCCTGTTTCAGTCAAGCTCTTCGATCCAGGCGGCCTGTATCGCCTCCAGCACCTTCTCACCCCCGCGCTGCGGGTCATCGGAAAACTGCGGCAAAGCCACGACCCAGCGGTGCAGATCGACGAAGTTCACGTAGCGCGGATCGACATCCGGCTTTTGTTCGCTCAGCTCGATGGCGATGTCCAGTACATCGGCCCACTTCAGACTCATGATCATGTTTCCTGGATCAGTGCGGCGCTTCGGCCGCGTGATTAAGCGAATACTTGGGAATCTCGATGGTGAGATCTTCTTCACCGACGATAGCCTGACAGGCCAGGCGCGAGTGAGCCTCAAGCCCCCACGCCTTGTCCAGATAGTCCTCTTCCAGCTCGTCGGCCTCGTTCAGCGAGTCGAAGCCCTCGCGCACGATGCAGTGACAGGTGGTGCAGGCGCACACGCCACCGCAGGCGCTTTCCATCTCGATATGGTGCTCATGGGCCAGCTCGAGGATGGAAATACCAGGCTCAGCCTCGACCACCAGGCCATCCGGGCAGAAGCGCTCGTGGGGCAGAAAAATTACCTGCGGCATCAATTATTCCTCGATCTCGTTCAGATTGCGCCCGGCAAGCGCGGCTTTAACCGTCGAATCCAGGCGCCTGGCAGCGAATGCGTCGGTGACCTGCGACAGGCGTTTGGTCTGTCGCTCGATGGCCAGACCGTCGCTGCCGGCCAGCAGATCGCGCAACTCCTGCACCTGCAGCTCGATGACCTCGCGCTCCTCGGCGTCCAGCAAACGCTCGCCATCGGCCTCCAGGGCGCCTTCGACCGCCTCGATCAGGCGCTGGGCATCGACCTGCTGCTCACGCAGCACGCGCGCGGCCTTGTCGTCGCCGGCGTTCTGGAAGGAGTCCTGCAGCATGCGCGCGATCTCGCCATCAGTCAGACCATAGGACGGCTTGACCTGGATGCTCGACTCGATGCCGGAACTCAGCTCCCGCGCCGCGACACTGAGCAGGCCATCAGCATCGACCTGGAAGGTCACGCGAATCTTCGCTGCACCCGCGACCATCGGCGGAATGCCGCGCAGCTCGAAGCGCGCCAGCGAACGGCAGTCGGCGATCAGCTCGCGCTCGCCCTGCAGCACATGAATCATCATGGCCGTCTGGCCATCCTTGTAGGTGGTGAATTCCTGCGCACGCGCCACCGGGATGGTGGTATTGCGCGGAATCACCTTTTCCATCAGCCCGCCCATGGTTTCCAGGCCGAGCGACAGTGGAATCACATCCAGCAGCAGCAACTCCTCGCCATCGTCACGCTGATTACCCGCCAGGGCATCGGCCTGGATTGCTGCACCGATGGCCACCACCTGATCCGGATCGATATTGGTCAGCGGCGCACGACCGAACAGCTCGCCTACCGCCTCGCGCACACGCGGCACACGGGTCGAGCCACCCACCATGACCACGGCACTGACCTCTTCCAGCTCGACACCCGAATCACGCACCGCGCGCCGGCAAGTCTTGAGGCTGCGCGCCACCATCGGCTCGATCAGCGTCTCGAACTGCTCGCGGCTCAACACAGCGCGCCAGTCGCCATGGCTCAGTTCGGTGCTGTCCGCCTCGGTCAGCGCCTCTTTCGCGGCACAGGCAGCCTGTAGCAGGCTGCGCTGGGTTGCCGGATCGAGATCGCTGGAAATCCCGGCCTGCTGGATGATCCAGTCGGCAATGGCATGATCGAAGTCGTCGCCACCCAGGGCGCTGTCGCCACCGGTGGCCAGTACCTCGAAAACACCGCCGGTCAGGCGCAGGATGGAAATATCAAAGGTGCCGCCGCCCAGGTCATAGATAGCAACCACGCCTTCGGCCTTCTGATCCAGACCATAAGCGACAGCGGCAGCAGTGGGTTCGTTGAGCAGACGTAGCACGCTAAGGCCGGCAAGACGCGCGGCATCCTTGGTGGCCTGACGCTGCGCGTCATCGAAGTAGGCCGGCACGGTAATCACCGCGCCCACCAGCTCGCCACCCAGCGTTTGCTCGGCACGCAAACGCAGAGTCTTGAGAATTTCCGCCGAGACTTCCACCGGGCTCTTGGCACCCTGCACGGTCTCGATGAAGGGCATGTGCGACTCGCCCGCCACGAAGCGATAGGGCAATTGCTCGCCAAGCTGATGCACATCGGCGATACCGCGCCCCATCAGGCGCTTGACCGACAACACGGTGTTCAACGGATCACTGGCAGCAGCCGACTTGGCCGACTCGCCGACCTCGATGCTGGCAGCGTGATAACGCACCGCCGAAGGCAGGATGACCTTGCCGGCAGCATCGGCCAGAGGCTCGGCCAGACCACTGCGCACGGCAGCGACCAGTGAATTGGTGGTGCCCAGGTCAATACCCACTGCCAGCCGACGCTGGTGCGGTTGCGGGCTCTGTCCTGGCTCGGCGATCTGCAATAAGGCCATGGTCTTCTTGAAATCATCAGGCAGGCTGCCGAGGCAACCCACAGGTTAATCGTCGAGGCGCTCTTCTAGTTGGCGCACTTCATGGGAGAGCTTGTCGAGAAACTGCATCCGCCGCATCAGGCGCTCAGCCTCTTCGCGACGAGCATCGTCGTCCCAGCATGCCGCGAAGCGCTCATTGAGCGCCTCCTGAGCGGTCTTCAGGCGACGCTTGAAGGCTGCGACACCAGCCAGGTCGGCGTCGTCCTGCAGCTCTTCCAGCTCTTCGCGCAGCTGCATCTGCTGCAGGAGAAAATCCGGGTCCTGCACCGTCACTTCCAGCGGAAGCTCCGGCCCACGCATGGCCAGCAGGTAACGGGCACGCTGCGATGGCGTTTTCAGAATCTGATACGCCTCGTTGAGACAGGCCGAGCGCTCCAGCGCCAGGCGCTGCTCACGCTCGCCGGCATCGGCGAAACGGTCAGGATGAACCTGACGCGCCAGCTCGCGGTAACGCGCAGCCAGCTGATCCAGATCCAGACGAAAACTCGGCTGCAGGTCGAACAGAGCGAAATGGCAGGGATTACCCATTCATGGCCTCAGACATTGAAGCTTTCGCCGCAACCGCATTCGCCGCGCACGTTGGGGTTGTTGAACTTGAAGCCCTCGTTGAGGCCTTCCTTGACGAAGTCCAACTCGGTGCCATCGAGATAGACCAGGCTCTTGGGATCGATGATCACCTTGACGCCATGGCTTTCGAATACCTGATCCTCGGCCGCCAGTTCATCAACGAACTCGAGCACATAGGCCAGGCCGGAACAACCGGTAGTACGCACACCGAGGCGAATACCCTCGCCCTTGCCGCGCCCCTCGAGGGAGCGCTGCACATGACGAGCGGCTGCTTCAGACATGGTGATGGCCATTACAAACCTCGTATCAGAGCAAGCCTTTCTTCTGCTTGTAGTCGCGCACGGCGGCCTTGATGGCATCCTCGGCGAGCACGGAGCAGTGAATTTTCACCGGCGGCAGTGCCAGTTCTTCGGCGAGCTGGGTGTTCTTGATGCTCTCGGCTTCATCCAGGGTCTTGCCCTTCATCCACTCGGTGGCGAGGGAGCTGGAGGCAATAGCCGAACCGCAGCCATAGGTCTTGAACTTGGCGTCTTCGATCACGCCGCTTTCGTTGACCTTGATCTGCAGACGCATGACGTCGCCGCAAGCCGGCGCGCCGACCATACCGGTGCCGACATCGGGATCTTCGGCATTGAGCTTGCCGACGTTGCGCGGATTTTCGTAGTGGTCGATGACCTTGTCACTGTAAGCCATGCTGTACTTCCTCTCTCATCAGGTGCCGCTCTTCAGGCAGCTATCAGTGTGCTGCCCATTCCACGGTGGAAAGGTCGACACCTTCTTTGAACATATCCCACAGGGGCGACAGTTCGCGCAGCTTATCCACAGCCTCACGAACCTTGGCGGCAGCGTAATCGACCTCTTCTTCAGTGGTGAAACGACCGAAGGTGAAGCGAATCGAGCTGTGCGCCAGCTCGTCGTTGCGGCCCAGGGCACGCAGCACGTAGGACGGCTCCAGGGAAGCCGAAGTGCACGCCGAACCGGACGATACGGCGAGGTCCTTGAGCGCCATGATCAGCGACTCGCCCTCGACGTAGTTGAAACTCAGGTTGAGGTTGTGCGGCACACGCGCCGTCAGGCTGCCGTTGACGTACAACTCTTCCATGCCTTCGAGCTGGCGGTAGAAGCGATCACGCAGCGCAGTGATGCGCTGGTTTTCCGCCGCCATCTCCTGCTTGGCGATACGGAAGGCCTCACCCATGCCGACGCACTGGTGGGTGGCCAGGGTGCCGGAACGCATGCCGCGCTCATGACCACCACCGTGGGTCTGCGCCTCCAGACGCACACGCGGCTTGCGGCGTACGTACAGGGCACCGACACCCTTGGGGCCGTAGGTCTTGTGCGCCGAGAAGGACATCAGGTCGACCTTCATCTTCTCCAGGTCGATCTCCACCTTGCCGGTGGACTGCGCGGCATCGACGTGCAGCAACACGCCACGCGAGCGGGTCAGCTCACCAATGGCAGCGATGTCGTTGATGGTGCCGATTTCGTTGTTGACGTGCATGACCGACACCAGCACGGTGTCCTCACGCAGCGCAGCCTCGATCATGGCCGGGGTGATCAGGCCATCTTCGCCTGGCTCCAGATAAGTCACCTCGAAGCCTTCGCGCTCGAGCTGGCGGGTCGTATCCAACACCGCCTTGTGCTCGATCTTCGAGGTGATGATGTGCTTGCCCTTGCTGGTGTAGAAGTGCGCAACACCCTTGATCGCCAGGTTGTTGGACTCGGTTGCACCGCTGGTCCAGACGATTTCGCGCGGGTCGGCATTGACCAGTTCGGCGACCTGACGGCGGGCATTTTCCACCGCTTCTTCGGCCTTCCAGCCAAACACATGCGAGCGCGAAGCCGGGTTGCCGAAGTTACCATCGACCAGCAGGCACTCGCTCATTTTCTGCGCCACACGCGGATCGACCGGCGTGGTAGCGGAATAATCGAGGTAAATAGGCAATTTCATCAGACTTCTCCTATCGGCAAGCGCACCGCTCATTCGACGGCGGACGCTTCAATCTTATCCAGGCGTGGCGCCTTGCCAGAGCAGCGACGCTGATCCTGACGCAAGGCCACTTCCTGCACCTCATGACGCGCGACCAGGTCGGCCAGGCTGATGCCACTGAGGAATTCATGAATCTGCTGGCTGAGGTCGCACCACAGATGGTGGGTCAGACAGGTGTCGCCGGCATGGCAATCACCCTGCCCCTGGCAACGCGTGGCATCCACCGACTCGTTGACCGCATCGATCACCTGAGCCACCTGAATGCCGCGCATGTCGCGTGACAGCTGATAGCCGCCGCCCGGCCCGCGCACACTGGAAACCAGGCTGCCACGGCGCAGCTTGGCGAACAGTTGCTCGAGATAAGACAGGGAAATGCCCTGCCGCTCGGAAATATCGGCCAGGGAAACGGGACCGTGCTGCGCGTGCAGCGCCAGATCGAGCATGGCGGTAACGGCGTAACGGCCTTTGGTAGTCAGTCGCATGGCTCTACCACGAATCACTGAAGTGCCGCGAAGTATGCGATTCCCGAGTATTTAAGTCAACTATAAGACCTATTGATTTACTCAGGTTTGCGCACAAAAGGAGGCGGCATCATAGCAAAGCCCGCCTCCCGCTGCATCAGGCAGCCGGCTTGTCGCCCTGCTGCTGATCCTTGCACACGTCGGCGAAGTCCTCGTCGCGCAGGGTCGGCAGATCCTTGGCGCAATAATCACTGCCGAGCGCCGTCAGCGCCTTGCACATCCCCTCCAGACGACCATCGACCGCATGCAGGTGATCGAGCAACTGGCCGATGGCACGGGCAACCGGGTCAGGCATGTCCTGACCCACGCCGTAGGCGTCGAAGCCGATCTTCTCGGCCATGGCCTGGCGCTTGGCTTCCTGCTCGTCATCTGACTTGACGATGATCTTGCCGGGAATGCCAACTGCCGTCGCCCCGGCCGGCACCGCCTTGGTCACCACCGCGTTGGAGCCGATCTTAGCCCCAGCCCCGACAGTGAACGGGCCCAGCACCTTGGCACCAGCACCCACCACCACCCCATCTTCCAGGGTCGGGTGACGCTTGCCCTTGTTCCAACTGGTGCCACCGAGGGTGACCCCCTGGTAAAGGGTCACGTCGTTACCGATCTCGGCAGTTTCACCAATGACGATGCCCATGCCGTGATCGATGAAGAAACGCCGACCGATCTTCGCCCCCGGATGAATTTCGATACCGGTCATCCAGCGCCCGAAGTTGGAGACCACGCGCGCCAGCCACTTCCAGCCCGAACGCCACAGCGCGTGCGCCACGCGATGCAGCCAGACAGCGTGCAGCCCGGGATAGCAGGTCACCACCTCGAACGCATTGCGCGCCGCCGGATCACGGTGAAAAACGCTCTGGATATCTTCTCGCATGCGCTCAAACATCAGACTTCCCCTGCTTGTGAGACTCTCCACGCACGGCCTTCTCCGTCTCGGTCAGGATGCCGCGCAGGATATTCATTTCCAACTTGCTCACCGCACTGCGCCCATACAGTCGACGCAGACGCGTCATCAGGTGCCGCGGCTTCTGGGGATCGAGAAAACCGATCATCACCAGCACGCGCCGCAGATGACCGTAGAAGGACTCCAGTTCGTCCGCTGTCGCCGCCTGAGCATTGAGCATCGCTGTCGACTCCAGCTTCTCTACCTTGGTCGGCAGACTCGAGGCCGTCAGCCAGGCCATGCGCACTTCATAGGCCAGCACCTGCACCGCCGCCGCCAGATTCAGCGAGCTGAATTCCGGGTTGGACGGGATATGCACGTGGTACTGACATCGCTGCAACTCTTCGTTGGTCAGGCCGGCATATTCACGACCGAACACCAACGCCACTTCGCCCCCCGCAGCAGCCTGCTCACAGCTGGTCACGCCGCATTCGCGCGGGTCCAGCAGAGGCCAGGGAATGCGCCGATCGCGCGCACTGGTGCCGACCACCAGGGTGCAGCCCACCAGCGCTTCCTCCAGGGTATCGACCACCTGTGCGGCATCCAGCACATCGGTCGCACCGGACGCGCGCGCGACAGCCTCGCCACTGGGGAAATCTTCGGGAGCCACCAATACCAGACGCGACAGCCCCATGTTTTTCATCGCCCGCGCGGCACCGCCGATATTGCCCGGATGACTGGTGCCCACCAAAACCACGCGAATATTGTCCAGCAACGCAGACGCTCTCAGAAATCTCAAGGGGGCGACGATCTTACCCAAGCCCTTCGATTAATGCCATGCAGCGTACAGACGGCGCTTCATCGGCAACGGTTTTCTGCTAACATGGCCGGCTTTCTTTAACGCCCCAGGTGAACCGCCCATGCAGCCCATGCTGAATATCGCCCTGCGCGCCGCTCGTAGCGCCGGTGAAATGATCTTTCGCTCGATCGAGCGCCTGGATGTCATCTCGGTCGACGAGAAGGACGCCAAGGATTACGTCACCGAGGTCGACAAAGCCGCTGAGCTGATGATCGTCCAGGCCATCCGCAAGGCCTACCCGACCCACAGTTTCCTGGGCGAGGAAGGCGGCGTGCTGGAAGGCAGCGGCGACGGCGCCGACTACCAGTGGATCATCGACCCGCTGGACGGCACCACCAACTTCGTTCGCGGCGTACCGCACTTCGCCATCAGCATCGCTTGCAAATACCGCGGCCGCCTCGAGCACGCCATCGTCCTCGACCCGGTGCGCCAGGAAGAATTCACCGCCAGCCGTGGCCGTGGCGCCGCCCTCAACGGTCGCCGCCTGCGCGTCAGCAACCGCAAGAGCCTCGACGGCGCCCTGCTCGGCACCGGCTTCCCGTTCCGTGACGGCCAGCTCGATCACCTGGACAACTACCTGAACATGTTCCGCAGCCTGACCGGCCAGACCGCCGGCATTCGCCGTGCCGGCGCAGCCAGCCTGGATCTGGCCTATGTCGCCGCCGGTCGCTTCGATGCGTTCTGGGAGTTCGGCCTGTCCGAATGGGACATGGCAGCCGGCGCGCTGCTGATCCAGGAAGCAGGCGGCCTGGTCAGCGACTTCAGCGGCAGCCATGAATTCCTCGAAAAAGGTCAGATCGTGGCCGGCAACACCAAATGCTTCAAGGCTGTACTGACCGCGATCCAGCCGCACCTGGCGCCGTCGATGAAGCGCTGAGTGTCTGCCACGAGATTGTGACTGCCAGGGATGGCAGGCCATAAAAAACGCCCCGAGGGGCGTTTTTTGTGGCTTGAGTTTCTTACTGGGCCTGCTGCACCAGCACCAACTCGCCCTGCTTGTTGACCGGAATACGGCTACCCGGATCACGATCCATGCGCACGGTGCCAACCTGCTCACCTAGTTGGTACTTGACGTCATAGCCCACGAGCTTCTCGCTGGTATCGGTCACGGTGTTGCAGCGGGTTTCCGTGGTGGTGTAGGTGTCGCGCTGCTGCATGCCTTCCTGAATCTTGTTGCCGGCATAACCGCCGCCAACCGCACCGGCCACGGTGGCGATCTTCTTGCCGGTGCCGCCGCCAACCTGATTACCCAACAGACCACCGGCGATGGCGCCGATAGCAGTACCGGCGATCTGGTGCTGGTCCTGCACCGGACGCTGGCGGGTGACGGTGACGTCCTTGCACACCTCGCGCGGCGTTTTAACGGTTTCGTTGATCGGCGTTACCGCCAGCACCTCGGCATAATCCGGCCCGCGGTCAACCAGGCTGTAGGTTGCTACGGCACCACCCGCGGTCACACCCACAGCACCCAGCACGGCACCTACCAACATCGACTTGTTCATTTCATGTGTCTCCTAGGCTCGGCGACTCGCGCCCTTCTCCCTGCCTGGGACAGCAAAAAGCCGCGACAAGTTCGACTTGTCACGGCTTTCGCTGAGTTTCATGAAGTCGATCACACCATCAGGGGCGACCGTCGTCCGCCTCGGCCTCAGCCACTGGCGGAATCAGATCCTCGACGCTGAGTTTCATCCAGATCAGTACCACGGCGCCAATGTAGATCGACGAATAGGTACCGACCACCACACCCACCAGCAGGGTCAGGGCGAAGGCGGCCAGCACGTCACCACCGAAGAACAGCAGCGCTAACAGCGCCAACGCCGTGGAGAGCGATGTGGCAATGGTACGCAGCAGGGTCTGCGTGATCGAGATGTCGATGTTCTCGGTCAGCGAGGTTTTGCGCAGTACGCGGAAGTTCTCGCGGATACGGTCGTAGATGATGATGGTGTCGTTGAGCGAGTAACCGATCATCGCCAGCACCGCCGCCAGTACCGTCAGGTCGAACGGAATCTGGAAGAAGGCCAGCACACCCAGGGTGATCACCACGTCATGCACCAGAGAAGCGATCGCGCCAACACCGAACTTCCACTGAAAGCGGAAGGCCAGGTAAAGCATGATCCCGCCCAGCGCCAGCAGCATGGCAATACCGCCCTGGTCGCGCAGCTCTTCGCCGACCTGTGGCCCCACGAACTCGACGCGCTTGACCTCGAAGCGCATCGACGCGTCGACCTGGCGCAGCGCCGCTGCAACCTCGTTGCCCAGGTCAGGTGAATCGCCAGCCAGGCGCACCAGTACATCAGTGCTGGCACCAAAGCTTTGCACCACGGCATCGGCATAGCCGGCCTGACCCAGCTCGCTCTTGATCAGATCGAGGTTGGCCGGCTGCTCATACTGCAGCTCGATCAGCGTGCCACCGGTGAAATCCAGACCAAAGTTAAGCCCTTTGGTGAACAGTGCACCCAGGCCGATCAGCGTCAGCACGACCGTAATGGAAAAGGCGATATTGCGGATCGCCATGAAACGAATGGTTGATTTGATCATGGCTGTACCTCAGATCCACAGCTTCTTGAAGTTGCGACCACCGAAGATCAGGTTGACCAGACCCCGGGTGAACATGATGGCTGTGAACATCGAAGTCACGATCCCCAGCGACATGGTTACCGCGAAGCCCTTGACCGGGCCGGTACCCATGGCAAAGAGAATGCCGCCGACCAGCAAGGTGGTCAGGTTACTGTCGAGAATTGCCGTGTAAGCACGATCAAAACCCTCATGAATCGCCCGCTGCACGGGCAAGCCATTGGCCAGCTCCTCGCGTATCCGCGAGAAGATCAGCACGTTGGCGTCGACCGCCATACCCAGGGTCAACACGATACCGGCGATACCCGGCAGGGTCAGGGTCGCGCCGATGGCCGACATCAGACCGACCAGCAGCACCAGGTTGAACGCCAGGGCAACGGTCGCCAGAAAGCCGAAGAAACGATAAATGGCGATAATGAAGATGGCCACAAAGACCATCGCCCATTCGGTGGACGCAATACCCTTGGCGATGTTCTCGGCGCCCAGGCTCGGGCCGATGGTGCGCTCTTCGGCGAAGTACATCGGCGCGGCCAGACCACCGGCACGCAGCAGCAGCGCCAATTCCGACGACTCGCCCTGGCCGTTCAGCCCGGTGATGCGGAACTGGCTGCCCAGTGGCGACTGGATGGTGGCCAGGCTGATGATCTTCTTCTCTTCGACGAACGAAGAAACGGCGACTTCCTGCTCGACGCCGTCGACGCTCTGCCGCACATAGCGGGTGACCGGCTTCTGCTCGATGAAGATCACCGCCATGCTGCGACCGACATTGTTACGCGTGGCGCGGTTCATCAGGTCGCCGCCGTGACCGTCGAGGCGGATGTTCACCTGCGGACGGCCGTTCTCGTCGAAGCTGGCCTGGGCATCGGTCACCTGGTCACCGGTGATGATCAGCTCACGCTCGAGTTGTACCGGCGGACGGCCTTCCTCGCGGAAACCGAAGGACTCGGTCGCGCCACGCGGCGCGTCGAAATCGGCCTGCAGGCGGAACTCCAGGTTGGCGGTCTTGCCGAGAATACGCTTGGCCTCGGCGGTGTCCTGCACACCCGGCAACTCGACCACGATGCGGTTGGCGCCCTGGCGCTGCACCAGCGGTTCGGCCACGCCCAGCTCGTTGACGCGATTGCGTACGGTGGTGAGGTTCTGGCGGATGGAGTATTCGCGAATCTCGGCGATCTTCGCCTGAGTCAGGCCCAGTTGCAGAACCTGTTGGCCATTGCGCTCGACGACGGCCAGGTCGAAGTCGCTGTAATCCTTGCGGATCAGGCGCTGCGCCTTGTCCAGCGTCTCGCTGTCGGCAAAGCCGAGCTGAATCCGGCCATTGCTTTCCGGCATGCTGCGGTAGCGAATACGCTCCTTGCGCAGCAGGCTCTTGATCTCACCTTCATAGACCTTGCGGCGCACATCCAGCGCCTTGTCCATGTCCACTTCCAGCAGGAAGTGCACACCACCGGACAGGTCGAGGCCGAGTTTCATCGGACTCGCACCCAGGTTGCGCAACCAGTCGGGGGTGGTTTGCGCCAGGTTCAGCGCCACGACGTAATCATCACCCAGCGCGCGACGGACGATGTCCTTGGCCGGCAACTGGTCATCCTGCCTATCCAGGCGAATCAGGCCACCACGCCCCCGCTCGTCAATGCTGGCAGCCTTGACGGCAATACCCGCATCAGTGAGTGCCTTGCTGGCACGATCGATATCGGCCTGCTCGATGCTCAACGCCGAACTGGCGCCACTGATCTGCACCGCAGGGTCATCTGGATAGAGGTTTGGAATGGAGTAGACCAGGCCGATCGCCAGTACGGACAGAATCAGCAGGTACTTCCACAGAGGGTATTTATTGAGCATGAACGGGCCGCCCGTTTAAAACGCGGGGCGCTAAAAGCGCCCCGTGGAATGGAAAAACCGAGAACCGAATCAGATGGCTTTCAGCGTGCCCTTGGGCAGAGTGGCGGCGATGGCCTGCTTCTGGAATTTCAGCTCGACGCTGTCGGACACTTCGATCACCACGAAATCATCGGCAACTTTGGACACCTTGCCGGCGATACCGCCGCTGGTGACCACTTCGTCGCCCTTCTGCAGGCTGCCAAGCAGGTTCTTGTGCTCTTTGGCACGCTTGGCCTGCGGACGCCAGATCATCAGGTAGAAGATGACCAGGAAGCCGATCAGGAAAACCCACTCGAAACCACTGCCGGCAGGGCCAGCAGCTGCGGTGTCAGCGTAGGCGGCGGGGATGAAAAAGCTCATGTAACACTCCTAATGGAAAGGATCTTCAAACGTTCGGGAAATCAGTCCAACGGCGGCACAGGCAGGCCACGCTTGGCATAGAAGGCATCGACAAAGGCGGCCAATGTACCCTGTCCGATAGCCTCGCGCAAACCAGCCATAACCCGCTGATAGTGCCGCAAGTTATGGATGGTATTGAGCATGCTACCGAGCATTTCGCCGCACTTGTCCAGATGATGCAGATAAGCGCGTGAGAAATGTTTGCAGGTGTAACAGTCGCAGGTCGGATCCAGCGGCGAATCATCGTGTTTGTGCACGGCGTTGCGGATCTTCACCACACCGGTATCGACGAACAGGTGGCCGTTGCGCGCGTTGCGCGTGGGCATCACGCAATCGAACATGTCCACGCCACGGCGCACGCCCTCGACCAGATCTTCCGGCTTGCCTACGCCCATCAGATAGCGCGGTTTGTCGGCCGGCATCTGCGGCGGCAGGAAATCCAGCACGCGGATCATCTCCTCCTTCGGCTCGCCCACCGAGAGGCCGCCGATGGCCAGCCCGTCGAAGCCGATCTCGCACAGGCCTTCCAGCGAGCGCATGCGCAGCTCCTCGTGCATGCCGCCCTGGACGATGCCGAACAGCGCCGCGCTGCTCTCACCGTGTGCGGTCTTCGAGCGCTTGGCCCAACGCAGCGACAGCTCCATGGAGCGCTTGGCCACGTCGAACTCGGCCGGATAGGGCGTGCATTCGTCGAAGATCATCACGATGTCCGAGCCCAGGTCGCGCTGCACCTGCATCGACTCTTCCGGCCCCATGAACACCTTGGCGCCGTCGACCGGCGAGGCGAAGTACACCCCCTCCTCCTTGATCTTGCGCATGGCGCCCAGGCTGAACACCTGGAAGCCACCGGAGTCGGTGAGGATCGGCCCCTGCCACTGCATGAAGTCGTGCAGGTCGCCGTGCTTCTTGATCACCTCCATGCCCGGGCGCAGCCACAGGTGGAAGGTGTTGCCGAGGATGATCTGCGCGCCGATGTCTTCGATATCACGCGGCAACATGCCCTTGACCGTGCCATAGGTACCCACCGGCATGAAGGCCGGGGTTTCCACCACGCCACGCGGAAAGGTCAGGCGACCACGACGGGCCTTGCCGTCGGTGGCCAGCAACTCGAAGGACATGCGACAGGTGCGCGACATACTCAAACCTCGGGCCCGCGCGCGGCGGGATTGCGGGTGATGAACATGGCATCACCGTAACTGAAGAAGCGATAGCCCTGCGCCACGGCCTCGCGGTAGGCGGCCATGGTTTCGGCATAACCGGCAAAGGCCGACACCAGCATCAGCAGGGTCGACTCGGGCAGGTGGAAGTTGGTCACCAGGGCATCGACCACATGGAAGGGGCGTCCTGGATAAATGAAGATATCGGTATCACCGCTGAAGGGTTTCAACTCGCCATCGCGCGCGGCCGTCTCCAGGGAGCGCACGCTGGTGGTACCCACGGCAACCACGCGCCCGCCACGCGCCCGGCAGGCCACCACGGCGTCGACCACATCCTGGCCAACCTCCAGCCACTCGCTGTGCATGTGGTGATCTTCGATACGCTCGACCCGCACCGGCTGGAAGGTGCCCGCACCGACGTGCAAGGTCACGAATGCGGTTGCCACATCCTTGGCACGGATCGCCGCCAACAGCTCGTCATCGAAGTGCAGACCGGCAGTCGGCGCAGCGACGGCCCCCGCCTTCTGCGCATAGACGGTCTGATAACGCTCGCGATCCGCTTCGTCGTCCGGTCTGTCTATATAAGGAGGCAGCGGCATATGGCCGACACGCTCCAGCAGCGGCAGCACAGGCTCGGCAAAACGCAGCTCGAACAGCGCATCGTGGCGCGCGACCATCTCGGCCTCTGCGCCACCGTCGATATGAATCTGCGACCCCGGCTTGGGCGACTTGCTCGAACGCACGTGCGCCAGCACCCGATACTGATCGAGCACACGCTCGACCAACACCTCCAGCTTGCCGCCGGACGCCTTCTGGCCGAACAGACGCGCCGGGATTACCCGCGTGTCGTTGAACACCATCAGATCACCAGGGCGCAGTTGCTCCAGTACATCGGTGAACTGGCCATGGCGCAGCGCACCCGTTGGCCCGTCAAGCTGCAACAGGCGGCTGGCACGACGCTCAGCCAGCGGATGACGGGCAATCAGCGATTCGGGAAGGTCGAAGTGAAAATCGGCAACACGCATGATTCGGAGGGGGTATTTTTGCAGGGTCGCAGAGCTTACCGGATTTCCACTGGCCCGACCACGTGAGCCTGCGGGGCATAGCGGGCAACGATACGCGCCAGGGTGCCATCGGCCTGCAGAGAACGGATCGCAGCATTAAAAGCCGCCAACCTGTTCGCCTGCTGCCGATGCAGGCGCAGACGCAACTGAGAGCGATTGATCGTCGGCCCCTCCTCTACCTGCCAACGAGCCCCCTGCAACATCGCATGCTCATGCTGCAGGTAGCGCCATTCGAGACGATTCAGAATACCGGCCTCGCTACGCCCCTGCGCGACCAGGTGAATCAGCGCCTGCACATCAGCACCATCGTGACGCTGGAAATACTCACTGCCGACGTAGCCATAACCACGCACGGTCGCAATCGAACGCCCGCGCAAATCCTGCAGCCGTTGATAGGCAAAACGCCTGCCTGGCGCGAAAACCAGCATCTCCTCGCCCTCGAGCACCGGCACCGTCCACAACGACACCTCACCCTGCCCGGCATCACGGCGCCAGTGCTTGCTCACGCAACACTCAATCTGTAGCTCCCCCTCGCGAAACAGCTTCTGCGTGCGCAGCGGCGGCAAGGGACGACTGGCTTGCAACTGTTCTGGCAAGCGCTCATCCAGTGCGAGCATGAATTCATGAAGAATACCGCTCACGTGCTGCTGCTCGACAATCCAGTAGGGCGCCCAGCTTTCGTCAGTAACGCCGTAGACCAATGGTGCAGCACGGGCAGTTGGCGCCAGCAGCAGACTAACAAAAAACGCTCCGCAGAAGATTCTGATCACACCCTCCTCCATGACTGGATATACGCCAGCGCCACTATATACAGGCCATAGCCATCACGCTCGCCGCCTTGAACCGGCAAACCGTAACAACAACGCTGCCCCCCCGATGACAACGGCCTGCAAACAGACGGACTCACCATTGACCAGAGAACAACAGCAACGCCGATTGACCCGCGCCAGACGCATCCCTATACTTCGCCGCCATCGTGCCCCGGTGGCGGAATCGGTAGACGCGGCGGATTCAAAATGACTCCAGCCAACTACCAAACCCCTCTAGATCGCACCTTTCAGGCCATCAAGGCCGCTGCTACACCGCTGAGTCACGGTTAAGACTCGATCCTGACAGCCTCGTCAATCGGCTTCAAGATTCCCTTCTACGCCACTTCCTCAGCCACTCTCCTGACTCGTTTTTTGTACGTCCTCCCGGTCGCCCCAAGCCTCGCCAGAACATCTGCCCGCTCGTTACCTTGCGTGCCATTGTGGCCCCTTAACCACCTGACAGTGACGTCCTTCTCCAGCAGTAGTTGAGCCAGGCGTTGCCATAAGTCGAGGTGCTTCGGTGGCTTCTTGTCGGCCTTCTTCCAGCCCTTGGCCTTCCAGCCTTCCAAGCCCCCATTGCAGGCGTTGGCGATGTACTCGCTATCGGTGCGCAGGGTGATAGGTGCAGGCTGAGTGCATCGTTCCAGAGCCTCGACCAAGGCCATGAGTTCGGCTCGGCTGTTAGTCTGCTCCTGGGCCTCGGGGACTGGCCCGGCAATCTCCAGGGTGTCGCCTTGCGGGTTGGTCAGAACAGCGCCCCAGCCAGCTCTGGCGTTGGGCTTTCCGTTGTTGGTGCATGCGCCGTCGGTGTAGATCGTGTAGGTGCTCATGGGTAAGTGTTCCTTGTCTGAAGTGCAGGCAGACCTCTCCCTCCTGACGTTTCTCAGGTGGAGACCTCCGGTGATGCCGGTCAGGTAGTCGAGGCCGAAGGCCTTCGGGGGAAGACCAAGCTTTAAGGAGATACCATGTGATGGCTGAGGGTGACGCTGAGAGTTGCGCCTGGAGATGGCCCAGGTGTTGGTCTTTGCTTGGTTTGCCTTTGATGGGAGCAACTACAGCAACTGCACCAGAGCGAACCCCCGGAGGCCTCTTGGAGGTACTGGTCTTGGTGGTCTTTTATATTATTGGGGGCTTTCCATACCCTCTGATACAAGCGGCCTGCAGGCAATATCAGCCGCCAGTTTTGGCGGTTCTGAACACCCATTGCTGCAATGCGTGGCTTCTGGCTTGAAGGTCACCTCTCCAGGCATACCAAGGGTGAAGGCTGATTTTCATTGGCCAGTAACGCCCCTGATGCTTTCGCTCAATCAGACGGTGTCGCTCCAGATCAGACAAAGCCCGCTCTATGTTTCGCAGCGGGGTATAAAGCGCCTTGGATAACTCGGCCACGGAGCCATACCAGATATTGCGAGCCGACAACGCACGCGCAAGATGCTTGAAAAGCCTGACCGCCTTGTCGCTCAGTCCGACATCAAGAAGGTCTAGGATATTGTCGGCGTCATAAACCAGCCGGTCGGCCCACCAGTCAAATGTCTGGACAGCCTGCCACAGCTCCTCTTCGTTCCTGGCGTCATTTGGCCAAGGCGTATCAAGCCCAACATAAGGGGCATCCCTCAGGTCACGCTTCGTTAGTGCAGCGGGCTTTTCCAGCATTTGTTCAGTGGGGTTCAGTATTTCGCCTGACGCAACGTCAACATAGAAACGCAGGCCAAGCCCGCAGGGGACAACATCCACAGTCTTGGTTTCAACATCGGCGATCGTGACGCTCGGTAGTTGTTCCATGCGTCCCCCTTAGCGGCTCAGTTCAGCCGGAGTGAGCGCCTTCCCGCCCATGCGATTGACTGGGCCAAGCTTCAGCCAGTGAGGGGCATCCTTGTCGTCCTGGGCAAGATCCAAGAGGTCGGCAAGTGATTTGCTCAGGCCAGCAACCAGGGCCAGCTCCAGGGCTTCGCCCAGGCGTGTATCGCGCCCCTTCCGTTTCGCCAAGGCGTTGGCCAGGGCGACCAACTGGGTGGCATGGTCTCGGAGCATATGAACGTGGAAGCGCACCAGGGGCGCAGGCAGTTGATGCTTCATCGGGTAGTGTTCCTGTGTGATAGGCGAACGCCAGCGCCCCGCTAGGGGTAGCCCTGCAGGGTGTCGGGAGGAGTCGCCGGGGGAGTGCTGAGAGGCAGGAAAGACGCCGCCTGGAGCGGTTTTCTTTTCTGCTATTACTGGGGGTAAAGGGGCGTCAGCGGCTCGTTCTCGCGGACGGTGACTTCACACCGCCCAAAGAACGCTTCAAGGGTCTTCTGAACTTCGTAGAGAGAGCCTCGCAGGGCGTAGTTCAGACTTGAGTATCAAGCCACCTCTATGGCGCTACCGCCGATGATGCGACTCAGCTCGTCGAAGCCCTTCTGGGTTACAAAGACCTCGGGAATGCTGTCGTAGCTGCCCGCACGCTGCAGCATGCGAACGACTAGCCAACCCTTGTCGACTGCTCTCTTGCTGGGAGTATCAGCATCACGACGCGACTTCCACCCGATGTGGCGCAAGACCCTATCGACGGCGATAGCGCTCTGGAAACCAAGCATGTGAGCCACCTGAGTGGAGGTATAGAGGTCATTGTTGCTCACGGTGGCGTCGCAACCTTCAGCTTTCGGCAGGAGGACGGTGTTCTCCTGCTTCAGGGCTACACGCTTTTCTTCCAGTTCGGCTGCTAGGCGCAGAGCGTCAGCGAACGACTGAGACCGATTCATCACTGCAGACTCTTCCGGCTTGGTGATGGTCAGCTCGGCCTTCTTGTTCAGGATGTCGTGGATAACCATGTCGCAGAACACCGCGAACTTTACGTCCAGCCAGCGGGCGAAGAAGACGGCCAGTTTGGGGTGCCCCCAGGTGCCACCATTACGTCCCTGGTGCGATTCATAAATGCGTGAAAATCCCACCTTTTCCAGAGCCTCGACGTACTTATTAGTGGAAGGAAGACGAAGGAACTCTTTGACCTCCTTCCCAAACTCCTTCGCGGCCTTGGTCATGTTGAAGTAACCATCCTCACGAAACTGGAAGACGTTACCGTTGTAGTCGCGGGTGATGATGTTGCTCATGGTGTCTCTCCTAAAGACTGGTCAATTCGTGGCCTTGGTGGCCTGCAGTGCTTTTCTGCTAGTACTGGGGGTAATTGGTTGGAGACGGGGGCGAGCCTTACTTCTCGCCCAGCAGTTCCTTGATGTTGTTGGCGATGGATTGGGCCTTGGTGGCCTCGGTCAGCAGCTCGTCCGCTTGTTCTTCCAGCAGCGTGGCCTGCTCGATCTTGCTGGCGGCTACTGCGCGGTTACGGGCGTTGACGTCTTCCAGGGCCATGAGGGTTTTCTGGAAGGACTTGAGGAGAGGAGAAAACAACAGGGGGTTGGAGATGCAGGCAGTGGTTGTGCAACGGACGGGGAATCCGTGAAGCCCTAAATTGCTGGTGGTTATGACACGGACTAGGTATCCGTTTATCAACCACCAGATACGCCAAGCCCCCGTTGGGTGACCTCTAGGGGCTTCGTCTTTGCGGTACTGGTGATAGGCCTCAGGCTGTGGCGCTGGCCTTGTCTCTGGCTCTTAGCACAGTGCTGGTGCTGACCCTCAAGAGCTTGGCCGTCTCTCTGATACCTGTTCCCTTGTTCAACAGGGCCAGGATGCTGGCGTGCTTATCCTTGTCGATGCCTCGGCCTTTGTAAGCCCCCAGAGCTTTAGCCTTGGTGATGCCTTCGTTCTGGCGTCTGCGCCTGTCTTCGTAGTCCTTCCGGGCAACCGCTGCGAGCATGTCCAGCAGCATGTCATTGATTGCGCCCAGCATCCGAGAGGTGAAGGCATCGGCTGCGGTATTGCTGGCGCTGGCCATGAACTGGTGAGAGGTCGGCAGATCCAGGGCAACGACCCGCACCTCCTTCGCCTTGATGGTTGCCCGGAGTTGCTGCCAGTCGCCCTCAGTGAGGCGGCTCAGACGGTCGACCTGCTCAACCAAGAGAACATCCCCCGGCTTCGCGTCGGCCAGCAGACGGAACAGCTCAGGGCGCTGTAGAGAGGCGCCGCTTTCGTTCTCGGTGTAGTAGCTAGCGATGTGCTGACCATGGCTTTGGGCGAAGGCGTCCAGGGCAGACCGCGCTCGGCTAGCGTCTTGCTCAGTAGTGGATGCCCGGAGATACGCACGGACAAACATTGGTGACAGCTCCTTGTTGTCGTTTAGGTGTTGTCACTATGCATGTTGCCGTATGAGTGGTCAAGGCCATACCAAACGACAACAAGTCAGGCGGCTGTTGCTGTTGTCGCTGAGGTATACCCAAAGAGAACGCCCTGGAAGGTAGCGAGAGAGTTGGTTGGCTTATGAGCGCCAGCAATACGACTGGCAGAGCTCCCCCTACGCCCTTATCCTTCCTCCCCCTACCTGAGACGAGCTCCTGACATGATGTCGAAACCCTTCACTAGCTTACTCCTTGCACTCAGCATGCTTGCTTGTGTCAGCAGTGCCAACGCCTCAGAGCCAGCTCTGGCTCAGGCGCGGATGGTTATGCAGTCAGTGATGAACGCCGAAAGTGGTTTTATAAATAAGTCTGTTCACGACGAATTCTGGCGCTTGTTGAAGACGGATGCTGAAAATGAACCGGAGGCACTTCATCAGATCGTGGCAGCACTGCACCAAGCAAGAGTCATGGCGAGCGGCTATCCGTTGGAAACCTGGAAGAGCATTCAACAAAGCTACGAGCAGCGGAAAGTTGTTAGGACACCTGGCTTTGTCAAAATGTCAGCCAATCTCCGGGGGCTCCAGCCGCAAATTGCTGCGTCAGTGGATAACGCTGAGCGCTTCTTGGCAGCAGCGGCCAATCGCACCCCAATATCAGCCAATGGCCAGACTGTTTATATCGACGAAGAAAGGATCGGCACAGTGCTCAACGGGATTGAAGCCTCGCAAAGCCGCCTCGACAGACTCTTCAATCCGCAATGGTCAGAAGAGATGATAGAGCAGGCAATTCCAGCTGCTCGAGTCACGATTCTCACGCCCGACTTGTTCGCCATCTCACGGGATACGATTGCCGGCATAGCGGTGCCGACCGTTACGGCGCAACGCAACCTTGGGCCGAGCTCCACGGAGCAGATTATGTTTATTCAAGTCCCAGGAGCGGACAAGACCGATCTTGATAGGCGCGCACTTTCAGCCTGCAGGGGCGCCTTCGGTGTGGTCGGCCTTACTTGTAAGGCAACAGCAGTGCAATGGCGCGGCTTGCCGGGGATTACTGCAGCTGACTCAACAAGCGTGGATGGCATCAAAATCGGGCTTGCTGTGCAGGTTATCAAGCTTGAGTCAGAGCAGGCCTTGCAAACATTCTCAGTCGTCGCACCAGGCACCGCAACAGACGCCTCGTTGGCGCTTGACGCCTTCATGCGTCGGGTAAAGTATGACTAGCCAGCTCCAACTTGGTCGTCACAGCAGTCGCAGGCTCTAGCAACCCAAGTGCCGACCAGGCTCACAAGTGGACATTAAGAGCTACTCACGAACAGCCCCCGTCAAGGATTAGTCTTTCCTGAGAGCTGAGGCCAATCGAATATCTCTTCAATACCTGACGTCTCGTAAATGAAGCCTCCATGAATGGCTGAAAAGTCAGGAGTATCCATATCTAGCCAGGCATCATGCGCATCCAATCTGATGACGTTCTCCCCCGGAGACAGCTTCTCTTGCACCTGATATTTGCTCCCACTGAAGAAGGATGCTGGGTCTTCAGCGACGGCGTCCTTGAGCCTACTTATGTCAGTCTTCAGGTGAGAATGCATTGCCAGCACTGCAGAGCTAGCGTGGGTCTTGAAAGCTTCAACAGTGGCCCTTTCACTTGGCCGGGAAATGGACTTATTCGACATCCTCACGTTCAAGGGAGTGAACTGTCCATTTAGCTCTGTCCCCTGCAGGAGCAACCGAGGAGGAATGGCGTCAAGGTCATCATGTGCTATGAGAGTGTTTCGGATGCTCAGAAGATGCTGATGGATCGCTGCATCAAAGCCCTCTGCGCGGGTAACCCTGCTCTCTTTATATCGAACAGGCTTCCCGTCAATGTTGTGATTAAGAAAAGGCTTCGTATAGCGAATGACGGCCCAGTGAAATATCGACGCCGGGATAATCGCTACAGGGTCATCGTGACGCTCTAGCAAAAGATGAAAGCCATTAGCAGCACCCAGCATGTTGTGGAGCGCTTTCATCCCGATCTTGCATTGAAGCATTAATCCTTCGACCTTCATGTCGCCACTCTTTGAGCCGTAGAGACGCTCGATGGTACCCCCGATACGGGGGGAAGAGGGCCAATTCCTTACTACAAGAGGTAGCTCAGATTTTTCTACCAAAAACATTCTGGCAATCTATGCCTCCCGACATTTAGCCGGTAACCAATTGATTCGCATGGAGACATTTCCTTGAAGCTCAGGATTTCCTTGATAGCCGTATTGCTGGCTAGCGCAGGATGCACGCAGTACTCCTCCAACCTGCAGGTAGGCAATGAGCAGATTTATACAAGCCTCAAAGACCAACGCGAAGCACTCCGAACGGTACGTCAATATGAGGCGCTACCGGCTGGTGCCGAGGTACTAGGCCCAGTTGAAGCAGGCCGCTGCCATCGCAGCTGGGTTGAAAAAGAGCCCGAGGAAAGCAGTCTTTTGATAGACCTCAAAGTTGCTGCATATGCCAAGGGCGCTGACGGAATCACAGATGTGAAATTCTCGAAAGACTCAGGCTTAAACCGCAACTGTTGGTACATCTTAGGGGCAACTGCTGTGATGTTTGCGCTTCCCTCGAAGGCGGAGTAACTGAACACGCCAGGATGTACATACCTATATCCTGGCTTCTCCATATGCACTACAACCACGCACCATCTCGAAAGCATCCTCCACCGCCTGCATCGGCTCCCTCAAGTCCTCCACACTCAGTCTCAGGTAGTGCTTCATGGTCACGTCACCACCCACGCTGTGGTTGACCAGACGCTTGACCGTGGCCAAGTCCTTGAGCGTGCGCTGGGCAATCGTGACAAACGTCCTGCGTAGGTCATGGGGTGACCAACTGAACTGCAACTGCTTGACCAGATGCTCGACCACCAGCTCCAAGCGCCGGGTCGACAACTGGAAGACCAACCCCTGTCGCCCCTCACAGTGAACCTTCAGCATCGCGTATAGGCGCCTGCAGAGGGGTAGCCTATGGTCGCTGCCGTTCTTGGTGTCGTGGAAGGTGACCGTCTTACCCTGCCAATCAATGTCAGTGGTCTTCAGCCTCAGCGCCTCCCCTCTTCTGCAACCGGTCAGGGATATGAATACGAAGGCAGCCGATGCTTCCTTGTCTGGCAGCGACTCAACAGCCCTCCACCACCGTGGCTGCAGTGAGTCAGGTATAATGCCATCCCTTGGCTTGATGTGGTGCAGCCCACCCATCGCCTTGAGACGCTGAGTCGGGTTAATCGTCGTGATGCCGTGTTTGGCAGCCCCGAACGACCAGACAGCAGAAAAGATGCGGGCAAGCTGATTGGCCTGGGCCTTGGACTTGGTGCTGACCTCATTGAAGCGTTTCTCGAAAGCATCCGATGAAATAGCCAGCCAGCTTCGCTCCAGCCAGTCAGCGGCATAGCGATTGAAGACCTTCTGGTAGTCGTCAGCAGTGGATGCCTTCAGCTTGCGAGTGTTGCGATACATATCGAAGACCGCCTGCAGTGTCGGTGCTGGCTTGGTCTTTTGCTTAGGCGCTGGTGCTGGGAGTGTCGCTGCCTCAACCCGAGCAACATCCTGCCTACCAGCAACCCCAAGCCTTGCTCTCAGGGCATCCAGCGCCGCCGCCCTGGCCTCCTCCGCGCTCATGACAGGCCAATGGCCAAGCGTCCTATAGCTACCCCGCAGGCGAACCCGAAACACCCTTGAGCGCGCCCCTGCGACCATCTGGAAGCCCACCAAGTGGCTATCGTGGACAACCTGCCGAGTGCTGCCCGAACAATTGATCCGAGCGACCGAGGAATCGGAAAGGAGGAAGCGTCTTGCTGTTGAGTTCTGCGTCACCATTGCTACACCGCTGCGTCACCAAAGTGCATGGGCGTGACTCAGCAGCGAATGGCCAGGAGCAGGCCAAACGCACTCGTCGGAGTAGCTTAAGAAAGACGCCTAACTGCCTGAAAAGGCTCTAGATCAGGGATTCCACGCAAGCCGATTGACCAACCCCACCGGCATCCCTATACTTCGCCGCCATCGTGCCCCGGTGGCGGAATCGGTAGACGCGGCGGATTCAAAATCCGTTTTCGAAAGGAGTGGGAGTTCGAGTCTCCCCGGGGCACCATACAAACATCTCAGGACGTACCGAAACGACCTGAAACCCTAGAGAACCGGCCACTTGAGCCGGTTTTTTATTGCCCGCAATTCCCTACCGTTACCTTGTAAGCCCACTGGATTGTGAGTAGATTTGTGAGTAGATCGAGTTTGGTCGATAAATCTACTCACACCTGAGCCGCCAAACGCCGCCCGGCATGGCTCACACGGGGGCACCATGCCGCTGACCGATTCCGCAATCAAAACAGCCAAGCCCAAGGACAAGCTGTATCGCTTAGCCGACAGCAACGGCCTGTGCTTAGAGGTCGCCCCAACCGGCTCCAAGCTGTGGCGCTACCGCTACCGCTTCAACGGCAAAGCTAAAATGCTTTCCTTGGGTGCCTATCCTGCCGTGCCTTTGGCCGCGGCCCGCCGCAAGCGTGATGACGCCCGCTTACTGCTGGACGAAGGCGCAGACCCAGGCGCAGAACGCCAAGCCACTAAACAGGCGCAAGCACTTGAGGCGCAGACATTCGAGGAACTGGCGCGTGAGTGGCACGCTTACCGCTCGCCACGCTGGGCAAAGTCCACAGCCGACAAGGCCGCTGCTTACTTAGAGTCTGACTTATTGCCCGCCCTTGGCCACCGCCCCGTCAAGGCCATTACCCGCCCTGAGCTGGTAGCACTAATCCGCAAGATCGAATCACGCGGGGCGCACAACGTCGCCAAGAAAACCCGCCAATGGCTAAGTCAGATTTTCCGCTTTGGCCTGGCACAAGGGTCGGTAGAGGCAAACCCAGCAACTGACTTGGACGTGATCGCAGCTCACGCACCAGCAACGCGGCACCATCCGCACGTCACCTGTGCAGAGTTACCCGAACTGCTGAGCAAGATCGAAGCAGCCAACATCAATACCCTGACCCGCCACGCCATCCGCCTGCTGGTGCTGACGGCTGTGCGCCCTGGTGAATTGCGCGCCGCACCCTGGGCCGAGTTCGACCTTGAGGCCGCCACTTGGACGATTCCGAAAGAGCGCATGAAAGCCCGACGCGACCACTCGGTGCCACTGCCACGCCAGGCCGTTGCCATCCTGCGCCAGCTTCAAGAAGTCACCGGGGGTTATGCATTGGTATTTGCCGGGCGCAACAACACCAACCGCCCAATGAGTGAAAACACCATCAACAAGGCATTGGCTGACACCGGCTATAAAGGCCGGCAAACCGGCCACGGCTTCCGCCACCTGCTGAGCACCGAACTTAATGGGCGCGGCTACAACCGGGATTGGATCGAGCGCCAGCTTGCCCACGGTGATGACGACGAAATGCGCGACACTTACAACCACGCCGCCTACCTGGAGCAGCGCCGGGAGATGATGCAAGCGTGGGCCGACTCGATAGACGCCCTGCGCGCTGGAGCCAACGTGGTTAGCATCAAGCGTAAGGCTTGAGCGCAACGAAGCCAGCGTAGTTGCCCAAAAGCCCCCATATGCGCCTTATGTCACTGGAGCGATAAATAAGGCGGCAATAACGCCAAAAACGCCTCTATATATGACAATCCTTCATCAGCACGGTTATTTGTACTGACTCGCCTAGCACCTTGGGAGGGCTATATATTTCAAATCTGGCAACCTCATTGCCACCGGTGGAGATACACGCCGCCAAACGATGAGCACATAAAACTAAAAAGCATATAAGACTGCTTTTTAAACCAACAAAAGGTCTATTAAATTTAATAGCCAGCTCTTCCCATGCACTCCCAGTGACATACCTCTAGCTCACGAGCAGCACAAGCAAGCTCAACCTAATCGTGACTAGAGGATTTAAAATGCCTGCAATTACTAGCAGTGAAAACCTACCTCCCCGCCGCTTTATCAAGCTACCCAAGGTGAAGGATTACACCAGCCTTTCCACTTCCGAGATTTACCGCCGCATTGCCGCCGGCACCTTTCCCGCCCAAGTGAACCTTGGCCCCAAGTCTGTTGCCTGGATCGAAGCAGAGGTATTGGCCTGGTGTGATTCGCTGGCCTCACAGCGCGAGGTGGCAGCATGAGCAATCTAACTGTCCTGCATCACAAGCAGACGACTGTTGTTATTGACGCTGACGGCATGGTTAACGCCTCGCTGCTGGCTAAGCAGTTCGGCCGCAACCCCATCGAATACATCATGCTCGACGGCACCCAGCCGACCATTGCCCAGGTCGCAGAGTGCAACGGCAGCCCTATGCGCGAACAATGGCAAGACAGCCGAGTCCGCCAACGCTGCAAACCTGAATATCTGCGCGCCCTGCTCGCAGCCGGGATAACTCGCCACGTTGCAGGCACCCCTGGCGGCCATATGGCGGCGGCGCCAAACGCCGGGGGCAACGGCGTCTATAACCATGATGCAGGGCTGTGGGTCCATCCTGCACTGGCTGCTGGCCTGGCCCGTTGGCTTGAGTGCCGTGGTGATGACTGGAAGCCGAGCCCGTTGGCCGAGTTCGTCAAACAGGCCCTTGCCGGCCGTGAAATCGGGAAATCCAGCACATGCGATAGCACGGCGCCGAATAGTGCCGCGGGCACTTTCGCTGACACGGTGGACGCTCAAACCCTGGAGAACTTGCGGGCCATGGATCAGATCCTGATCGGCGGTGGCGTTTCCTTCAGTGAGCGGCGCCAAACCCTTCAGGCTCGCCTTGAGCAACAAGCGCGGCAGGAGGGCTAAACGATGAGCACAAAAAAGGCCGACCAACAGGCCAGCCCAAAGAAAACGCACGTAAATGATACCAGCGGCCATGCCCAGCGCGCCCGACTGTTAGCGCGCTTGCACCTCGGCCCGGTGGACACCATCACCGCCCGCGCCGAACTGAACATCATGATGCCCGCAGCCCGCGCGAAGGAACTACGCGAGCAGGGGCATCCTATCAAGACACACCGCATCACCATGACTGATGAGCAAGGCCGTACCCATCACGGCATAGCGCTGTACTACATCGGCGCACTTCTGGACGACTGCGAGGTGAGCCAATGAATGCGCGCATTATTCCCTTCGACTACGACGGCCAGGCTGTGCGCTTCAATGCTGACGGTTGGATCAATGCAACGGAAGCGGCGGCGCGGTTCGGTAAAGAACCTACGCAGTGGCTCAGGCTGCCCGACGCGACCCGCTACCTGGAGGCTCTGCAACGTACATATGGGGAAATCACATATGTAAAAACGAGTCGCGCCCGAAGTGATCGCGGTGGCGGAACCTGGCTGCACCCGAAGCTGGCGGTGAAGTTTGCCCGCTGGCTATCCGTGGACTTTGAAATCTGGTGTGACACGCAGGTGGACGCCCTGTTGCGCGGCGAGCCGAAGCCTTGGGCCAGCGCCAGGCGTGAGGCTGCAATCGGCTACCGCGCAATGTGCGACGCCTTGGCGCTCAACTGTGAAGCGCAGGGCAAGACGCCCCAGCGGCACCACTTCATCAACGAAGCACGATTGATTAACGAGGTCATCACCGGGGCTTTCACTGGCCGCAACCGTGACCAGTTGAACGCCGCCGAGCTTGAGCTTGTGACCCTGGCCGAGCTGCGCGACACGGTGTTAATCGGCCAAGGCATGGCCTACGCCGAACGAAAGTCCAACCTGCTGCGCTATGTGCATGAGTTGCAGGGCAAGCACCTACGGAGGCTGGCCGCATGAATACCGCACGCACCTTCCCGACCATTGCCAAGCTGGCGCATCGGCGTTATCGTGCGACCGTCGCTGCAAATTCAGTGACCGGGTTTGGCGACCCGAACTATCCAAGGCGCACAAGCGCCGCACCGCAGACAGCTGGCGCTTTTTTTGTGCCCGCAGTCCGTTATGGCGGCTGTGCGTGGGAGACCGAAAGGTCTGCCGGTTCCCTTGGATGCCGGTTCGCCAACCCGCGTACAGCTGCCACCCATAATCGTTTGGCGACGGTTCGTGGCAGCTCCACAATCCAAGGAGCACCACCCATGCAAACCACCCGCAATCCGTCCGCATCACACGCAGCCGCCTGGAAGGCCCGCGCCCTGGCCGCCCTGCGCGCCGACTGTTCCCTGTCCGTCCGCCTGGCTCGCTACAACGCAGCCATGGCCAAGGCCCGCACCCTGGAAGCTGTAGGAGGTGCGCAATGAGCGTTCAAATCGAAACACTGATTAGCCGACTCCAAGCCGAGCGAGCCCATGCCTCGCAAGTCTGGACGATCCTTAACGAACTGCGCATTCAAGGCCATCTCCCAGAGTGGGCCAAAGCGCTGGACGCCGGCACCATGCGCCAGGCCGATGATATGGGGCGCGCTCAGAAAGCAGTAAACGCCGCACTGCTGGAGCTGGTGCCCGGCTTGGCGCAGGTAACGGGCACCGCCCGCCCCACCGAAGCCCAAGGGGGTGCGCAATGAGCCGTCACGCTTTGTCACGCAGCGTCACCCGTGGTCACGTCGTCACCGTCTGCCAACCCAGCGATGGACGCCGCCGCGAACTGCCACCGCTGACCATCGGCGGGCTGGCGCTTGAGCTGGCCGGCATGATCCGCGACGCACTGCCCGCCGCCCTGGTCTGCATCGTGCGCGTTGATCTGCGTCCGACCGAGCGCGAGCAGGCCGAGCAGCAAACACACGCCATCAAGCGCCAGGTGATCGAGGCGCGAGAAGCCGAGCAGCCCGGCCACGCTTTCCTGGCCGCCACCGGCTTCTGGCCAACCGCCCAGCAGGAGTAACCACCATGCATACAAAAAACGGCGCCCATGCGCCGATGGGTTCGGCTTGCCTGAAAAAAGCCCGCGCCCTGTTGCTGGCGCTGCAACCGGCTGGCGCCGACCTGGTGCTACTGACCGGACTGGAGGTGCTGCTATGGACGGTGTAATCGCATTCCGTGATGCCATGCAAAGCACGTTCGGACTGCTTGATTGGCTGCCCATTGCCGACGGCAGCATTCAACGCTTCCACGTTCCGGACGACAAGGCCGGCACCCTTAACGGCTGGTATGTGCTGTACTTGGATGGCATCGTCTCCGGTGCGTTCGGCAGTTGGAAGGCCGGCAGCGCACACACCTGGTGTAGCCGTGAGCCAGTGGACGCCAGAGAGGCCGAGCAGGTGCGCCAGCGCATCGAGCAGGCACGCCGCCAGCGCCAAGTCGAGCAGCACCAGCGCCAGCAGGCCGCCGCTGAATATGCCAACCGCCTGTGGCGCGACGCCCGTCGCGCCGATCCTGCACACCCGTATCTGATCCGTAAAGGGCTGCGCACCCAGGGCCTACGCCAGCGCGGGGACGCCCTGCTGGTGCCGTTGGTGCGAAATGGCGTGTTGGCCAACCTTCAACGCATCTACCTGGACGGCAGTAAGCGCTTCCTGAGTGGCGGGATAGTCATCGGGTGCTATTCGCCACTGGGCGTTATTACACCGGGTGCGCCGCTATACGTCTGCGAGGGCTGGGCTACCGGCGCGACGATCCACGCCGACACCGGGGCCGCTGTGGCCTGTGCAATGAATGCCGGCAACCTCAAACCGACAGCGCTGGCGCTGCGGGCGAAGCACCCGCACGCCTCGATCATCATCGCGGGTGACGACGACCGCCAGACCGAGGGCAACCCGGGGCGTACCGCGGCCAATGCAGCCGCCGTGGCAGTGGGCGGGCTGGTGGTCTTCCCTCTGTGGCCAGCCGATGCGCCAAACAACCTGACCGACTTCAACGACCTCGCCAATTGGAGGGCAGCCCAATGAGCGCCGCCGAACCGACCTTATCCCTGGTGCCTTCGCCCACTTCGCCAACCATCACGCCCGAGCGGCCATGTTGGGGCGTGTATGAACACTGGGTAACAAATGAGGTGGGCCGCAAGCTACGCCCAGGCGTTTACTGGCACGGCTTCAAGCGCGCCGCGGTGGGCGACGACGATAGCGAAGAAACCGCCCGGCCTATCACTGACGACTGGCTGGCCACGCCCGTGATCGTGACCGCGCGCACCACCAATAGCGACGACGGCAGCGAGGGCCGGTTACTGCGCCTGCTGACCAACAGCGGTGCCAAGGAGTGGATCATTCCAATGGAGGTGTTTGGCGGCAGTGGTGAAGACGCCCGGCGTGCACTGTTCGGCATGGGGGCCATCATCGCCCCACGCAAGCGCGGTTTGTTTATGGAGTACCTACTGGAGCAGCGCCCCGCACAAACCATTATCACCACGGCGCGGCCAGGCTGGCACGCCTCGGGCGCGTTCGTGCTACCCCAGCGCACCATAGGTAGCGACACCGTGCGTTATCAGGCCGGCGCACGCAGCCTCAACCTGTACAGCACCAGCGGCACGCTTGAGCAATGGCAAACCGAGGTGGCCGCCAAGTGCGCGGGCAATCCGGTACTGACCTTGGCCATTGGCTGCGCACTGGCCGGGCCGCTGCTGAGCCTGGTCGGGGTGGTCGGCGGCGGCGTACACCTAGTGGGCGATAGCTCCAGCGGTAAGTCCCTGGCGCAGCTGGTGGGCTCATCGGTGTGGGGTGATCCCGGTGTGTTTGCTGCCAGCTGGGATATGAGCAAGGGCGGGCTTGAGATTGAAGCGGCCAGCCGTAATGACACCATCCTGCCGCTGGACGAAATCAAACGTGCTGACCCCAAGCAGGTGCAGGCCATGGCCTACTCCCTCGCCAACGGCCAGGGCAAAGGCACCATGACCCGCGAGCGCGAGGGCCGGCCTAAGCTGACGTGGCGGCTGCTGGCGCTGTCCAGTGGTGAGCGTTCGCTGTCTGAGCACGCTGCTATATCCGGCAACGCCGCCCATGCTGGTGCTGAGCTGCGCATGGTGGACGTGAACGCCGGCACTCGCACACACCGCGCCTTTGACCAACTGCACGGCCTGGAGGGTGCCGACTTTCACCGCCTGCTGACCGTGGCCGTCGCTCACCAGCACGGCCACTTAGGCCCGGCCTTTGTTGAGCGACTGCTAGCTGCTGACGATCTGCCCGGCCTGCTGCAAGACTTCGCCCAGGTGCGCGGTCAGTTCGTGGAAGACAACGCCCAAGCCGGGCGCGTGGCGGATCGCTTCGCCGTGATTGCCCTGGCTGGGGAAATGGCGATTGCATACGGCCTGCTGCCATGGCCCCAGGGTAGCGCCCTGGCTGATTGCCAGTTGCTGTATGGCGAGTGGCTGAGCCGAGTCGGCAGCGGCAATGCCGAGGATCGCCAGATACTGGCCGGCATTCTCGACTTTATCGACAGGCACGGCAGTAGCCGATTCTCTGACGTGGAAGAGCCGACACCAGACGCCAAGGTTTTTAATCGCGCCGGCTGGTGGGAATTGATTGGCACCAAGCGGCTGTATCTGTTCAACAGACCGGCGCTAGTGGAAGCGGCGCACGGGTATGGCTTGAGCCGGGTGGTCAAAGCGCTTGAGGTCGCTGGAGCAATCGCCGGGCGCGACACCGACCGCAAAACCAAGAACTACCGACTACCCGGGGGCGGTCAATCGCGGCTGTATGTGATAGACCCGACGGCGATAGAAACCGAGGGTGGCGGGGTATGAAGGCACACAAAGCAGCCCCGACCCAGCAAACACAATTACACAGGAACCTAAAACCACTGGCAACAGTGGCAACACCGGCAACGGCCTTGCGGGGCGGGGCTTTCAGCCGTTGCCGGTTAATAAAAGAAGTGGCAACAGGTGGCAACACAAACTCGATTCTGAATATAAGAGCCTGCCACTACTGCGCACTTTGGTTATCACTGTTGCCGGTAAAAAAGCACTGGCAACAAAAACGAGGGTTTGGCAACGCCTGGAAGGCCCGTTCTAGAGCGGTTGTTGCCACTGTTGCCACTGTTGCCGGTGTTTTTGAAACCAGACGCACATGTGTATGTGTGTTTTCACGGTGCGAGGCTACGCGATGAGCCTGCTTTCTGGACTGTTTACCGAACTGGAGAAAGTGCCCGCGCCACGTTTTGTAGTGAGTGAAAGCGTGGCACGCGGCATGGCCAAGACCAGCAGCCAGCAATCCCACCCACAGACTGTGGCGCACCTGGAGCAGCACCAGCAACCGAGAACCGAGCGCGCGCCAGCGCTTAGAAACCAACACGGCGTGCCAGGATCAACACTCACAACACGCCGGAGTGAGACTGAGCCGCACGACGACGAACCGCAGCACTTCATTCAAACCGCCGTCACGGCCTCACCTGAATGGCTGGCTACGCGTGACGCCTTCTATCACCACCTGATGCCGTGCCGTGCGTGCCATGCGCCTGTGGGGCGGTACTGCCCTGCTGGTGCTGAGTTGCGCCAGCGGTATGACCTCACGCCCATGGTGTAGCGACGGGAAAACCGAAGTGGCCGCACTGAATTGGAAACGCTGTTAACACCTAAGGAAACACCCCTTACGCGCGGGGACTGTTAACTGGTACGAGGTAAGTACGAGGGCATACGCGAGGCAAGCGGGTATTACCGTGCGGGCATCACACGTTTCCAAACGAGAGGTTTCCACCATAGTTTCCAGCAAATCGCCCGCTTCTCGCAGCTCTACGCGGCATTGCGCTTAGCGCTTAGCGCTCCGGCGTAACCTCTTCCACCAGAAAGCCTTCAAGGTCATAACCTTTTTCTGTCAGCCGCATATTGAGGCGCAGGTCATCACAGAAGATTGTCAGCTGTCCGCCGCAGCCTGGATGCTCGAGGCCGATAGGTTCAGGCACTGGCTCTGGATCGTAGTACCTGGCCTCATGCGGTGGCAGCTGTAGGCAATCATCAGACCCGCAGCTCAGGCAGCGCCCCCGGCTGACTCTTGAGGACAACGCTTCGCGCGCCAACTGATATTCAGCGAGCGCCTCCGCTGCTGATTCGACTTCGCCCTCCAATATCATCTGCCTGGTGCTTTTGTTAGCCGAGAACTGCCACCAACGCTTTCGGGGTGAGTCAATGGCAAGCACTTCGCTAAGTTCGGCCCGATAGGCCTCCAGCTTTCGTTGGCGTTCCAGCTCGCCAGCAGCATCAGGTAGGACTTCAATCACTCCAAGGTCAGCACATGCATGGCACCAGCCAATGGCGACACGCATGCGCACCTTGGCCTCTCCATGCAGGTAATACCTGTAGCCCCAGGTGCCGGCGTCCCAGCGGCTAAGATCGCACGCGGTACATCCGTAGGTAACGACTGGCATCGACATAACTGGTCATCCTTGAGCGAGTGAGTACGCGGCTGAGAGGTTGCGGCATTAACAAGGCTATGGTCAACACGACTGGCACCGGCTGGCCGAACGACGGTGGTGCCTTTTCTTACGCCCCAAAATTCATGTTTTAGGTGGGCACAAAACAAATAGTGAGTAGATTTGTGAGTAGATCGAAAACCGCACAGACCTTAAACCCAGCAAATACGTGGCCTGCAGCGCTAGATTCGAGTCTCCCCCGGGCACCACGATACAAGAAGCCCGTAAGACATTGGTCTTACGGGCTTTTTCGTTTGCGTCCGAGCAACCCGGACGCCGCTCCAGGACAGGTTACTGCCACACCGGCATTGCGCCCGGACAGCCCCCGCAAAACCTGGCCGGCGACCTTGCCGGCGGGGGTTGGCATTTGCGCAAAACTTAGCGTAGAGTGAAGCCACTGTTTGCATGGGTCGCTGTGAATCGTGACTCTGGTGCAGCAGATCATCAAGATCCGCTACATCCCGCTCGACTTCTATTACTCCTTGCAACCAGTCTCAGCCCTCTATTATGTGGAGGCTGTCATCAACTCTAGTTTCAAGGAAAAAGACATGTCGAATCGTCAGAACGGTACCGTCAAGTGGTTTAACGACGAGAAAGGTTTTGGTTTTATCACTCCCGAAAGCGGTCCGGATCTGTTCGTGCACTTCCGCGCGATCGAAGGTAATGGCTTCAAGAGCCTGAAAGAAGGCCAGAAAGTCAGCTTCGTAGCTGTGCAAGGTCAAAAAGGTATGCAGGCTGACCAGGTTCAAGTCCTGGGCTAATCGCCGCCGCCTTGAAAAACCCCTGATAACTGTCAGGGGTTTTTTTTGCCTGTCTTTCCCGTAGCAGCGCCAGGTTACAGATAGCCCGCGCACATCTTTATGCCGACAGAGAAGTCGCGGTTAGAATGGCGCGCACTTTCGTCTAAGCGAGCCCATCATGCCGAAACACCAGTTACGCCCGCAGGGTGACTTTCCCACTGCAGGGCCGATTCGTCGCCTGGCGGCCCTCTTCTACGATTCTCTGCTCTGCGTGGCATTGATCATGGTGGTCACCCTGATCTATCAGCAGGGCATTTTGCGCCTGATCCACGGCGGCGATAGGCTGATGGCCATGTCCGAAGCCGGCGCACTGGATAATGACCCGCTGCTTGCCAGCCTAGTGCTGCTGTCACTGTTCGCCTTCTTCGCCAAGTTCTGGACGCACAATGGCCAGACGCTGGGCATGCAGGCCTGGGGATTGCGCATTCAGAACGCCGACGGCAGTGCCATCGACCTGTGGCAGGCTCTGCTGCGCTTTGTGGTCGCCATCGGCTCCTGGCTGTTTGCCGGCCTGGGTTTTCTCTGGCTGCTGTGGGACAAGCAGGGGCGCACCTGGCACGATATCTATTCCGACAGTCGTGTGGTGCAACTGCCGAAGAATATTCACAAGAAGTAGTGGCGCAGATGCAAAAAAGCCGGTTCATCGAACCGGCTTTTTCATGCCCACGACAATCTGCTCAACCGGCACGCCGCAGCAGCCACACCCCGGCCAGCGCACAGATGCCGGCCGGTACCAGCACCGCCAGCAGCGGCGAGAAACCAAATACCAGGCTCGATGGGCCGAGCAGGTCCTGGGCAATACGGAAGATGAAGCCCACCAGCACCCCCGTGAACACACGCTGCCCCAGGGTCACCGAGCGCAGCGGGCCGAAGATGAAGGAAATCGCCATCAATACCAGCGCGCCGGTTACCAGTGGCTGCAGCACCTTGGTCCAAAATGCCAGCCAGTAGCGCGCGTTATTCAACCCCTGCTCGCCCAGATAATGGATGTACTGCCACAGTCCGGTGACCGACAGCGCCTCGGGCTCCATCACGACAGTGCCGAGCAGTTCCGGATTGAGCTCGATATCCCAGCGCTCCCCAGGCTGGTTGATCACCTCGGAGCGATCCTCATGCAGCACGGTGGTCTGCACATTGCGCAGCATCCAGTGGCTGTCCCGGTATTCGGCACGACGGGCAAAGCTGGCCGAGAGCAGGCGACGCTCGTCATCGAAGCGATAACGCGTCACCCCCAACAGGATGCCATTGGGTTGCACGGCGTTGATATGCACGTACTCCTGGCCCTGGCGATGCCACATGCCACGCTTGGAGCTTTGCGCCGCGCCACCGCCCTGGGCCAACGCGCGATCCGCCTGGGCCTGATTCTCGGTCAGCGGCGCGACGTATTCGCCGATCAGAATACCGGCCAGCATCAGCACCAGCATGGGTTTCATCACCGCCCAGACGATACGCCCGATGGAGACACCGGCGGCGCGCATGATGGTCAGCTCACTGTTGCTGGCCAGCGTACCGAGGCCGATCAGGCAACCGATCAGCGCCGCCATCGGCAGCATTTCATAGGCGCGACGCGGCGCCGTCAGCAGCACGTACCAGAGCACCTGACCCAGGCCATAGTCGCCCTTGTTGAGGTCGCTGAGCTCGTCGATGAAGGCGAACAGCAATGCCAGCCCGAGAATGATCCCCAGTACCGCCAGAATGGCGAAGAACACCTGTGTGCCGATGTAGCGATCCAACTTAGCCATGAGCCACCTCCGCCACCGACGCACGACGAGTGGCCCACCACAGACTCAGACGCTCCCAGTACAACAACAGCATGCCGACGGCGAAGAAGATGCCATGCACCCACCATAAGCCCAGGGCCGGCGGCAGCCTGCCCTTGTCCAGCGCACCACGGGCGGCGATCAGCAGGCCGAGGTAGGCCATGTAGAGGAAAATTGCCGGCAGCAGCTTGAGAAAGCGCCCCTGACGCGGATTGACTTTCGACAGCGGCACCGCCAGCAAGGTGACGATAAAGACCAGCAGCGGCAGCGACAGGCGCCATTGCAGTTCAGCCTGCAGGCGTGGATCGTCGCTACCGAACAACTCGCGAGTCGGTGTGGCCTCGCGCTCACTGGCTTCGACGGCGACTTCAGGCTTGGGCAGCAACACGCCATAGGTGTCGTACTGGATGGCGCGGTAATCCGCCTCGCCCGGCTCACCATCATAGCGATAGCCGTTTTCCAGAATCAGATAACGACTGCCATCCGCCTGAATTTCCTGACGACCACTTTCGGCGACCAGCACGGTGATACCGCGCTCGGAACGACCATCGGCGGCGAAGCGCTTCTCCGACATGAACACGCCGCGCAGCTCGCTACGATCCGCTGACAGCTCCTGCGAATAGGTCACCCGCGAGCCATCCTTGAGCGACTGAAAGCGCCCCGGCACCAGGGTATCGAGCTCGGTCAGGGCATCCTGCTCATTGAGGATGCGCGCCACGCTGGCCACGCCTTGCGGCGCCAGGCCCATGCTCAGCCAGGCGACCAACAGGGCGACGACCAGCGCCGGTGCCATGCTGTAAACAGTCAGGCGCTGCTGGCTGACGCCAGTGGCCGACAGCACGGTCATTTCGCTGTCCAGGTAGAGGCGCCCGTAAGCCAGCAGAAAACCGAGGAACAGGCCCAGCGGCAGGATCAGTTGCAGAAAGCCGGGAATCCGGTAACCCATGATCAGAAACAGTACGCCCGGGTCGAGTACGCCCTGCGCGGCCTGGGCCAGATACTTGATGAAACGACCGCTCATGATGATCACCAGCAGCACGGCACTCACCGCACTGAGGGTCACCAGCACTTCGCGGGACAGATAACGGAAGACGATCAAACCGGACGCTCCAGGGTTGTCAGGCTCAGGCGCGAGCGCTCACACTAGCCGCACCTACTTGCCGGCCCACCGCAGGGTGGACCCTCGAAAAATGGCGGCCATTATCCGTCAAACCCGACTCTTTGTCTTGGGGACAGCTCACTATGGAATTCCTCGTCAAAAGCACTCGTGCGGAAACCCTGAAAACCGCGACCCTGGTCGTTGCCATCGGCGAAGGTCGCAAGCTCGGCGACACCGCCAAGGCCGTCGACCAGGCCAGCAATGGCGCGCTCAGCGCTGTGCTCAAGCGCGGTGACATCGCCGGCAAGCCGGGCCAGACCCTGCTGCTGCACAGCCTGCCGGGGCTCAAGGCCGAGCGTGTGCTGCTGGTGGGCTGCGGCAAAGGTGATCTATCCGACCGCCAACTGCGCAAGTTGGTTGCAAGCGTGCATGGCGTGCTCAAAGGCCTGGGCGGCAGCGATGCCCTGCTCGCCCTGGGTGAACTCAAGGTCAAGGGCCGCGACACCTACGGCAAGACTCGTCTGATCATCGAAACCCTGGCCGACGGCAGCTACCTGTTCGAGCAGTTCAAGAGCCAGAAAGCCGACCCACGTGCCCTGAAGAAGATCACCCTGGTCATCGACAAGGCCGAGCTGGCCGATGCCGAACGCGGCCTGCAGCATGCCCGCGCCATCGCCGCGGGCGTCGCCTTCACCAAGGACCTGGGCAACCTGCCGCCCAACCTCTGCCACCCCAGCTACCTGGCCGAGGAGGCCAAGACCCTGGGCAAGGCCTACAAGAACCTCAAGGTCGAGATCCTCGACGAGAAGAAGCTCAAGGAACTCGGCGCCGGCGCCTTCCTCGCCGTCGCTCAGGGCAGCGAGCAGCCGCCACGGATGATCGTCATGCACTATCAGGGCGGCAAGAAGGACGACAAACCCTTCGCCCTGGTCGGCAAGGGCATCACCTTCGACACCGGCGGCATCAGCATCAAGCCGGCCGCCGGCATGGACGAGATGAAGTACGACATGTGCGGCGCCGCCAGCGTGCTCGGCACCCTCAAGGCCGTGCTCGAGCTGCAACTGCCGATCAACCTGGTGTGCCTGCTGGCCTGCGCCGAGAACATGCCCAGCGGCCGCGCCACCCGCCCCGGCGACATCGTCACCACCATGAGCGGGCAGACCGTGGAGATTCTCAACACCGACGCCGAAGGCCGTCTGGTGCTGTGCGACACCCTGACCTACGCCGAGCGCTTCAAACCGCAGGCGGTGATCGACATTGCCACCCTCACCGGCGCCTGCATCGTCGCCCTGGGCAGCAACGTCTCCGGCCTGATGGGCAACAACGACGCGCTGATCAAGCAGATTCTCAAGGCTGGCGAAAGCGCCGACGACCGCGCCTGGCAACTGCCGCTGTACGACGAGTACCAGGAGCAGTTGGACAGCCCCTTCGCCGACATCGCCAACATCGGCGGGCCGAAGGCCGGCACCATCACCGCGGGTTGCTTCCTGTCACGCTTTGCCAAGAACTTCCACTGGGCGCACCTGGATATCGCCGGCACCGCCTGGATCAGCGGCGGCAAGGACAAAGGCGGCACGGGTCGACCGGTGCCGCTGCTGACCCAGTACCTGCTGGATCGCGCCAAGGCCTGATGCGCCCGTAGCCCGGATGCAATCCGGGGACACCCACCTGTCCCGGATTGCATCCGGGCTACACCTGCCCTTTTCACCGTCGAAAGCCCGCCATGCCCAAAATCGAGTTCTACGTTCTCTCCTCCAGCGACGCCACAGGCCGCCTGCGCGCGGCCTGCCAACTGGCGCTCAAGGCCTGGAGCGCAGGCCTGCCGGTATTCTTGCGCGGCAGTGACGAAGCGCAGTGCGGCGAACTCGATGAGATGCTCTGGCGCTTCAAGGCCGAACGCTTCGTGCCACACGACCTGCACCGCGATGCGCCGCTGTCGCCCGTGGCGCTGGGTATCGACGAAGCGCCAAGCCGCGAACAGGGCGTGCTGATCAACCTCGGCAGCAGCCTGTCGCCGCATGTCGAGCGCTTTTCCCGCATCATCGAGATCGTCAATCAGCAGCCCGAGTTGCTGAGCGCCTGTCGCGAGAATTTCCGCACCTACCGCCAGCGCGGGTATGATCCGCAGCGCGTCGAACTTTAGTGGCCGTCGGCGCTCACACTTCAGGCTACTTCTGCCCTTTTCTCGCTGCGCCGATAACCATGGACACCCCCAAGCCGCCACAAAAGCCCACTCAGTTGCTGCACGACCTGGAGTCGATACGCGAGCTGCTGGGTGATGGCAGCACTGAGCCGCCACTGCTGATCGACTCGCTCGACCCGGACAGCATCCCCGTGCTGTCCGATATCGTCAGCGCGCCGCCCGGCCCGCCGCCGCCCTTTCATGCCACGCCGACGCCCAAACCAACGCCAGCCCCGCAGCCAGCGCCAAGCACGCTGCGCGAGCGCATCGAACCGCGCCTGCATGACAGCGCCCGCGATCTGCAGCATGTGCATGGCGAGTTGCGCGCCGCTGCCCAGTTGATCCTGCAGGACGTGATTGACGACTTCGTGCCGCAGATCGAGGCTGAACTCAAGCGCCGCCTGGAAGCCCGCCTGCCGCGTCTGCTGCCGCCGCGCAAGTAAGCCCCTGCCCTGTAGGAGCCCCGCCCCGGGGCGAAGCCTTTGATCTTTGGCTGCCAGACATTCGCCCCGAGGCGGGGCTCCTACAAAAATGAACGCTGGTCTGCCCTGCCGCGCAGGGCTTATGGCTTGGCGCTCAGAAGCGGTATACTTGTCGGCTTTTCCGATCAGCCGTCAAAGGGTCCCGCCGCGCATGGACAAGACCTACCAGCCGCACGCCATTGAAACCGCCCTGTACCAGAACTGGGAAACCAAGGGCTATTTCGCCCCGCAAGGCTCGGGCGAGCCCTACACCATCATGATCCCGCCGCCGAACGTCACCGGCAGCTTGCATATGGGCCACGGCTTCAACAACTCGATCATGGACTGCCTGATCCGCTTCCGCCGCATGCAGGGCCGCAATACGCTGTGGCAGCCAGGCACCGACCACGCGGGTATCGCCACGCAGATGGTGGTCGAGCGTCAGTTGGCCGCCGACGGCATCGGTCGCCACGACCTGGGCCGCGAGAAATTCCTGGAGAAGGTCTGGGAGTGGAAGGAACAGTCCGGTGGCACCATCACCCGGCAGATCCGTCGCCTGGGCAGCTCGGTGGACTGGTCGCGCGAGCGCTTCACCATGGACGAAGGTTTGTCCGAAGCGGTCAAGGAAGCCTTCGTCCGCCTGCATGAAGACGGCCTGATCTATCGCGGCAAGCGCCTGGTCAACTGGGACACCAAGTTCCACACCGCCATCTCTGACCTGGAAGTGGAAAACCACGACGAGAAAGGCTCGCTGTGGAACCTGCGCTACCCGCTGGCCGACGGCAAGAAGACCGCCGAGGGCCTGGACTACCTGATCGTCGCCACCACCCGCCCGGAAACCATGCTCGGCGACAGCGCCGTGGCCGTGCACCCGGAAGACGAGCGCTACAAGGCACTGATCGGCAGCTTCGTCGAGCTGCCGCTGCTGGGCCGCCGTATCCCGATCATCGCCGATGACTACTGCGACCCCGAGTTCGGCACCGGCTGCGTGAAGATCACCCCGGCGCACGACTTCAACGACTACGAAGTGGGCAAGCGCCACAACCTGCCGCTGATCAACATCTTCGACAAGAACGCCGCCGTGCTGGCTCAGGCCCAGGTATTCAACCTCGATGGCAGCGTCAACGAGCAGGTCGAAGCCAACATTCCGGCGCAGTTCGCCGGGCTGGATCGCTTCGAGGCGCGCAAGCAGATCGTCGCCGCCTTCGACGCCGCCGGCCTGCTGGAGAAGATCGAAGACCACGCGCTGAAAGTGCCGAAGGGCGACCGTTCAGGCACCGTGATCGAGCCGTGGCTGACCGACCAATGGTACGTCTCCACCAAGCCGCTGGCCGAAAAGGCCATCGCCGTGGTCGAGAGTGGCGAAATCCAGTTCGTGCCCAAGCAGTACGAGAACATGTACTTCAGCTGGATGCGTGACATTCAGGACTGGTGCATCAGCCGTCAGCTATGGTGGGGCCACCGCATTCCGGCCTGGTACGACGACGCCGGCAACGTCTACGTCGGCCGCGACGAAGCGGAAGTGCGCGCCAAGCACAACCTCGAAGGCGTCGCCCTGCGCCAGGACGAAGACGTGCTCGACACCTGGTTCAGCTCCGGCCTGTGGACCTTCTCCACCCTCGGCTGGCCGCAGCAGACGGACTTCCTCAAGACCTTCCACCCCACCGACGTACTGGTCACCGGCTTCGACATCATCTTCTTCTGGGTCGCCCGGATGATCATGCTGTCGACTCACCTGACCGGGCAAATCCCGTTCAAGACCGTCTATGTGCACGGCCTGGTACGCGACGGCCAGGGGCAGAAGATGTCCAAGTCCAAGGGCAACGTGCTCGACCCGCTGGATATCGTCGACGGTATCGATCTGGAATCGCTGCTGGCCAAGCGCACCAGCGGCATGATGCAGCCCAAGCTGGCCGAGAAGATCGCCAAGCAGACCCGCGCCGAGTTCCCCGACGGCATCGCCGCCTACGGCACCGACGCCCTGCGCTTCACCAACCTGGCGCTGGCCTCCACCGGCCGCGACATCAAGTTCGACATGGGCCGCGTCGAGGGTTACCGCAACTTCTGCAACAAGCTGTGGAACGCCGCCAACTTCGTCATCGAGAACACCGATGACAAGGACACCGGTATCAAGGGCGAAGCCGTCGAGCTGTCGCCGGTAGACCGCTGGATCATCTCCGCCCTGCAGCGCACCGAGGCTGACGTCACCCGCCACCTCGACGCCTTCCGCTTCGACCTGGCGGCGCAAACCCTGTACGAGTTCATCTGGGACGAATACTGCGCCTGGTACCTGGAGCTGGTGAAACCCGTTCTGTGGGACGAAAACGCGCCGATCGAACGCCAGCGCGGCACCCGCCGCACCCTGGTGCGCGTGCTGGAAGTGATCCTGCGCCTGGCCCACCCGTTCATGCCGTTCATCACCGAAGAAATCTGGCAGCGCATCAAGGCCCAGGCTGGCGTGCAGGGTGAAACCCTGATGCTGCAACCCTGGCCGGTGGCCAACGAGAGCCGCATCGACGCCGCCGCCGAAGGTGACATCGAGTGGGTCAAGCAATTGATGCTCGGCGTACGGCAGATCCGTGGCGAGATGAAGATCTCCATGGCCAAGCGCATCGACATCATCGTTGCCAACGCTTCGGCCGAAGACCTGCGCCGCCTGGCCGACTTCGAGCCGCTGCTGAGCAAGCTGGCCAAACTCGAATCCGTGCGCGTACTGGCAGCCGGTGAAGAAGCGCCGATGTCCGCCACCACCCTGGTCGGCGAGATGGAAGTGCTGGTACCGATGGCCGGGCTGATCGACAAGGGCGCCGAACTGGCGCGCCTGGACAAGGAAGTTGCCCGCCTCGAAGGCGAGGTCAAGCGTGTTGGCGGCAAGCTGGCCAACGAAGGCTTCGTCGCCAAGGCGCCGGCCGAAGTGCTGGAGAAGGAGCGCGCCAAGCTGGCCGAGGCCGAACAAGCCCTGGCCAAGATGGTCGAGCAGCGCGGCAAGATCGCCGCACTCTAAGCACCGCGCGACACCCACAGGCCCGCGCCCTAACCGGCGCGGGTTTGCTTTTTGTGGGGCCCCGCCCGTAGGGTGGGCTTCAGCCCACCATGGGTACTTCGGCTGAGCGACCTGGCAAGCTTGCACAACCCGCCCGATAACACCCCCGACCTGTTTATGAAGAACGCCACCCCGGCTTCTGCCCCTTGTTTGATCGATCCCCCGGAACACCCATGACCGCCCGCGCCCCTTCCCTGCTCGACGCCTTGCTGCCTATTGGCGTGCTCGTCGTACTGCTCAGTCTCTCCGTTTACCTGTTCGGTGACGCCTCCTCCAGCGGCCCGAACCAGATCGCCCTGATGAGCGCCGCCTTCGTCGCCGGCCTGGTCGGCCTGAAGAATGGCCTGCGCTGGACCGAGATCGAGGAAGGCATCCTCGCCGGCATCCATATGGCGATGAAGGCCAACCTGATCCTGCTGGCGGTCGGTGCGCTGATCGGCACCTGGATTCTCGCCGGCACGGTGCCGACCATGATCTGGCTGGGCCTGAAGCTGATCAGCGCCGAGTACTTCTACCTCACCAGTTGCCTGATCTGCGCGCTCACCGCACTGTCCATCGGCAGCTCGTGGACGGTGGCCGGCACCCTCGGCATCGGCCTAATGGGCGTGGCGGCCGGGTTGGGCCTGGACCCGGCGATCACCGCCGGCGCGATCATTTCCGGCGCCTACTTCGGCGACAAGCTGTCGCCATTGTCGGACACCACCAACCTGGCCCCGGCCGCTGCCGGCGCCGATCTGTTCGCGCATATCCGCAACATGCTGCGCACCACCGTACCGGCGTTGCTGATCGCCCTGGTGATCTTCTTCGCCCTCGGCCAGCAGGCCAGCGCCGAACATGACACCAGCCGCATCGTCGAGGTGCTGGGCGCGCTGGAGGCACAGTTCAACCTCGGCTGGCACCTGCTGCTACCGGTAGCCTTCCTGCTGCTGCTCGCCGTGCGCCAGTGGGCGGCCTTCCCCGCGGTATTTCTCGCCGCCCTGCTCGGCGCGGTATTCGCCATCGTGTTCCAGCCCGACGTGATGAGCCGCCTGGCCGATCCGGCGGCCGGCGCACTGGCGCCACTGAAAACGGTATGGACTGCGCTGTTCGCCGGTTATGAATCGGCCAGCGGCAACGCCGAACTCGACGGCCTGCTGTCCAAGGGCGGCATGGCCAGCATGCTCACCACCGTCTGGCTGATCATCTGCGCCATGTGCTTCGGCGGCGTGCTGGAGCGCCTCGGCCTGCTGCAACGCCTGCTGCAAAGCGCCCTGCGCCTGGTGCGCAGCAACAGCGGCCTGGTCGCCAGCACCATCACCACCACCATCGGCACCAACATCATCACCGCCGACCAGTACATCGCCCTGGTGCTGCCGGGGCGCATGTACCGTGCCGAATACGAGAAGCGCGGGCTGGCACCGACCAGCCTGTCTCGCGCGCTGGAAGACGGCGGCACCCTGACCTCGGTGCTGGTACCGTGGAACACCTGCGGCGCCTACATGGCCGCGACTCTCGGCGTGGCTACGCTAAGCTACCTGCCGTACTGCTTCTTCAACCTGATCATGCCGGTTATGGCCATCGCCCTCGCCTATCTGCTGCCGCCCAAACCCCAGACTGCCGTTTGATTTCGCAGCCGTTCGGGCCGGCCAGCGCAGCGGCCCGAACGCCTCATTAAGTAGCAAAACACTCATCTCTTTGCCCTTTTCGCTATAAAAACCCTCCCTTTTTCCAATTGTTTCAGGCATCTTCACCCGCCTGGCAGCAGCCCTCCGGCACGTCCCAACTAATAAAAATCAGAGCGGAACTCCGAACATGTATGCGTTGATGGCACTCGTCTTCGTCCTCGGCTACCTGTGCATTGCACTCGAGCACCCGTTAAAGATCGACAAGGCAGCCTCCGCCCTGCTCACGGCCGTTATCGCCTGGACCCTGCTGGTTCTCGGCGCAGACAGCATCCTGCCTCTGCTCGGCACCGGTACGGCTGGCGCCAGCACCAACACCCATCATGTGGTCGAGGAACTGCGCCATCATCTCGGCGAGATTTCCGAGATCCTGTTCTTTCTCATGGGCGCGATGACCATCGTCGAGCTGATCGATGCCCACGAAGGTTTCAAGGTCATCACCGACCGCATCCGTACCCACAAACGCGTGCATCTGCTGTGGCTGGTGGGGTTGATCACCTTCTTCCTGTCCTCCGCGCTGGACAACCTGGCCACCACCATCGTGATGATCTCGCTGCTGCGCAAGCTGATCGCCGATATGCACGAGCGCTGGTTCTACGCCGGCATCGTGGTGATCGCCGCCAACGCCGGCGGTGCCTGGTCGCCGATTGGTGACGTCACCACCACCATGCTGTGGATTGGTAACCAGGTCACGGCCACCGGCATCATCTCCAAGCTGTTCCTGCCCAGCCTGGTCTGCCTGCTGGTGCCGCTGCTGATCATGAGCTTCCGTCTCAAGGGTGAAGTGGCTGAACCACGCATCAAGGAAAGCGCCGAGAGCCGTCGCGATCCGACCACATCCTTCGAACGTAACCTTGTGTTCTGCCTGGGCCTCGGTGCGCTGATCTTCGTGCCGGTGTTCAAGACCATCACTCATCTGCCGCCGTACATGGGCATCCTCTTCGGCCTCAGCCTGCTGTGGATCACCACCGAGATCATCCACCGCAGCAAGAACAGCGAAGACAAGGACCCGCTGTCGGTAGTGGGCGTATTGCGCCGTATCGACATCACCAGCGTGCTGTTCTTCCTCGGTATCCTGCTGGCGGTTTCCGCGCTGTCCAGCGCCGGGCACCTGATCCAGGTGGCGACCCTGCTCAAGGACAGCCTGGGTAACGTCTACAGCATCGCTATCTCCATCGGCATGCTGTCGGCCGTGGTGGACAACGTGCCGATGGTCGCCGGTGCCATGAAGATGTACCCGCTGATCAGCCCGGAAACCCTGGCCACGGCTGCGGCAGAAGAGCTGCCCTGGCTGCGCAACTTCGTGGTCGACGGCAACTTCTGGGAAATGCTCGCCTACTGCGCCGGTACCGGTGGTAGCTGCCTGATCATCGGTTCGGCCGCTGGCGTGGCCGCCATGGGCATGGAGAAGATCAACTTCATCTGGTACCTGAAGAAGATCAGCGGCCTGGCCTTCATCGGTTACCTGGCCGGTGCCGTCACCTATATGCTGATGTTCGCCGCCTGACACGCGGCGGCCCTCGGCTCAGAGAAGGAAGTTGCCATGCAGACGAGCAAGACCCGCACCAGCTTCTACCGTCGCCTCTACGTGGCCTGGCTGATCGACAGCGGCCAGGCCGTCAGCGTGCCGGCGCTGATGGACGCCACCGGCATGCCTCGGCGCACCGCGCAGGACACCCTCACCGCCCTGGCCGAACTGGACATCGACTGCCAGTTCGAACAAAACGCAGGCGAGCGTAACAATGCCGGCCACTACCGGATTCGCGACTGGGGGCCAATCGACCCACGCTGGATCGCCGCGAACCTGCAACAGATCAAGACCACACTGGGTTATCCCTGAAATAATCGCTCCCATACTGACTGGGAAGTACGATGAATCCTGACCTGCTCTGGGTGCTGGGCCTGCTGGCCGGTGCCGTCACCCTCTTCGTCATCGGCAAGCCACGCATGGACGTGGTCGCCCTGCTGGTGCTGGTCGCCCTGCCGCTGACCGGCGTACTCGACCTGCAGCAGACCCTGGCCGGTTTCAGCGACGCCAACGTCATCCTGATTGCCGCGCTGTTCGTCATCGGCGACGGCCTGGTGCGCACCGGCATCGCCTACCGCCTGGGCGACTGGCTGGTGGCCAAGGCTGGTAGCAGCGAGACGCGCCTGCTGATTCTGCTGATGCTGGCGGTGGCCGGCCTGGGCTCGGTGATGAGCTCCACCGGTGTAGTGGCGATCTTCATCCCCGTGGTGCTCGGTGTAGCTGCGCGCCTGCGCATCGCCCCGGCGCGACTGATGATGCCACTGGCCTTCGCCGGCCTGATCAGCGGCATGCTGACGCTGGTCGCCACACCACCAAACCTGGTGGTGCATGCCGAACTGCGCCGCGCCGGGCTGGATGGTTTTGGCTTTTTTGATCTCACGCCCATTGGCCTGGCGGTGCTGGTGCTCGGCATCGGCTACATGCTGATCGCCCGGCGTTGGCTGGTGCGCAAGCACGCGGGTGAAGGGGGCGAGCCGCCACGCCTGACCCTGGCCGATCTGGCCAAGCGCTATCGCCTGAGCGAGCGCGAGCGGCGCCTGCAGGTACGCGCCGACTCGCCTCTGGCCAATCAGGTGCTCAACGAGCTGCAACTGCGTCGTGATCATGGCATCAACGTCATCGCCATCGAACGCCGCCAGCGCCTGCGCACCCTGTTGCTGATGGCCAGCGGCAATACCCTGCTGGAACCGGGCGACGTGCTGTTGGTGGATATCGCCAGTCCCGCCATCGGCCTGCTCGGCAGCTACCAGGTGCTAGGCCTCGAGCCCATGCCGCTGCCGCATTCGTATTTCAGCCTGCACGCCCATGAACTGGGCATTGCCGAAGTGGCGCTGCCGCCGGAGTCGCAACTGCCGGGCAAGACCATTCAGGAACTGGGCTTTCGCTCGCGGCACAAACTCAACGTGGTCGGCCTGCGCCGCCAGGGCCAGGCGCTGGAGGGCGTGCTGGTGGACGAGAAGCTCAAAGCCTCCGATACCCTGCTGGTGGCCGGATCCTGGCGCGACATTCACCGCCTGCAAGGGCTGAGCCGCGATTTCCTGGTACTCAGCCTACCGGCGGAAGTGGCCGAAGTGGCGCCCGCCGCGCGCAAGGCGCCCTACGCCCTGCTGAGCCTGGCGGTGATGGTCGTGCTGATGGTTTCCGGCCTGGTGCCCAACGTACAGGCCGCACTGATTGCCTGCCTGCTGATGGGCGCCTTTCGCTGCATCGACCTGGACAGCGCCTACCGCGCCATTCACTGGCCGACGCTGATTCTTATCGTCGGCATGCTGCCTTTCGCCCAGGCATTGCAGCAGACCGGCGGCGTCGAGCTGGCCGTACAGGGCCTGGTGGGTGGCCTGGGCGAAGCCGGGCCGCATCTGATACTCGCCAGCCTGTTCGTGCTGACCGCCGTGATTGGCCTGTTCATCTCCAACACCGCCACGGCGGTGCTGATGGCGCCGGTGGCCATCGCCACCGCGCAGGCACTGGGCGCCTCGCCGCTGCCTTTCGCCATGACCGTCGCACTGGCTGCCTCGGCGGCGTTCATGACGCCGATCTCCTCGCCAGTGAATACCCTGGTGCTCGGCCCCGGCCAGTACCGCTTCGGCGACTTCGTGCGGGTCGGTGTGCCCTTTACCCTGCTGGTGATGATCGTCAGCGTGGTGCTGGTGCCACTGATCTTTCCACTCTGAGAACATTCACGCCGCACCGCGGAAAAAACGCCGCCCGGCGCGACGCAGCCACCCACCTTCGGAGACGTCGGCACTCAGTCGACGCAGGTTATCGTTAACGGCGTCGACATAGTTGCGGTCGTCGCTGCGGATATGGCTGAACAGCCAGCGTCCCAGCAAGCCCTTGAGCTCGTCGGTAATATCCTCGCCGGCGGTGAAATGCTGGCGATAGTCCTCCACACGCTTGATAAACAGCGCATGCACCCGTTTGTGCGCCTTGGTGAAAACATAACCGGCCTCTTCGAGCATCGCCTCCTCGAAGGCGAAGTGCGAGACGGTATAGTCGATCAGCTCGTCGATTACCGCAGCCACCTTCGCCTTGCTGGCGGTGCGCTGGGCATCGTCCAACTGATTGATCATGGCGACAATGCGCTTGTGCTGATCGTCGATTACCGCGATACCGGTATCGAGGTCGTCGCTCCACCCCAGGTATGCCATGGTGCCTCCTTGCTGCTGATCGAAGAGGCGCGAAGTCTAAGGCCGCCAGCAAGTCTCCGATTGACCTGGATCAATACAAAGCCAGCTGCTTTATGGCCACTTGCCAGCTTTCATTAACGGCAGCACAGGCCGCTCCCGCACTGCCATGGGTTACGGGTTGCAAGCAAAGCATGAGAAAATCCGCGCCCACATCGCCAGATGCTCGCTCATGTCCCAGCCACCGAAACGCCCGCGCAAACCTGCCCCTGCCGCTGTAAAGACTGCACCGAGCAAGGGCCAGTTGCACCCGCGTAACCGTCACCAGGGGCATTACGATTTTCCCGCGCTGATCAAGGCCAGCCCCGAGCTGGGCCAGTTCGTGATCACCAATCCCTACGGCAAGCCCAGCATCGACTTCGCCAACCCGGCGGCGGTCAAGGTGTTCAACCGCGCGCTGCTGGCGCAGTACTACGGCATCCGCCACTGGGACATTCCCGACGGCTACCTGTGCCCGCCGATTCCCGGTCGCGCCGACTATTTGCACAACCTCGCCGATCTGCTGGCGACCGACAATGACGGGCAAATACCTCGCGGCGCCAGGGTACACGCGCTGGATATCGGCGTCGGGGCCAACTGCATCTACCCGCTGATCGGCCATTGCGAGTACGCCTGGCACTTTATCGGCGCCGATATCGCCCCGGCCGCGCTGGCCTCGGCGCGGGCCATCGTCACCGCCAACCCGCAACTGGCCAGCAGCATCGAACTGCGCCAGCAGGCCAATGCCGAGCATATCTTCCTCGGCCTGCTGGGCAGCGAGGAGCGTATCGACCTGACCCTGTGCAACCCGCCCTTCCACGCCAGCGCCGACGAGGCCAGCAGCGGCAGCACGCGCAAATGGCGCAACCTCGGCAAGCTCGACCCCAAACGCAAGCTGCCGGTACTCAACTTCGGCGGGCAGGCGGCCGAACTGTGGTGCCCAGGTGGCGAGGCTGCCTTTCTCAAGCGCATGGCTAGCGAGAGCGCGCAGGTCGCCGAGCAGGTGCTGTGGTTCAGCAGCCTGGTATCGAAAGGCGGTAACGTCGAACTGCTGCAAGGCTGGCTGGCCAGGGCCGGTGCGGTCGAGGTACGCATCCTCGGCATGTCCCAGGGTCAGAAGCAGAGCCGCCTGGTGGCCTGGACGTTCAAGGACGGACAAGCCCGCAGTGCCTGGCGCGACAGCCGCTGGTGCTGAGACCTAATGGTGCGCACTGATCGCCCTACCAGGGCAACCAGCCCCCAGACACCAGCCAAAGCCCGGCCACGGCCATGCTCAGCAGCGTCACCGGCACGCCGCTGCGCGCATAGTCGACAAAGCCGATGCGCACGCCCTGGCGCTTCGCCCCTTCAGCGACGATCAGGTTGACCACGCTGCCAATCAGCAGCAGGTTGCCGGCCAGGGTCGACATCACCGCCAGGCCGATCAGCAATTCAGGCGACAACTGCGGCATCAACCCCAGCAGCAACACCACGAACGGTACGTTGCCGATCAGGTTGCCCGCCACCAGCGAAGAAGTCGCAAGCGATATCACCCCCTGCGGCAACAAGCCGTGATCGGCCATCCAGGCGGCCCCCTGCGCCATTTGCGGCAACTGCAAGGCGGCACCGCTGACCAGAAACAGCCCGACGAACAGCAGCAGCAGATTCCAGTCCACCTTGCTCACGTAATCGCGGCTGTCTACCCGGCGCGACACCATCACCAGCACCGCGATCAGCAATGCCGACAATTCACGCGGCAGCGCCGTGGCGAACAGCGCCAGCAGCGCCACGCTGGCCAGCAGCGGCTTGAGGTAACTGCGCGCACCATGGATCAGCTCGACCGGCGTATCGTCCGCCGTCAGTGGCATGGCCACGCCCCAGCGCTGCCGCCACTGCAGCCAGATCACCGCATAAACGATGGCCATCGCCGTCAGCGCTGGCGGCCCGGCCACGGCCACATAACCCCAGAAATCCAGACCGCCGGCCTGACCGATAAGGATGTTCTGCGGATTGCCGATCAGGCTGGCGGCCGAGCCAGCATTACAGGACAACGCCAACGCCAGGAGAAATGGCCGAGGCTCCAGCCCACGCAAATGCAGGCTGCGACACAGCAGCGGAGTCAGGGCGAAGGCAACGATATCGTTGACCAGCACCGCCGACAGCACACCGCCCAGCAACACCACACCCAGCAGCAACAGCGCCGGACGCTCGGCATGCTCGGTCAGGTAGCGGTTGAGCCAGGCATACACCCCGGAAAAGTCGAACTGCGCGGAAATCAGCATCAGCGCCAGCAGCAGCAACAGCGCGCCAGGGTCGAGATGATGGGCCGCATCCTGCATGCTCAGCGCGCCGCTGACCAACAGCAATACGGCGGCGCAACAGGCGATCCAGCTGCGGTCGATGCGCAGGCCGCGAATGCCGCCAGCCGCCATGCCCAGGTAGGTGAGAACGAACAGGCTGATCGTCAGCCAGGCAGCGAAGGTCATGCGTTATGGACCCGAAAGATGCACGGAAGAAGCGGCGGACTCTAGCGATACCGAAGCGCCACGGGAATACCCATGGTCATTTTCTCAGGGATCGGGCCGCGCCAGATAAGCCCTGACGCGCGCCTGATACGCCGCCGAGTCACGCTGGCGCTGCACTTCACTCCAGATCCGCTCGGCCAGCTCGGGGTCACGCATCAGCAGCGCCCTGGACAGCATCAGGTAATAGGCTTTCTCTTCGAGTAGATGCGGCAACTTCTCCACCTGCCGAGCCAACTGCGGATTGGCCTGCAGGATGAAATCACCACGCATGGTCTGCAAGGCGACCGCTTCGACCCGGCCGTGCACCAGCATCTGCAATAACGCCAGCGGGTCGCGGCTCGACTCGTCCACCGCCAGCCCGTGGTCGAGCAACAGATCGCGGATGGAAAACCCGCTGAGCGAGCCGACCTGGCCATTGACCTGGCTGAAATGCCGGCCATCCCAGGACACCGCGCTGCCAACCCGGCGATACAGGGTATAGCGTGAGCTGTGCAAACGCCTGTGCGCGTCCACCTGCCCTCGGCTATCGCTCGGGTAATGGCCCATCTGCAGGCGTTCGGGCTTGAAGCTGGCGGCGAAGGCGCCGTCGTAGACCCCCTGTTCAAGCCCTGAAAGGCAGCGCTTCCAGGGCACTGCAACGTAAGTCACCTGCAGCCCCAAAGCCTGCTGAACCAGGCCGAGCAGTTCCAGGTTCAGGCCGGTGCCGTCGGTCATTACCCAGGGGAAGGAGTCCTGGTCTTCGTGACAGAAGGTCAGCGTCGGCTGCGCGCCGTAACAGGCGCCGGCCAACAGCCAGAACAGGCAGTAATGCAGCGCTTTGTGCAAAACGAGACTCCATCACCGGAATGCCTGACGCCAGGCCTTCGATTCGCGGCTTGCCACCGACTTGTTGCTCCAAGCATAGGCATATCTGCCTGCTGGCGCCCGCATCAAGTGGGTGCAAAAACCGATACAGGGTCATCCCCCAGGCTGTCATCATTTCACGCGCCTGAGAGCACGACGCTGACTGGGATCAACAGAACAAAAGCCGTAAAGTTGAATAATCCTCCCGCCTGAGCTGTCGGAGTCATCAGATGCGCCAACGCCTGTTAATCGCCCTGTTCGGCCTGATCGTCTGCAGCCCTCTGGGCGCTACCGAAGCCCCGCTGTTACGCATCAGCGCCGGCGAGTGGCCGCCCTACCTGTCAGCCCGGCTCGAACACCAGGGGCCAGTGGCCCACCTGCTGCGCGACCTGCTGGCCGAGGAAGGCTACCGTGTCGAATTCACCTTCCTGCCCTGGCCCCGCGCCTACGCCGAAGCCGCCGCAGGCCGGTTCGACGCCACCGCGGTATGGATGCACAAGACCGAGCGTGAGGCCGACTTTCTCTTCAGCGCCCCACTGCTCAACGAACAGTTCGTGTTCTTCCACCTGAAAACCCAGCCGTTCGACTGGCAGCGCTTCGACGACCTCAGTGGCATGACCCTCGGCGGCGGCCTGGAATACAGCTACGGGCCGGCATTCGATGCCTTTCTCGCCGAAGGCAAGGTGCTCATCGAACGAGTGTCCAGCGACCGGCAGAACTTCGAGAAGCTGCTCAAGGAGCGCGTGGTGCTCTACCCGCAGGAGCTCAACGTCGGCTACGCCGCGCTGCTCAACGAGTTCTCCAGCGCCGATGCCGAGCGCATCACCCACCACCCCAAACCGCTGCTGGTCAACCTCAGTTACCTGATGCTGCCCAAGCGCCTGGCGCAGAGCGAAGCGCTACGCGAGCGCTTCAACGCTCGCCTGCAACAGTTCCGCGACGACGGTCGTTACCAGAAGTATTTCGACGACCTGCAGGCTGGCCACTACCAACCCGGGCCGGAAGATGCCGCGCCATAACCGAAAAAACGTGGCGCCTGGATTCCCGCCTGCGCGGGAATGACGAGGACTCCAGACAGTCGTCATCCCCGCGAAGGCGGGGACCAAAAATGAGCAGTCAATGATCAGCGAATAAAGCCCTTGCTGACCTCGCGGAACAACTCGGTGCCAGCCTGTTCCAGCCACTCGAAGGCGACCATCTCGCGCGAAACGATCACCGCGCCGGCACGTTCCATGCGAGCCAGCCCCAAGGCCTTGTCGCGTGGCCGGCGCGATCCCACCGCCTCGTCGACCACGAACACTTCACGCCCGGCCGCCAGCAGGCCCATTACCGTCTGCAGTACGCAGACATGAGTTTCTGTGCCGCAGACGACGAACTGCCTGCGCTCGCCACCGGGCAAGTCGAACAGCCCAGCCCCGGCGGTTGCCGAAAAATGAATCTTCTCCCGCAACCCATCGCCCGGCAGCAGTTCATGCAGGGCCGGCTCGGTGTAGCCCAGCCCCTTGGGATATTGCTCGGTGGCGATCACCGGCACCTGCAGGCGCTGCGCCACGCGCACCAGCCAGGTGGCCTGCTCGACCACCGCCGTGCCGCCATCGATGGCGGGTAACAGGCGTTCCTGCAGGTCGATCACCAGCAGGGTGGAATCCTTCGCTCGCATCAACATCGTCATGCCCCTTCTTTGACTGCAAAACGTGCGTCGAGCCGGCTGTAACCCAGGCCAACGCCCTTGTGTACCCGTAACTGCACCGGAATGCGTTCCTTCATCGCCTCGACATGGCTGATCACGCCGATGGTCTTGCCGCTGGCGTTGAGGTTATCCAGCGCGTCCAGCGCCACCTCCAGCGTCTCGCCATCGAGCGTGCCGAAGCCTTCATCGAGAAACAGCGAGTCGATGCTGGTCTTGTGGCTGACCAGATCCGACAGTGCCAGGGCCAGCGCCAGGCTGACCAGAAAGCTCTCGCCACCGGACAGCGTGCGGCAATCGCGCGCCACGTCGGCCTGCCAGGTGTCGCGTACCTCCAGCTCCAGCTCGCCACTGCCCTTGCGCGCCAGTTGGTAGCGGCCATGCAGGCGCGTCAGTTGGCGATTGGCCAGGTGGATCAGGTGATCGAGGGTCAGGCCCTGGGCGAACTTGCGGAACTTGGCGCCATCGGCCGAGCCGATCAGGCCATTGAGTTGCTGCCACAGCGCATGTTCGCCGGTCTGCGCCTCGATCTCAGCGAACAACGCCTGCTGACTGCTACGTCGCGCCGCGTCGGCCTGCAACTGCGCGCGCAGCTCGCCCTGGCGTTCACTCAGGCCACGCAAACGCTCCTGCAATACCTGAATCTGCTCGACTAGCGCCTCCAGGCTCAACTCGGTTTGCGCTTCGGCCTGCAGGCGCTGCACCTCGGCCTGGGCTGCAGCCTGCAGGGTCATGGCCTGGGTGTGCGCGCGTTCGAGATCCGCCTTGAGCTGCAGCAAGCGCTGGCGTTCGTCTTCACTCAGCACGGCCGTTTCGAACGCCGCCTGATCGGCGAAGGGGCTGCTGGCTAGCGCCTCTTGCCAGGTCTGCCAGCAGCTTTGCAGGCGTTGCTGTTCGCGCGCCAGCAAGGCGATCTGGGCCTGCTCGTTGCCGGCCAGGCCGTCGCGTTCACGCTGGGTGGCGGCCAGCCGCTCGGCCGCCTCGCGCAGCGCCTGCTGCGGGTCGGCCGCCGCTACCGGAGCCTGCTGGCTCGGCGCACCCGCCGCCTGCCAACGTTGTTGCCAGTGCTCGGCCTGCGCCTGGGCTTCGTCCAGTTGTCGCTGTGCTTCGCGTGCGCGTTGCAGCAACTGCAGCTCGTCCGCCTGCGCCTGCTGCCAGGCTTGCCAGGCGGCTTTCTGCTGCATCAACCAGCCTGCACTGTCGGCCGGCAACGCGCTGGCGAAGCCTTGCAGACTGGCCAGCAATGCCTGGCTCAACTGCGCCTGCTCGGCCTGCAAATCACTCAGTTGAGTCTGTTGGTCAGCCAGACGCGCCTGGGTGTTGTCCAGATCACGGCTGAGCAACGCCTGCTGCCGCTCGGCCTCGGCCTGCGCGCGCTCGCCCTTTTCACGTACCTCACGCAGGCGCTGCAGTTCGGTTTGCTGCGCCTGCACGGTTTCCAGGCGCGCCTGCACCGCCGCCAGTTCGTGCTCGTGCTGCTGTTGCAGAACGACCAACTCGGCAACGGTCTGCAGCCGGATGTCATGCTCGTTCAGTTGTTGCTGCCACTGCTGATCCAGCGGCAGCCATTGCGCCTCGGCCTGCGCCTGTTGCGCCTGCACCTGCTCGATCTGCGCGGCCAGGCGGGTCAGCTCATCGCGCATATGGGCGCCCTGGCTTTCCAGCTCGCTCAACTCACTGCGGCACTGCGCCAGCGCCTGCTCGGAGGCCGAGACGTTCAGCGCCTGGTATTGGCTGATCGCCGGATGCTCGTGCGAGCCGCACAGCGGGCAGGCATCGCCCGGTTGCAGGCGGGCGCGATGGGCCTCCAGATCCTGAATGCGTTGTTCCTGCTCCAGCAGCTTTTCCTTGTCGGCGACCTGCTGCTTGAGTGTCTTGTAGCGCTCGCGCAGGGTCGTGATTTCCGCGTTCTTGCCGCTCTGCAAACCTTGCAGCTCGGCCAGGCGCGGCGGCAGTTCGCCCAGTTGCCTGGCCAGCGCTTCGCGGCTCTGCGCCAATTGCTGCAGCCGGTCGAATACCCGGCTGCGTGCTTGCAGACGCTGCCAAACCTGGCGCAAGCCGGCCTCACCGGCGTCCCCCAGCAGCGCCAGTACGGCGCCTTGCTGCTGTGCCTCGGCGTCGCGCGCCTGCTGCACCTGCTGCTGCAACGTCGCCAGGCGCACGCCCTGCTCTTCACGCTGGCGCTGCAGCGTCGTCAGTTGTGCAGCGGATTCGTCCAGGCGCATCTGCGTCGCCTGCAACGCCTGCTCAGCCTTTGCCCGCTGCGCAAAACGCTCGTCCCAGCCACTGAGCAATTCGCCCAATCGCGCCTGCTGGCGGTGCTCGCTCAGCCAGGCCTGCACCTCAGCGTGCTGATGCTGCACCTGCGTCAGGGCGGCCAGGCGCTCGTCACGCCAATGCGTGGCCTGGCCACTGGCCTGCCACAGCGCCTGGCGCTCACGCTCGGCGCACGCCTGCATCTGCTCGCGCAGGGCCAGTAGCCCTTGTTCAACCTGCTGGCAATCGTGCTGCGCCTGCTGCCAGCCCTGGTGCAGCGGCTGCAAACGTGCGGCGGGCTCGCTGGCGGCCAGGCGCTGTAGATCATGGCCGGCATCAGCCTGACGCTGGCGGGCCTGCTCCAGCCGCAATGTGGCTTCGGCAGCCTGTTGCTCGGCGCGCTGCAACACCTCACGCCAGCGCTGCTGCGCCAGCAGCGTCTGTTGTTCGGCCAGCAGTGGCGCCTGCTCCTGCGCCAGGCGCTCGGCTTCGGCCTGCAACTCGGTGCGCTGCGCTTCGTCCAGCAACTCCATGCCCTGGGCACGGCTTTTCAGCAGGCTCAGCACCTGCTCCGCCGCCTTGGTGCGTTCGTAGACCTGCTGCGAAATCTGCCCGTACACCTCGGTGCCGGTCAGCTCCTCCAGCAGCTCGGCGCGCTGGTTGGCATTGGCTTCGAGGAAGGCGGCGAAACCGCCCTGCGCCAGCAGCATGGATTTGGTGAACCGCTCGAAGTCCAGGCCGGTCAGTTCGGCGGTCAGGCTTTCCTTTTCACGAATCTTGTCGGTGAGGATTTCACCGTCGGCCATCCGCGCCAGCTCCACCTTGGGCGCCTGCAGCGCGCCGTCGATCTTGTCCCGCGCACGGCGCTGGCTCCAGAAGGCGCGGTAGCCCTGGCCTTTGACCTCGAACTCGACCTCGGCCAGGCAATCGGCGGTGTGTCGCGTCATCAGCTCGTTGCCACTGGCCGACAGCGTGCTCATGCGCGGCGTGCGGTGATACAGGGCCAGGCAGATGGCATCGAGCAGCGTGGTCTTACCGGCGCCGGTCGGCCCGGTGATGGCGAACAGGCCACTGCCGGCGAAAGGCTCGGCAGCGAAGTCGATCTTCCATTCGCCCTTGAGCGAGTTGAGGTTCTTGAGGCGCAGGCTGAGGATTTTCATGCACAGGTCGTAAGCCGATGGAGGCGCACATTCTGGCATATCGGGGATTCAGTCGCGGCAATAGCCCTCGCCGCTGCGCACGGTCAGGCAGTTCTGTTTGTCCAGCAGCCACTTCATGCCGGTGGCCTCGCCGTCGCTGGCACGGATGCGCTCCACCACACCGTCACGGACGAAGACGATCTGCCCACCCTGCGCCCGGCCGACAAAGCGTCGTGGGCCGTCGAGATTGGCGATGGTCAGGCGGTAATCGGCGGGCGTGCCGGTGATCTCCAGGTAGGTGCCCTCCGGCCCGTTCCAACGGCCCTGCCATTGCTCGGTCACGCGGCCATCCTGCTCACTGGCGGACGTGGCGCAACCCGCCAGTAACAACGGCACGGCAACCACACAGAGGGTCTGGGCAATTCTTTGCATAAAGCGTCTCCAGTCAGAAAAACACCACCTCGCACGCAGGCCAGGCAATGTCGGCTGCGCAACATCGCGCAATGGGTATGTTTCCAGGCGCTCCCTCAGAGCGTTTCGACACAGTCACGGCCATTGGCCTTGGCACGGTACATCGCCTGATCCGCGCGCTCCATCAGGCTGTCCAGGCTTTCGCCGGGGCGGTACTCGGCAATGCCAAAGCTGGCACTCTTGTGCTGCACCCGCTCGAAGGAAAATCCGTTGATACGTTTTTGCAGGGCATGTACCGCACGCTCGGCGCTGGCAGCATCCGTCTCCGGCAGGATGATCAGAAACTCCTCGCCACCAAGCCGGCCAACCTTGTCCACCACACGCACGCCATCACGCAGCAGCCCGGCGAACTGCCGCAGCACACTGTCCCCCACGGCATGCCCGTAAAGATCGTTGACGTTCTTGAAGTGATCGATATCGATCAGCACCACCGAAAATGGCGCGCCGTAACGGTTGGCCCGCGCCACCTCCTCGATCAGAAAATGCAGGGTGCGCGCACGGTTCCACAGCCCGGTCAGGCTGTCGACACTGGCGCTCAGCGCCAGGCTGTCTTGATGCAGGAACATGCGCTTGTGCGCCTTCTCCAGCATAAAGGCACTGAGCAGACCAAAGGAGAACGACGCCAGCGTCCAGATCAGATGCAGACGCTGCGGCCCAGGCGCAAGCGTCTCTTCGAGGGTAACCAGCATGATCGCCAGCATCGATAGCATTGCCGTAAGCATGGCGCGCTTGAGCGCCAGCCCGGAGATGGCGAACGTCCACATCAGGTTCAGATAGATCTCCGGCGCATACAGCACAAAGCGTGGCGTGCCGGCGTTGAAATACAGGTTGGACAACACCGAAACGATAGGCGCCGTGGTCAACAAGGCCAGCATCAACGAATGCCGCTCAGGACGAAAACTCAACAGACCGACGGACAACAACATGCCCGGTACCAACAGCGCATGGATGACCAGGCGCAGCAGCGGTTGATCGCTCTCCACGTTCTGCTGTAACCGCTCCATAAACCCCACCTACTGCTGATGGAGCGGGTCTGTCAGGATGCGCTCACTGGCGAGCAATTCCACGGCAGCAGCGCTTCGTAATCCTCGACGCTATTGGCGGCCGGCAGGCGTTCGAGGATGTGGCGCAGCCAGGCGTAAGGCTCCTGGCCATTGGCCTTGGCGGTTTCGATCAGGCTGTAGATCTGCGCGCTGGCCGTGGCCCCCTTGGGCGTGTCGCTGAACAGCCAGTTCTTGCGCCCGATAACGAACGGGCGGATGGCGTTCTCCGCGCGGTTGTTGTCGATCGGGAGATGTCCACCTTCGACGTAGCGCACCAGCTTTCTCCAGTTGCTGGCCAGGTAGTTCACCGCCCTGCCCAGCGCCGTCTGCCCGACGACCTGCGGCTGGGTCTTGTCCAGCCAGGTCTTAAGTTGATCGAGCAGCGGCTGGCTGCGTTGCTGACGGGCGACCAGGCGCTCGGTATCGCAAGCGTCCTTCAGGTCCCGCTCGATGCCGTAGAGCTTGTTGATCAGGTTCAACGCCATGTCGGCACGGCCGGTTTTGCCCTTGGGTTGCACTTTCTGCGCCTCGACGAACTTGCGCCGCGCATGCGCCCAGCAGCCGAGGCGTTCGATGCCTTCTTGCGCGGCCACGGCGTTGTAGCCGGCGTAGTCGTCGGTCATCAGGTAGCCGCGATAACCATCGAGCAGGCGCAGCGGCACCTCCTGCGCGCGGCTGGCGGTGTAGTCGAAGAGGATCACCGGCTTATCCGGTGGTCCACCGCTTTGTACCCACATCCAGGACTGCGCGGTGGGATCGCGTCCCGGTTCATGCAGTACCTGCAAGCGCGTTTCGTCGCAGTGCAAAACGGGGTATTCGAGCAACTTGTCGCGCAGCAGGTTGAGCAGCGGTTGCAGTTGCTCGCCGCTCTGGATCACCCAGCGCGCCAGGGTCTGGCGCGGGATCTCGACGCCGTGGCGGCTGAGCATCTTCTCGAAGCGGTACAGCGGGATGCCGTCGGCGTATTTGGTGGTCAGCAGCATCGCCAGCACACTGGGGCTGGCCAGGCTCTTCTCGATCAGTTGGGCCGGCTTGTCGGCAGTGATCGGCGCCGCTTCGCAGGCCTTGCAGGCGTAGGTCTTGCGGATATGGCGGATGACCCGCACCTGCATCGGGATGATCTCCAGCTGCTCGCTGGTCTCCTCGCCGATGAGCTGTTTGCAGGCGCCACAGGCGCAAGTCAGCTCGTGCTCGGGCAGGTCGTGGATGACCTCGACACGCGGCAGGTTGGCCGGCAACGGCTTGCGCTTGCCACGGCGCTTGACCGGCGCAACGATTTCTTCGGCTTCGGCTTCGGCTTCGGCTTCGGCTTCGGCTTCGGCTTCGGCTTCGCTTGGCGCGGCGGACAGCGCTTCGATCAGCTCTTCGGCCTCGTTGAACATGGCCAACTGCGGCGAGTCGGTATCTTCAGGGCTGCGCTCGGACTTGGGCGAGAACAACTTGTGGCGCAGCAGGGCGACCTGTTCCTGAAGTTGTTCTATGCGAGCATCTTTCGCAGCCGCCTGTTCACTGGCCAGCAGCAGTAAATGCTTGAGCAGGATTGGGTCGTCAGGAAGGGGGGCGGGCACGGCGATCATGGCCGTGGATTATACCGGCTCAGGTCACGAAACGCGGCGTCAGTATCTGGTGCGGACGGTTGCGCCACAGGTCGATGCCGTCGAGCAGCCAGTTCAACTCATCGACCGTCAGCTCGATGGCCTCGTCGCCGGCATCGGGCTTGGTCTTGAAGCGTTCGGCTTCCAAACGCTTGAGCCACAGGCAGAAGCCATTGCGCTCCCAGTAGAGGATCTTGACCTGACTGCGGGTGCGGTTGAGGAACACGAACAGCACGGGGTTGAACACTTCCACCTTGATGTCCAGCTCGACCAGAGCGGCCAGGCCGTTGATGGATTTGCGGAAATCGACGGGCTTTGGGTAGAGATAGACCTTCTGCACCTTGGCGTCGGGACGCATCATGACGGAGCTCCACGGGAAAAAATGGGGAGCCCAGCATCCGGGAACGGACAGGTCAGTTGAAGGTGGGGTTTATGGAGCGGTTACGTTCTGCTCGATGGCCGCGTAGATCAGGTACAGCACCATCGTCAGGAAGGCGACATAACGAATCTGCGCAATCTTGGCCTGCCGATACCACTGCTCGAATGCCTGCCGGGTAGCCTCGGGCAAGCCGTGCAAGGGATCCAGCGCTCGCCCCCAGGTCGTGATCACGGCCCTTTCGCTCCCCAGTCAAAAAGCCACTACTGACAGCATAGAACGACTTCCGGGCGCCACTTCACCGCGCCGGGACTTTTCGTGGGGTTCTGACAATGTTCTGCAAACATGCCATCCCTTGGCCTGGGGATGGTGTTTGCGCAGGGCGCGTGAGGGTTACAGAGATTGGCTGCACGGCGCTACTCCGCCGCACGCAAACCCTGCAGCGCAGCAGGGCCGATCACGACAATGATCCGCGTGATCGACTGAACACCTGGACACCGCTGCGCGAACTACAGAATGGCCAGGGCGGAAAAGCCCAGAATAGGCCAGGATACGCATGCAACCGCGCTGACGAGAGGATCAAAAAACTATTGCTCACTACTTGCGGGGAGAGTTCATATACATTTGTTAGACATTACACCGCTAATTGGATGAACGGGAAAGCAGTTCTAAATTCTGCAAGGACAGCCTGACTCATATGTAACGAGCTTATAGCACGTTCTCTAGTTGGGCCGTCAAAAACCTCGCGATTACGTAGGTATGTAATGCCAAGAATTGCTTCATCCTCCTGACTTGTAAAACTACGACAAGGGCTGAAGCCGATTACCTTGTAGATATGGAAGCGAGGAGCATCAAAGCTCAGCAATTCAACTATGTAATCAGGACATGCTTCAGTTGATTCCATGATTCGTGTAGCCCATTGCTGCAATTCATCTGTGCTGATTGAGTTACTGAGATAGCAATTCACGACAAAAGCAATGGTTGATGAATTCTCTCGGGTGAGTCCGTTCATGATCTGGGTCTAACGTTTGTATATGGACTCTCCCCACAAGTAGTGAGTAAAGCTTTGCTTTTGCACCTGTCGTCAGCGCGGTTGCATTCGTATATCCGGCCTGTTCTGGGCGCTACCGCCCTGGCCATTCTGTAGTTCGCGCAGCGGGGGCCAAGCGTTCAATCGATCACGAGGATCATCATTGTTATCGGCCTTGTTCCGCTGCAGGACTCACCTGTACCGACAATGCTGCTGCTCACCACAACCACAAGAAAACCATCACACCTTTACTGATTACCCCCGCCGTCAGGCGGGCTTTCCGCTCTGCCAATTGCCATTGAACCGCCGCTCGTGGCACCACACCGCCCAGCAGATCCGCACCAGTTTGTTGGCCAGCGCCACCGCCGCCGCCTTGTTGTGGCCGATACGGGCTGCTGTCTGCACAGCCCAGCGCTGCAGTTGGGTCAGTTTTTCCGGTGTGCGGGCCTGGCAGCGTTGTGCCGCCAGCAAGGCCGCGCGGGATCCATGGATAAACAAAGTGCGCACATAGACATTGCCCTGTCGGCTGATATGGCCGAGCTTGCGGCTATTGCCACTGCTGAACTCGCGCGGTGTCATACCCAGCCAGGCGCTGAGCTGGCGACCATTGGCAAAGCGCTCGGGCTTACCGACAGCGGCGGTCAGGGCACTGGCGGTCAGCAAGCCAATACCACTGACTTCATCCAGTTTGCGTACGATTTCATCGTCAGCGTGCCAGCGCTTAAGTTGCTGTTCGCATTCGGCCATGCATTGTTCGTACAGGTTGATCTCAGCCAGGACGATATGCAGCAGACGGCTCAAGGATGCGAGTTCAGGCTGCTCAACCAGCTCACTAGCTGCACGGATAAAGGCGGCGGTCGAGGTCGGGGCTTCGATGCCCGCTTCACGCAGCATGCCGCGCAGCAGGTTGATGCGCTGGGTGCGGCTCTTCTTCCAGGTTTCCCGCAGCCCATGCAATTGCTGGAGCTGTTGTTGCTCGTGGCTCTTCACCGGCACGGGATGAATATCGGTGCAGCGCGCCGCTTCGAGCATGGCATCGCAGTCATTGCGGTCGGTTTTGTTACGACGGCGATAGGGCCGCACGTAGCGCGGGTGCAGCAGCTTGACCTGATGGCCGAGCGATTGCGCCAAGCGCCCCCAGTAATGTGCCGTACCACAGGCTTCCATCACCCACTCGACCGGCTCGGCCTGCTCCTGTATATATCGCCGGAACGCCTCTCGGTTCAGCCGCTTGCGCTGCACCACCTGGCCGAATCGGACACTCTCGGCAACTTGGTAAACGGACTTGGCCAGATCAACAGCGATACTTCACCATTTTCGCCTTTTCTGAAGAGTTTAACAATTTCGTCAGAGTGCTCTCTCATGGCCTTTTCGATGGCTTCAAAACTCACATGCGCCTCAGATGCAACGCCATTTATTGTTCTGAATTTATAGTTTGGATTTTCTAGGGCGCGTTTAATTTTCTCGTAGCTGCTCTCTGGCGCTTTGTTCGTTCTTTTTTTCTTATTGCTATTTATTTTATTCATTCTCCCTCCTTGGCGTAGGGGCTAGAAAAGCACATAACAGTGATTAGATGGAAGGCGGTACTAACACGATAGTAGAGCCTTCCATCTAACTCCGCACTATCGTCACGCCAACCACAAAGAAAAACCATTTAAATCAATACGCTACCGCCACATCACTGTCCTGCCAACGTATTCGCTTGACTTCCTCTTTTTGCTCAACCATTACCACTATACAAAAACAGGCAAGGAGTCGGCCATGGCGACCTCCTGCCAATCTCGATTGCACGAGCAGCAGCGTCGGCTGGCTAGAGCAACACGACACCCATCGAATCGCACCTGGGTTTCGCTGTGCTCTACCCAGGCTACGGGCAGGCACTTGGCTGGATTGTTGCGAGGGCCATTCCCGGATTGCATCCGGGCTACGGGGTGCCGTTAGGCGTTGGGCAGTGTTTCCAGCACTTGCCAATACAGCCCTTGCAAGCGCTGGGCATCCTCTTCCTGCAAGGCTTCCTGCTGCAGGCGGCGGACGAAGACGTCTTCCACGGATAGTTCGTCCAGCGTTTCCCGCGCTTCGCTGGTCAGGTTGGCCGATGCGTTGCCACGTTCGCGGCGGATGCGTAGCACTTCGACGGGGTGACCTTCGCACAGGGCGTTGATGCGGCTTTGCAGGTCGCTCAGGTAGTCATCGGTGCTCACTTGCACTTCCAGCCATACGGGCCGTTCGGGTGTGCCCTGCTTGGCGATTTCGGCGATGGCATCGGCCAGTTCCTTGAGCGAGCCGCGCAGGCTCGCCATTGGCTGAAATACCGGCACGGGCAGCGCTGTGATCGAGTGCAGCGCGGCCTCGCCGAACTGCAGCAGCAGCACTTCCTTCTGCTGGCGCGCTTCGTCGAAGGACAGGGCAATGGGCGAGCCGCAGTAGCGGACATGCTCCAGACCGCCAACCTTTTGTGGGCGGTGGATATGGCCGAGGGCGATGTAGTCGGCTGGCGGGAAGGCGCTGGTAGGGAAGGCTTCCAGGCTGCCGACGTAGATTTCCCGTACCGACTCGCTGGCACTGGCGCCGACGGTGGTCAGGTGGCCGGTGGCGATGATCGGCAGTGCCAGGCCCAGTGCCTCGCGCTTGCTCAGCGCCAGCTCGTGTAACGCGCGGTAGTGCTCGGCGATGGCCTGTTGCAGCGATTGCTGTTTGTCCTGTGCGCTTTGCCCGGCCTGGCTGGACATGACGTCACGCGGGCGGATAAAGGGGATGGCGCAGAGGATGGCGCCCGGCTGGCCAGCGCGATCCTTCAGCAGCAGCACCTGTTCGGCCAGATCGACTCCCACACCCGGCACCACATGCGTGCCCAGTTGCGCCAGCAGGCTGCGACTCTCACCGAGCATGGCCGGTGAATCGTGGTTGCCGCCGAGCACCACCAGGGCGCAACCGGCATCGCGCAGCGCCACCACCAGGCGGTAATACTGCTCGCGGGCATAGCTGGGTGGCGCGCCGGTGTCGAACACATCGCCGGCGATCAGCAGCACGTCCACCTGATGCGCGCGCACCTGCTCCAGCAGCCAGGCGCAAAAAGCCTGGTGTTCGGCCTGGCGGGTCTTGCCCATGAAGTGCTGGCCAAGGTGCCAGTCGGATGTATGCAGGACGCGCAGGCTCATAGCGGCCAGTCCTGCACGACGATATGGGTCTTGACCCGCTGCATCTGCGGGAAGGCTTCGATGGCCGCGCGCACTTCGCTCAGGCGCGCCATGCTCGGTGCTTCGACCTGCACCAGCATGTCGGTTTCGCCGCTGATGCCGCTGCAGTGGCGGATTTCCGGGTATTCGCGCATGCGCTCGACATAATCCTGGCAGCGCCCATTCTGGTAGAAGAGTTCGAGGAAGGCCTTGACCCCGCCCTCGCCTGGCACCGCCACCTGGGCGTGATAGCCGCGAATCACCCCGCTCGTTTCCAGCTGGCGAATGCGCTCGCTGACCGCCGAACGTGACAGGTTGACCTCACGGGCGATGTGGCTGACGGAGGTGCGCGCGTCGCTGCGCAGCAGGGCGAGGATCTGGCGATCGAACTTGTCCACGGGCTTCTCGGGGTGGCAATCAGGTTGACGGAGGAAACCGCCATTTCGTCGGCAAAAGGCGACAGCCTGCAAGCGGGCGGCGCTCTACCATGGCGGCTTCAATAAAGGCGTGAGCATACCCCATGAGTCGATTGAACAAGGAGTTGGGCCTGCTGCAGGGTGTCGCCCTGCTCAGCACCTCACTGCTCGGCACGGGCATCTTCGTGGTGCCGGCGTTGGCCGCCACGGCCGCAGGCGCGGCGTCGCTATGGGCCTGGATGATCCTCATTGCTCTGGTGCTGCCGGTGGCCTTCACCTTCGCTCAATTAGGCAAGCGCTTCCCACATGCCGGCGGCGCGCCGCACCTGATCGGCCGCGCCTTCGGCCAGCGCATGGAAGGCGTCAGTGCCCTGCTGTTTCTCGCCGTGCTGCCGGTCGGGCTGCCGGCTGCGCTGCATATCGCCAGCGGCTTCTGGCTGGCGCTGTTCGACCTTGATCGCGTCGGCCTGTTGGCCATCGAACTGGCCACGCTGGCTGCCATTCTGCTGCTTGGCCAGCGCCCGCCAAAAGCTTCGGGCCTGCTGCAGGGGTTGATCGCCGTGGCCATCGTTGCCAGCGTTGCGCTGATCTGGTGGATGGGTGATCTGCCGCGCGCCAGCCAGCCGCTGCTGCCAGCCATGGACGGCCAATGGCATTTGCTGCCGACAGCGCTGGGGGTGATGTTCTGGTGCTTCGTCGGCATCGAGGCCTTCACTCACCTGGGCGAGGAGTTCAAACGCCCCGAGCGCGACTTCCCCCTGGCGCTGCTGCTCGGTGTGCTGCTGGCTGGCCTGGTGTACTGGGCCTGTTCGGTGGCGGTGCTGAGTTTTGCCACCTACGGTGACGTGCACAGCGATACCACCGCGCTGCCGCGCCTGTTCGAGCAACTGCTCGGCGACCAGGCACGCGCGCTGGTGGCGGTGCTGGGCTACCTGGCCTGCTTCGCTTCGATGAACGTATACATCCAGGGGTTCGCCCGGCTGATCTGGAGCCTGGCCGAAGAAGGTCGCCTGCCCGCCAGCCTGGCCGTGCGCAACTGCCAGGGCGTGCCGGGCAAGGCCTTGTTGCTGGTGGTGATCAGTTGCGCGCTGTGCGCCGTGCTGTCGGCCACGCTGAAGCTGTCGGTGGATGACCTGATTCGCTATGCCAATGGTAACTTCGTGCTGATCTACCTGTTCAGCATGGCAGCGGGCTGGGTGCTGTTGCGCGGTATCTGGCGTTTGCTGGCCGGGCTGAGCACGCTGCTCTGTGCGGCGGTGCTGGTGATGCTCGGCAGCGATGCGTTGTATGCCGTGGCACTGCTCGTCGCCCTGCTGCTGCTCGATCATCTGCGCGCCCGGCACAAGGCGCTGGCGTAGCGATCCTCCGCGCATGCCTGATGGCGGATGAAAGAGCGTCATCCTCACCACGGATGACCTTGGGGAACATGGGTTCTATCCTTAGGCTGAATTTGCCGAAAGGAAGCCTCATGCGCCGCATACTCAATGACCTGAAAATCATGATCCTGGCCAACCTGTGGGTGGTGCCGGTGGTGGCCGCGCTGGTCTGGGCGCTGTTCCAGTTCGTCGCGCCGCCACCGCCGATGAGCGCCAGCATGGCCACCGGCACGCAAGGCGGCGCCTATCAGCAGTTTGCCGAGCGACTGAAGGAAGAACTGGCCAAGGAAGGTTTCGAGCTCACCCTGGTACCCACCTCCGGCTCGCGTGACAACCTGCAACGCCTGCTCGCCGAGGCGCCCGAGGTGCAGATCGCCCTGGTGCAGAGCGGCCTGGAGCGCCAGTTGGCGCCTGACGAACAACGCCAGTTACAGAGCCTGGGGGCGATCTATCAGGAGCCGCTGTGGCTGTTCTATCGCCGTGACATTGAGTTGGATCGCATTGCCGACCTGCTGCCGCTGCGCCTCGGCCTGGGCGGCGAAGGCAGTGGTACGCGCGCCGCCAGCGACGCCATCCTCGGCGCCAACGCCATCGTCCCCGAGCAGTATCCCGACACCTGGCAGAGCCTCGGCGGCGGTAAGGCCGCTCGCGCATTGATGGCGGGCGAGCTGGACGCGGCCTTCTTCGTCGGCCCGGCAGAAAATGCCCTGGTGCAGCAACTGGCCGCCAACCCGGACATCGCCCTGGCGCACTTTCGCCGTGCTGCGGCCTACGAGGCGCGCCTGCCCTTCTTCAATCAGGTGAAGGTCGGTGAAGGCCTGCTCGATCTGGCCAGCAATGCGCCGGACCGCGACATTGTCACCCTGGCCCCGGTGGCCACGCTGGTGGTCAATGACGACTTCAACCCCGGCCTGGTGCCGCTGTTTCTCGCAGCCAGCCGTGAGGTGATGAAGAACGGCAATCTGCTCGACGCCGCCGGCACCTTCCCCAGCGCCGAGCCGCGCACCTTCGAGCTGCACAAGGATGCCGGGCATTACTACGCCAAGGGGCTGCCGATTTTGCAGCGCTACCTGCCGTTTCGCATCGCCTCGCTGGCCGACCGCTACATCATCCTGCTGATCCCGCTGATCGTGGTGATGATCCCGCTGTTCAAGGCCGTTGGGCCGATCTACCAGTGGCGCATCCGCGCGCGCATCTACCGCTGGTACAAATACCTGCGCGAGATCGACCGCAAACTGCACGCCGGCTCACTGCCGGACGCGCTCGGCAGCGAAATCGAGCGGCTGGAGAAACTGGAAGACGAACTCGCCGCGGTGGAAGTGCCGCTGTCGTACTCCAATGAGCTGTACGAGCTGCACATGCATGTGCGCTATGTGATCGAGCGGTTGCGCGAGTTGCAGCGGCGGCGGCAGCCGTAGGGTGGACATCGCTTTTTCATGTCCACCGATGCGCAGTGGATGGAAAAAGCGCCTCCACCCTGAGTAAAAGTGAAGTAGCCGTTTCTGACGGTTAGGAGCCGCGCCTCGCGGCGAATGGTTCAGGCAACCTCGATCATGAGCTGAACCCACCATTCGCCCTGGGGCGGGGCTCCTACAGTTCGTGGACAACGCGAAGTTTGTCCATCGCTTGGACTGAGCCCGCGACGACTTCTGTGGGCTTTAGCCGCGAGCGGCTGCATAGCGTTCACCGATGCATGCGCACCAGAATCCATGACCCGCTTCGGGTAAACTTCGGCTCTTGTTTCATTTGCCCACGAGACCGCCATGCCGATCCGTCACTGCATCGTCCACCTGATCGACAAGAAGCCCGACGGCAGCCCCGCCGTGCTGCACGCCCGCGACAGCGAGTTGGCCACGTCGCAAGCCATGGAGAACCTGCTGGCCGACCTCAACGAGAGCTACAACGCCAAGCAGGGCAAGGCCTGGGGGCTGTTCCACGAGGAATCCGGCGCCTACCCGTTCAGCGGCTGGCTCAAGGCCTATCTCGATGGCGAGCAGGACTTCACCGCCTTCAGCCGCCAGGCCGTCGAGCACCTGCAGAAGCTGATGGAAGAATCTAACCTGTCCACTGGCGGCCACGTGCTGTTCGCCCACTACCAGCAAGGCATGACCGACTACCTGGCCATCGCCCTGCTGCACCACAGCGAAGGCGTGGCGGTGACCGACGCGCTGGACGTGACGCCGGCCAAGCACCTGGATCTGGGCCAGTTGCACTTGGCCGCGCGCATCAACATCAGCGAGTGGCAGAACAACAAGCAGTCCAAGCAATACATCTCCTTCATCAAGGGCAAGAACGGCAAGAAGGTCTCGGACTACTTCCGCGACTTCATTGGTTGCCAGGAAGGCGTCGACGGCCCCGGCGAAACCCGCACCCTGCTCAAGGCCTTCAGCGACTTCGTGGAAAGCGAAGACCTGCCCGAAGAACAGGCCCGCGAGAAGACCAAGACCCTGGTCGGCTACGCTACCGGCCAGGCCAAGATGGGCGAGCCGATCACCCTGGAAGAGCTCTCCGGGCTGATCGACGAGGAACGCCCCAAGGCCTTCTACGAGCACATCCGCAACAAGGACTACGGCATGGCCCCGGAATTTCCGGCGGACAAACGTACCTTGAGCCAGTTCCAGCGCTTTACCGGGCGTGCTGAAGGGCTGTCGATCAGCTTCGAGGCGCACCTGCTGGGCTCGAAGATCGAATACGACGAGGGCCGCGACATGCTGATCATTCGTCAGTTGCCGACCCAGTTGAAAGATCAGCTCAAGCGGCGGCAGGATTGATGCATTCGTAGGGCGGGCCGGGTGGCGATCCGCTTTAGTCCACCAAAGCAGTCCAAGTCGGCACCCGAGCTACCTTAGGAAGCTGAGATCGTTGTTGGTGGGCTGAAGCCCACCCTACAAACCTACGGGCCTGACATGACCGCGCTATCACACAAGGACGCGAAACCATGAAGACGATTGTATTGCTGCTCGCCGCGCTGGCTCTGTGGCAGAACTGGGACAAGATCGACCGCTGGTTGAACCCGCCGCAGGCCGGCAACGCCAGCGGCGAGATCGTGCTCTACGCGACGCAATGGTGCGGTTACTGCGCCAAGACCCGCGAGCTGTTCGCCGAGGATGGCATTGCCTATCGCGAAGTGGATATCGAGAACGATGCGGCTGGCCGCGCCCAGTACCAGGCGCTGGGTGGCCGGGGCGTGCCGGTGATCGATCTGCGCGGCCAGGTGATTCACGGCTACGACGTGCGCGCCATCCGCGCCGCCTACTGACCTCAACTCAGCGAACCATCCTCACGCCGCCACTGCCGTGGGCTGACGCCGAACCAGCGGCGGAAGGCGCGCGAGAAGGCGCTGGTTTCCGAATAGCCGAGCAACGGCGCCAGGTGCGAGATGGGTAGCTGCGGCTGGCGCAGGTAACGGTTGGCCAGTTCGCGGCGCACGTTGTCCACCAGTTGCGAGAAGCTCAGCCCCTGCTCACGCAGGCGCCGCTGCAGCGACCAACTGGCCATGCCGAGCATTTCCGCGACATCTTCCAGCGCCGGCTCGCCGTACAGCAGACGCTGGCGAATCTGCTCGCGCACGTCGTTGACCATATCCCGCTCACCACGCCCGCACAGGGCGCTGATCTGGTTCAGCGAGTCCTGCATGACCATCAGCAGTACCGGATCACTGTCCGGCATGGCGCGGTCGAGGCCGCGCTTGGGAATCAGCAGGGAATTGCACGGCTGCTCGAAATACACCGGCGCATCGAACACCTTACAGTGCTCGTGCCAATGCTCTGGCCGTGGGTGTTCGAAGTGCACCGCGCGCGGCGCCCACTGCGGGCCAAGCACATGACGCACCAGGTTGAGGGCCATGCCCAGGGTCAACTCGGCATCCTGGCGGCGGCTGAGAATGGCGCCATGGCGCACTTGATAGTCGAAGCGGTAGCACTCGCCCTCGTCGACCAGGCGGATCAGGCTGTTGCGCTGGTGCAGCGGAAAGGCGCGGGCGAAGTTGATCAGCGCCTGTTCCAGGGTCGCCGAGCACAGCCCGATATAACCAAGCAGGCCAAGCGCCTGCGGCTTGAACTGCTGACCGTAGTACAGACCGAAGTTGTCGCAGCCGGACTGATGCGCGGCTTCTTCCAGCACCTGGCAGTAATTGGGCAGCGCCAGGCTCAGGGTCGGATGGCGCAGGCACTCGGGGTCGATGCCGGAGACCCCGAGGATACGATCCGGGTCACCGCCCTGCTTTTCGATGAAGCCGCACAGGCCACTCGCAGCAGCCGCCAGCACACCCGCATTAGCCGGCGCACCGGACAACAGCGAAGCGCCGAACGAACCACCTGCCTGGGAGAGAAAGGCACTCATCGGGGCCTCCTTGGTAACAGTGCGTTTCGACAAGCAAGAAATACGCCTGCACTGTCGCACCGCAAAACCACGGTTCAAACGCCACCTCCGTGCCCCGCCCTGCCAGGCGAGTGAGTCATTTTGAAACATTCGCACCAAAACGCAGCGGACGACTTGACCCATTACGACACAGGCAGCGTTGGCGCCTGCAAAGTTGACTTTGCACGACAGCAAGCCCCCTGTGCAGTCAAGTTGCGCCCATGAAATCGGCTCATGATCGACCCAGGCTGAACGTCAGCTCACCTGCTACGTACAACTACAACAACATCGTTTCGGAGAACGCTCATGATTTATGCCAAGCCTGGAACTAGCGGCGCCGTCGTCACCCTCAAGCCGCGTTACGGCAACTACATCGGTGGCGAGTTCGTCGCCCCGCTCAGCGGCCAGTATTTCAGCAACACCAGCCCGGTCGACGGCTCGGTGATCGCCGAATTTCCCCGTTCCAACGCCGCCGATATCGACAAGGCACTGGACGCCGCGCATGCCGCCGCCGATGCCTGGGGGCGCACCAGCGTGCAGGAACGCTCGCACATCCTGCTGAAAATCGCCGACCGCATCGAAGCCAACCTCGAGCTGCTGGCCGTGGCCGAAACCTGGGACAACGGCAAGGCCGTGCGTGAAACCCTCAACGCCGACGTACCGCTGGCTGCCGACCACTTCCGCTACTTCGCCGGCTGCATCCGCGCCCAGGAGGGTAGCACCGCCGAGATCAACGACGGCACCGTGGCCTACCACTTCCACGAGCCGCTGGGCGTGGTCGGGCAGATCATCCCGTGGAACTTCCCGCTGCTGATGGCCGCCTGGAAACTGGCTCCGGCCCTGGCCGCCGGCAACGCCATCGTGCTCAAGCCAGCCGAGCAGACGCCGCTGTCGATCACCCTGCTGATGGAAATCATCGGCGACCTGCTGCCGCCGGGCGTGCTCAACATCGTCCAGGGCTTCGGCCGCGAGGCTGGTGAAGCGCTGGCCACCAGCAAGCGCATCGCCAAGATCGCCTTCACCGGCTCCACCCCGGTCGGTTCGCACATCCTCAAATGCGCGGCCGAGAACATCATTCCGAGCACCGTCGAGCTGGGTGGCAAATCGCCGAACATTTTCTTCGCCGACATCATGAACGCCGAGCCGGCCTTCATCGAGAAAGCCGCCGAAGGTCTGGTGCTGGGCTTCTTCAACCAGGGCGAGGTGTGCACCTGCCCGTCGCGTGCGCTGGTGCAGGAGTCGATCTACGACGCCTTCATGGTCGAGGTGATGAAGAAGGTCAAACAGATCAAGCGCGGCAACCCGCTGGATACCGAGACCATGGTCGGTGCCCAGGCCTCGCAACAGCAGTTCGACAAGATCTTGAGCTACCTGGAGATCGCCCAGCAGGAAGGCGCGCAGGTGCTGACCGGTGGCGCCGCCGAGCGTCTGGACGGCGACCTGGCCAGCGGTTACTACATCCAGCCGACCCTGCTCAAGGGCACCAACCAGATGCGCGTGTTCCAGGAAGAGATCTTCGGCCCGGTGATCGGTGTGACCACCTTCAAGGACGAAGCCGAAGCCCTGGCCATTGCCAACGACACCGAGTTCGGCCTAGGCGCCGGCGTGTGGAGCCGCGACATGAATGTCGCCTACCGCATGGGCCGTGCGATCAAGGCTGGTCGCGTGTGGACCAACTGCTACCACCTGTACCCGGCGCATGCTGCCTTCGGCGGCTACAAGAAGTCCGGGGTCGGGCGTGAAACCCACAAGATGATGCTCGATCACTACCAGCAGACCAAGAACCTGCTGGTGAGCTACGACATCAATCCGCTGGGGTTCTTTTAATCCACCGTTGTTTACGGTCTGCCATGCACAAGACGCGGCTCACGCCCGTTCGGATCGTCCGCAAGCCGGCCCTGCTGCCTCTGCGCAGAGGGCTCGGCCAAGGCAGCGTTCGAGCGGGCCAATACCGCACCGTCACTCAATAAAGACAGTCAGGGCACAGCAATGGATCAGATAGGTAATTACGTTCTCTACATCATCATGGCCTGCGCCGTTGCAGGGGCGTTCGCGGCCATCTACGACAGCGAGAAGGGCCTGGGCAAGGAGTTCATGGAGGGCATCCACGCCACCGGCTACATCTTCGTACCGGCGGCCGGCATCATGGCCTCCATCCCGTATCTCACGGTGATCATCGAGAAGGCTTGCGGGCCGTTTTTCAACGCCCTCGGCGCCGACCCGGCACTGGCCGCGACCATGATCATCGCCTCGGACATGGGCGGCTATCACTTGGCATCGGCGCTGGCGTCGAGCAAGGAAGCGCTGGTCATGGCGCTGATCACCGGCTTCATGGGTGGTGCCACCATCGTCTTCTCCATCCCCATGGGGCTGGCGATGCTCGACAAGCGTGACCACAAATACATGGCACTGGGCATCATGTCCGGCATCCTGACCATTCCGCTCGGCGTACTGATTGCCAGCGTATTGCTGGTAGCGAGCGACCCGATGATCCGCGAAGTGGTCGCCACCAATGGCGAGGCGACCTATCAGCTGGCCATGGGCCTGGGCAGCATCTTCGCCAACCTGCTGCCGATCATCGTCTTCGTCGTTGCCCTGGCTGCCGGCCTGCGCTTTCTGCCGGATCTGATGATCAAGGGCTTCATCGGTTTCGGCCGTGGCCTGGACGCGATGATCAAACTGGTGCTGGTATTCTCCATCGTCGAGTACTTCACCGGGGTGTTCACCATCGTCTTTGGTGGCTGGGGCTTCGACCCGATCATCGCGGACGCCGAAGACCAGACCCGCGCCCTGGAAACCGCCGGCTACATCGGCATCATGCTGGCGGGCGCTTTCCCTATGGTCTACCTGCTGCGCAAATACTTCGGCGGCCCGCTGGAACACCTGGGCAGCAAGGTCGGTCTGAGCGCCGTGGGCAGCGCCGGCATGCTCGCGACCATCGCCAACATCCTGGCCATGTTCCGCCTGGTGCGCTTCATGCCACCGAAGGACAAGGTGATCAACATCGCCTTCGCCGTCTGCGCGGCCTTCCTGCTGGGTGACCACTTGTCCTTTACGGCCAACTTCCAGCCCACCATCATCCTGCCAGTGCTGATCGGCAAGCTGATCGCAGGTTTTGCCGCCATCGGCCTGGCCTATTGGCTATCGGTGCCCAAGGCGCTGGAACTGGAGCAACAGGATCGCGCTGTCGGCATCATCGAACAGGATGAGTACCCGGTCGCAGGTAAGCCGCAGGTCAGCCCGGCCTGACAACCGCCGCAACGCCTGACGCCTGCCACGCAGACGCCGGGCGTTGCCCGACGGCGAACGAGAGAGACTGGTTGAGGACAGATACATGGCAAGCTACTCCCACAGCATGGCCGGCCAGACCTGGCGCTTCGACAGCCTGCGCGAGCTGATGGCCAAGGCTACGCCGGCACGCTCCGGCGACTACCTGGCCGGCGTCGCGGCCAGCAACGATGCCGAGCGCGCCGCCGCGCAGATGACGCTGGCCAATGTGCCGCTGAAGACCTTTCTGCAGGAGGCGCTGATTCCCTATGAGAGCGACGAAGTCACCCGCCTGATCATCGACACTCATGATGCCCAGGCCTTCGCCCCGGTCAGCCACCTCACGGTGGGCGGGTTTCGCGACTGGCTGCTCTGCGACGACGCCGACGAAGCCAGCCTCACGGCGCTGGCCCCTGGGCTGACGCCGGAGATGGTCGCGGCGGTGTCGAAGATCATGCGTATTCAGGATCTGGTTCTGGTGGCGCAGAAGACCCGCGTGGTCACCCGCTTCCGCAACACCCAGGGGCTGCGCGGGCGCATGTCCACCCGCCTGCAACCGAACCACCCGACCGACGATCCGGCCGGCATCGCCGCCAGCGTGGTCGACGGCCTGCTCTACGGTAACGGCGATGCCATGATCGGCATCAACCCGGCCACCGACAGCATGAGCGCCGTATGCACCCTGCTGGAGATGCTCGATGCGGTGATCCAGCGCTACGAGATTCCCACCCAGTCCTGCGTGCTGACCCACGTCACCAGCTCCATCGCTGCCATCGAGCGCGGCGCGCCGCTGGATCTGGTGTTCCAGTCCATCGCCGGCACCGAGGCGGCCAATGCCAGCTTCGGCGTCAGCCTCAAGGTGCTGCAGGAAGGCTACGAAGCCGGCCTGAGCCTCAAGCGCGGCACCCTCGGCAACAACCTGATGTACTTCGAAACCGGCCAGGGCAGCGCGCTGTCGGCCAACGCCAACCACGGCGTCGACCAGCAGACCTGCGAAACCCGCGCCTACGCCGTGGCTCGCCACTTCAACCCGTTTCTGGTCAATACCGTGGTCGGCTTCATCGGCCCGGAGTACCTGTACAACGGCAAGCAGATCATCCGCGCCGGGCTGGAAGATCATTTCTGCGGCAAGCTGCTCGGCGTGCCCATGGGCTGCGACATCTGCTACACCAACCATGCCGAAGCCGACCAGGACGACATGGACATGCTGCTGACCCTGCTCGGCACGGCGGGCATCAACTTCATCATGGGCATTCCCGGCTCGGATGACGTGATGCTCAACTACCAGACCACCTCCTTCCACGATGCCCTGTATGCACGCAAGGTGCTCGGCCTGCACGCTGCACCGGAGTTCGAGGCCTGGCTGGCGCGCATGGGGATTTTCCAGCAACAGGGTGGCCGCCTGCGCATGGGCGATGAGCTACCTCCGGCATTTCGCCAGGCGTTGGCGCAGTTGTCCTGATCAATCGAGGCCGTCATGAGCGAAAAGTCCCCCGCCACCGCAAACCCCTGGCAGCAACTGCGCCAATTGACACCGGCACGCATTGCACTGGGCCGCGCCGGCACCAGCCTGCCGACTGCTGCGCAACTGGATTTCCAGTTCGCCCACGCCCAGGCGCGTGACGCCGTGCATCTGCCATTCGACCACACTGCCCTGCGCGAAGCGTTGCATGACCGCCAGTTGCCCACCCTGTTGTTGCACAGCGCCGCCGCCGACCGTCACACCTACCTGCAACGCCCGGATCTGGGCCGGCGCCTGCACGAAGATGCCGCACGCCTGCTCGATGACTACGCCGCCGAGCACGGCCGGGGCTGTGACCTGGCCATCGTCATCGCTGACGGCCTGTCATCGCTGGCAGTGCACAAGCACAGCCTGCCGTTTCTCGACCGTTTGCTGGAGCAGGTGCAGGCAGAAGGCTGGTCGCTGGCACCGATTACCCTGGTGGAACAGGGCCGGGTGGCCGTTGCCGATGAAGTGGGGCAGCGCCTGGGGGCGAAGATGACGGTGATCCTGATTGGCGAGCGCCCCGGCCTGAGTTCGCCGGACAGCCTGGGCCTGTACTTCACCTACGCGCCGCGCGTCGGCCTCAACGACGCCTACCGCAACTGCATCTCCAACGTGCGCCTGGAGGGTCTGAGCTATGGCATGGCCACCTTCCGCCTGATGTACCTGATGCGCGAGGCCTGCCGCCGCCAGCTCTCGGGCGTCGATCTCAAGGACGAAGCCGAAGTGCCGACGCTGGACAGCGCCGGGCCGGGTAATTTTCTGCTGCCGGATCAGCGTTGAAGCGGTTGCTTAGCGCCTCGATGCACGCCGTGGTGGATGAAAAAATCATCATCCACCCGCACTGACCACCCACGTAACCCGAATGCAATCCAGGCATCCCTGACTCGTCGTCCCCGGATTGCATCCGGGCTACGGACGCTATCAGCGCGCCTCGATACGGAAGCCCAGCCGCGGGAAGTGCACATGCACGATACCGGCACGCTCGTCCTCGCGGCGCAGGATCAGCTCCTCGCGCCCGGCGAACAGCAACTCGCCTTGCACCGGGTCGACACCGTAATCGACCGCTGCAATGCTCACGATCTGGCCGGCCTCAAAACCGTTGGGGTCGACGAAGGCTTCGTCCGGGAGTGCTGCCGGCGTTGCCTCGCGCGCCACGGCGATAGCCTCTTCGCCGCTCATCTCGCTCAGTGAGCCATGCCCAAAACCCAGCACCCGCGCCAGCCAGGCGGCGACTTCCGGATAATCGTCCACCAGGGGTGCCGTGATAGGTGTGGCGCGCAGGAACCACAACGGATGCGCGACGGCGAAGTCGGCAATCGAGGGCTGGCCAAACAGGAAGTCGCCACCGCCCTGCTGCAACTGCTGCTGCAAACGCCCCATCAGCGCCGGCCACTGGTGACGTGCCTGCTCCAACGGCAAACGGCTGGCCGTGCCGCCGGAAAACAGCGCGGCACGATCAGCCGCGAAAGCCTTGGCGAACTCCGGTGGCACCTTGGCAAAGCGCACCGCCATGGACTCGGGGGCGAAGACCAGTGACACAGCATGCTGGAACAACACCGCGTCGGCCCATTGGGCGAGGGTCGCGACATTGAAGCCCTGCCCTTCCGGGAACAGTGCCGGGGTGGCTTTCTCGGCTTCCAGACGGCGAGCGATCAGCGCGGTATCGCAGTAGATGTCGGCACCGATCTGCAACACCGGCGTCTTGCGGTAGCCGCCGGTCAGCGCGGTGAGATCCGGCTTGGGCATCACCGGCGGGATCATCACCGAGCGCCAGGACAGTTGCTTGAAGCCCAGTAGCAAGCGAGCCTTCTCGGCAAACGGCGAGGTCGGGTAATGGTGAAGGATCAACTCGTGCATGGCGCGCTCCGCGACGGTTCGAAAGCACCCAGCTTACCCGCGCAACCTAGTCACGCACACCGCCTACGGCTGATGAAGCGCCATCAACGCTCAGAATGAGCGCCTCCTTGGCCGCTTTGCTCAGGCGCTTGATGGCCCGCTCACGGCGCAGGGCATCGCCCTTGCCAGCGCAGGCTTCGACATAGGCCAGTGCCTGCGCAGGGCTGGTATGGAAGAAGCGCGCACCCTTGCCGCTCTGATGCTGAGCGAAACGCCGCTGCGGGTCATCGCTGATGCCGCAGTACAGCGCGCCGTTGGCAGCGCGCACCAGGTAGACGAACCAGGGTTTGTCGACGGCCGCCGTCATCCGCGCGCCGGAAACCACTCGCGCGCCGAGCGCCACAGGCACATGCCGACGAAGTAGGCAGAGGCCAGCCACCACAACGCCAGCAGCCAGGGCTGGCTGACGGGGTACTGCAGAATCAGCAGCGCGCTGGAGAGCATCCAGACGAAGGTCACCAGGATATTCAGCGGCATGAACTGACGTACGCGGAACGGGTGCAGGAACTTCATCCTGGTCAGGGTCAGACCGGCCAGCAGCACGATCACGCCGAGGGTCACCCAGGGATGCACGTCGAGGATGTAGAAATACAACACCACCACGTTCCAGGCGGCCGGGAAGCCGACGAAGTAGTTGTCCTTGCTCTTCATGTTCAGGTTGCAGAAGCAGAACAGCGACGACAGCAGAATCAACCCCACGGCGAACAGCGCGGTGTATTCAGGGAGGGGAATGAAGCGATAGAGGAAGATCGCCGGAATGAACACATAGGTGAGGTAGTCGATCACCAGATCCAGGGTCGAGCCGTCGAAATGCGGCAGCACGCCCTTGACGTCGTAACGGCGCGCCAGCGAGCCGTCCAGGCCATCGACCAGCAACGCCAGACCGAGCCAGAGCAGGCACTGCTGGGGTTGGCCGTCGAGTACAGCCAGTAGCGCCAGCAGTGCGAGGATCACACCGCTGGCGGTAACGGCATGGACCCCCCAGGCTTTGGCCTGTTTTACGGCAACGATCAGTTCGGTCACGGCAGGTCTCTTGGCAGTGGAGGTGCGGCACCCCATGTGCGCACTCTCATTATTGAAGGCTAAGACCGGCTAGCCTACCACTGCGTTCCTTCATCTGCCTTAGCGTGAAGCGCGGAATTGCGCCAGGCCGCGTGCCGCCTGCCGACGAATGGCAGCCTGAACCGGTGGCGCCCAGCCCAGCAGCAGCCCTTTGCCACCCAACGCCTGGCGTGCCCAGCGCCACAGGTCGAAATGGTCACGATGCTCGATGATCGAGCCGTCGCGAAACACGAAGCGCGCCTGGATGTGATTGACCACCTGACGGCCGGTAGCGCTGAAACGATAGGTAGCGACCCAGCGCGCGCTGCCGGCATGGTCGTCGGCGTGCACCGAGTCGAAGGTCAGCGAAAAGTCTTCGGCGCGGCTACAGAGCATGCGCCACATATCGCCCAACTCGGCGCCCTGCAGGTCAGTGAAGACCGGGTCGGAGAAACGCACATCAGCGGCGTAGCAGGCCGCCATGGTCTCGGCATCGAGCTGCTGGAAGGCGCTGTAGAAACGCTGAAGGAGTTCGGCATTGGGGTGGTGCATGGGGCGCTCCTGCGTGCAGGTCGATGATGACAGCGTGTAAAACGCGCGCTGCGGCTCGATTGTGAATGCAGCCTAGTCTGGTCGCAGGCCGACGGCATGACCATTGGCTATAAAGACAACTTTATGTCAATAATCGCCAAACCCATTCAGGTCACGGCCATGCTGCACATTGCCTTGTACGTCTGCCCGCAAACTGTCTGCTCCAGCCTGAGCATGGCGCAGGATGCCTTCAGCCTGGCCAATCGCCTGGCCGGCACACCGCACTTTCGACTGCAGCGCTTCAGCCTCGATGGCCAACCGGTGCAACTGGAGTTCGCCCAGATCCAGGTCGACGGTGATCTTGCACTCGCCGAGCGAGCGGATCTGCTGATCATTCCGGCCACCGGCAGCGCCGTCAGCCGTACCCTGGAGAGCAATGCCAGGCTGCTGCCCTGGCTGGCCAGGCGCGACCGGCAACAGCTAGCCAGCCTATGCAGCAGCGCCTTCCTGCTGGCGGCTGCCGGCCTGCTCGATGGGCGCCAGGCCACCACCCACTGGGCGTTGGCCGCCACCTTCACCCGGCACTTTCCCAAAGTGAACCTGCGTAGCGATCTGCTGCTGACTGAAGATGGCCCGCTGTTCTGCTCCGGTGGCGCCCAGGCCGGCCTCGACCTGTGCCTTCACCTGATCGCCCGGCATGCCGGCGAATGGCTGGCGCAACAGGTCGCCAGTGCCATGGTGATCGAACGTCAGCGCGGCACGCAGACGCGCTTCGCCCCGCTGCTGCCCGACAACATAGACCAGTCCCTGGCGCCGCTGCTGGCCTGGCTGCACGAACAGCATGGCGAAGTGATCGACCTCAACCGCCTGGCGCAACAGGCCCATTGCTCGGTACGCACCCTGCTGCGCCGCTTCAGGCAAGCCACCGGGCTGACCCCGGGCGACTACCTGCAACGCCTGCGTATCAGCGTCGCGCAACAGGCGCTGGCCGATTCAGGCAGTTCGCTGGAGCAGATCGCCAGCCAGGTCGGGTTCGCCGACCGTGCCACCTTCGCCAAGCGCTTCAAACAACTCTGCGGGGAAACGCCCGGGGCCTTTCGCAAACGCATGCGACGCCACTAGGCTCCATCACAGCGGCTTCCCGTAGGAGCCCCGCCCCGGGGCGAAGCTTTGTCTACCAGCGCCACCTCGGTACGCGGCGGGGCGCCGCTCCTACAGATTGACCCCAGCTGGAGCGGCACCAACAATGAGAAAGGGAGCCCGAAGGCTCCCTTATCGATAGCACGATGCCAACTCAGTGCAGAATCTGACTGAGGAACAGCTTGGTACGTTCGTTCTGCGGATTGGAGAAGAAGGTATCAGGCTCGGCCTGCTCGACGATCTCGCCCTTGTCCATGAAGATCACCCGGTTGGCCACGGTGCGGGCAAAGCCCATTTCGTGGGTCACGCAGAGCATGGTCATGCCGTCTTCGGCCAGGCCGATCATGGTGTCCAGCACCTCTTTCACCATCTCCGGGTCGAGTGCCGAAGTCGGCTCGTCGAACAGCATGATCTTCGGCTTCATGCACAGCGCGCGGGCAATCGCCACACGCTGCTGCTGACCACCGGAGAGCTGCCCCGGGTACTTGTTGGCCTGCTCGGGAATGCGCACGCGCTCGAGGAAATGCATGGCGATTTCCTCGGCCTGACGCTTGGGCATCTTGCGTACCCACATCGGCGCCAGCGTGCAGTTCTGCAGCACGGTGAGGTGCGGGAACAGGTTGAAGTGCTGGAATACCATGCCCACTTCGCGGCGAATCGCCTCGATGTGCTTGAGGTCGCTGGTCAGCTCGGTGCCATCGACCACGATGCGCCCCTGCTGGTGCTCTTCCAGGCGGTTGATGCAGCGAATGGTGGTGGACTTGCCCGAACCGGACGGTCCGCAGAGCACGATACGCTCGCCCTGCTGCACGCTCAGGTTGATATCCTTGAGCACGTGGAACTGGCCGTACCACTTGTTCACGCCCTGCAGCAGGATCATCGGCTCAGCGCTGGGTTGCTTGATTGCTTCACTCATAATTCACTCCTAACGCTTGTGGCCGGTGTCCAGCTTGCGCTCCAGGTGCATGGAGTAGCGGGACATACCAAAACAGAAAATCCAGAAAATCAGCGCCGCGAACACATAGCCTTCGGTGGCCATGCCCAGCCAGGCTGGGTCGGTGGTCGCCTGCTTGATGCTGTTGAGCAAGTCGAACAGGCCGATGATGATCACCAGGCTGGTGTCCTTGAACAGTGAAATGAAGGTGTTGACGATGCCGGGGATGACCAGCTTGAGCGCCTGCGGCAGGATCACCAGGCCCATCATGCGCCAGTAACCCAGGCCCATGGCGGCAGCCGCTTCGTACTGCCCCTTGGGAATGGCCTGCAGACCGCCGCGCACCACCTCGGCGATGTAGGCGGACTGGAACAGGATCACCCCGATCAGCGCGCGCATCAGCTTGTCGAAGTGCATGCCTTCGGGCAGGAACAGCGGCAGCATCACCGAAGACATGAACAGCACGGTGATCAACGGCACACCGCGCCAGAACTCGATGAAGGTGACGCAGATGACCTTGATCGCCGGCAGGTTGGAACGTCGTCCCAGCGCCAGCAGGATGCCCAGTGGCAAGGCACCGGTGATCCCCACATAGGCGATCACCAGGGTCAGCATCAGGCCGCCCCACTGGCTGGTGGACACCACGCTCAGGCCAAACACGCCGCCGTGCAGCAGGCACCAGGCGATGACCGGATAGATCACCAGCAGCGCCAGCCCGTAGACAGCCTTGCGCGGCATCTGCGGCAGGAACAACGGTGCGGCGCCGATGATGGCCAACCACAGGGTGGCATCGACACGCCAGCGCAATTCGCTGGGATAGAAGCCATACATGAACTGGCCGAAACGCTGCTGGATGAACACCCAGCAGGCGCCTGACTGGGTGCAGTCGGCACGGGTCGTACCGACCCAGTTGGCATCGATGAACGCCCACTGCAACAGCGGCGGCACGATCAGCCAGATCAGGTAGGCAGCCAACAACGTCAGCAGGGTGTTGAACCAGTTGGAAAACAGGTTGGCCTTGAGCCAAGCTACCGGGCCGACACTCATGCGCGGCGGTGGCAGATCCGGTTTGAAGGTATGAGTCTGCATGGCTGCTCCTTACCGCTCGATCAGCGCAATGCGCTTGTTGTACCAGTTCATCAGCAGGGAAATGCTGATACTGATCGCCAGATACACGCTCATAGTGATGGCGATCACCTCGATGGCCTGGCCGGTCTGGTTGAGTACGGTGCCGGCGAACAGCGACACCATGTCCGGATAACCGATACCGGCAGCCAGCGAAGAGTTCTTCGCCAGGTTGAGGTATTGGCTGGTCAGCGGCGGGATGATCACGCGCAGGGCCTGCGGGATGATCACCAGACGCAAGGTGATGCCCGGACGCAACCCCAGCGAGCGCGCGGCTTCGGTCTGCCCATGGCTGACGGCCATGATCCCCGAACGCACGTTCTCGGCAATGAAGGCAGCGGTGTAGATGGTCAGCGCCAGGGTCAGGGCCATCAGCTCGGGAATCATCACCCAGCCGCCACGGAAGTTGAAACCAGTCAGTTCCGGCACGCTCCACACCAGCGGGTTGCCGCCGATCAGCACGGCCAGGCCGGGCATGACCACGATCAGCGCCAGCGATGTCCACAGCAGCGGGAAGATCTGGCCGGTGGCCTCACGACGCTTCCTGGCCCAACGCCCGAGGGCGATGATGCCGACGACGGTGGCCAGCACGACCACGGCGAACAGGCCAAAGCTCTCCGATGGTGCGGGTGACGGCATGTACAGCCCGCGACTGTTGAGGAAGAAGGTATCCCCGACTTCGAGGCTTTGCCGAGGCCCGGGAAGCGCGAGAAAGACCGCGAAGTACCAGAACAGGATCTGCAGCAACGGCGGAATGTTGCGGAAGATCTCGATATAGACGGTGGCCAGCTTGCTGATCAGCCAGTTGGGTGACAGACGCGCCACACCCAGCAGAAAACCGAGAATCGAAGCCAGCACGATGCCGATGAAGGACACCAGCAGGGTATTGAGCAGACCAATCAGAAAGACGCGGCCGTAACTGTCGCTTTCCGTGTAGTCGATCAGGTGCTGGGCGATACCGAACCCGGCACTGTTATTGAGGAACGCGAAGCCGGAAATGATTCCGCGCTTCTCCAGGTTGGCCTGGGTGTTCTGGAAGAGAAACCAGCCGAGCGCCACGACAGCGACAACGGCAATGATCTGGAAAGCCCAGGCGCGCACCTGCGGATCGGTCAGCAGTGATCCTTTGGGGCGCGGGACATTGGCAGTCGTTTGCATAACAACCCTCATGGAGGCCGCGCCCCCGCGCCAGCGCGGGGGCGGACTTCACTCTGGGAACGCTGAAAAAGCCCACTTGGCGTCACTCCCGCAGAGACGGGAGCGCACAGGCTGCAGGGTCATGGATACCGCTTACACGGCAATGACGGCTCTTTCAGGACGTTCCTTACGTGGAAACGACAGCGGCAGACCCGAGGTCTGCCGCTGTGGACGGTCAACGCACTGGCGGTGCGTACTGCAGACCACCCTTGTTCCACAGGGCATTGAGACCACGCTCGATCTTCAGCTCACTGCCGGCACCGACGTTGCGGTCGAACGACTCGCCGTAGTTGCCAACCTGCTTGACGATCTGCACAGCCCAGTCTTTCGGCAACTTGAGATCCTTGCCGAACTCACCCTCGGTACCCAGCAGACGGGCGACGTCCGGGTTCTTGGTGGTTTTCGCGGTTTCTTCGACGTTGGCCGACGTCACACCCAGCTCCTCGGCGTTGAGCATGGCGAACAGGCTCCAGCGCACGATATCGAACCACTCCTCGTCACCCTGACGAACGGACGGGCCGAGCGGTTCCTTGGAGATGACTTCCGGCAGCACCACGTAGTCGTCCGGATTGGCCAGCTTGATGCGCTGTGCGTACAGCTGCGACTGGTCAGAGGTCAGCACGTCGCAACGACCGGCTTCGACCGACTTGGCGCTCTCGTCAGAGGTGTCGTAAGTGATGGGGGTGTACTTCATGCCGTTGGCACGGAAGTAGTCGGAAAGGTTCAGCTCGGTGGTGGTACCGGCCTGGATGCAGACGGTGGCGCCGTCCAGTTCCTTGGCGCTGGAGACACCCAGCTTCTTGTTCACCAGAAAGCCCTGACCGTCATAGTAGGTCACGCCGGTGAAGTTCAGGCCCAGCGCCGCGTCACGCGAGCTGGTCCAGGTGGTGTTGCGCGACAGGATGTCGACTTCGCCGGACTGCAGCGCGGTGAAGCGCTCCTTGGCGGTCAGCGGGCTGTACTTGACCTTGGTCGCATCACCGAACACCGCAGCGGCAACCGCGCGGCAGATATCGACGTCCAGGCCCAGGAAATTGCCTTTTTCATCGGCATAGGAGAAGCCCGGCAGACCGTCGCTGATACCGCACTGCACGAAGCCTTTCTTCTGTACGGCATCCAGGGTGGCGCCTGCCTGGGCAAAGCCACTGACACCGAGCACGGCTGCGGTGGTCAGTACAGCCAGGGTGGATTTCACCATCTTCATCAAAAACCTCCAGTTGCTCTTGTTGTGTTGGAGTCTCCGTCCGCCTTCCCCACCCTTTTGAGGCACGCGACCCGCTGGCAGCAACGGTATCGACGAGAAGTTCGAACGTCAGGCTGGAGTCTAGTCGGCTTTACCCTCTGCTGGCCAACTGCTCCTGCCCAGCCCATTGGTTGAACGGGCCTGAGACGGATCGTCATCCGCCTGGGTGATCGATCACCCCCGACGGTCTTATAGGAACCCCACACAGCAGATTCCTGCCTGTTGAGCGATGGCAATGGCACAGTGTTACCGTTAGCGCACCGCTTCGTCAGTTCGAATAGGTTTTAGCAAGGGCCGTACCAGCACATGGCAAAAGGCCGTATATACGGGGGTCAAGAGCAAAAGTTTCACCCGTGCGACAACTTGTTCACTGATGCGCCAGACCCTGAATCGGATGTCGCCCCAAATTGAGGCGCACGCACCACACCGGAGCTACCAATGACCGCACCCATGATTCTGCAGCCCCCACAAACCGTTGACGCCAGCGTGATCTGGCTGCATGGGCTGGGGGCCGACCGTTACGATTTCCTGCCGGTCGCCGAAATGCTGCAGGAGCAACTGCCCAGCACGCGCTTCATCCTGCCGCAGGCCCCTACTCGCCCGGTGACCATCAATGGCGGCTGGAGCATGCCGAGCTGGTACGACATCCTCGCCATGAGTCCGGCACGGGCCATCGACCAAGCGCAACTGGAGGAGTCGGCCGACCAGGTGATCGCCCTGATCGAGGCTGAGCGCGCAGAGGGTATCGCCGCTGAACGCATCGTCCTGGCAGGCTTTTCCCAGGGCGGCGCGGTGGTGCTGCACACCGCCTTCCTACGTTATGCACAGCCTCTCGGCGGCGTCCTGGCGCTGTCGACCTACGCCCCCACGTTCAGCGATGACATGCAGATGGCGGATACAAAAAGACAACTGCCGGTGCTGTGTTTGCATGGCAGATTCGACGACGTGGTGATACCCGACATGGGCCGTGCCGCGTACGACCGCCTGCAGGCCAGCGGGGTACCGGCGCAATGGCACGACTATCCGATGGGCCATGAAGTGCTGCCGGAAGAAATTCGCGATATCGCAAAATGGTTGAGCCAATTACTGGCGGCCTGACCCAGCCGGGCAGCAAGGAGCTGATCATTCGCGGCGGCCACAACATCGATCCGCAGAGGATCGAAGAAGCCCTGCACAAGCACCCGGCCGTAGCCCTGGCTGCTGCCGTGGGCAAGCCGGACGAGAAAGCCGGTGAACTGCCGGTGGTCTACGTGCGGCTCAGACCGGCGCTGCGTTTCGATGCCATCGCCCGGGTTACCAGGCAGTTGTCGCCGAACTGCATCCGGCAGCCAGGGTCGAGGGGCTGAGTGACGACAAGGCCGGGCAGTTGTCGCACATCCATCTGGCCAATGACAGCCAGGCACTGGCTGCCGCCATTGGCGAGCGTCTGGCAGGCTACGCCGTGGGCCATCGCATCCACTGGATACCCCCCGGGGTGCGCAGGGACGCGCATCCGCTCACACATTTGTACTTTCGTACCGCCATTGGTCGGCCGGCATTGCTGTGGGCATTGCCATGCTACTTGTGTGGGAATAGTGTCGATTATCGACACGTGAACACAACATGGAGTGTTAGCGATGCTCTTCGCCCGCCCAGGCCCGGTGAAAACGCGATGAAAACGGCGTACTGGCCAGCAGATCTACAGCAGATCCAGCGCCTGCGGCTGTTTCACAACATCGCGGCCAACAACCTGGAGCGACTCCTGGCGGAGTTTCGCGCCTGCGAACTGGAAGCCGGCGAGGTGTTGTTATCCCCCTTCGACCGTAACCAGCATCTCTACCTGCTGCTTCAGGGGCGTTTACGTGTTTATCTCGGTTCGCTGGACAACCAGCCCGTCGGCACTCTGGAAGTGGGTGATTGCGCCGGCGAAATCAGCTTCATCGACAACGAACGCCCCTCGGCCTACGTGGTCGCCGAATGTCCCTCCATCGTCCTGCGTCTGCACCGTGAGTCGCTGGTAACGCTCTTTCAGCAATCGCCCCAGGTGATGCAGAACCTGCTGCAGTTGCTCTGTGAGCGTGTACGCAAGGGCAACCGGCAAATTCTCGACAGCGAACAGCATGCCAATATCGACACCCTCACCGGCTGCTTCAACCGACGCTGGCTGGAACATGTGTTCGAACGTGAAAGTACCCGCTGCGCCTTCAACGAAGAGCCGATTTCCCTGCTGATGCTCGATGTCGACCACTTCAAGGCCTACAACGACCAGCATGGCCATCTGGCGGGCGACTATGCCTTGTGCCTGGTGGCCAACACGCTCAACAGCCAGTTGCGGGCCAAGGACAGCCTGATACGTTTCGGTGGCGAGGAGTTCGTCATCCTCCTGCCGGAAATCGCCGCCGACGACGCCCGCAGCATCGCCGAACGCCTGCGCATCAGCCTGGAGCGGATCACCTCTTTCTACTCGCCAGTTGGCGTTCTACCGGGCATGACCATTTCCATCGGGCTGGCGCAGATGCAGCATCAGGACAGCCTGCAAGGCCTGATCGCGCGAGCCGATGCCGCGCTGTACCAGGCCAAGCAGCAAGGTCGTAACTGCCTGAGCGGTTGACGGCCATGCATCACGCGCCCGGCTACCATCACGGGCATGCAGGGACGACCCCGGATGAACAACGCAGCCAGCCGGCCTCGGCGAAACCCTGCAGGCTTGGGCGCCAGCATCAGCGCCGCAATCATGGCCGGCACGTTCAGGCGCCTGCGGCCAAGCAGCCTGCCGGACAGATCAGGTCGCCCCTTGACAGACGCGCGCAGACACTTCGCCGCGCCCGCGTCTTGCATTACACTGGCGAGCGTTCACTCCTTAACCAATCGATGAGAAGCCCGTGCTCGAAGCACTCAAGAAAATGTTCGGCAAGGCCGAAGGCGAGCAGCCACAGCCAGACACTGCACCCGTAGCGCCTGCACCGGCCAAGACCGGCGCAACCCATGACAACGAGCGCCAGGACAACCCTGCGCGCAAACCCGAAGCCAGCGCCACGCAGAGTGCAGAGCGTGTGCCGCGTCCGGCCAAGGCCGACAAGCCGCGCCGCGAGCGCCCGGCAAAACCGCTGGACACCTGGAAGCTGGAAGACTTCGTGGTCGAGCCGGTCGAAGGCAAGACGCGCTTCCATGACTTCAAGCTCGCCCCCGAGCTGATGCATGCCATTCACGACCTCGGCTTCCCCTACTGCACGCCGATTCAGGCGGGCGTACTGGGCTACACCCTCAAGGGCCAGGACGCCATCGGTCGCGCCCAGACCGGTACCGGCAAGACTGCCGCGTTCCTCATCTCGATCATCACCCAACTGCTGCAGACCCCACCGCCGAAAGAGCGCTACATGGGCGAGCCGCGCGCGCTGATCATCGCGCCGACCCGTGAACTGGTGGTGCAGATCGCCAAGGACGCGGCCGAGCTAACCAAATACACCGGCCTCAACGTCATGCAGTTCGTCGGCGGCATGGATTTCGACAAGCAACTCAAGCAGCTGGAATCGCGCTTCTGCGACATCCTCGTCGCTACCCCGGGCCGCCTGCTGGACTTCAACCAGCGCGGTGAAGTGCACCTGGACATGGTCGAGGTGATGGTGCTCGATGAGGCCGACCGCATGCTCGACATGGGCTTCATCCCGCAGGTACGGCAGATCATCCGCCAGACGCCGATGAAGGGCGACCGCCAAACCCTGCTGTTCTCCGCCACCTTCACCGACGACGTGATGAACCTGGCCAAGCAGTGGACGGTCAACCCGGCCATCGTCGAGATCGAGCCGGAGAACGTTGCCAGCGACACCGTCGAGCAGCACGTCTACGCCGTGGCCTCGGCAGACAAGTACAAGCTGCTGTACAACCTGATCAGCCAGAACAACTGGACGCGGGTAATGGTCTTCGCCAACCGCAAGGACGAAGTACGCCGTATCGAGGAGCGCCTGACCCGCGACGGCATCAGCGCCGTGCAGATGTCCGGCGACATCCCCCAGCACAAGCGCATCCGCGCGCTGGAAGGCTTCCGTGAAGGCAAGATCCGCGTCATGGTCGCCACCGATGTGGCCGGGCGCGGTATCCACGTCGATGGCATCAGCCATGTGATCAACTTCACCCTGCCGGAAGATCCGGACGACTACGTGCACCGCATCGGTCGTACCGGCCGTGCCGGCAGCAGCGGCACCTCGATCAGCTTCGCCGGCGAGGACGACGCCTACGCCCTGCCGCCGATCGAAGCGCTGATCGGGCGCAAGATCCAGTGCGAGATGCCACCGGACGAACTGCTCAAGCCGGTGCCACGCAAGCCCTGAAAGCAACCCGCGAGGGCGAAGCCAGTGGCTTCGCCCTGCTTCATCGATCAGCCAAGCACCCGTTCTGTCGACTAGCCATCGGCCCCTGACGCACGCGGCATGTTCAATTCCAGCACGCGATCACGCCCTCCCTCGGCGATCAGATAACGCCCATCTTCCAGCGCCATAATGGCCTGCGGCGCCTTGAGGAACGACAACACGGTCGTCTGCCGGCCCTGTGCATCGACCAACAGCAGGCGAGCGCGATGGGTCGAGTCTTCGCTGATCCATAGTCCCTGCTCGTCGCACAGCAGGAAGGTGGGGTTACGCAGACCGTCGAGCACCACCGGGTCACGGCCATCCTCACGCAGTTCGCGAATCACGCCGCTCTCCTTTTCGCTGTAAAGCATACGACCGTCGCTACAGCGGGTGATCGACTCGGTTTCCGAGAGGTTGTCACGCACGACGCTCAACTGGCGGTCATCCCAGCGGTAGCGCCACAGCCGGCCATCACCCTTGCGATCCTCGATGGCGTAGAGGTAATGGCCGTCATCCCATAGCCCCTGCACCGTGTTGCCCTGAAAGAGGCTGGAAACACGCCCGTCCTGCAGAAAGCTGACCGGCTTGTCGCCGGACTCCTGGCTGAATACCAGGCCACCGCGCGTGGCGAGCATGCCATCGGGCTTGGACAAACCGGCGACCACCACCTCACGCTCGCCATCCGGCTGGATCAACAGGATGCTGCCCTGGCCATCCTGCAGTTCCTGGCTGACCAGAATGCCGCCGTCTGCAGAGCGCGCCAGCCCGGCAGCCTTCTGGATATCTTCATAGGCCACGCGATAGGACCAACCACTGGCGGCCTGCACGGGAAAGAAATACTGCCAGGTGAAGAAACCCAGCGCGGTGACGATCAGCAGAAGGCTGGCCAGCAACGTGCGGTGCACCCAGCGTAGGGAGATGTTCATGGTCAGAGCTCGCGAGATGATCAAAGACAGTGGTCGGGCCTGGGGACGAGGCGCCGCGTCATCCTGCTTCTCGCTGCGCTCGTACCGGTCAGGCCGAACCTAGGTTCTGTACGAAAAGTCGTCGAGCGAAGGTCAGGCGAGGCAAAAATGGGTGAGGAAGCGGAGTTTACGAGCTGTAAATGAGCATTCCGAACCTATTTTTAACGAAGCATCACCGAGCGCAGGCACTTTTCGTACAGAACCTAAGACCGGGCGACACGCCAAATGTCACCCTGCCATGCATCATCGAGCTGCTACAAATTGCTGCAGGCGCAACGCGCCCACGAGCGTCAGGTCTCGACGCTCTGCTCGAGCACCTTGGCGGCGTCCTGCTCTGCGTCCTCGTCCTGCTTGTCCTGATCGTCCTGTTCGGCCTTGCCCATGGCGCGATTGGTCGACTCCTGCAAGGCATCCACCTGGCGGTTGACCTCATTCACCACTTCACCGACGGAGTCGCTGAGCAGCGCCTGTGCTTCCTTTTTCGCCTCCTCGGCCAGTTTCTGCGCGGACTGTTCGGCGGCTTCACAGCCAACCAGACCGAGCAAGGCGACACCCAATGCCATGGGCGCCAGACGATTCTTCCAGTGTTTGAGCATCATGCCTCTCCGATTGCGAGGCCCGGCTCGCCACATCACGGGCCGGGCGGGATTGATACGTCAGATATTGACCGGCGCCTGGCCACGGGTCTTGTACAGCGACAGCAGCACGCCACCGATCAGCAGGCCCAGGGTCACGCTCAGCGACACCACGGCCGGGATCTTGCCGATGATGCCGACCAGGAAGATCTTCGCGCCGATGAACACCAGCACCAGCGCCAGCGCGTACTTGAGGTAGGCGAAGCGGTGGATCAGCGCCGCCAGGGCGAAGTACAGGGCGCGCAAGCCGAGGATGGCGAAGATGTTCGAGGTGTAGACGATGAACGGATCCTGGGTGATGGCGAAGATCGCCGGCACGCTGTCGATGGCGAACACCAGGTCGGCGCACTCGATCAGGATCAGCGCCAGGAACAGCGGCGTCACCCACAGCACGCTGCGCCCTTTGCCATCATCCTGGCGCACGAAGAAGTGTTGGCCGTGCAGCTCATCAGTCACGCGCAGGTGCTTGCGCAGGAACTTGACCAGCACGTTATTCTGCAGGTCCGGCGCATCGTCGAGCTTGGAGAACAGCATCTTCACGCCGGTGAAGAACAGGAATGCGCCGAACACATAGAGAATCCAGCTGAACTCGTGAATCAGCGCTGCACCCAGGCCGATCATGATCGCCCGCAGCACCAGCACGCCCATGATTCCCCAGAACAGCACCTTGTGCTGGTACTGCCGCGGGATGGCGAGGAAGCTGAAGATCATGGCCATGAGAAACACGTTGTCCATCGACAACGATTTCTCGATCAGAAAGCCGGTGACGTAATCCATGCTGGCGTCGCCGCCCTTCTGGAAGAACACCCAGACACCGAACAACAGACCCGCAGTGATGTAGCCACCCGAGAGCAACAGGCTCTCGCGCACGCCGATCTCGCGATTATCGCGGTGCAGCACGCCAAGATCGAAGGCCAACAGGGAAATGACGACAGCGATGAAGACCAGCCACAACCAGGTGGCCGTGCCGAGGAACTCGGCGAAGAGGAACGGTTCTAGGGCAGTCATGGAGCCCCTCCTACAGTCAGATTGAACAGACTGTGATTCCGACATCGCGGTATTCACCGCCAGAGGGGCCCGGCATCACGGGCGCAAAGATACTCAGGCCGCATATGCCACTCAATGCGGCGAATATTACAAAACATTTCATGACTGATTGATCATGCAGCCGTGCAAAACGGCCAGCCAGAGCGGCAGCCAGGCGTTTTCAGAACAACCCCAACTGCCCGTTCACCAGACGCTCGAACTCACCGCCGACGAACGGCAGAATGGCGTCGGCCACCGGCTTGAGCTGGCGGCTGATGTAGTGCTCGTAGTCCACCGGCGACAGCAGGCGCTCCAGTGGTTGCGGCCCGCCGGTGGTGATCAGGTAGCTGATCCAGCCACCACGCTGATATTGCAACGGCCTCCCCAACTGCTGGTTGTATTCGTCGGCCAGGCGCGCGGCGCGCACGTGCGGCGGCACGTTGCGCTGGTAGTCGTCGAGGCGTCGGCGCAAACGCTTACGGTAGACCAACAGCTCGTCCAGCTCGCCGGCCAGCGTACGTTTGACGTAGTCGCGCACGTAGTCCTCGTAGGGCTGGCCGGCGAATACCAGGCGATAGAGTTCCTGCTGAAAGCGCTGGGCCAGCGGCGACCAGTCGGTGCGCACCGTCTCCAGGCCCTTGAACACCATGCGTTCGCTGCCGTCCACGTCGTGAACCAGGCCGGCATAACGCTTCTTGCTGCCCTCCTCGGTGCCGCGAATGGTGGGCATGAGAAAGCGCCGGTAATGGGTCTCGAACTGCAGCTCCAGGGCGCTGGTCAGGTCGTACTCATTCTGCAGATGCTGGCGCCACCAGGCGTTGACCCGAGCCACCAGCGCGCGGCCGATGCGTGTCGCCTCGTCCTCGTCATGAGCACGACCGAGCCAGACGAAGGTGGAGTCGGTGTCGCCGTAGATCACCGCATGCCCCTCGGCTTCGATCAGCTCGCGGGTGCGCTTCATGATCTGATGCCCGCGCAAGGTGATGGACGAGGCCAGGCGCGGGTCGAAGAAGCGGCAACCACTGGAGCCGAGCACGCCGTAGAAGGCATTCATGATGATCTTCAGCGCCTGCGACAGCGCCTTGTTGCCGTCGCGCTTGGCCGCCTCACGCCCCTGCCAGACGCGCTCGACGATGGCCGGCAGGCAATGCCGGGTGCGCGAGAAGCGTGCGCCGCGAAAGCCTTCCACCGAATGTTCGTCATCCGGCTGGTGCAAGCCTTCAACCAGACCCAGCGGGTCGATCAGAAAGCTGCGGATGATCGACGGATACAGGCTCTTGTAGTCCAGCACCAGCACCGAATCGTAGAGGCCGGGGCGCGAATCCATGACGAAGCCGCCGGGGCTGTTCTCACCGCGAATATCGCCGAGGTTCGGCGCGACGTAGCCCAGGCGGTGCATCGGCGGCAGGTAAAGGTGAGTGAAGGCCGCCACCGAGCCGCCGCTGCGGTCGGCGGCCAGGCCAGTGACGCTGGAGCGCTCCAGGAGGAAGGCGAGCAGATCGGTGTGGGCGAAGATGCGCGTGACCAGCTCGCAGTCCTTGAGGTTGTAGCGCGCCAGCGCCGGCTTGTCCTCGTCGAACATGCGCTGAATCTCGTCCATGCGCGCATAGGGTGTATCGATCGCCTTGCCCTCGCCGAGCAGGGTCTGCGCCACCGATTCCAGGCTGAACGAAGGGAAACTCCAGGTCGCCGAGCGTAGCGCCTCGATGCCGTCGATAATCAGCCGCCCGGCCGCCTCGGCGAAATAGTGCTGACTGCTGTTGTGCTGACGCCAGCCCATCACGTCGCCGCCACGCCCCAGCAGCAGCGGCACCTTGAGTTGCTCGGCGTGATCGCGCAGCACGCGCAGGTCGAACTGCACCAGGTTCCAGCCGATGATGGCGTCCGGGTCATGCCGCTGCAGCCAGGCATTCAGCCGTTCGAGCAGCAACTGGCAGCTGTCGCAGTACTCCAGGTCGAAGTCGACGCTGCTGGCGTCGCCATTGGCCGGACCGAGCATGTACACCTGGCGCTGGCCGCAGCCTTCCAGGGCGATGGAATACAGTTCGCCCCGCGCGCTGGTCTCGATATCCAGCGACACCAGACGCAGCGTTGGTCGGTAATCAGGCGCGTGTTTGAGCGACTTGCACAGCAGGCTGCCGTCTTCCTGCGCGATACCGTCGAACAGCACGCTGGCGGTAATAAAGCGCTCCATCAGGTAGCGATCCGGCGGGCGGATATCGGCCTCGTACACATCGACACCGACCTGACGCAGCTTCTTCTCCAGCTGCAGCAACTGGCGGTACTGGCGGCAATACAGGCCCAGCACCGGGCGACGCTTGAAGTCGCGCAAGGAAAGCGGTCGCAGCTCTACGCCCGTTTCATTACGCAACAACGGCTCGGCCCAGGCACGCTGCTCGGCCGGGATGAAGGCCACCACGTCCTGGCACGGCAGGCGCACCTGGCGCGGGCCCTCATCGGTGGCCAGCCAGAAGGCCACCTCGGTGCCCTCCGACGTGTCGCGCCAATGGCGGCTGAGCACGAAGCCTTGCTGGGGTTGCGTCATCATTCATCCGAGCCTGCGGTTGCACTCCCCTCTCCCATTTATGGGAGAGGGGCTGGGGGAGAGGGTTTCGCTCTTTTCCCTCTCCCCGGCCCTCTCCCGCAAGCGGGAGAGGGAGAACAGCACCTGCATGCAGCTCCAAACCTCAAACCAAACTGGCCGAGCATTCTACGCCAGCGGTTACAATGGCGCCTTTTCCGGACGATGGTTCGATGAGCGAAACACCTCCCTACGGCACCGGTGATGCCTCCTATCAGGCCGCTGGCGGCATCGACGGCCTGCGCCGGCTGGTCGATGACTTCTACCGACTGATGGACGAACGCCCCGAAGCCGCCGCCTTACGTGCCCTGCACCCCGCTGACCTGAGCGCCGCGCGCGACAAGCTGGCGTGCTTCCTCAGCGGCTGGCTGGGCGGGCCGCGCCTGTTCACTGAGCAGTACGGCAGCATCAGCATTCCGGCCTTCCATGCGCAGTGGCCGGTAGACGCTGCCCTTGCCCAGGCCTGGTTGGACTGCATGGCCGGCGCCATCGCCCTGCAAGACTATTACCCGGCCTTCGCCGACTACCTGCTGACCCAGTTGCGCGTACCTGCGCAGCGCATCCTCCAGGCTGCCCATAACCGACACGGAACCCGCCATGACTGACCAACTGATCATCGAAGACCTGCAACAGGGCGACGGCAAGACCGTGGTCAAGGGCGCCCTGATCACCACCCAATATCGCGGCTGGCTGGCCGATGGCACGGAGTTCGACTCATCCTACTCACGCGGCAAGCCGTTCCAGTGCGTGATCGGCACTGGCCGGGTGATCAAGGGCTGGGACCAGGGTCTGATGGGCATGCAGGTCGGTGGCAAGCGCAAGCTGCAGGTGCCGGCGCACCTGGGTTACGGCGAGCGCAGCGTCGGTTCGATTCCGCCCAACTCCGACCTGACCTTCGAGATCGAGCTGCTGGAAGTGCTGACCCGCGATGACTGACGCCGCCCTCGCCATCCTGCGCGAGCACCTGCTGCAGGCACTGGACAACCACCCCAGCACCGAGACCCGTCGCCTGTTCCATGGCCGTGGCCGCTGCTGGCCGGGGCTGGAACAGATCACCGTCGACTGGCTGTCCGGCATCGTACTGGTGATGCTGTTTCGCGAGCCGTCGCCGACACTCAAGCCGTTACTCATCGAGCTACTGACAACGCCACAGTGGCAGACTAGCGGCGCGCGCGGCCTGCTACTGCAGCACCGCTACGTGCAGGGCAGCGAGAGCGAATGGCTGGCCGGTGAGCCGCAGGCGCAATGGCCGATCATCGAAGATGGTCTGCATTACCTACTGGATCTGGGCAGCAAGCAGAACAGCGGGCTGTTCCTCGATATGCGCCTGGGTCGCCAGTGGGTGCGTGAGCAGGCGGCCGGCAAGCTCGTGCTCAACCTGTTCGCCTACACCTGCGGCTTCTCCGTCGCGGCCATCGCTGGCGGTGCCGCGCAGGTGGTCAACCTGGACATGGCACGCGCCGCGCTGTCCCGCGGGCGCGACAACCATCGCCTGAACCAGCACGACCTCTCCCGAGTGGAGTTTCTCGGCCACGAGCTGTTCAAGTCCTGGGGCAAGGTGCGCAAGAGCGGGCCTTATGACCTGGTGATCATCGACCCGCCAAGCTTTCAGAAAGGCAGCTTCGCCCTCACCCAGGACTACACCAAGATTCTCCGGCGCTTGCCTGAGCTGATGACCGAGCACGGCACGGTGCTGGCCTGCGTCAACGACCCGGATATCGGCCCGGACTTTCTGATCGAGGGCATGGCCGCCGAAGCGCCGCAACTGCGCTTCATCGAGCGCCTGGACAACCCGCCGGAGTTTCCCGACATCTCCCCCGAAAGCGGCCTCAAGGCGCTGGTGTTCCAACTCTAGCCCGGATGAAATCCGGGAATGGCTGGCCCCGGACTGCATCCGGGCTACGTACCTGAGGCTCCCGTGAAGGGTGCGCCAGGCGCACCGCCAGCCAACGCTGACAGACTGTGGGAGCCCCGCCCCGGGGCGAAGCTTTTGCTTCTGCGCCGCTGGCTCGATCGCATTCGCCGCGAGGCGCGGCTCCTACACAAGCCTCTTGCTCTTCCCTAGCGAATACCCAGCCGCTTGGCCAAACGGCTGAGGTTGGCGCGATCCAGTCCCAGCTCACGCGCCGCATCGGCCCATTTGCCCTGATGGCGCGCCAGGCACTGTTCGATCAACTGGCGCTGGAAAGCGTCCACCGCCGTGCGCAGCTCAACGCCTTGCGGCACCGGCTCAGCGCTCGTCAACACGACCTCAACGGCTGCGTGCAGCTTACTGCTCGGCAAATCCAAATCCTGCACATCGAGGCTGAGAATGCGCGGGCGCTCGCCATGGCGCGCCAGCGCCTTGATCGCAGCGCGACCGATCAGGTGCTCCAGCTCGCGCACGTTGCCCGGCCAATCATGACCGAGCAGCGCCTTCTGCGCCTCCGTGCTCAGGCGCAGGCTGCGCAGCCCGAGCCGGGCGCGGTTCTCTTCGAGGAAGTAACCGGCCAGCAGCAGCACATCGCGGCCGCGTTCACGCAATGGCGGCACTGGTAGCGGGTAGACGCTCAGGCGGTGATAGAGATCGGCGCGAAAACGGCCGGCACGCACTTCCGCTGCCAGGTCGCGGTTGGTGGCGGCGATCACCCGCACGTCGACGCGGTGCTCGCGATCCGAACCGACACGCTGCAACTGACCACTCTGCAGCACGCGCAACAGCTTGGCCTGGATCGCCAGCGGCAGCTCGCCCACTTCATCGAGGAACAGGCTGCCGCCATCGGCCAACTCGAACTTGCCGCTGCGCTCGCTCATGGCCCCGGAGAAGGCGCCGCGCACATGACCGAACAGTTCGCTCTCCACCAGCGCATCGGGCAATGCCGCGCAGTTGATGCTGACCAGCGGCCGCTGCGCCCGTGGCGAGGCGGCGTGGATCGCTTCGGCCACCAGCTCCTTGCCGACCCCGGTCTCGCCGGTGATCAGCACGGTCAGCGGGCTGTCGCCGACCAGGCGAATTTCGCCCTGCAGCTTGCGCAGCGCCGCGCTCTGCCCTACCAGCTCGCGCGGTTGCTGACGCGCCTGCTTGTACAGCTCGGTGAGCTGGCGCTCGGCCTCGACCCGCTGCGCCAGGCCGCTGATACGCTCGCTGACCTTGACCGTGGCCGCCGCCAGGCTGGCGAAGGCCTCGAGGCTGTCCAGATCGAGCCGGCCGAAACTGGTCGGATCAAGCGAATCCAGGGTCAGCAGGCCCCAGAGCTGTTCGTCCAGATAGAGCGGGCAGCCCAGGCAATCATGCACTTCCAGATGGCCATGCAGCCCCTCGACTAGCCCGTCGTAGGGGTCAGGCAGGCCACAATCGGCGGCGAAACGCGTAGGCCCGGCGTGCTCCAGCAACGCAGCCAGACGTGGATGCTCGCTGACCCTGAAGCGCCGCCCCAGGGTATCGGGGCTCAGCCCCTCGACCGCCAGCGGCACCAGCACCTCGCCGTCGAGCCGCAGCAGCGCGACGGCATCGCAGGGGAACAACTGGCGCAAGGCGGCAAGCAGGCGACGGTAACGCTCACCGTCATCCAGCTCACGGGACAAGTCGGCGACCAGGGGAATCAGGGCTTCCAGCAACGGATTAGCGGTCATTTCGACTACTCAATGTTTTTATGACTCGAAAGCATGACGAGTCATAAAGACAACAAAAAAAGCAAGTTATTGATATTAATAGATTATTTACTTGGCACGTTTACTGATACGTATCTACCGCCAACGCTAGCACGCCACAACTGGCCAGACGAGCCACACCGGCGTCTTTATTTGCCTTGCGGAGATACCTTCATGCTGACCCCTGTCCAACGTGACCTGATCAAAGCCACCGTGCCCCTGCTGGAAAGCGGCGGCGAAGCGCTGACCACGCATTTCTACCGAATGATGCTCAGCGAACACCCCGAGGTGCGCCCGCTGTTCAACCAGGCACACCAGGCCAGCGGCGACCAGCCGCGCGCACTGGCGAACGGCGTACTGATGTACGCGCGGCATATCGACCGCCTCGAAGCGCTCGGCCCGCTGGTGGCGCAGATCGTCAACAAGCATGTGTCGCTGCAGATTCTCCCCGAGCACTACCCCATCGTTGGCGGCTGCCTGTTGCGCGCGATCCGCGAGGTGCTGGGCGCCGAGATCGCCACCGACGCGGTGATCAATGCCTGGGCGGCAGCCTATCAACAACTGGCCGACATCCTCATCGGCGCAGAAGAAAGCCAGTACGCGCAGAATGCCGCAGCGCCTGGCGGCTGGCGTGGCGCGCGGGCCTTCCGCGTAGCACGCAAGGTCGTCGAAAGCGCCGAGATCGTTTCCTTCTACCTGCAGCCTGTCGATGGCGGCGCCCTGATCGACCATCAGCCCGGCCAGTACATCGGTATGCGCCTGCAGCTGAACGGCGAAGAGGTACGCCGCAACTACTCGCTGTCGGCCCTGGCCAACGGCCGTGAGTACCGCATCAGCGTCAAGCGCGAGCCAGGCGGCCGCGTGTCCAACCATCTGCACGACGTGGTTCAGGTTGGCGATGTGCTGGAGCTGTTCCCGCCAGCAGGCGAGTTCACCCTGAGCGCGTCGGACAAGCCGCTGGCTCTGATCAGCGCCGGTGTCGGCATTACCCCGGCGCTGGCCATGCTCGATGCCGCGCGGCATTCGGGCCGGCCGATCCACTTCATCCACTGCGCACGCAATGCCGAGGTGCACGCCTTCCGCGACTGGGTCGATGCGCATGCCGCCGAGCATCCGCAGATTCGCCATTACGTGTGCTACAGCGAACCGCGCGCGGGCGATGCGGCCGACGCCGAGGGCTTGCTCAGCCGCGAACTGCTGGAGCAGTGGCTACCGGCCGAGCGCGATCTGGACGCCTACTTCCTCGGCCCGAAACCCTTCATGGCCCAGGTCAGGCGCCATCTGCAGGCACTGGGCGTACCGGCCGAGCAGAGCCGCTACGAGTTCTTCGGCCCGGCCTCGGCTCTGGATAGCTGAACGATGAGGAGGCAAACCATGTACCCGCTGAATCTTCCACCGCTGCAGATCCTGCACCTGTCCAGCCAGTTGCTCTGGGCCGGCCTGATCCTGCTGCTGGTGGGCCTTCTCGCGGCCTATGGCCTGGAGAAACAGCTGAACGTACCGTCGCTGGTACTGGCGCATAGCCTGACGCTGCTCGGCCCCAGCATTCTGAAGATCAGCTACGTGCTGCGCCTGGTCGCGCAGCAACGCCTGAAAGACGAGGCAGGTACACATGCAATTGCTTGATCGCCAGCAGGCATTGGCCATCGCGCCGCTCTGGCGCCTGGGCTTTCGCCCGTTCTTTATCGCCGGCGCCCTGTTCGCCTTGCTCGCCGTCGCCCTTTGGGCGGCGGTGCTGCACGGTCTGACGAGCCCTGCAGTGCCAGGCGGCATGCTGGCCTGGCATCGCCATGAAATGCCCTTTGGTTTCGGCCTGGCGATCATCGCCGGCTTCCTGCTCACTGCCGTACAGAACTGGACGGGCCGCCCCGGCCTCAGCGGGCGGCCGTTGATCGCCTTGTTCGGCTTATGGCTGGTGGCGCGCCTGGTCTGGTTTATCCCTGTGCCGTTGGCAATGCTGATCGCGCTACAACTGGCCTTTATCGGCCTGTTGATTGCGCAGATGGCGCACCAGTTGATCGCGGCCCGGCAACGCAACAATTACCTGATTTTGCTGGTGCTCAGCCTGCTTGCGCTGTGCCAGGCACTGACACTCACCGGTCTGGCGCAGGGCGATGACAACCTGCAACGTCGCGGAGCGTTGGCCGCACTGTGGCTGATTGCGGTGCTGCTGAGCCTGATCGGCGGGCGTGTGATCCCTTTCTTCACCCAGCGCGGCCTGGGCCGGGCCGAGGCCTTTGCCGCCCATCCCTGGCTGGATCGTTTGCTGCTGGCCTGCGGCGTGCTGGTCGCCGCGCTGTTCGCCAGCGGGCATAACCTGCAGGCCAGCCCCTCGCTGGCCATGCCGTTCATCGTACTGAGCGTGCTGCACGGCCTGCGCCTGTGGCGCTGGCACCTGCGCGACATCTGGGGCGTGCCGCTGCTGTGGTCGCTGCACCTGGGCTACGCCTGGCTGCTGATCGCCAGCCTCGGCATGGCAGCCTGGCATCTGGGTTGGCTGACGCAACCCAGCCTGGCCAGCCATGCGCTGGCGGTGGGTGCGATGGGTGGACTGATCCTGGCGATGATGGCGCGGGTCAGCCTCGGTCATACCGGCCGCGCATTGCAACCGCCGCAGGCAATGGCCTGGGCCTTCGGCCTGCTCAATCTGGGCGCGCTGATTCGGGTCTCGGCGGGCAGCAGTTGGCTATGGCTGGCGGCGCTCTGCTGGGCCGTGGCCTTCGCCCTGTTCGCCTGGCATTACGCGCCGCTGCTGTGTCGGCCGCGAGTGGATGGGCATCCGGGGTGAAACGCCTTGGCCAGAGCGTAGCCCGGATGCAATCCGGGGCAACGATTTCCCGGATTGCATCCGGGCTACGTCTTAAAACGTAATGACATCAATCGACCAACGTGCAGGCCATCACCAGCGCGTCTTCGCGGCCGCCAACAGCCGGGTAGTAATCGCGACGGCGTCCCACTTCATTGAAGCCGAAACGCTCGTACAGACGGTAGGCGCTCTGGTTGCTGGCACGCACTTCGAGGAAACACTCGCGCCCGCCCAGCTCGTAGGCTTCTTTCATCAGGTGTTCGAGCAGGCGCAAGCCAAGACCGCGACCCTGGCTTTCCGGCTTGACGGTGATATTGAGCAGGTGCGCTTCGTCGAGGATCAGGTTGATCACACCATGACCGACCTGCTGATTGCCTTCGAACATCAGCCAGCAGTTATAGGACTTGAGGCTATCGGTAAAGATGCCGCGCGTCCACGGGTGGCTGAAGGCGGCGTATTCGATCTTCAATACGGCATCGAGATCCGCCTCGGTCATCGGGCGGAAGGTAATCGCATCGCTCATTGGGATACTCGGAAATAGTCACGATCTTGCGAGCTAGAGCCATGCAAGGCGAAAACAGGTGAGGAAGCGGAGTGTACTTTTGTACATGAGCATTCCGAACCTGTTTTCAACGCAGCAGGGCCGACGCGCAGCTGATCGTATCAGGCCAGCCAGCGCTGGCGCACGCGCCGCATGGCCTGCCACAGTTCGCGCTTGCGCGTTGGTTCTTCCATCAGCAGTTCCAGGCCCGGTAGCGCCCAGCAAGCGCCAAGGCCTTCGACCTGCAGCTCGCGGTTGTAGCTGTGCTCATCGCCTTCGCCGGCAAAGCGAATGGCCGGCAAGCCAACCAGCCACAGGCAGGCGCTGGGCTGCTCTTCCAAACGCGCAGCCACGAAGCTCTGCACGAATTCCAGCGCCGCTTGCGGGCCTTGATCCATATTGCCGCGCACCAGTAGCGGCCAGCGCACCGGCTCGCCAAGCAACTGCGGGCTGTCCGGCAAGCCGGCGGCGCGTAGCAGATCCTTGAGCAGGATGTACGCCGGATCGCGGCTCTGGAACGGCTGGCCGGTGGGCAGTTCCACCAGCAGGGCGCAGTCGCCGGCGCGCAGCAACTGCAGGGCAAAACGCGGCGGAGGCAGACTGACCCGGGCCGGTTTTTCCTCGACAGGTTCCGCCTCGGCCACCGGCTCGACAGCCGCCTGGCGCGGCTGGGCAGCGGGGCGCGGAATCTCGATCTTCGGCCGCTCGACCGGCGCTTCGCGCACGGCTGCCGGCGTGACAGCAACAGGCTCCGGCACAGGCTCGAACGCTTCCTCCTGCAGCGGCTTGAGCAGCTCCGGGCGCGACGCCGCCGCGAAGGGCAGTTCGGTACGCGGCAGCCAGGTGGCCACCTGCATGGCGTCGAGGTAGGCGCGACGGCGCTGTTCGGTAATCACAGGCGCTCCAGATAGAGGATGTTCAACAGTGGCGGATTGTCGCGTGAAATGGCCAGAGCGGGAAGCGCCGCAACGAGATTGCGGGCAAACAAAGCGCCCCAAAACAAAAACCCCGCAGCTTGCGCAGCGGGGTTTTCGGGGTTCACCTGGGCTTACTGATCCCAGGGACGGTCGCCGTGCTCATCCTTGATGCGCGTCGGCAGGCCCATTACGTCCAGCAGCTTGAGGAACGGCTCGGCCGGCAGCTCCTCGACGTTGACCATGCGCTGGGCATCCCACTCGCCACGCGCTACCAGCAGCGCGGCGGCGACTGGCGGTACGCCGGCGGTGTAGGAAATGCCCTGACTGTCGGTCTCGGCGAAGGCTTCTTCGTGGTCGGCCACGTTGTAGATGAACAGCTCGCGCGGCTGGCCATCCTTGGTGCCCTTGACCAGGTCGCCGATGCAGGTCTTGCCGGTGTAGCCCGGCGCCAGCGAAGCGGGGTCGGGCAGCACGGCCTTGACCACTTTCAGCGGCACTACTTCGAGGCCTTCAGCGGTCTTGACCGGCTGCTCGGAGAGCAGGCCGAGGTTCTTCAGCACGGTGAACACATTGATGTAGTGGTCGCCGAAGCTCATCCAGAAGCGGACGTTCGGTACGTCGAGGTGCTTGGACAGCGAGTGCACCTCGTCATGGCCGGTCAGGTACAGGTTCTGTTCGCCCACCACCGGCAGATCGTCGGTGCGTTTGACTTCGAACATGCGGTTGCTCACCCACTGGCTGTTCTGCCAGCTGTAGACCGTGCCGGTGAATTCGCGGAAATTGATTTCCGGGTCGAAATTGGTGGCGAAGTACTTGCCGTGCGAACCGGCGTTGACGTCGAGGATGTCGATCGACTCGATCGTGTCGAAGTACTGTTGTTGCGCCAGAGCGGCATAGGTGTTGACCACGCCCGGGTCGAAGCCGACGCCGAGGATGGCGGTCACGCCTTTTTCCTGGCATTCGGCCAGGTGCTTCCACTCGTAGTTGCCGTACCACGGCGGGGTTTCACAGATCTTGCTCGGATCTTCGTGGATGGCGGTGTCCAGATAGGCAACGCCGGTGTCGATGCAGGCGCGCAGCACGGACATATTGAGGAACGCCGAGCCCACGTTGATGACGATCTGCGATTCGGTCTCGCGGATCAGTGCCTTGGTCGCTTCCACGTCCAGGGCGTTCAGCGCGTAGGCCTTGATCTCGCCGGGCTGCTTGAGGCCGCCCTTTGCCTGCACGCTGTCGATGATGGCCTGGCATTTGGAGATGTTGCGCGACGCAATTGCAATGCGACCTAACTCGTCATTGTGTTGCGCGCACTTATGGGCCACCACCTTGGCAACACCTCCTGCCCCAATGATCAGAACATTCTTCTTCAATTGTTTCACCTCCAGAGAACTGCGTTGTTGAAAGCGTTTGATGTGTATCGCGAAGGTGGGCTGAAGCCCACCCTACGGGTCATGCAAGGCTGAAGCGGATCGCCACAACGAAGTTACGACAGACTGGACAGGTAGTCGTCGAAGCCAAACTGGCGCGCCACCTCGACACTACCGTCGAGTTGCTTGACCACGATGGACGGCATCTTCAGGCCGTTGAACCAGTTCTTCTTGACCATGGTGTAACCGGCCGCGTCGATGAACGACAGGCGATCACCGATCTGCAGCGGTTTGTCGAACTGGTACTCGCCGAAGATATCGCCAGCCAGGCAGGATTTGCCGCAGACCATGTAGGTGTGTTCGCCATCGCTCGGCGCCATCTTGGCGTTGAGGCGATAGATCAGCAGATCGAGCATGTGCGCTTCGATGGAGCTGTCGACCACCGCCAGATGCTTGCCGTTGTAAAGGGTGTCGAGCACGGTCACTTCCAGCGAGGCGCTCAGGGTGATCGCCGCTTCGCCCGGCTCCAGATACACCTGCACGCCGTACTTCTCGGAGAAGGCTTTAAGGCGCGCGCAGAAGGCATCGATCGGATAGCCCTCGCCGGTGAAGTGGATGCCGCCACCAAGACTGACCCACTCGACCTGGGCGATCAGATGACCGAAGCGCTCCTCGATGGTGGTGAGCATCTTGTCGAACAGTTCGAAGCTGCCGTTCTCGCAGTTGTTATGAAACATGAAGCCGGAAATCTGCCCCATGACCTGCTCGATCTTCGCCGGGTCCCATTCGCCCAGGCGGCTGAACGGACGCGCCGGGTCGGCCAGCAGGTAGTCGGAGCTGCTCACCTGCGGGTTGACGCGCAGGCCGCGGATGGTGCCCTCGGTACGCTCAGAGAAGCGTTCGAGCTGACCGATGGAGTTGAAGATGATCTTGTCGCAGTTGGCGACCATCTCTTCAATCTCGTCGTCGGCCCATGCCACGCTGTAGGCGTGGGTTTCGCCGGCGAACTTCTGCCGGCCCAGCTTCAGCTCATACAGCGACGACGACGTGGTGCCGTCCATGTATTGCTGCATCAGGTCGAACACCGACCAGGTGGCGAAGCATTTCAGCGCCAGCAGCGCCTTGGCACCGGAGTTCTCGCGCACATAGGCGATCTTCTCCAGGTTGACCAGAAGCTTCTGTTTGTCGATGAGGTAGTACGGCGTCTGGATCATCTCGTCGCCCCAGCAAGGTCGGCCAATGGAGGGTTTTCAGCCCCCCGGAAAAAGTGGACGCGAATTGTGCCGATAACCGGCGCATATCGAAAGGGCATTGGAGATTTTTTGTACAACAGGCGATGACCATTATTCAGCCTGCCTGGGCTGACAGGCTATGAAAGCCTGGTTACAGCCCGATGACGTCACGTCGCGATAAGCTTGTCCCCGGCATCGCTGCTCCATGCCTCTGATCGATTGGGACTCAAAACAGGCATCGCGCTTGCAGTACAATCCTCCCCTTTTCACTTGCCTGGACCCGGCGCCTCGATGATCGATCCCAAGCGCGTATTGCGCGCCCTCGCCGAACACTGGACATTGCTCGAACCGCTCTGCGAGCGTTTCGACGCCGGCACCCTGAGCCTGGTGGAGCTGCGCAACCAGCTCTCCACGCAGTTGCCCGACGCCACGCCCAGCGACACCACTGCCCTGCTCGACACCTGGATCCGCCTGGACATCCTGGTGCCGGTGGCCAAGAGCCCCAACCGTTTCGAGCTCAACGCGCAGATTCATGACTTCCTGGCCTACCTGCGCCGCGAGCACCGCCTCGGCCTGTGCCTGGAGATCGAAGCCTACCTGCGCCACCTGGAGCGCCTGGCCGGCTATATCCAGGATGCCTTCGAGGTGCGCGATGCCAATGACCTCGCGCGTCAGTTGCGCCTGCTCGATATGCGCGTGCGCGACGTACTGAAGAAGCTGGCCAACGACGAACAGGCGCTGGTCAGCGTGGCCGACCGGGCTAAGACCAGCGACCGGCAGATTCCCCTGCGCCAGCGCTACGCCGAAGTGCTGGCCACCTGGGACGAATACGTCGAGCCGATGATCCAGTTGGTCGCCGCTGACGGTGCCTTCGAGCAAGGCGTGCGCCGCGTCGAACAGGTGCTGCTGCGCCTGCTCGGCGACCAGCAGCGCCTTGGCCAACTGGTCGACGACGACCTGCTGCTGCGCACCCACGCGCGCATTCTGGAAATGCAGACCACCGCTCAGCTGACCATGCGCAAGGCGCGCGAGCTGCTGCTACCGCTGCGCGAGGAAGCCCGTCGGCACAACGCCGTGACCCGTGGCGCCGCACTGGCGCTGTCGGTGATCCGCAAGAAGGGCATCGACGCCGTACCTCAGGCGGCCATGCCGCTGTTCACCCGGCCGCAGAGCAATTTCCTCGGCAGCGCCAGCCAGGTCGAGGCCTACGTCTACGCCCTGGCGCGCTTCGAAACCAAGCCGGCGCATTTCCCCAAGGCCAGTGGCAGCCGCAAGGGCGGCGCGCCCAAGGCACCAAAGACCGCGCGGGAAATGATCGAGCGCTGCGAACAGGCGCTGCCGCTGCCGGATCTGATGACCTGGCTGCTGGAGCAGGAACCGGAAGGCGCCACCGACGAGTTGCTCTACTGGTTCTCGCGCCTGTCGCGTGAATCGCGCTTCCAGCGCGACCGTCTGGAGCGTCAGACCTACCTGACCCGCGAGCATGAAATCAGCATCAGCTCCTATGCCCTGGTGGGCCGTCCCAATGGCTGAGTACCGCGTACGCAGCTTGTCCACCATTGGGCGCCCAATCGTTTCAGTTGCAGCCACGGCTGCAACTGCCAAAGAGCATCACCTATGAATATCGATCTGAAAGAAATGACCCAGCTCGCGGCGGCCTTCCGCGACTTGTTCAAGGGCTACCACATCTCGCGCAGCGAGCCGGAATGCTACGCCCAGCTGTCCAGCATGCAGGACCAGTATCGCGCGCTGTTCCGCGCCCTCGGCTTCGAGCTGGTCTGTGACCCGCGCGGCTTCTACTACTTCGTGCCCGAGCAGGTCGCCCCACAGGTGAACAAGACCGCCCAACGCCTGGCGCTGTTCACCTTCATTCTGGTCGAGCACCTGGCCGACCAGGGCCGCGATCCGCTCTCCGTACTCGACGGCGGCAGCATCGGCCGTGACGAGCTGCCGGCACTGCTAGAGAAGTACCGCGACCTGTTCCTGCAGGCCGAAGTCACCACCTTCGAGGAGCTGGAAGACAAGATCATCCGCCGCCTCATCCAGCTCGGTTTCGCCGAGGACAGCAACGGCGTATACCGCTTCCTGCCGCCGATGCACCGTTTCCTCGACGTCTGCCTGTCAGTGCAGCACGACCGCGACCTGGCCGCCAGCCTGCACAGCAGCGACCTGCCGCTGCCGGCGCCGGTGCTGCTGGACGATGACGGCGACGCCGACGCAACCGCTGTCATCGATATCGAAAAATCCGAGGAGGACGCCCTGGCTCGTGCCATGGCCGAAGAACGCGCCGCACAGGAGATGGACGCATGAGCCAGGAACGCTACGGCATCCGCCGCTTCGCCCTGCTGAACACTGCCGGCTACAGCCTCGGCCTGTTCCCGCTGGAAAACCCGCTGTCGGTCTACGGCGCCAACAACCTCGGCAAATCCGCCTCGATCAACGCCCTGCAGTTCCCCATCCTGGCGCGCATGTCGGACATGAGCTTCGGCAAGTACAGCCTGGAAGCCTCGCGCAAGTTCTACTTCGCCAGCGACACCAGCTATATCCTCGTCGAAGTCGCCCTGCCCCACGGACCGCATGTCATCGGTGTGGCCGGTCGCGGCCCGGGCGGCGGCTTCGGCCACCAGTTCTTCGCCTACGCCGGTGAGCTGGATCTGGAGCATTACCAGAGCAACGGCACCTGCCTGCGTCAGCGCGAGCTGTTCAAGAACCTCGGCCAGGCCGGCATCACCGCCTACGAGCTGAAGCCCGACGAACTTCGTCGCCTGCTGGTCGGCGGTCACACCAGCATTCCGCTGGACCTGACCCTGATCCCGCTGCGCTCGACCAGCGAGCAGAGCCTGAAGACCTTCCGCGCGCTGTTCATCAATCTGCTGCACATGAGAGAGATTACAGCGGCCAAGCTCAAGCAGCTGTTCCTCGACGCCTTCGAGCACAGCCTGCGCTCGGGCAGCGTCGACTATATCGCCGCCACCGAGGAAGCCTTCCGCGACGTGCGCCGCATGGAGCAGGACTACCAGGCCCTGGTCACCGCCGGCCCGCTGATCGAGGCACTGGCCTCGGGCGTCACTCAGCGCGAGACTCTACGCGGCAAGATGCACCGTCTCTCGCCGCTGCTCGATAACCTGCTGGGCACTTGGCACGACTACGCCGATGCGCGCAAGGAAGAGCTGGTGATCCAGGCTGAGCACTATCGCAACGAGCAGGACGGCCTGCAGAACGAACAGCGCGGCGGCACCGCCGAGCTGATGCGTCTGGAACGCGAGATCAGTGAAATCCAGCGCTGGCTGGGTGAGCTGTCGGTACTGAAGAACCGCTTCGCCCTGGTTGAAAACGCCAAGGTGCTGGAAGAGCAACTGCTCGCCGCCAAGGATGCCCACGACGAACTGGCCGGTGCCCTGGCGCAGTCGCGCCAGTTCTCCAGCGAAGACCTGGACGAGCGTCTGCGCGATCTGGAAAAACGCCTCAAGTCGGTCAAGCAGCAGCTCGACCACGCCGACAACAACAGCTACTCGCGCCTGCGCGAGGAGTTCAGCCAGCAGGACGTCGACCGCCTGATGCGCCTGTTCAACGGCCAGTTGTTCAGCCTGCCGCTCGGCGAGAAAGGCATCCAGGCCGAGGGCGATGACTGGGTCAAGGCCGTCGAAGCAGTGCTGGATCGCTTCAAGGGCGACACCTTCGCCGTGCCGGGCCTGTCCATCGACCTCAGCCATATCGAGCCGCCGGCGCTGCAGGCACTGGCTGACCGCGCCGCCCTGCGCGACCAGAAGGATCGCCTGGAGCGCGAACTCAAGCAGCTCAAGACCCAGCAATCGGTCGCCGCCGACCGCGCCGCCAGCAAGGCCCAGGCCGAGACGCTGTACCAGGCCGTGCTGGACGCGCAGAAGGCTCTGGAAGACTTCCGCAAGAGCCAGACCCTCGCTGCCGAAGAGCCGCAGAAGCTGGAACGCCTGGCCGAACTGGAAGGCGCCCAGGATGAACTCAAGCGTGCCAGCGATGCCTTCGCCGAACGCGTGCAGCAACTCTCCGCCAAGCTGCAACTGGTCGGCCGCCAACTGGCCGATCTGGAAGCCAAGGAACGCACCCTGGAAGATGCCCTGCGTCGTCGCCAGTTGCTGCCGGCTGACCTGCCCTTCGGCACGCCGTTCATGGAGCCGGTGGACGACTCGCTGGACAATCTGCTGCCGCTGCTTAACGACTATCAGGACACCTGGCAGGCACTGCAACGCATCGACGGCCAGATCGAGGCGCTCTACGCCCAGGTGCGCCTGAAAGGTGTGGCCAAGTTCGACAGCGAGGACGACGTCGAGCGCCGCCTGCAACTCTTGGTCAATGCCTATGCCCACCGCCAGGACGAAGCGCTAACCCTGGCCAAGGCGCGCCGTGCGGCGGTCACCGACATCGCCCGCACCCTGCGCAATATCCGCAGCGACTACGACAACCTGGAACACCAACTGGCGCTGTTCAACCGCGAGATCAACAAGCGCCAGGTCTCCAACCTGCAAAGCTTCCGCATCGTCCTGGCACCGAACAAGGAAGCCCTGCGCCATATCGATCAGATCATCCACAGCGCCGGCCAGTATGAGGAAGGCGAAACCCTGTCGGTGTTCGACCTGTCGCAATCGGCCGATCAGGATGCCAAGAACGAGGAAGCCAAGGACTACCTGTCGCGCCTGGTGGCGGCCAATGGCAACCAGTTGGGCCTGAAGGATCTGTTCGAACTGGCTTTCGAGATCACCAAGGTGCATGGCCAGCCGGTGATTCACACCGACATCGATGGCGCTGCTTCCAACGGCACCACCATGACCATCAAGGCGCTGACCAACATGTACCTGTTGCTGCACCTGATGGATCGCGAGCAGGCCGGGCGCATTCGCCTGCCCTACTACCTCGACGAGGCAGCGGACATCGACGAGCGCAACCAGCAGGCGCTGATCGAGACCAGCCTGCAGCTCGGTTTCGTGCCGATCCTGGCGTCGGTGAAACCGCAGGTCTCGGCCCACGTGGCCATCGACCTGGAAGGCGGCAGCGGCCCCAACGGTATCTACATCGACGAGGCGGACTGGAAATTCATCAAGCCACGCGAAAGTGCCAAGGCCCAGGCAACTCAGCAGGAAGAGACAACCGAGCCGGCCTGACTCGTCGCGGCTAAAGCCCCTCCCACGGTACAGGATGCAACTGTAGGAGGGGCTTTAGCCGCGAGCCTTTATATCCGTCAAAATGAAAGGGGCCGCTCGCTGCGGCCCCTTTCGCTTCCATGACAGTCTTACTACTCCAGCACGATCTTCGGCGCCCACTCCAGCCAGCCTTCGCCGGGCTCGTCGAACAAGGCAAAGGTCTGCCCCGGCTGAGCCGGTCCGCCCATATCCGGATTGTTCGGTGTGGCAAAGGCAATGCCGCCTTCGAGCAACGCCTCCAGCGATTCAGTACGCACCTTGACGCCCTTGAACAGCCCGGCATCCACACCAATACCGCTGGCATTCCAGAAGCGGCTGCCCGAACGCACCAGCGGCGCATAGCGTGGCTCGATCAGCACATGGATCAGCACACGATCCGAGGTCGGGCCCAGTTCGAAATCCACCACCTTGCCCACCGGCACTTCGCGGTAGCTGACGATCACCCCCGGCTTGATCGATCCCCGCCGTGGCGCGCTCAGCACCAGACGCAAGCCTTCCTCACGCACCGCCTGGTTCGGCGGGCTTGCCAGTGCAGTGAACTGGGTACGACGCGCGCCCTTCTGCGCGGCCGGTCGTACCTCCAGATACTGACCGCTGACCAGCGTCCCGAGATTCGCAGCACGGGTCAGGCTCAGCTCCGGCTTCACTACCCAGAACTGCGTCCCTTCACGAGTGATCTGCTCGACCGCCTGAGTGATACGCACATTGAGGATCACGCCTTGCAGATCATCGGTCAGGCCAAGCGTTTCCACCTTGCCGACCTCCAGCCCCTTGTAGCGCACCAGCGTACCGGGTTGCAGGCCATCGCCATCGGCCACACGGATGGTGATCTGCTTGCCCAGTTGCAAGGCGCTGTCGCGATCCGCATGCAGGGCGAAGCGCTGCACCTGGCGGTCGGATCTGGCGGCTTGCAGATCCGGCGTCTCGAAGGCAATGCCGCCTGCCAAAAGCGTCTGCAGGGATTCGCTCTTGACCTCGACGCCCGACAACCCGCCCTTGAGGGTGATGCCGCTGGCATTCCAGAAGCGCGTCGACGTATTGATCAGGTGCACGTAATCCGGCTCGATATGCACACCGAGTACCACCTGACTGTTGTCGCGTCCCAGCTGGTAACTCTGCACCGAGCCGACCTTGATCTGCCGGTAGAGCACCGGGCTACCCACTTCGATTGAGCCTAGCTGATCGCTGAACAACACCAGATGCAGGCCCGGCGCGCCCAAGTCAAGAGGTGGCGCCTTGCTGCGAGCCACGAAGCTGCGTGCCGGCGGATTGCCTTTATCACCGGGACGCACGGCAATGTAGTTACCCTTGACCAAGGCTTCGAGCCCCGTGATACCGGCCAGGGAAATGGAGGGTTTGACCACCCAGAAATCCGAGCCCTCGACCAGATAATCTTCAGCCAACGGATTGATCGTCAGTTCAGCCGTCGCACTGTTCAGGTCACGGTCTATCTGCATGGTTTTCAGCGAGCCAACCTGGATGCCCTTGTACATCACCGGCGTGCGGCCTTCCTGCAAACCATCGAAATCACTGAGTTTGACGATAACCTTGATGCCTGCCTGAGCCTCGTCGTAATCCTCATACAGACGAAATGGCAGCGCAGGGTCGGTCGCCGGGCTGTCCTTGCGATGTTCAGGCGTGGCGAAGGCGATACCGCCGGCAACGATGCTGGCCAGCGATTCGCTGCGCAGCTTGAAACCCGACAGATCGGCATCGACACTGATACCGCTGGCATTCCAGAAGCGCGTATGTTTGCGCACCAGATGCGCGTATGCAGGCTCGATGAACACCTTCACTTCAACCGTGCTCTGATCATCGCCCAGGGTATAACTCTTGACTCGCCCCACCTGAATCTGACGGTAGAACACGGGACTGTCACGATTGAGCGAGCCCAAGCGTTCGGCTTTCAGGGTGATATGCAAGCCAGGCACGTCATCGCCCATGGGCGGCTCCTGAGGCAGGGCGGTAAAGCTGCGCGTCGCCTCACCCTCGCCCGGACTGAAGGTAATGTAGTTACCCGATACCAGCGTCTCCAGACCACTGATACCGGCCAGGCTGACATTGGGCTTGACCAACCAGAAGCGCGTGCCGCTACGCAGGTATTGCTCCAGTTCCTTGTTCACTTCCAACTGGGCGACCACGCCACGTTTCTCGCCACTCGAGTCGAGACTGATAGCGGTCACCTTGCCTACCGCCATGCCCTTGAACATCAGCTCGGTCTTGCCAGCCTGAATACCCTCCCCGCTGGCAAATACCAATTCGACCTGAATGCCTGCCTCGCTATAGGCGCGCCAGGCCAGCCAACCACCAATCAGCAGCGCGATAAGCGGCAATACCCAAATGGCCGACCAGTTCGAAGCAGGACGCGTCTTGGCCAGAGGAAGGTCAGTCATGATCGGTTTCCGTGTTATCCCAGATAAGGCGAGGGTCGAACGTCAGAGCAGCGAGCATGGTCAGGATCACCACACTGGCAAAGGCAGCCGCTCCCGCTCCAGCTTCGATGCTGGCCAGGCTGCCAAAATTCACCACGGCCACCAGAATGGCGATGACGAAAATATCGAGCATCGACCAACGGCCAATCCACTCGATAAAGCGGTACATGAGAATACGCTGCCGCGCGGACATCTGCTGATGACGCTGCACCGAATACAGCAGCAATGCGATACCTACCAACTTGAAAGTCGGCACCAGAATACTTGCGATAAACACCACGGCAGCAATCGGCAGCATGCCAAAGTGAATCAGCTCCACCACACCGCCCATGATGGTCGCAGGCGAGCCTCTGCCCAGGCTATTGACCGTCATGATCGGGAGAAGATTGGCTGGGATATAGAGAATCGCCGACGTCAGCAACAAGGCCCAGGTTCTGATCAGACTATTGGGGCGACGGGCATGAATCTGCCCGCCACAGCGGCTGCAGTATTGGCGCCTGACATCTGTATCAAGTGGATTGAGCTGGTGGCACTCATGACAGATCAGCAAACCCGCATCAATCGCCCGCATGGACATTCTCCCCGGACAACGCTTCCCAGATCTGATGAGGGGCCATGGTCACTTCCAACCACACCTGCACCAACAGCAAGGCGATAAAGCAGAACAAGCCAAGCCCCAAGCTCAGATCAGCCAGGTCCATCAATTTCACCATCGCCACCAGAATGCCCATCAGGTAGACCTCGAGCATTCCCCACTCACGCATGTGGTGGTAGATCCGATAGAGCAACAGACCGTAGCTACGAGCGAAATCCATACGAATACTCAGGAGCACCAGTAGCTGGCAAAGCAACTTGAGCAATGGCACGGCCATGCTGCACAGAAACACCACCACTGCGATGCCCTGCATGCCGCTTTCATACAGGCCGACCACGCCACTCCAGACCGTATCTTGCGAGGTCTGTCCAAGTAGATTGAGCTGCATGATGGGCAGGAAGTTGGCTGGCACGTAAAGAAGCAGGGCGGTCAGCACCAACGCCATACTGCGCCGCACGACACGATGCCGATGGCTGAACAATTCGTAGCCGCAGCGCGGACATTCGGCACTCTCGCCATCCTGCAACACCGGCTTGCGCATCAGCAGATCGCATTCATGACAGGCAATCAACTGTTCGAGTGGCAAAGATGACAAGGAAGATTCGGGCGGCGAGTCAGACATGAAAGTCCCCTGCAGAATTCACGCATTCTACCCGAGCGACACCAGACGCCGACATATCGTAGGGTGCACCGCGCGCACCGACCTGTCGGCGTCCTTGTTGGTGCGCGCAGCGCACCCTACACGCAGCTCTATTTTTCCGCGCTCAAAGAATAAACCCCCGCCTCTTTCGAAGCGGGGGTTTCGTATAGGAGCTTGACGATGACCTACTCTCACATGGTGAAGCACCACACTACCATCGGCGATGCGTCGTTTCACTACTGAGTTCGGGATGGGATCAGGTGGTTCCAACGCTCTATGGTCGTCAAGCAATTCGGTTGGGATGTCGTCGTGAGACGCTATCCCTTGGATACGTGATAGATGCTTTGTAGTTCTTGCAAATTTTCGGCTTTCTGTCGACTTCACCATCGACACCCTCTGTCTCCGGCTTATGCCTTCGCAGATTGTTTGGGTGTTATATGGTCAAGCCTCACGGGCAATTAGTATTGGTTAGCTCAACGCCTCACAGCGCTTACACACCCAACCTATCAACGTCGTAGTCTTCGACGGCCCTTTAGGGAGCTCAAGGCTCCAGTGAGATCTCATCTTGAGGCAAGTTTCCCGCTTAGATGCTTTCAGCGGTTATCTTTTCCGAACATAGCTACCCGGCAATGCCACTGGCGTGACAACCGGAACACCAGAGGTTCGTCCAACCCGGTCCTCTCGTACTAAGGTCAGCCCCTCTCAAATCTCAAACGTCCACGGCAGATAGGGACCGAACTGTCTCACGACGTTCTAAACCCAGCTCGCGTACCACTTTAAATGGCGAACAGCCATACCCTTGGGACCGGCTTCAGCCCCAGGATGTGATGAGCCGACATCGAGGTGCCAAACACCGCCGTCGATATGAACTCTTGGGCGGTATCAGCCTGTTATCCCCGGAGTACCTTTTATCCGTTGAGCGATGGCCCTTCCATACAGAACCACCGGATCACTAAGACCTACTTTCGTACCTGCTCGACGTGTCTGTCTCGCAGTCAAGCGCGCTTTTGCCTTTATACTCTACGACCGATTTCCGACCGGTCTGAGCGCACCTTCGTACTCCTCCGTTACTCTTTGGGAGGAGACCGCCCCAGTCAAACTACCCACCATACACTGTCCTCGATCCGGATAACGGACCAGAGTTAGAACCTCAAGGTTGCCAGGGTGGTATTTCAAGGATGGCTCCATGAGAACTGGCGTCCCCACTTCAAAGCCTCCCACCTATCCTACACAAGCAAGCTCAAAGTCCAGTGCAAAGCTATAGTAAAGGTTCACGGGGTCTTTCCGTCTAGCCGCGGATACACTGCATCTTCACAGCGATTTCAATTTCACTGAGTCTCGGGTGGAGACAGCGCCGCCATCGTTACGCCATTCGTGCAGGTCGGAACTTACCCGACAAGGAATTTCGCTACCTTAGGACCGTTATAGTTACGGCCGCCGTTTACCGGGGCTTCGATCAAGAGCTTCGCTTGCGCTAACCCCATCAATTAACCTTCCGGCACCGGGCAGGCGTCACACCCTATACGTCCACTTTCGTGTTTGCAGAGTGCTGTGTTTTTAATAAACAGTCGCAGCGGCCTGGTATCTTCGACCGGCATGGGCTTACGTAGTAAATACTTCACCCTCACCGGCGCACCTTCTCCCGAAGTTACGGTGCCATTTTGCCTAGTTCCTTCACCCGAGTTCTCTCAAGCGCCTTGGTATTCTCTACCTAACCACCTGTGTCGGTTTGGGGTACGGTTCCTAGTTACCTGAAGCTTAGAAGCTTTTCCTGGAAGCATGGCATCAACCACTTCGCATTCTAAAAGAACGCTCGTCATCAGCTCTCGGCCTTAAGATCCCGGATTTACCTAAGATCTCAGCCTACCACCTTAAACACGGACAACCAACGCCGTGCTGGCCTAGCCTTCTCCGTCCCTCCATCGCAGTAACTAGAAGTACGGGATTATTAACCCGTTTCCCATCGACTACGCATTTCTGCCTCGCCTTAGGGGCCGACTAACCCTGCGTCGATTAACGTTGCGCAGGAAACCTTGGTCTTTCGGCGTGCGAGTTTTTCACTCGCATTGTCGTTACTCATGTCAGCATTCGCACTTCTGATACCTCCAGCAAGCTTCTCAACTCACCTTCACAGGCTTACAGAACGCTCCTCTACCGCTCATCCAAAGGATGAACCCGTAGCTTCGGTGTATGGTTTGAGCCCCGTTACATCTTCCGCGCAGGCCGACTCGACTAGTGAGCTATTACGCTTTCTTTAAAGGATGGCTGCTTCTAAGCCAACCTCCTAGCTGTCTAAGCCTTCCCACATCGTTTCCCACTTAACCATAACTTTGGGACCTTAGCTGACGGTCTGGGTTGTTTCCCTTTTCACGACGGACGTTAGCACCCGCCGTGTGTCTCCCGTGCTGACACTTGCTGGTATTCGGAGTTTGCATCGGTTTGGTAAGTCGGGATGACCCCCTAGCCGAAACAGTGCTCTACCCCCAGCAGTGATACACGAGGCGCTACCTAAATAGCTTTCGAGGAGAACCAGCTATCTCCGAGCTTGATTAGCCTTTCACTCCGATCCACAGGTCATCCGCTAACTTTTCAACGGTAGTCGGTTCGGTCCTCCAGTCAGTGTTACCTAACCTTCAACCTGCCCATGGATAGATCGCCCGGTTTCGGGTCTATACCCAGCGACTAAAGCGCCCTATTAAGACTCGCTTTCGCTACGCCTCCCCTATTCGGTTAAGCTCGCCACTGAATATAAGTCGCTGACCCATTATACAAAAGGTACGCAGTCACCCAACAAAGTAGGCTCCCACTGCTTGTACGCATACGGTTTCAGGTTCTATTTCACTCCCCTCTCCGGGGTTCTTTTCGCCTTTCCCTCACGGTACTGGTTCACTATCGGTCAGTCAGTAGTATTTAGCCTTGGAGGATGGTCCCCCCATGTTCAGACAAGGTTTCTCGTGCCCCGTCCTACTCGATTTCATTGATAAGAGCGTTTCGTGTACGGGGCTATCACCCACTACGGCGGCACTTTCCAGAGCCTTCCACTACACTCAAATCAACTTAAGGGCTAGTCCCCGTTCGCTCGCCACTACTTAGGGAATCTCGGTTGATTTCTTTTCCTCAGGGTACTTAGATGTTTCAGTTCCCCTGGTTCGCCTCTTGCACCTATGGATTCAGTACAAGATACCCGGCTTATGCCGGGTGGGTTCCCCCATTCAGAGATCTCTGGATCACAGTCTGTTTGCCGACTCCCCAAAGCTTTTCGCAGGCTACCACGTCTTTCATCGCCTCTGACTGCCAAGGCATCCACCGTATGCGCTTCTTCACTTGACCATATAACCCCAAGCAATCTGGTTACTGTCTCAATCGTGAAGACGACATTCGCCGAAAATTTGCGTCTTGAGAACTACAAATTTTACCTTGACCAGATCAATTGCCAGTGAAAGCAATTAATCAGTCACTTCTATCACATATCCAAATTTTTAAAGAACGATATTCGTACCGGTCAAAAGACCAGAAATCAGCACTCGCAAGATCTACCCTGAAGCGCTCATTTCTGAACTCTTTATCTTCACACCGTAACCGCGTAGAGAGTGGTGGAGCCAAGCGGGATCGAACCGCTGACCTCCTGCGTGCAAGGCAGGCGCTCTCCCAGCTGAGCTATGGCCCCGTATTCTTCTGCACCAAGCAATTGGTAGGTCTGGGCAGATTTGAACTGCCGACCTCACCCTTATCAGGGGTGCGCTCTAACCAACTGAGCTACAGACCTATAACAGGGTCGCGTTACAGCATCGTCTTCGACTATGAATCAAGCAATTCGTGTGGATACTTATGAAGAAGCTGATGTCTTCGATTAAGGAGGTGATCCAGCCGCAGGTTCCCCTACGGCTACCTTGTTACGACTTCACCCCAGTCATGAATCACTCCGTGGTAACCGTCCCCCCGAAGGTTAGACTAGCTACTTCTGGAGCAACCCACTCCCATGGTGTGACGGGCGGTGTGTACAAGGCCCGGGAACGTATTCACCGTGACATTCTGATTCACGATTACTAGCGATTCCGACTTCACGCAGTCGAGTTGCAGACTGCGATCCGGACTACGATCGGTTTTATGGGATTAGCTCCACCTCGCGGCTTGGCAACCCTTTGTACCGACCATTGTAGCACGTGTGTAGCCCTGGCCGTAAGGGCCATGATGACTTGACGTCATCCCCACCTTCCTCCGGTTTGTCACCGGCAGTCTCCTTAGAGTGCCCACCCGAGGTGCTGGTAACTAAGGACAAGGGTTGCGCTCGTTACGGGACTTAACCCAACATCTCACGACACGAGCTGACGACAGCCATGCAGCACCTGTGTCTGAGTTCCCGAAGGCACCAATCCATCTCTGGAAAGTTCTCAGCATGTCAAGGCCAGGTAAGGTTCTTCGCGTTGCTTCGAATTAAACCACATGCTCCACCGCTTGTGCGGGCCCCCGTCAATTCATTTGAGTTTTAACCTTGCGGCCGTACTCCCCAGGCGGTCAACTTAATGCGTTAGCTGCGCCACTAAAATCTCAAGGATTCCAACGGCTAGTTGACATCGTTTACGGCGTGGACTACCAGGGTATCTAATCCTGTTTGCTCCCCACGCTTTCGCACCTCAGTGTCAGTATCAGTCCAGGTGGTCGCCTTCGCCACTGGTGTTCCTTCCTATATCTACGCATTTCACCGCTACACAGGAAATTCCACCACCCTCTACCGTACTCTAGCTCAGCAGTTTTGGATGCAGTTCCCAGGTTGAGCCCGGGGATTTCACATCCAACTTACTGAACCACCTACGCGCGCTTTACGCCCAGTAATTCCGATTAACGCTTGCACCCTTCGTATTACCGCGGCTGCTGGCACGAAGTTAGCCGGTGCTTATTCTGTCGGTAACGTCAAAACACTAACGTATTAGGTTAATGCCCTTCCTCCCAACTTAAAGTGCTTTACAATCCGAAGACCTTCTTCACACACGCGGCATGGCTGGATCAGGCTTTCGCCCATTGTCCAATATTCCCCACTGCTGCCTCCCGTAGGAGTCTGGACCGTGTCTCAGTTCCAGTGTGACTGATCATCCTCTCAGACCAGTTACGGATCGTCGCCTTGGTGAGCCTTTACCTCACCAACTAGCTAATCCGACCTAGGCTCATCTGATAGCGCAAGGCCCGAAGGTCCCCTGCTTTCTCCCGTAGGACGTATGCGGTATTAGCGTTCCTTTCGGAACGTTATCCCCCACTACCAGGCAGATTCCTAGGCATTACTCACCCGTCCGCCGCTAAATCAGGGAGCAAGCTCCCGTCATCCGCTCGACTTGCATGTGTTAGGCCTGCCGCCAGCGTTCAATCTGAGCCATGATCAAACTCTTCAGTTCAATACTGCTTGGGTTTTGAGAAAACCCTAAACTTGGCTCAGCAATCGCAAAACTTTCAAATTAATGAAAGGTAACTCTCGAATTAACGAGTGTTGCTTTGTGATGCTGATAATCAGTTGACTATCAGTCTTACCTCACAAGCACCCACACGAATTGCTTGATTCAGTTGTTAAAGAACAGTTGGTTAAGCCTTTCGTCTCAACCGAGGCCGCGCATTCTACAGCAGCCTTTCTACCTGTCAAGCTGTTTTTCGATTCTGTTTCCGGAGAAACTCTTTTCTACTCAACCACTTGCGCTTTCGATCAGAACTTCTTCTCTCCAGCGGGAGGCGCATTCTACAGCGTTCAAAACCACTGTCAACACCTCTTTTCTACCACTTTCGATTCATTCGACCGAACCACCAACAGAGCCAAACCTCCACCCTGTCGACCGACGCGCATTCTACACGCCAGATTCAGCTTTACAAGCCCTTCATTGAACTTAACTTATTGATTAACAAGAAGTTTTTGAAGCACTTCATCGCTGAAGTGGCGCGCATTCTACATCCAGCAGATTGTGCGTCAAGCCTAAATTCCAACTTTCTTCGGATTTTCTCGCCAAAGGGCGCCTGCGCGCTGCAACCCACTTGCCACTGCGAAGACGCGCATCAGTAGCAGCGCCCCACCGACGAGCGCATAAGCAAGCCACTCGCCCAGATCGGCACGTACCACCCAGAGCATATGCAACAAGGCCAGCAGCAGGATGACGTAGATCAGGCGATGCAGCGTTTTCCACCTACGACCCAGCCTTCTGATACTGAAACGGTTTGAGGTAATGGCCAGAACCAATAAACCTACAAAGGTCAGTGCCCCCACGACGATATAGGGGCGCTCGGACAAATCGCGCAGTACCAGCTCCGCTCGCATACCAGCAATAAACAGTGCATAGCCGAACAGATGCAGTGCCGCGTAGGCAAAGCACCATAATCCCAACTGTCGACTCACCGCGATCCAGCCACCCCAGCGACTCAACTGCTGCAGTGGCGTCATGGCCAGGGTGATCAACAGAAGAACCAGTGCTCCGAGCCCCAGGTTGTCCACTAAAACCTTGCCAGGGTCAGGCCCCAGGAGATTGAAGACGGCGCAATACAACCAATACAGCGGCGGCATCGACGCAGCCAGGAATACGCCGACACGCCAAAGCCTATAGCGCATCAGTAGTACCTCGACAGATCCATGCCCGCATAAAGGTCAGCGACCTCCTCATAACCATTAAACATCCGTGTATCGATCACATTCGGACTGAACAAGCCACTGGGCAGTCGCCGCTCGGTGGCCTGCGACCAGCGCGGGTGATCCACCTGCGGGTTGACGTTGGCGTAGAAGCCGTACTCGTTAGGTGCAATGCGTTCCCAGGTCGTCTTGGGCGCCTCATCGACCAGGCTGATCCGCACGATGGACTTGATGCTCTTGAAACCATACTTCCATGGCACCACCAGGCGTAGCGGTGCACCATTCTGGTTCGGCAATACACGCCCATACATCCCCACCGCCATAAAGGTCAACGGATGCATGGCCTCGTCCAGACGCAGCCCCTCGACATAGGGCCAATCGATCAGCGAGAACCCCGAACGCTGGCCCGGCATGCGCTCACGATCGACCAGCGTCTCGAAACGTACATAGCGCGCCGACGAAGTGGGTTCGACCTGCTTGAGCAGATCAGCCAACGGAAATCCCAGCCAGGGAATGACCATGGACCAGGCCTCGACACAACGCAGCCGGTAGATGCGTTCCTCGAATGCATGCGGTTTGACCAGGTCCTCAATAGAGTAACGGCCAGGCTTGCTTACTTCGCCGTCGACCATCACCGTCCAGGGCTCAACCTGCAGCTTGCCGGCATTGGCTGCCGGATCGCCCTTGCCTGTGCCGAACTCATAGAAGTTGTTGTAATGCGTGGCGTCCCTGAAAGGCGTGATGCTTTCACCTTCAGCGGTTATCGCCTGCCAGCGCGCTGCTGCCAGCTTCTCTTGAAACCAGCCCGGAGCCTTCGACGGCTCGACATCCGCATAGACACCTGCAGCGTCAGCACTGGCCAGCCCCGGCATGGCAGCCATGGCCGCCAATGCCAGCGAGCCCTGCATCAGCTTGCGGCGGGAGAGATAAACCGACTCGGGGGTGACTTCGGACTCGAAGGCCCGAGAGGAAGGGGGAACTCGGATGAGCATGGCGACTCCGCGACTAAAGTTCGAGAAACGAACTGTAGACCACGGAACGCGGAAGAAATTACAGCATCACACCGATTTACGACGGCGTAACTGCAACAGGTACTGAATAGGCCCAGAAAACGCGTAGGCGAGGAAGATCAGAAGCAGGATACGGGGCGGATCGCTGAATACCACCGCAAACACCAGCACAACGGCAAGAATGGCCACGAACGGCACACGACCCTTCAGATCCAGATCCTTGAAGCTGTAGTACTTGATATTGCTGACCATCAGGCAACCTGCAGCCGCCACCAGCAACGCCACGGCGAAGGACATGTTCGAGCCCTTGATGCCGAAGTCACTGAACGCCCAAACGGTCCCGGCAACCACACCGGCCGCAGCCGGACTGGCCAGACCGATGAAATAGCGCTTATCGACACTGCCGATCTGCGTATTGAACCGGGCCAGGCGCAACGCCGCCCCGGCAACATAGATGAAGGCGACCATCCAGCCTACTTTACCCATGCTGCCCAGCGCCCATTCGAACGCGAGCAGTGCCGGCGCCACACCGAAGGCGACCATGTCGGAAAGCGAGTCATACTCGGCACCGAATGCGCTTTGCGTATTGGTCAGGCGCGCCACACGGCCATCCAGGCTATCGAGCACCATGGCCACGAACACAGCGGCAGCAGCTACGTAGAAGTTGCCGTTCATCGCGTTGATGATGGAATAGAAACCGGCAAACAGGTTGGCCGTGGTGAACAGATTGGGCAGCAGGTAGATGCCGCGATGGCGCACCTTGCGCCCTTCGGCATCCTGCCCTTCCTCTATGTGCTCGTCGATCGGCAGCAGGCTTTCCAGGTTGTCGCCAGCCGGCTTTTGATCCTCGGGACCTTCACTCATTAACAGCACCTTGCAACGGGTTTGACGAATTTCGACCCGGGCGCCTGAACTCAGTTCGCTACCCAGTGAGCTGGCTTTATACCAGAAGCCTCGCTCCAGAATGAAAAAACGCGGCATAAAGCCGCGTTCTTTCGCACATCGCAGACCTTAGTTCTTGGTCTTGTCGACGATCTTGTTGGCTGCGATCCACGGCATCATCGCACGCAGCTTCTCACCGACCACTTCGATACCGTGAGCGGCATTGTTGCGGCGATAGGCAGTCATGGACGGGTAGTTGGCAGCACCCTCGGTGATGAACATCTTGGCGTATTCGCCGTTCTGGATGCGTTTCAGAGCGTTACGCATGGCCGCACGGGATTCGGCGTTGATCACTTCCGGACCGGTGACGTACTCACCGTACTCGGCGTTGTTGGAGATCGAGTAGTTCATGTTGGCGATGCCGCCTTCGAACATCAGATCGACGATCAACTTCAGCTCGTGCAGGCACTCGAAGTAGGCCATTTCCGGTGCATAACCGGCTTCGACCAGGGTTTCGAAACCGGCCTTGACCAGCTCGACGGTACCGCCGCAGAGAACAGCCTGCTCACCGAACAGGTCGGTCTCGGTCTCGTCCTTGAAGGTGGTTTCGATGATACCGGTACGGCCGCCGCCAACGCCCGAGGCGTAGGACAGGGCAACGTTCTTGGCATTGCCGGAGGCGTCCTGGTAAACGGCGATCAGATCAGGGATGCCGCCGCCCTTGACGAACTCGGTGCGTACGGTGTGACCCGGAGCCTTCGGCGCGATCATGATCACGTCGAGGTCGGCACGCGGTACGACCTGGTTGTAGTGGATGGCGAAGCCGTGGGAGAAGGCCAGGGTGGCGCCCTTCTTGATGTTCGGCTCGATCTCGTTCTTGTACAGCTGGCCCTGGAACTCGTCCGGGGTCAGGATCATGACCAGATCGGCAGCAGCAACGGCAGTGGCAACGTCAGCCACTTTCAGGCCATGGGCTTCGGCCTTGGCCACGGTAGCGGAGCCTTTGCGCAGACCCACGGTGACGTCAACGCCGGAATCCTTCAGGTTGCAGGCCTGGGCGTGGCCCTGGGAGCCATAACCGATGATGGCGACTTTCTTGCCCTGGATGATGGAGAGGTCGCAATCTTTGTCGTAATAAACTTTCATGTTCTGGGCTCTTTTCAATCGAAAGGGATGGGTGCGAAGCACCGCGACGAGGACACCTTAAGTGATCCACACCATTGCGTAAAATGATATATTTGCAACACAACATGCCGATTTGTGAAATATAGATGGACAGCCATTCCCTCAGGCTTTTTCTCGCCCTGGCCGACAACCTGCACTTCGGCCGCACCAGTCGCGAACAGCATGTCAGTCCGTCCGCGCTCAGCCGCAGCATCAAGCAGCTCGAAGATGAACTCGGCGCCGCCCTGTTCGTGCGCGACAACCGCTCGGTGCGCCTGACGCGCGAAGGCCAGCAGTTTCGCGAGTACGCCAGCGAGGTCATCAATGGTTGGCAGGCAATACGGCAGACCTTCATGCAGGATCAGCTCAACCTGCACGGCGAGCTGTCGCTGTACTGCTCGGTCACAGCCAGCTACAGCTTCCTCTATGACATCCTCAGCAGCTTCCGCCAGGACTACCCACGCATCGAAATGAAACTGCACACTGGCGACCCGGCGAAAGCCGTCGAGCGCGTGCAGCAAAGCCTGGAAGATCTGGCCATTGGCGCCCTGCCCGACAGCCTGCCCAACGGTGTGGTGTTCCAGTCGATCACCCGCTCTGAATTGCGCTTTATCGGCCCGCAAGCACCACAGCTATTGAACGAGGAACAACTCAAGCATCCGGGCGCGGAAAGCTGGAAGGACGTGCCGATGATTCTGTCCGAAGAAGGCCTGGCACGCACGCGCACCGACCGCTGGCTCAAACATCACAACATCAAGCCACGTATCTATGCCCAGGTGAGCGGCAACGAAGCCATCGTCAGCATGGTCAGCCTGGGCTTCGGCATCGGCGTGGTGCCGCAGATCGTTCTGGACAACAGCCCGCTGACTGCGCGCATTCGCATCTACGACATCCAGCCACCACTCACCGCGTATGACATTGGCCTGTTCGCGCTGGAAAAACGCCTCAAGGATCCGCTGATCGCCGCCTTCTGGAATCGCCAGCGCTGAATTTCAGGCAATAAAAAGCCCCGCACCGGGCGGGGCTCTGCATCAACATGGCAATCAGATACTCAGTACCTTGTCGCCACGCGCGATGCCGGTGACACCACTGCGTACGGTTTCCAGAATCGACGCGGTGCCAATGGCCTGAATGAAGCTGTCGAGCTTGTCGCTGGTGCCGGTCAGCTGCACGGTGTAAACGCTACTGGTCACATCCACGATCTGGCCGCGGAAGATGTCGGTGGTGCGCTTGACCTCGGCGCGCTGGGCGCCGGTTGCCTTGATCTTCACCAGCATCAGCTCGCGCTCGATGTGGGCGCTCTCCGACAGGTTGACCAGCTTGACCACCTCGACCAGCTTGTTGAGGTTCTTGGTGATCTGCTCGATCACCTCATCCTGCCCGACCGTGGTCAGGGTCAGACGCGACAGCGTCGGATCCTCGGTCGGTGCAACGGTCAGGCTTTCGATATTGTAGTTGCGCTGGGAGAACAGACCGACCACGCGGGACAGTGCACCCGGCTCGTTTTCCAACAGCAGGGAAATGATGTGTCGCATCTTAGGTCCGCTCCGTCTTGCTCAGCCACATGTCACGCATTGCGCCATCCCGGATCTGCATCGGGTAGACGTGCTCGCTGGTATCGACCGCGATATCGAGGAAGACCAAGCGATTCTTCATGGCGAAGGCCTCTTCGAGACCCGGCTTGAGGTCTTTCAGCTCGGTGATGCGCATGCCCACATGCCCATAGGCTTCGGCCAACTTGACGAAGTCAGGCAGCGACTCCATGTAGGAGTGCGAGTAACGGCTGCTGTATTGCATGTCCTGCCACTGACGAACCATACCCAACGCGCCGTTGTTCAGGTTGACGATCTTCACCGGCAGGTCGTACTGCAGGCAGGTCGACAGCTCCTGGATGTTCATCTGGATGCTGCCTTCGCCGGTGACGCACGCCACATCGGCATCCGGGAAGTTCATCTTGACGCCCATCGCCGCCGGGAAACCGAAGCCCATGGTGCCAAGGCCACCGGAGTTGATCCAGCGATTGGGTTTGTTGAAGCGGTAGTACTGCGCCGCGAACATTTGATGCTGACCAACGTCGGAGGTGACGAAGGCATCGCCTTTGGTCACTTCGCACAGGGTTTCGATCACGGCCTGCGGCTTGATGATCGAACCGTCGCCCTCGTTGTAGGGGAACAGGCGGCCGCTACCGCGCCACTCGTCGATCTGCTTCCACCAACTGGCGACGGTGTCCTTGTTCGGGGTTTCGCCGATTTCCTTGAGGATGGCGACCATTTCGGTCAGCACGCTGTCCACTGGGCCGACGATCGGAATGTCAGCCTTGATGGTCTTGGAGATCGAAGCCGGATCGATATCGATGTGGATGATCTTGGCGTTCGGGCAGAACTTGGCCGCGCCATTGATCACGCGATCATCGAAGCGCGCACCGACGGCCAGGATCACGTCAGCGTGATGCATGGTCAGGTTGGCGGTGTAGCTGCCGTGCATGCCAAGCATGCCGATGAACTGACGATCAGTCCCCGGATAGCCACCGAGACCCATCAGGGTGTTGGTGACCGGCAGGTTGAGCATCTGTGCCAGCTCGGTCAGCGGCGCAGAGGCATTGCCCATGATCACACCACCGCCGGAATACATGACCGGACGCTTGGCCGCGAGCAGCATTTCGGCTGCCTTGCGGATCTGCCCGGAGTGGCCGCGTACCGCCGGGCTGTAGGAGCGCAGCTTGACCTTCTTCGGATAGACGTACTCGAACTTCTGGGTCGGGTCGCCCATGTCCTTCGGAATGTCGACCACGACCGGGCCGGGACGACCGGACTCGGCGAGGTAGAAGGCCTTTTTCAGGACTTCGGGAATTTCCGACGGGTGCTTGATGATGAAGCTGTGCTTCACGATCGGGCGAGAGATACCGACCATGTCGGTTTCCTGGAACGCATCAGTGCCGACCATGTTGCTTGGCACCTGACCCGAAATCACCACCATCGGAATGGAATCCATGTAGGCGGTGGCGATGCCGGTGATGGCATTGGTCGCGCCCGGGCCAGAGGTCACCAGCACTACACCAGCTTTGCCGGTGGCGCGGGCATAGCCGTCAGCCATATGGGTCGCAGCCTGTTCATGACGCACCAGGATGTGGGTCACTTCCGGTTCTTTGAACAGGGCATCGTAAATATGCAGGAGAGCACCGCCAGGGTACCCATAGATGTACTTAACGCCTTCGTCACGCAGGAAGCGGACGACCATTTCAGCGCCGGATAAAAGCTCCACGTTGTTCACCTCTTGAACGCCAGTGTGCCACCCACCAACGGGTAGCCCTAAGTAGGTTCTTACTGTCAGCAGACACGCACGACGGTGGTCGTGGATTCGGAACATCAGCTTGACGAGTAACGGAGCAGCCCATGGTCTTGCGGGGCTGACCCTCCCAGCGCGAGGTAACGCGTTGCGGGTGTCACGGTTCGGCGCGGGTAGCGCCTCTTTTCCCGGAGCTGGAGGACGCTTGCGGCGGACTCCACTACGGGTAAGGCGCGATTGTTCGGGTTCAGCGAGGGCAAGTCAAGCGATGTGTAACCGTTTATTCGACACGCTGCTGTGACGCAGCGCAGAATGAAGATTGCCGGCTTTTGGTTATAGTAACCACAGCACCGCCGCTCTCGATAAAGGAAACAGCATGCGCCATATGATTCTTACTGGCACCCTGATGCTCGCACTGAGCGCCACTGCAATGGCCAGCCAGGTTTACAAGTGGGTCGATGACAAAGGCGTGACCCACTTCGGCGCGCAACCCCCGCAAGGTCAGCAAGCCACGACGATCAATACTGCAGCGCCACCTCCCCGCCAAGCCGCCAGCGAGCCGGCGCCGAGCATCGAAGAGCAGCTCGATCCCGAACAGGCAGCCATCGACAAGAAGGTCAAGGACGATATTGCCAAACAGGAAGCCGAGCGCAAGGAATATTGCCAGAACGCCCGCACCAATCTGGCTCAACTGGAAAACAATCCGCGCCTGCGCATCGAAAATGATGGTGAGATTCGCCGCATCGACGAGAACGAGCGCCAGGAACGCATCAGCGAACTGAAGAAATCCATCGCCGAAAACTGCCAGTGATGAAGTACGCGCACGACCTCAAGGCGTGCGCGTGAGCAGGCGATCGAATTCGCCCAGCAGCTCCAGCAGCCGGCGCGCAATGCCTGGCTGCTGCCGATAGACCATCTCACCCATCGCCTGGATACCCGATACCGACGGCAGTGCAGCGCCGCTTTCCAGCAGCACCTTCATACGCGGCAGAAAAATCCACTGCAGCCACTGCTCGAAGGTCAGCGTATCCACGCAGAACGGCTCAGGACTGGCCAGCGCCTCGGCGCTCGGCGCCTCATCCTGCCACCAGCCCAGCAGGCGCAACTCACGCTCGATCAGCAGCAGGTGTTCGGCCAGCATGCTCACACGAGCGTCCATCAGAGATTGACTCGGGCGCGCTCACGAGCCTGAGCGGCGCCCGCAGAATCGCCCTGACGCTCGCGCGCACGGGCAATCAGATCCCACAGGCTGGCCTGCAGTGCCGGGCGGCCACTGGCGTGAGTCAGACCACGGCGCGCCAGTTGCTCGGCCTGCGCGGCATCGCCCTGAGCCATACGGACTTCAGCCAGACGATAAAGCACCTGCGGCTCGCGCGGGGCGATACGCTGGGCGCGTTCGAGACTGGAGGCCGCACCATTGAGATCGCCACCGCCCTGCTGCTGCTGAGCAGTGGTCAGCAGAGCCAGCACCGGACCGTCCAGTTGCTCATCGGCCGCCAGGCCACCGCCACTGGGAATACCACTGGGCATGCTCGGTGCCGACGCACCGAAGCTACCCTGACTGGGCACGGCAGGCTGGCTGCTGACGGGCGGATCGAACGTCAGGCCACCACTCGAGGTAATCGGCTGCACATCGGTCTGCAAAGGGGTAGAGACCGCACCCTGCGGCACCATCACCACCACCCCGGAGTCTTCCTCGATACGTTGCGGCGCCGCTGCAGGGCTCGCGCTGGACGCAGCGCCAGAACCGCCCGACGACAGCGGAGCGCCGGCGTCGATCACCGGAATCGAGCCCTGCGGTACGGTACTGCAACCACTGAGAGCTGCCGTTGCCAGCAGTGTGGCAAGCCACTTCTTGTTCACATCCAATCCTCTTCAGGTAACACCGGGATGCACCACCCGGCCGTCATTCCAACCAACCCTTGACCCAGTCCATCACGGACTCGACCGGAGCCTGGATACCGCACGCGGAGCCCGGGGCGGGTTCGCTGCCGCGAATATAAGGCATCTGCACTGCATTCGGGCAGCCCGAAGCCGAGCCCAAGCCGGTCTGGCGATCGATCCAGGCCAGGGTGACGTTATCCGGCATCGGCATGTCCAGGGGCAGCGGGTCTGCCTTGCGCATGAAGCTGGTCCAGATCTGCAACGCCCCGGTCGCGCCGGTCAGCGGGGTCGGGCCGTTATCGTCGCGGCCCAGCCATACCACTGACAGCAGGTCCTGACTGAAACCGGCGAACCAGCTGTCACGCGAGTCGTTACTGGTGCCGGTCTTGCCCGCCAGGTTCAGCGAGCTGGGCAGTTGGCTGTACACCGAACGCCCCGTACCTTCACGCATGGTGCGCTGCATGGCGTTCTGCACCAGGTAAATGGCACCCGGATCGAAGCGTTGCTGGATCTTGAATGGATAACGCCCGAGTGGTTCACCATCGGCGGTCAGTACGCTGCGAATGCCGCGCAACGGCGTGTTGAAGCCGCCATTGGCCAGAGTCTGGTACATGCCGGCCACCTCCATCGGCGTCAGCGCCCCTGCACCGAGCAGCATCGACGGGTAGGCCGGCCACTGACGCTCGACCCCGAGTCGTTCCAGGGTCTTGAGCACATTGGGCACGCCGATTTCCAGGCCGAGCTTGGCCGTGGACAGGTTGTAGGACTGCGCCAACCCCTGATACAGGTAGATGGTGCCGTGCGCCTTACGGTCATAGTTCTGCGGAGTCCAGACCTGGCCGTCCTGCCCCTTGATGGAGAAGGGTTCATCCTCCAGCCAACTGGTCAGGGTGTACTGGCTGGGACGCTCCAGCGCCGACAGGTAGATCGCCGGCTTGATCAGCGAACCAATCGGCCGCACGGCGTCCAGCGCTCGGTTGAAACCGGCGAAACGCGGCTGACGGCTGCCAATCAAGGCCTGGATCTCACCCGTCTCGGGGTTGGTCACCACCATCCCGGCCTGCACCTCGTCCACGCCCTTGCGCCCGGCCAGGCGCTTGAGGGTTTCGGCCAGAGCCTCTTCGGCCTTGAGCTGCAGAATCGGATCCAGGCTGGTGAAGATACGCAGGCCTTCTTCCGTCAGATCCTGATCGCGATAGTCTTCGCGCAACTGACGCTTGACCAGATCCAGAAATGCCGGGAACGAGCTGTCGGCCATGCTGCCGCGCGAAGTCACGCCCAATGGCTTTTGCTTGGCCGCCGCGGCCTCGTCAGCAGTGATCGAACCCTGTTCGGCGAGCAGGTCGATGACCAGGTTACGCCGCGCCAAGGCACGTTCGGGATTGCGCCGTGGATTGAAAAAGGTCGGCCCCTTGACCATCCCCACCAGCAGCGCAACCTGCTCGAGCTTCAGCTCGGAAACCGGCTGACTGAAGAAGTACTGACTGGCCAGACCGAAGCCATGTATGGCGCGCTGCCCATCCTGACCGAGGAACACCTCGTTCATGTAGGCCTCGAGAATCTCGCGCTTGTCGTAGTGCAACTCCAGCAGTACCGCCATCATCGCTTCCGTGGCTTTGCGCGCCAGGGTGCGTTCGTTGGTCAGGTAGAAGTTCTTCACCAACTGCTGGGTCAGGGTACTGCCGCCCTGTACCAGACGCCCGGACGTGGCATTGACCCACATGGCACGGGCGATGCCCTTGGGCGACACGCCAAAGTGATCGAAGTAGTCACGGTCCTCGACCGCCACCAGCGCTTCGATCAGATAGGCCGGCACCTGATCCAGCTTGATCAGGATGCGGTCTTCCTGATGCGCCGGATAAAGTCCACCGATCAACACCGGTTCCAACCTCGCCACGGCCAGGTTGCTGCCATTGGCCTGGGTCAGACCAGCGACGTAGTCACCGGAGAAACGCACACGCACCCTCTGCGCTGGCTCAGCCCCCTCGTAGAACTGAAAGCCGCGACTGTGCAACTCGATCGTGTTACCGGCCACGGACACTGCCCCCGGTCCATTCACCACACTTTCGCGGCGGTAACCCAGCGCATCGAGTTCACGCAGGAAATCATCCTTGGCCAGTTTCTGGCCCACGAACAGTTCCAGCGGCCTGGCGTAGACCTTGGCAGGTACGGTCCAGCGCTTGCCGGAAAACTTCTCCTGCACCACGGCGTCGAGATAAATGGCGAAGCCAGCCAGGATTACCAGACCGACAAGACCGAGCTTGAGCCCCCAGGCAAGCCAGGGACGCATGCCGGAGGAGCGGGATTTTTTGTTTGAGCGAGGGGAGCGTTTTCGAGTCATGGCGGGATTATACGCACTTTAAATGGGCGCCAGCAGGCCGCCCGAATGGTTTGCAGAGCAGCTCACAGCGGCCATAATGCACAGCTCGAACAGCGTCTAGAACAAGGATCGAACGTGAGCCAAGCCCTGATTGCCGCATTGCAGAACCCGGCCCTGTATCCGCATCCTGTGGAGGGGTTTCAGGTCATTGAGACCCACATTTCCTGGGTTTTGCTCACTGGCCCCTACGCCTACAAGATCAAGAAACCGGTCAATTTCGGTTTCCTCGACTTCACCGAGCTCGACGCACGTCGTCATTTTTGCGAAGAAGAGCTGCGCCTGAACCAGCGCCTGACCCAGGATTTGTATCTGCAGGTGTTGCCGATAGGCGGCAGCGAGGACGCGCCCAGCCTCGACGGCAGCACGCCCGCCATCGAATACGCCCTGAAAATGCGCCAGTTCCCGCAGGAGCAATTGCTCAGCGCCATTCAGGCTCGCGGCGAGCTGAACGATGCGCATATCGATGCGCTTGCCGAGCAGATCGCCACCTTTCACCTCAACGCCCCCAAGGTGCCGCAGACGCACGAGCTGGGCAGCGCTGAAGCGGTCATGGCCCCGGTGCAGCAGAATTTCGAGCAGATTCGTCCGATGCTCAGCGAGGCTGCCGACCTGCAGCAACTCGACGCCCTCGAAGCCTGGGCACAATCTAGCTACGAGCGCTTGCAGCCGCTGCTGAACGAACGCAAGGCACAGGGTTTCATCCGTGAATGCCATGGCGATATCCACCTGGGCAATGCCGCCCAGATCGATGGCCGCGTGGTGCTGTTCGATTGCATCGAGTTCAATGAGCCCTTTCGCCTGACCGACGTGACCGCCGACATCGCCTTCCTGGCCATGGACCTCGAAGACCGTGGCCTCAAGTGCCTGGCGCATCGTTTCATCAGCGGCTGGCTGGAACGCACCGGTGACTATGCGGCCCTGCAACTGCTGAATTTCTACAAGGCCTACCGCGCCATGGTACGTGGCAAGGTCGCACTGTTCCGCCTGGGCCAGGAAGAGAGCTCGGTGCAACGCGCGGTGATTCTGCGCCAGTACCGCAGCTATGCCGCTCTGGCGGAAAGCTACAGCGCCATTCCCTCGCCCTTCCTGGCCATCACCCACGGTGTTTCTGCCGTCGGTAAAAGCCACGTCGCCATGCGTCTGGTCGAAGCGCTGGGCACCATCCGCCTGCGCTCCGACGTCGAGCGCAAGCGCCTGTTCGGCGAACAGAGCGCCGAAACCCGGGATCAACTGACTGCGGGCATCTACAGCACCGAGGCCAGCCAGGCCACCTACCTGCGTCTGCATCAGCTCGCGCGCCAGGTATTGCAGGCCGGCTTCCCCGTGGTGATCGATGCCACCTACCTCAAGGCTGCGCAGCGCCTGGCCGCCAGCGAAGTGGCCGAGAAAACCGGCGTGCCCCTGCTGATCCTCGACTGCCATGCGCCAGAGGCGGTGATCGCCAGTTGGCTGGCGCAGCGCCAGAGCGAAGGCCAGGATCCATCGGATGCGACGCTGGAGGTGATCCAGGCTCAACACGCCAGCCGCGAACCACTCGATGAACAGGAACTGAGCCACAGCAAACGCGTTGACACCCATGACAGCGCCAGCCTCGACAGCCTGGTCGAGCGCATTCGCCAGCGCCTGCCTGGAGTCTGAGCCACGGCCTACCGCTGACCAGCACCTGCCGGGCAAACCCCGGCAGGCCTTCTATACTCCCGGTGAGACCATCACCGGTATCTGCCATGAGCCAGCCACGTCAGCTTGATCATCCGCTCTACCACCTCCTGCACAACGACGATGTCAAAGGCTTCAATGCACGCAAGCCAAAGGATGTCGAAGTCGATCTCTCCGGCGGCGACTTTCGCGGGCTCGACCTGCGCAACATGGACACCGATGCCGTCAACTTCACCGACGCCTATTTTCGTGGTGCCGACCTGCGCGGCCTGGACTTTCGCAACGCCCGGATCGAAGGCGCCAGCCTGGCCCATGCGCAGATCTCCGGCGCCTACTTTCCCGTCGAGCTGACCGCTGACGAAATTCTCATGTCCGTAAATTTCGGCACGCGCCTGCGCTATCGCACCAAATAACGCCTCACGCACCACAGCAGCGCTTAGATATTTGACCGCTACACTTTGCCAGGCACGCCACCGTGAATCTTTCGCTCACACGCAGGGAGGCCCGATGAACGACGAACTGCAACATTTGAAGAACCTGGGCAAAACCTCGGCGCAGTGGCTGCATGCCGTAGGCATTCACAGCGCCAGCGATCTGCGCCGGCATGGTGCCGTCAGCGCCTACCGGGCAGTCAAGGCCCGTGGTTTTCGCGCCTCCAAGGTGCTGCTGTATGCCATCGAGGGGGCGTTGCTCGATGTGCACTGGAATGAATTGCCGCCGGCACTCAAGGCCGAATTGAATGGTCAGCTCGATGCTGCCCAAAATCACAACAAGAGCTAGCTCACAACACCAGCGCAAGGTGATTTACTCGCCGGGCCGCGCAGCATATTGTTTCAGGGATCTTCGTGTGCCCAGCCAGCCCAGCCAGTTCAAGGAATTACGGTTATGTATTTACTCGGGGAGCAACCGGCTTATGCCGATCAGTTGATCAATCGCCTGCAGAGCATCCCCACTCGCCTGCTGGAAGGGCTGCAGCCTGCCGGAGAGCCGCTGCAACTTGAGCGTGTCGATGACCTGGCCAAGGTCTTGCCGGGCAACCAGCTGTTCATCATCGAGAATGGCCTGCTGCACGCTCTGGTCGATGAGCGTCCGCTGTTCTATCTGCAGGAAGGTGATCTGGTCGGCCTGCGCCAGGGGATCGATCTGCCCACCTGCCGCTACAGCAGTGAAGAGCCTATCAGCCTGGTGCCCTACTCGCGCACCGAGGTGTTCCAACATATCTATGCCGACGAGCAACGCCAGGAACAGTTCATCCACTACCTGATCGGCCATACGGCCCTGCTGTCCGATGCGCTGGCCCGCCTGAAACAGCCGGAGATCCGCCCGGCCACCGGCTTCCAGCATTTCGCCGCTGGCGAGGAACTGATTCACCAGGGCGATGAAGCCGACCACGTGTTCATCATCATCGAAGGCCATGCCGAAGCCCAGGTCGACGGGCAAAAGGTCGGCGACGTGCAGAAAGATGAAATCTTTGGCGCCATGGCGGTATTCACCCGCGAGAAACGCAGCGCCACGGTGATCGCCAGCGAACCCTGCACGGTGATGGTGATACCCAAGGAACAGTTCCTCAGCCTGATGCAGAGCAACCCACGTATCGCACACAGCCTGATCGAAAGCATGGCCCGCCGCATCGACCTGCTGAACAAGGAAGTCACCCAGCTGCGCCTGCCAGGATAAACGCAACTCTGAAACAACCCCGGCCCCGTGCCGGGGTTGTTTTTTCCGGGCCTGAAGCCTTCTGAGAGAAATTCTCAAAAAGGCGTTGACTATGAAATGAGAATTGTTATTATTACCTCAACTGGTCGCGAGATCAGCCGATAAGCTAAAGAGACCATTCAGTCGGCCTCTTCAGATTATCTCCTCATCAGGCTAATCACGGTTATTGACCCGGCTCTTGCCGGGTCTTTTTTTGCCTGGAAGAAACTGTGGCCTGCCGCATTCCGTACCGGAACGCTCAGTCGTCGATCTGGGCCAGCCAGTCCGGCAGATTGAAATGCAGACCGATACGGCTGATCAGGCCGTCGTGGATGTCGAAAAAGGCACCCACGCGCATTGCATAATGCTGCCCGCAAGCCTCCGGCAGTCCATCGTCGGTGGCCAGGTATTCGCCGCTCACCAGGTACTCGCAGGCGGCATGCCGACCTTGCGGATCGGCCAGGATCACCTGGGGTTCGAGGACTTCGCGGTAGCAGTGCAGCTGCCGCTCGAGAAATCCGGCGAAGGCATCACGCCCCTGCTCGGTGAGCCCCTGATTGGGCTGCAGAATCAGCTCGTCGCAGACCAGGGCCAGACAGGCACGAATGTCCCGCTCATTGAGCGCGTTGAAATAACCTTGCAGCAGGTCGTGGACGTCAGTGGCCATAGGGCGGGCTCCAAAGCGGCAAAAAGCCGAGGATAGCGCCTGGCGGGCGAGCGAAAGGCGGCTAGGGTCGCAGTTTGGCGCAGTGATCCTGTTCAGGTAGCGCAGCCGTGAACCAGACATAGTCAGCCATGGACGCATCGACCTGACGGCCGACTTCGGCCAGTATCAGTACCGTGCTGCCCGCACGCGCGCCCAGATCGGTCAGGTGCAGCGGTACACCGAGATCCTTGCGCACATGAAAGGCACCGGCCAACAGCAGGCTTGGCTGCGGCGCCGCCAGCAGCGCCTCGGCCATGCGCCGATCACGCTGCTGCTGCACGGCGAGCATCGCCGGCAGTTGAGTGTCCGGCAGTAGCCCGCAGTGCGATTCGCGGATATCCGCCAGCAGGCGCTCTTGTACATCGCTGGCGCTAGAGTGCTTGCCCTGCAACGTCGGGCGCTGACGGTAAATCTGCATGATCTCGGCACGATCCAGATTGGCCGCGAGCAAGGGATAGGGCTGGCGCAACTGGTGCATGACCAGCGCCCCGTAGAGCGACCAGTCCCATCCCGACTGCCAGGCCAGGGCGTCGAACGGATCGGTAATTGCCTGCCCCGCACGCACAGCCGCCTGGGCCTGATCGACCTTGTGCTGCTGATCGGGATTGAGCATCTCCATCAGCACGCTGCCCTGCGGCCGCTGCCATGCCAGCTCACGCAAGAGCCAGAGTTGCTGGGCGTGATGATCGGGATTGTCGTGCTGCTCACCAACCAGCACCCGCTGAGCCGACGCCAGACGCCGCAGGAGTTGCTCAGGGCTGATGTTCTGCCCAGTGGCCAGATCGACGATACGGCCCAGGTCGGCATGCTCATGCCCCAGCGGTGCAAGCGGTTGCGGGGGCGGCAACGTATCGCGGCCATGGCAGGCGGCCAGCAGCATCAGACAGCTCAGCAACAGAACTCGCATCGAGTGCTCCACGGGTCAACGCGCGATGATCAGGGGATGGCTGCGCTCGGGATGAGTCTGCACCAGCACTTGCAAACCGAATACGGCCTCCAGCGGTTCGGCACGCAAGACCTCGGCAGGCGAACCCAGGGCATGTGCCCTGCCCCGCTCCAGCAGCAAAAGGCGATCACAGTAGCGCGCAGCCAGGTTGAGGTCATGAAGAATCACCAGTACCGCTACACCGGATTCTGCCAGACGGCGAACCGCTTGCAGACAGGTGTGCTGATGCAAGGGATCGAGCATCGAGGTCGGCTCATCGAGCAGCAGGGTCTGCCCCTCACCGCCCGGCCACAGCTGCGCCAGCACCCGTGCCAGGTGCACGCGCTGACGTTCGCCGCCAGACAATGCCAAATAGCTGCGCCCCGCCAGGTGCGCGGCATCGGCCGCCTGCAGCGCCTGCTGCACGATCTGCGCGTCGCGAACGCGCCCGCTGTCATGCGGCAGCCGGCCCATGGCGACCACCTCCTCGACGCGGAAGGCGAAATTCAGACTGGAACTCTGCGGTAATACGGCCAGACGCCTGGCTCGCTCCGGCCCGGGCCAGTCAGTCAGCGCACGCTGCTCCAGGGTCACCCGCCCCGTGCTGGCCGCCAACTCGCCGGCCATGGCCGCCAGCAAGGTGCTCTTGCCGGCACCGTTGGGCCCCAGCACGCCCAGCACTTCACCGGGACGCAGTTGCAGGTCGATACCACTGAGCACCACACAAGGCCCGCGACGGACGTCCAACTGTTCGGCGCGCAACATCAGTGGCGTCCTCGCAGCAGCAGATAGAGGAAGAATGGCGCGCCAATCAGCGCCGTGACGATGCCAATCGGCAATTCGGCAGGCGCCAGCACCAGACGCGCGACCAGATCCGCCAGCAGCAACAGGCTGGCACCGGCCAGTGCTGACGCCGGCAACAGCAGGCGATGATCGGGACCGACCAGCAAACGCATCAGGTGCGGCACCACCAGGCCGATGAAACCGATCAGACCCGCGGCAGCCACTGCTGCACCGACACCCAGCGCGGTGCAGAACACCAATTCACGTTTGACTCGCTCGATATCGAACCCGAGGTGACGCGCCTCCGACTCGCCGAGCAGCAGGGCATTCAATGCCCGCGCCCGTCTTGGCAGCCACAGCGCTACAGCCAATGTGGCCAGCAACAGCGGCCAGAGCCGTGCATAACTGGCGCCATTGAGACTGCCCAGGTTCCAGAACGTCAGGGTACGCAGGGTCGCATCGTCCGCCAGGTAGGTGAACAGGCCGATGGCCGCACCGGCCAGTGCGGTCAGTGCGATCCCTGCCAGCAGCATGGTCGCCACGTGGATCTGCCCATCACGCCGTCCCAGGCGGTAGACCAGCGCCGTCACCAGCAAGCCACCGGCGAAGGCGCATACCGACAACAGATAAGGGGCGAAAGCCTCGGGCAAACCGCCGAATGCGGCGCCCCCAACGATGGCCACCGCAGCACCCAGCGCAGCACCACTGGAAACACCGACCAGTCCGGGATCGGCCAATGGGTTGCGAAACAAGCCCTGCATCGCCACACCACAGAGCGCCAGCACCGTGCCCACGGCAAGGCCGAGCAGCGTACGCGGCATGCGGATTTGCGCCAGGATCAGTTCGGCCTGCTGCACCGCGGCATCCGTCGCCAGGGGCAAGCCCAGCAGACGCAGCGCGGCACGCAGGGTATCGCCCAGTGGCAGGTTGACCGGGCCGAGCGCCAGCGACAACCACAGCACGAGCGTCAGCAGCAGGCCCAGCGCGATGAACAATGGACGCGTCGATAGGGTTGGAATCATGGCTCGCGCTTGGCTTCGGCAGTCAGGGGTTGGCTGGCAGGATAAAAGCCTGCGGCGAGCATCGCCAGTCCATCCGGCACACGCGGCCCCAGGCCGCCGACCAGCAGGGTCGGATCCAGCGCCAGCAAACGCCCCTCGCGCGCCGCTCGCGTACCGGCCAGGGCCGGGTTCTGCTGCAGCAAAGCCCGCCTCGCGGCGTCGCCTTCCAGGGCACGGTCAGCGACCACCACGACCTGCGGATCGAGCGCCAACAGCGCCTCACTGGAGAGTGCCTTGTAACCACTGTGAGTGGCCAGATTGCGCCCACCGGCACGATTGATCAGCCAGTCGGCCGCCGTATCGGCACCGCCCACCAGCGGGCTGCCACCAGCGTGCCCGAGTAGTAGCAGCACACCGGGGGCTTCCTGACTGCGCTGCGCCTGCTCGACCCATTGCTGCTGGGTCTGCAGACGCGCCTGGTAATCGGCGAAGGCACGTTGGGCGCCTGCTTCATCACCGAGCAACTGCCCCAGACGCTGCAGGTTGGCCTGCAGACTGTGCAGCTCGGCGCGCGCCGTCAGGCGCTCGATATGCACACCCGCGGCTGCCAGTTGTTCGAGCACCGGCGGCGGGCCCATTTCTTCGCTGCCGAGCAGCAGGTCAGGACGCAGGGCGAGAATACCCTCGGCCGCCAGTTGACGCTGGTAACCGACACTCGGCAGTTGGGTCAGCGACACAGGATGACGGCTGGTGGTATCGACCCCGACCAGCTTGCGCTCGCCGCCCAGCACCACCACCCACTCGCTCAGGGCACCGCCTGAACTCACCCAGCGCTGCGGCAACGACTCGCTGGCCAGCACCAGATGGGGAAACAACAGCACGGCCGCCAGGCCGCCCAGAATATTGGCAAGACGCATGCTCCGGACTCCTCCGCTCAGGCCAGCACGGGCAATGATTCGACCAGTTCGCGCCAATCGTCACGCTCGGCCATGCCCGGCTTGCGCGCGCCGAACAGCTGGATCACCAGCTCACCGTCGGCATCGAAGGCCTCCAGGCTGGTGATCACACCATCGATGCTGGGCTTGCGCACACGCCACAGCTCGACCACACCGCGCGTCTGCAGGTGCAGATTGAAGTCGGGATCGAGCACGTTGAACCAGCTGTCCATCCAGCGCAGCGTGCGTACCGGGCCAGTGTGAATCTGAATGCAGTGACGATTGCCGACGAACACCATGATCGGCACTTCGCGGGCAGCGGCCTGTTCCATCAGCACCGTCAGCTCGGAGGTGGCCAGCGGCTGCGCCCACTGCTCACCGGCCAGGCGCAACGCCTGGGTGCGGGCCACCTCATGCTTCTTGAGCAGGGTGAAGAAATGGTGCGTGTCCTGCAATTTCGCCCAACCAGCGCGCAGCGCCTGGCTGTCGATCTCGGCATCGGCCTTGCGCAGCGGCGCAGGCGGCGCTGGCAACAACTGCAACTCGGCGCTTTGCTCGCCGGCAAAACGCTCGATCAGCGGCTGCCAGGCGCCCAGCTCGCTGGGCTCGGTCAGGTAGACCTTATGCACGGCGACACCCTGCTGATCGAACACCTGGATGCTGCGCTGGGTGCCCTTGGCGGTTTGCTCGGTGACGGCGAACACGCTGGCCCAGCCACCGAGAAACAGACGCAAATCGATATCGGCCGATACCACCAGGCCCATCTGCCCGGATGCGGCAACGCTGACCTCGCGATACAGCCCCTTGCGCTCATGCACGCAATGCTCGTTACGAGTCAGCACCATGACACGGCCGAGCCCGCCAAGTGCCGGCAGCAGTGCGGCCCAGTCCGGGCGCAGTCGCAGGGTATCGATGCCCAGACGGCTGGCGGTCAGCTCGGCCTCGCTGACGCCCAGTTGCGCTGCCGCTTCACGGGCACGCAAGCGCGGCTGCTCATCACGTAGCGCCTGCCAGGCCTGGTAAAGATCGGCAGCCGGCGCAGCCAGAGTGTTTGCGGTACTCATCGGAATTTCCTCTCTCACGAACGGTAATCATCGCCTTCGGCGACACGAGCGCGTATCGACACAGCAGTGCAACTTTGAAGAACCATAATCTATCTGAGAATTATTTGCATCGGATAAATATTCTGGTTACCGTCTTGCGCCGTCGCCAACCAGGCAGTCGCAGAACTGCCACGCATGCACAGGAGTATCATCATGCTCGTTCGCCCGCCCTATGCCCGCCGCCCCTGGCTCGCGCTGCTGTTGCTGTGCCCTTCACTGGCTCTGGCCGCTACGCCGGCCGAGCTGCCCGACGTCGAAGTCACTGCTGCCGCCGCCAAGCAGCCACTGCCCACCACCACGCAGACCGATGCGCAGACCCTGGAACGCCGCCAGATCCGCAGCTTCGATGACTTGTCGCGCCGCGCCGAGCCCGGGGTGAACTTCAACCGCAGCAACAACAGCATCAACATCCGTGGTCTGGATCGCGACCGCGTGCTGACCACCGTCGACGGCATCCGCATGCCCTGGCTGAACGATGCGGTGCGCGAAGTGAACGGCGGTCTGGACAGCATCGACTTCCAGAGCCTGTCCGCCATCGATGTGGTGCGCGGCGCCAACTCCAGCCAGGTCGGCTCCGGCGCCCTGGGTGGCGCGCTGCAACTGCGCACGCTGAACCCTGATGACCTGCTGGGCGATAGGGACGCGTTCGCCGGTCTGGTCAAGAATGACTACGACAGCGCCGACCGTAGCTGGGGGCTCAATGCCGCTCTGGCCGGGCGTTTCAACGACACCGCCTGGCTACTCCAGGCCGGCGGGCGCACAGGCCACCAACTCGAAAACCAGGGTACCCAGAATGTGCTCGGCACCCAGCGTACCGAAGCCAACCCCAGCGATACCGATCAGCACAGCATGCTGCTCAAGGTTCAGCAGAAGCTCGCCGGCGGGCACCGCGTTGGTGTGACCGCCGAACTGTTCGAGCGCACCGAGGACATGGACAGCCGCATCAACCAGGGCACCGCCAACTACCCTCGGCACTACGACACACGCGAGAACAACGAGCGCAAGCGCCTGTCCTTCGATCACCAGTACCGCGCCGATGACGCGGACAGCCTGCTCGACTGGGCCGACACCATCGTTTACTGGCAGAAGCTGCAGCGCGAGGATGAGGTAGAGGCGACCCGCGCCGGGACGCTGGCCGGCCCCTTTGGCCGCAATAACGAGATCGAAAAGACCCAGTACGGTGTCACCAGCAGCCTGGGCAAACAGCTGGGCCAGCACAATCTGACCCTGGGCGTGGAGTGGAGCCGCATCGAGGCCGAGCAGTACAGCGGCGGCTACGATGCCTGCCCCAGCGTTCTGGTGCCGCCCTTCCCGCCGCGCCCGGACAGCACGCCGGCCGGCATCTACTTTTCCTGCATCAACCTGCACACCAACCAGGCCGAGATGCCGAAAACGCCAGGCAACCTCTATGGCCTCTACCTGAAAGACGACATCGCCCTCAGCGACACCCTGACCCTGACGCCAGGCGTGCGCTATGACCGCTACGAGTACAACCCCAGGAGCGGCACCAGCGGTTACGTGCTGCCCGGCGACAGCGTGATGCTCACCGAGAACAAGGACTCCAACTGGGCCGGCAGCCTGCTGCTGACCTGGCAGGCGCATGAGCTGGCGACCCTCTACGCGCAGTGGGCGCAGGGCTTCAAGGCACCGGACGTCAACGAGCTGTACAGCACCTTCACCAACTCCGGCATGGGCTACGCGCGCGTCGGCAACCCCAACCTCAAACCCGAGGAAAGCACCGGCTACGAAGTCGGCGCGCGCCTGGGTGACAGGCATCTGGGTGGCGCCATCAGCCTGTTCGACAACCGCTACAGGAACTTCATCGACAGCATCACCGCCAACGAAGAGGATTACGGCTTCCAGCCTGGCGAATTCCCGACCTTCTTCGAAGTCATGGAAAACCGCGACAAGGTGCGCATCTACGGCGCCGAAGGAACCGCACACTGGCAGTTCGCCCCCGCCTGGCAGGCCTGGACTTCGGTCGCCTGGGCCGTGGGCAAGGATCGCGAAACCAAAAAGCACCTGAACTCGGTCGCCCCGCTGACCGGCACCCTGGGCCTGAGCTATACCCAGCAGCACTACGGCGCGGATCTGATGCTGACCGCCGCCCGCCGTCGCGACAAGGTCGAGAACGACAGCGACTTCAAGGCCCCCGGCTACGGCGTGGTCGACCTCACCGGCTACTGGCAGCCGGCAGCGCTGGACGGCGTCCGGTTGCAGGCCGGTCTGTTCAACCTGTTCGACAAGAAATACTGGAACGCCCTCAACGTGCCCAGCATTGGCGGCCGCACTACACCGCAACCGGTCGACTACTACAGTGAGCCAGGTCGCACCTTCCGCGTGTCGGCCTCCTGGCAGTTCTGAGTTCCACTTGGCGCAGGGATGCGCCCTCCTGCTTCCTGCGGGATAATCGCGCCACCTGAAACGGAGAACGCGATGATCCGCCTATGTGCCCCGAACGAGCTGACCGAAGGTCAGAGCCGGGGCTTTCTGATCGACCAGATGAGCCTGTTCGCCGTGCGCAGAGGCGGCCAGGTATACGCCTACCTCAACCGCTGCCCACACCGCGGCGTTGCCCTGGAGTGGCAGGTAGACGACTTTCTCGATGACAGCGGCAGCCTGATCCGCTGTGCAACTCATGGCGCGCTGTTTCTCATCGAGAGCGGCGAATGCGTGGCCGGGCCTTGCGAAGGGCAGGCGCTGCGGGGACTGGAATGCAGGGAAGACGCGCACGGGATCTGGATCGCAGGCGCTGCAGCCAGGTAGCCCGGATGCAATCCGGGGATGGGCGAAAACTGGCTTCCAGGATTGCATCCGGGCTACGCCAACATCGCGCCCACCGTGCTACCGAAACAGAAGCGGGTGCGCGCAGCACACACTACGTCAACACCTCCAGCCGGTGAACCAGGGTGATTCCTTCAGGGCTCAGCTCGGCGCCGTAGGCCAGCACCTCGACTCCGGCAGCCTTGGCATCACGCAACACCGCCGCGTATGCCGGGTCGATCTCCGCCGCCGCCCTTACGGCGCGGATACCGGAGAGGTTCACGCAGTACAGCTGCACCGTGCGCACGCCGGCCCGTGCCAGCGCCGCCAGTTCGCGCAGGTGCCTGGCGCCGCGCTGCGTCACCGCATCGGGAAAGGCCGCCACATCGCTGCCATCGAAGCCCAGCGTCACGCTCTTGACCTCGACATAGGCCGGCCCTTGCGGGTAATCCAGACGAAAGTCGGCGCGGCTGTTCTCCACGCCATAAGGCACTTCGCGCTTGAGCGCGGTGAAACCGGTCAGCTCGCTGATCAGCCCGGCGCGCAACGCTTCCTCCACCAGCGCATTGGCCCGCGCGGTGTTGATGCAGGCCAGACGCCCCTGCGGCGTTTCACTGATTTCCCAACTGCCCGGCAGCTTGCGCTTGGGATCGTTGCTGCGGCTGAACCAGACCCTACAGCCTTCGCTCATGCAGTTGAGCATCGAGCCGGTGTTGGCGCAGTGAATGGTCATCTGCTCGCCGCTGGCGGTCTCGATATCGGCAAGAAAGCGCTTGTAGCGGCGCAGCAGGCGCCCTTCTTCCAGCGGCGGATCAAAGCGCATCGGGCTGCCAGCTTTTCAGGCCACGGGCGATGCGCTCGACGGCCTGCTGCAGACGCTCGACATTCTGCGTATAGGCGAAGCGCACATGATGCCCGGCCTGGTAGCGACCGAAGTCCAGACCCGGCGTGAAGGCCACGTGCTCGGTTTCGATGAAATGCCGGCAGAAAGCGAAGGCATCGCCGCCGAAGGCACTGATATCGGCATATAAATAGAAAGCGCCTTCAGGCTCTACGGCGATGCCGAAGCCCAGCTCGCGCAGCGCTGGCAGCAGGTAATCGCGGCGGCGCTGAAACTCGTGGCGGCGCTCCTCGAGGATCGCCAGCGTCGCCGGCTCGAAGCAGGCCAGCGCGGCATACTGAGCCATGCTCGGTGCGCTAATGTAGAGGTTCTGCGCCAGCTTTTCCAGCTCAGGCACGGCGGCCTCGGGCGCCACCAGCCAACCCAGACGCCAGCCGGTCATGCCGAAATATTTGGAGAAACTATTGAGCACGAAGGCATCGTCGTCGACTTCCAGCACGCTGGGCGCATCGCAGCCATAGGTCAGGCCGTGGTAGATCTCGTCCACCACCAGATGGCCGCCACGCTGCTTGAGGCAGGTCGACAGCGCCGCCAACTCATCCTTGTGCAGCAAGGTGCCGGTCGGGTTGGCCGGTGAAGCCACCAGCGCGCCGACACTGTCCTCGTCCCAGTGCCGCTCGACCAGTTGCGGGGTGAGTTGGTAACGCACATCCGGGCCAACCGGCACCAATTGCGCGGCGCCTTCGACCAGGCGCAGAAAGTGGCGGTTGCACGGATAGCCCGGGTCGGCCAGCAGCCAGTGCTTGCCCGGATCGACCAGCAGACTGGCGGCCAGCAGCAATGCACCGGAGCCACCGGGGGTGACCAGAATACGCTGCGGATCGACCGTCAGGCGATAGCGCTCGGCATAGAAGCCGGCGATGGCTTCGCGCAGTTGCGGCAAGCCTCGTGCGGCGGTGTAGCGGGTGTGCCCGGCCGCCAGCGCGGCCTGACCGGCGCGAATGATCGGCTCGGCCGTGGTGAAGTCCGGCTCGCCGATCTCCAGGTGGATGACATCGTGACCGGCTGCCTGCAACTCGTTGGCACGCGCCAGCAAGGCCATCACATGGAAGGGTTCGATGGCGCGACTGCGCGCACTGTAGAGCTGAGCCATGGTTCTGTCTTCAGGGTTGCGAGGCGCGGATTCTAGCAGGGCGGCTTCGGGCCTCGGCAAGGGCACAAAAGCACCGCTACGCTTGTTGCTCAGCCCTGTGAGGATTTCGCTCACAGCCTGGGCAAGGCAGAGACAACCGGGAGTAGCGCGCCCCGATTCGATCTGGTAAGTTCGCCCGCTTGCAGCCGCAGGGCCGGGCAAACGCCTGGCAACGGAATTACCTGCGCGATGGAATTGAAAGAGTGAGAGGCGTCATCCATGCCCACAAAAGAAAAAGCCCAAAGCACCAGCCAGCTGATGCGTGGTTTCGAGCCCTATCAGGAAAAGAAGGGCGAGGAATACATGAGCGAGCCGATGCGCGCTCACTTCACCAGCATCCTCAATAAGTGGAAGCTGGAGCTGATGCAGGAAGTCGACCGCACCGTGCACCACATGCAGGACGAAGCGGCCAATTTCCCTGACCCGGCCGACCGCGCCAGCCAGGAAGAAGAATTCAGCCTGGAACTGCGTGCCCGTGACCGCGAGCGCAAGCTGATCAAGAAGATCGACGAGACCCTGCAGCTGATCGAAGACAACGACTACGGCTGGTGCGACTCCTGCGGTGTCGAAATCGGCATCCGCCGCCTCGAAGCCCGCCCGACCGCGACCCTGTGCATCGACTGCAAGACGCTGGCGGAAATCAAGGAAAAACAGGTCGGTTCCTGATCTGTCGACGGGGCGCTCAGGCGCCCCGCTCTGTTTCTGGCTCAGGCTCCATGAACACGTCCTACATCGGGCGCTTCGCCCCTACGCCCAGCGGTTATCTACACTTCGGCTCGCTGGTCGCCGCCCTCGCCTCCTATCTCGACGCCCGCGCCGTTGGCGGCCGCTGGCTGCTGCGCATGGAAGACCTCGACCCGCCACGGGAAATGCCCGGCGCCCAGGATGCCATCCTGCGCACCCTGGAGACCTACGGTTTCGAGTGGGATGGCCGGCTGGTGCGCCAGAGTGCGCGCCACAGCGAATACGCCGCCGTGATCGCCCGGCTGTTCGCCCAGGGGCTGGCCTACGCCTGCATCTGCTCGCGCAAGCAGCTCGAAGGCTACGCCGGCATCTATCCGGGCTTCTGCCGCAACGCCTGTCATCCCGATCACGACGCGGCGATCCGCCTGCGCGTACCGGAGCTGGATTATCACTTCGTCGACCGTGTGCAGGGTGAGTTCCGCCAGCACCTGGGCCGTGAAGTGGGCGATTTCGTCATTCGCCGCCGCGATGGCCTGTTTGCCTACCAGCTCGCGGTGGTACTGGACGATGCCTGGCAGGGTGTGACCGATGTGGTGCGCGGCGCCGACCTGCTCGACTCCACCACGCGCCAGCTCTACCTGCAGGAACTATTCGGGTTGCCGCAGCCGCGTTACCTGCACGTGCCGCTGATCATCCAGCCGGACGGCCACAAGCTGGGCAAAAGCTACCGTTCGCCGCCCTTGCCCGCCGACCAGGCCAGCCCGCTGCTATTGCGCGCCCTGCGTGCGCTGGGTCAGCAACCGCCAGCCGAGCTGCAAGGTGCAGCCCCCGCCGAGTTACTGGCCTGGGGCATCGCCAACTGGGATGCCACCCGCATTCCCCGAAGCCGCACCCTGGCCGAAGCGCAATTGAAGTAGTAGTGGCCCGAACGTAATCCGGGGACGATGGTGCAGGCATCCCCGGATTTCATCCGGGCTACGCGTGCTGGCTTCAAGTTTGTGGCTTGCGATATGCGGCATCCTTTACCATCGCGGCATCTTTCGACGGGATGTCACATGTATATCTACCGACTGGTTCTGATCCTGGTAGTGGGGATCTACCTGTTCTCACCGGCCATCATGGACTGGTGGATCGACCCCAATGGCGCCTGGTACCGGCCTTATCTGCTGTGGCTGATCCTGATCGTCGTCACCTTCATTCTTCAGAGCCAACGCGATGCTGACGAGCTTTAGCCTGAGCGAACTGACCCTGATCAGCGCCGGCTATCTGCTGGTGCTGTTCGGCGTCGCCTGGGCCAGTGAACACGGCCTTGTACCCCGTCGGATCATCCGTCACCCGCTGACCTACACCCTGTCACTGGGCGTCTACGCCAGCGCCTGGGCCTTCTATGGCACGGTGGGCCTGGCTTATCAGTACGGCTACGGCTTTCTCGCCAGCTACCTGGGCGTCTCCGGTGCGTTCCTGCTGGCGCCGGTGCTGCTCTACCCGATCCTGCGCATCACCCGCACCTACCAGCTGTCATCGCTGGCCGACCTGTTCGCCTTTCGTTTTCGCAGCACCTGGGCCGGGGCACTGACCACCCTGTTCATGCTCATCGGCGTGCTGCCGCTGCTGGCCCTGCAGATTCAGGCGGTAGCCGACTCCATCGGCATCCTCAGCCGCGAACCGCTGCAGGAAAAAGTGGCGCTGAGCTACTGCGGCCTGATCATCCTCTTCACCATCCTGTTCGGCGCGCGCCATATCGCCACCCGCGAGAAACACGAAGGCCTGGTGTTCGCCATTGCCTTCGAGTCGCTGGTCAAGCTGGTCGCCCTCGGCGTGATCGGCTGGTACGCGCTGTATCAGGTATTCGGCGGCCCGCGCGAGCTGGAGCTGTGGCTGGTACAGAACCAAACGGCACTGGCGACACTGCACACGCCCCTGCAGGAAGGCCCATGGCGCACCTTGCTGCTGGTGTTCTTCGCCTCGGCCATCGTCATGCCGCACATGTACCACATGACCTTCACCGAGAACCTCAACCCACGCGCCATGGTCAGCGCCAGCTGGGGCCTGCCACTGTTCCTGCTGCTGATGAGCCTGGCCGTGCCACTGATTCTCTGGGCCGGCCTCAAACTGGGCGCCACCACCAACCCGGAATATTTCACCCTGGGCCTGGGCATCGCCGTCAACAGTGAGACGCTGGCCCTGCTCGCTTACATAGGCGGGCTGTCAGCCTCTAGTGGGCTGATCATCGTCAGCACCCTGGCGCTGTCGGGCATGGCACTGAATCATCTGGTGCTGCCGCTGTACCAACCACCGGCCGAAGGCAATATCTACCGCTGGCTGAAGTGGACCCGGCGCACGCTGATCGCCTTCATCATCATGGCCGGCTACGGTTTCTACCTGCTGCTCGGCGCCCAGCAGGACCTGGCCAATCTGGGCATCGTTGCCTTCGTCGCCACCCTGCAGTTCCTGCCGGGCGTGCTGTCGGTACTGTATTGGCAAACGGCCAACCGTCGCGGTTTCATCGCCGGCTTGCTGGCCGGCACCGGCGTCTGGGCGCTGACCATGCTGCTGCCGCTGCTGGGCAATCTGGAAGGTTTCTACCTGCCACTGTTCAACGTCATCTACGTCCTCGATGACGCCAGCTGGCACCTGGCGGCCATCGCCTCGCTGGCGACCAACGTGCTGGTGTTCACCCTGGTGTCACTGTTCAGCGAAGCCAGCCCCGAGGAAAAGAGCGCCGCCGAAGCCTGCGCGGTGGACAACGTACGCCGCCCGCAACGCCGCGAACTGGTCGCCGTGTCGCCACAGGACTTCGCCGCGCAACTGGCCAAGCCACTGGGCGCCAAGACCGCCCAGCGCGAAGTGGAGCAGGCGCTGCGTGATCTGCACCTGCCCTTCGACGAAGGCCGCCCCTACGCCCTGCGTCGCCTGCGTGACCGCCTCGAGGCCAACCTGTCCGGCCTGATGGGACCGAGCGTGGCACAGGACATCGTCGAGACCTTCCTGCCCTACAAATCCGGCACCGAAGGTTATGTCACCGAGGACATCCACTTCATTGAAAGCCGCCTGGAGGATTACCAGTCACGCCTCACCGGCCTCGCCGCCGAACTCGATGCCCTGCGCCGCTACCACCGCCAGACCCTGCAGGAATTGCCCATGGGGGTGTGCTCGCTGGCCAAGGATCAGGAGATCCTGATGTGGAACCGGGCCATGGAAGAACTCACCGACATCCCTGCCCAGCGCATCGTCGGCTCGCGCCTGAGCACCCTGAGCGAACCCTGGCAAAGCCTGCTGCAGGACTTCATCGAACGCCCCGACCAGCACCTGCACAAGCAGCACCTGGCGCTCGATGGCCAGATTCGCTGGCTGAACCTGCACAAGGCAGCCATCAACGAGCCGCTGGCTCCCGGTAACAGTGGCCTGGTGCTGCTGGTCGAGGATCAGACCGAAACCCAGATGCTCGAAGACAAACTGGTGCACTCCGAACGCCTGGCCAGCATCGGTCGCCTCGCTGCCGGCGTGGCCCACGAGATCGGCAACCCCATCACCGGCATCGCCTGCCTGGCGCAGAACCTGCGTGAAGAGCGGGAGAACGACGCCGAACTGACCGAAATCAGCGGGCAGATCCTCGAACAGACCAAGCGCGTCTCGCGCATCGTCCAGTCGCTGATGAGCTTCGCCCACTCCGGCAGCCACCAGCGCAGCGACGAACCGGTGTGCCTGGCCGACGTGGCGCAGGACGCCATCGGCCTGCTGTCGCTGAACAAGCGCAACTTCGAGATCCAGTTCTACAACCTGTGCGATCCGCAGCACTGGGCCTGCGGCGACCCACAACGCCTGGCCCAGGTCCTGATCAACCTGCTGTCCAACGCACGTGATGCCTCGCCACCGGGCGGCGCCATCCGCGTGCGCAGCGAGGCCAGCGAGCACACCGTCGACCTGATCGTCGAGGATGAAGGCAGCGGCATTCCCAAGGCGATCATCGACCGCCTGTTCGAGCCTTTCTTCACCACCAAGGACCCAGGCGAAGGGACAGGCCTGGGCCTCGCGCTGGTCTATTCGATCGTGGAAGAGCATTATGGACAGATAACAATCGACAGCCCGGCCGACCCCGAGCGCCAACTGGGCACTCGTATTCGGGTCACCCTGCCGAGGCATGTCGAGGCGACGTCCGTAGCGATGTAAACAGCGAGAGAGGCGCCCATGGCACCTCCGTGACCGTCGAGAGACCGAATTGATGCCACATATTCTTATCGTCGAAGACGAAACCATTATCCGCTCTGCCTTGCGCCGCCTGCTCGAACGCAATCAGTACCAGGTCAGCGAAGCTGGCTCGGTACAGGAAGCCCAGGAGCGCTACAGCATTCCCACCTTCGACCTGATCGTCAGTGACCTGCGCCTGCCCGGTGCACCCGGTACCGAACTGATCAAACTGGGTGAAGGCACGCCGGTGCTGATCATGACCAGCTACGCCAGCCTGCGCTCGGCGGTGGACTCGATGAAGATGGGCGCGGTCGACTACATCGCCAAGCCGTTCGACCACGACGAGATGCTGCAGGCCGTTGCCCGCATTCTGCGTGATCACCAGGAAGCCAGGCGCGCACCGGCGCCTGTCGCCACCAGCGGTAACGCGCGTAATGGCGCAACCGAAAAGGCGACGGCTAACGCCAACGGCGAGATCGGCATCATCGGCTCCTGCGCGGCCATGCAGGAGCTTTACAGCAAGATTCGCAAGGTCGCCCCCACCGACTCCAATGTGCTGGTGCAGGGCGAGTCCGGCACCGGCAAGGAGCTGGTCGCGCGCGCTCTGCACAACCTCTCCAAACGCGCCAAGGCGCCGCTGATTTCGGTGAACTGCGCGGCCATTCCGGAGACCCTGATCGAGTCCGAACTGTTCGGCCACGAAAAAGGCGCCTTCACCGGCGCCAGCGCCGGGCGTGCCGGTCTGGTGGAGGCGGCCGACGGTGGCACGCTGTTCCTCGACGAAATCGGTGAACTGCCGCTGGAAGCGCAGGCGCGACTGCTACGCGTACTGCAGGAAGGGGAAATTCGCCGGGTCGGCTCGGTGCAGTCGCAGAAGGTCGACGTGCGCCTGATCGCCGCGACGCACCGCGATCTCAAGACTCTGGCCAAGACCGGCCAGTTTCGTGAAGACCTCTATTACCGCTTGCACGTCATCGCCCTCAAGCTGCCGGCACTGCGCGAACGCGGTAACGACGTGCTGGAGATCGCCCAGGCCTTCCTCGTGCGCCAGTACACGCGCATGGGCTACGAACCTCTGCACTTCGCCCATGATGCCGAACAGGCGATCCGCCATTACCCCTGGCCAGGTAACGTGCGTGAACTGGAAAACGCCATCGAGCGGGCAGTGATCCTCTGCGAGGGCGCAGAAATTTGCGCCGACCTGCTGGGCATCGATATCAAGCTGGACGACCTGGATGACGAGGACTTCAGCCTCTCGGCGGCGGCCGGGCAAAGCAGCAGCAGCCACGAACCGACCGAGGATCTGTCACTGGAAGATTACTTCCAGCACTTCGTCCTCGAGCACCAGGACCACATGACCGAAACCGAACTGGCGCGCAAACTGGGCATCAGCCGTAAATGCCTGTGGGAGCGCCGTCAGCGCCTGGGCATTCCACGGCGTAAAACCGGTGTAACCAGCAGCCCTTGACTTAACGCCTCGGTGACAACCTGTCTGCGCCGGGGTTCCACAGGTTGTTACCTTTTCAATATCTCGTAACAAAGGCCGGGTCTATCGGTAACGAAAACCCGGCTTTCCCCTCCCCCACCGAACACCCCACCCTGCCGCAAACCCTTGATTTACAAGGAATCGCTAAAACTGGCACGGCATCTGCTTTATCTCTGGCACAACAACAATAACAAGCAATGCCCTACACAATAAGAACAAGACGTAACGACTCCAGCACAACAAAAACAACAAGGTACGGAGGCGCAGCTAACTGATTCTTTTGGAGAGGAGTTGCCGCAAGGGGTTCGCCCCAGCGACCAGGCTGAGAACAACAAAACTGCCTCAAGGCAGCGCCGGAACTGGTTTATTAAGGCAGCATCAGCGTCCAAAGAAATCCGTTTGCTATTGGCTCCCCTCTCTGGGGAGCACCCGGTAAGCCACGGTAAACCGGGAAGAGCCAACAACAAAAACAACAGGCTCTCAATAACAATAAAAAACAGCACGCACCAACTTGGGGGGGAGCTTCGGCTCCCCCAGTAGCTTCTGGCCCCAGAATTCCCCGCCTGCCGCCCTTCTACACACCTTCTCCCGACACGATGCTAGAATCCGCAGCAATCATGCGGTCATCGTTTCGCATGCAGTTGAAAAACCTTGCCATGGCAGACTGCTGCAACGCCCCAATGCCTACGCAATACGATTTTCAAGCGCATGCGCAACAGGCCGGTCACTACTCCAAACAGTGCATCCCATGCTGAAAAAGCTGTTCAAGTCCTTCCGCTCACCTCTGCGCCGTGCGCCACATCCACGCAGCACGCCCGAAGTGCTGAGCAGTCGCCAACACCCACTCAAACGCAATGAAATCAGCCGCCACGCCATCAGCGTGGTCGAACGCCTGCAGAAGGCCGGTTATCAGGCTTACCTGGTCGGCGGCTGCGTGCGTGACCTGCTGCTGGACATAGACCCCAAGGATTTCGACGTGGCCACCAGCGCCACGCCCGAGCAGGTGCGTGCCGAATTTCGTAACGCCCGGGTCATCGGTCGCCGTTTCAAGCTGGTGCATGTGCATTTCGGCCGTGAAATCATCGAAGTGGCCACCTTCCGCGCCAATCACCCCCAGGGCGATGAGGAAGAGAACACCAATCAGGCGTCGCGCAACGAGAGCGGCCGCATCCTGCGCGACAACGTCTACGGCACCCTGGAAGACGATGCACAGCGCCGTGACTTCACCATCAACGCGCTGTACTACGATCCGACCCAGGAACACATCCTCGACTACGCCCGTGGCATGCATGATGTGCGCAACCACCTGGTGCGCTTGATCGGCGATCCGGAACAGCGTTACCTGGAAGACCCGGTACGCATGCTGCGTGCGGTGCGCTTTGCCGCCAAACTCGACTTCGACATCGAGAAGCACAGCGCCGCACCGATTCGTCGCCTGGCACCGATGCTGCGCGATATCCCGTCGGCACGCCTGTTCGACGAAGTGCTCAAGCTATTTCTCGCCGGTTACGCCGAATACACCTTCGATCTGCTGCTCGAGCACGACCTGTTCGCCCAGTTGTTCCCGGCCAGCGGTGAAGCGCTCAAGCGCAATCCCGGGTACACCGAGAAGCTGATTCGTCAGGCACTGATCAACACCGACGACCGTATTCACGATGGCAAATCCGTGACGCCGGCGTTTCTCTTTGCGGCCCTGCTCTGGCCTGCATTGCCGGCGCGTGTGCTGCATCTGCAGAGCAAGGGCATGCCGCCGATTCCGGCGATGCAGGAAGCCGCCCACGAACTGATCGCCGAGCAGTGCCAGCGCATTGCCGTACCCAAGCGTTTCACCATCCCGATTCGCGAGATCTGGGACATGCAGGAGCGCCTGCCGCGCCGCAGCGGCAAGCGTGCCGACCTGCTGCTGGAAAACCCGCGCTTCCGCGCCGGCTACGACTTCCTCCTGCTGCGCGAACTGGCCGGCGAAGACACCGGCGGCCTGGGTCAATGGTGGACGGACTATCAGGACGCCAATGACAGCGAGCGCCGGCAGATGATTCGCGACCTCGCCGGCAAAGGCGAAGCCACCGGCAACGCGCCGCGCAAACGGCGCCGCAGCAACAACAATCGCCGCAAGCGCAGCGACGAAAGCGGCGGCGAATGATGGAACGGGTTTACATCGGCCTTGGCAGCAACCTGGCCGAGCCCCTGCAACAGCTGCGCGCGGCCTTGCAGGCCATCGCACAGTTGCCGCACAGCCAACTCCAGGCGCATTCGTCGTTCTACAGCAGCGATCCGCTGGGCCCTGCCGATCAACCGCGATACGTCAACGCCGTGGCGGCGCTGGATACCGCACTGGAGCCCTGGCAGTTGCTCGATGCACTGCAAGGTATCGAGCAGGAACAGGGCCGCGTGCGCAAGGCCGAGCGCTGGGGCCCGCGCACGCTGGATCTGGACATTCTGCTGTTCGGTGAGCGCCTGATCGACGATGAACGCCTGACCGTGCCGCACTATCACATGCACGCCCGCCCCTTCGTGCTCTACCCGCTGGCCGAGCTGGTCGCCGAGCTGCAGTTGCCGGACGGCCGCAGTCTCGCAGCCTTGCTGCAAGCCTGCCCCTTCAGCGGCCTGGAACGCCTGCCGGAATAAGGCAGCAAGGCCGCGCAGGCTCTAGCGCGGCATTAGCGCGGTAACGCCAGTAACAGAGCGGTAACACCCGCAATTGACTTCGTGCCCCCCCATCAGGACTATAGGCGTCCCGTCGCCCTGCGCTGGGCGCACTTTTGATGCCAATCCAGGCCGGATTGCTGCCGGATAGAAGCGGTATACCGAGCCTGAGCGAGGACCCTTGAAATGCCTGACGTTACCCTGACCACCCTGCAGAGTCTCAAGCAGAACGGTGAAAAGATCGCCATGCTGACCTGCTATGACGCCACCTTCGCCCATGCGGCCTGCCAGGCGGGCGTCGATGTGCTGCTGGTTGGCGACTCCCTGGGCATGGTTCTGCAGGGGCATGACAGCACCCTGCCGGTCAGCGTCGAGGACATGGCCTATCACACTGCCAGCGTGAAGCGCGGCAACCAGGGTGCACTGATCGTCACCGACCTGCCATTCATGGCCTACGCCACCACCGAACAGGCGCTGCACAACAGCGCCCGGTTGATGCAGGCCGGCGCCCATATGGTCAAACTCGAAGGTGCCGGCTGGCTGGCTGAGCCGATTCGCCTGCTGGCCGAACGTGGCGTGCCGGTGTGTGCGCACCTGGGGCTGACCCCGCAAGCGGTGAACATCCTCGGCGGTTACAAGGTGCAGGGTCGCCAGGAAGCACAGGCGCGGCAGATGCGTGCCGACGCCATGGCCCTGGAGCAGGCCGGCGCCGCCATGCTGCTGCTGGAATGCGTGCCGAGCGAACTGGCTGCGGAAATTACCCAGGCGGTGAAGATTCCGGTGATCGGCATCGGTGCCGGCAGCACCACCGACGGTCAGGTACTGGTGCAGCACGACATGCTCGGGCTGTCGCTGTCGGGCCGTGCGCCGAAGTTCGTACGCAACTTCATGGAGGGGCAGAGCAGCATTCAGGGTGCTTTCAGCGCTTACGTTCAGGCGGTCAAGGACGGCAGCTTCCCCGCCGCCGAACACGGTTTCTCCGCATGAACATGGTGAAAACCCTGCGCGAGCTGCGCGCGGCCATTGCCCAGGCACGTGCCGAGGGCAAGCAGATCGGCTTCGTGCCGACCATGGGCAATCTGCACGCGGGTCACGTTTCGCTGGTGGAGATCGCCGCCCAACGCGCCGACTTCGTGGTTGCCAGCATCTTCGTCAATCCACTGCAGTTCGGCGCCGGTGAAGATCTGGACAAGTATCCGCGTACCCTCGCCGCCGACCAGGAAAAACTGCTGGCAGCCGGCTGCCACCTGCTGTTTCACCCCGATGTTGCGGAAATCTACCCACACGGCATGGGTGACCAGACCCGCGTCAGCGTTCCCGGTGTTTCCGAAGGTCTCTGCGGCGCCAGCCGTCCGGGGCATTTCGAGGGTGTGGCGACGGTGGTGACCAAGCTGTTCAACATGGTCCAGCCTGATCTGGCCGTATTCGGCGAGAAGGACTATCAGCAACTGGCGGTAATCCGCGCGCTGGTGCAGGACCTGAACATGCCGATCCAGATCATTGGTGCGCCGACTCAACGCGCCGAGGACGGCCTCGCGCTGTCTTCGCGCAACGGCTACCTCAGCGACGAACAACGCGCCGCCGCCCCTACGCTGTATCGAGGCCTGCAAACGATTGCCGAGGAACTGCGCCGTGGCGCTCGCGACTACGCACGGCTTATCGAGACTGCTCAGGCGCAACAGCGTACCGCTGGTTTCATCCCCGATTATCTGGAAATCCGCAACGCGGTGAATCTGCGTCCGGCCCAGGTCGACGACCGCCATCTGGTGATTCTCACTGCAGCACAGCTGGGCAGCACCCGCCTGATCGACAATCTGGTGGTGGAACTGCCAAGCCAGTAGCTGCCTGCAAAGGCAGCCGGTTACACTCTCAAAGGCCCGGATCGATCCGGGCCTTTTGCTTTTGCGGATCAGGAGCTCCGATGGCCTATTACCAGCAGCCTCACGACGTCACCACCCTGCCCGCCTGGCAGGCCCTGCAGCAACACCGCGCCGAAATGGCCGGGTTCAGCATGCGCGAGGCCTTCGCAGCGGACGCACGGCGCTTCCAGCGCTTTTCCCTCGATAGCTGCGGGCTGCTGCTGGATTATTCGAAAAACCTGATCGACGAACGCGGCCTGGAACTGCTGATGCAACTGGCCGAGCAGGCCGGTCTGCACGAGTCCATCGCCAACCTGTTCAACGGTGAGCAGGTCAATGCTTCGGAAGGCCGCGCCGCACTGCACACGGCCCTGCGCAGCCCGATTGGTCGCCGCCTGCTGGTCGACGGCCATGACATCATTCCCGAAGTCCATCGCGTCCTGAACCAGGTCACCGAACTGGTCAGTCGCATTCACAGCGGCCTGTGGCGCGGTTACAGCGAAAAGCCGATCAAGGAAGTGGTCAACATCGGCATCGGCGGCTCCTTCCTCGGCCCACAACTGGTGTCCGAAGCACTGCGTCCGTTCACCCAACGCGGTGTGCGCTGCCACTACCTGGCCAATATCGACGGCAGCGAATTCCGCGAACTGACCGCCCGCCTCGACCCGGAAACCACGCTGTTCATCGTTTCCAGCAAGTCGTTCGGCACCCTGGAAACCCTGAAGAACACCCTGGCCGCGCGCGACTGGTACCTGGCCATGGGTGGCCCGGAAGAAGAGTTGCACCGCCACTTCATTGCCGTCACCAGCAACCGCAAGGCCGCCATCGAGTTCGGTATCGGCGAAGAAAACATATTCCCCATGTGGGACTGGGTCGGCGGGCGTTACTCACTGTGGTCGGCCATCGGCCTGCCCATCGCCCTGGCCATCGGCGTGTCCAACTTCAAGGAACTGCTGGCCGGCGCCTACGCCATGGACCAGCATTTCACCCAGGCACCGCTGGCCGAGAACATGCCGGTGCTGATGGCCCTGCTGGGCATCTGGTATACCAATTTCTGGGGCGCGCAGAGCCACGCGATCCTGCCCTACGATCACTACCTGCGTAATTTCACCAAGCACCTGCAACAGCTGGACATGGAGTCCAACGGCAAGAGCGTGCGCCAGGACGGTAGCGAACTGAACATCGCTACAGGGCCGATCATCTGGGGCGGCGTCGGCTGCAACGGTCAGCATGCCTACCACCAATTGCTGCACCAGGGCCGTCTGCTGGTACCGGCGGACTTCATCGTCCCGGTCAACAGCTACAACCCGCTGTCCGACCATCACCAGTGGCTGTTCGCCAACTGCCTGTCGCAGGCCCAAGCGCTGATGCAGGGCAAGACGCGTGAGGAGGCCGAAGCCGAACTGCGCGCCAAAGGCATGAATGAGGCCGACGTGCAGCGCCTGGCGCCGCACAAGGTCATTCCCGGCAACCGTCCGAGCAATATCCTGGTGATGAACCGCATCGCACCGTTCGAGCTGGGCGCACTGGTGGCCCTGTACGAGCACAAGGTCTTCGTGCAGAGCGCCATCTGGGGCATCAACGCCTTCGACCAATGGGGCGTGGAGCTGGGCAAGGAGATGGGCAAGGAGGTCTATCAGCGCCTGACCGGCCAGCTCGACAGCAGCGCCTCGGATGCCTCGACCCAGGGCCTGATCGACCACTTCCGCGAGCGCCATCGCGGCTGATCCATCTCCCTTCGCGCCACCCGGCACCTGAGAGCCGGGCGGCGCTGTACTGGCCCACTGAATCCCCCCTTGAACCAAGCACCTGCTTGGGTGCACCCTTGTGATTGTTGCGGACAAACAATTACAAGGACCCCGCCATGTTCGAGATCACCCGTCACCCCGTGCCAGATGCCGTGCGCCAGCGTGCGCACCTGGATAACGACGCCTATCTGCGCCTGTACCAGCAGTCCGTCGAGCAACCCGAAACCTTCTGGGCCGAGCAGGCCAAAGCCTTCCTCGACTGGTTCAAGCCCTGGGATCAGGTACACGCCAGCGATCTGCAGCTGGGCCACGCCGAATGGTTCAAGGGCGGCCAGCTCAACGTCGCCTACAACTGCATCGATCGCCACCTGGCAAAACGTGGCGAACAGATCGCCATCATCTGGGAAGGCGACAACCCGGCCGAGTCGGCGCACATCACCTATAACAAGCTGCACCACAACGTCAGTCGCCTGGCCAACGTACTGAAAAGCCGTGGCGTGAAGAAGGGCGACCGGGTGTGCATCTACATGCCGATGATCCCCGAGGCGGCCTACGCCATGCTCGCCTGTGCGCGCATCGGCGCCGTGCATTCGGTGGTGTTCGGCGGCTTCTCCCCCGATGCCCTGCGCGATCGTATTCTCGATGCCGACTGCCGCGCCGTGATCACCGCCGATGAAGGCGTGCGCGGCGGCAAGTACATCCCGTTGAAAGCCAACGTCGACAAGGCTCTGCAGAGTTGTCCGGATGTGTCCACCGTGGTGGTGGTCGAGCGCACCCAGGGTGACGTCGCCTGGGTCGAAGGCCGCGACCTCTGGTATCACCAGGCGCTCAAGGAAGTCAGCGCGGAGTGCCCGGCCGAACCGATGGACGCCGAAGACCCGCTGTTCATCCTCTACACCTCCGGCTCCACGGGTAAGCCGAAAGGCGTGCTGCACACCACCGGCGGCTACCTGCTTGGCGCGGCGATGACCCACAAGTACGTGTTCGACTACCACGAAGGCGAGATCTACTGGTGCACCGCCGATGTCGGCTGGGTCACCGGGCACAGCTACATCGTCTACGGCCCGCTGGCCAATGCCGCCACCACCCTGATGTTCGAGGGCGTACCGAACTACCCGGACGCCTCGCGCTTCTGGCAGGTGATCGACAAGCACCAGGTCAACACCTTCTACACCGCACCGACCGCCCTGCGCGCACTGATGCGTGAGGGCGAGGCGCCGGTGAAAGCTACCTCGCGCAGCAGCCTGCGTCTGCTCGGCAGCGTGGGCGAGCCGATCAACCCGGAAGCCTGGGAGTGGTACTTCCATGTGGTCGGTGACATGCGCTGCCCCATCGTCGATACCTGGTGGCAGACCGAAACCGGCTCGATCCTGATCACCCCGCTGCCCGGCGCCACCGACCTCAAACCGGGCTCGGCCACCCGCCCCTTCTTTGGCGTGCAGCCGGTGCTGCTGGATGAGCAGGGCAAGGAAATCGACGGCCCCGGCAGCGGCGTACTGGCGATCAAGGCCAGCTGGCCGAGCCAGATCCGCAGCGTCTATGGCGATCACCAGCGCATGATTGACACCTACTTCAAGCCCTACCCCGGCTACTACTTCACCGGCGACGGCGCACGCCGCGACGAGGACGGCTACTACTGGATCACCGGACGCGTCGACGACGTGATCAACGTCTCTGGCCACCGCATCGGCACTGCCGAAGTGGAGAGCGCGCTGGTGTTGCACGATGCCGTGGCCGAAGCCGCCGTGGTCGGCTATCCACATGATGTGAAGGGCCAGGGCATCTACGCCTACGTCACCCTGATGAATGATCAGGAGCCCTCCGACGCGCTGAAGAAGGATCTGCTGAGCCTGGTCGGCAAGGAGATCGGCAGCTTCGCCAAGCCGGAGCTGATCCAGTGGGCGCCCGGCCTGCCCAAGACCCGCTCGGGCAAGATCATGCGGCGTATCCTGCGCAAGATCGCCTGCAACGAACTGGAAAACATGGGCGACACCTCCACCCTGGCCGACCCCAGCGTGGTCGACAGCCTGATCGATCAGCGCCTCAACCGCTGAGCTTCGCGCCCGGCCTGAAAGGGCCGGGCGCATCTTGTCTTGCGCCTGCCAAGCGCCGACACTGCGCGCCATGGAAAGCCTACGTCGTCAGATCGAAAAACAGGTGCACAGCCTCACCGGCGCCTCGCTGGGCGTGCTCGACCTCGACCAGCCACGCGGAGATGCTGGCCTGTTCGGCCCCGCGTCGATGGTCTGGGAAGTCCATGCCGACTTCACCGCGATGATGGTCGGCGGCATCTCTGCACTGCTCCTGCAGATGCTCCACCCGCTGGCACTGGCCGGGGTGTGGGATCACTCGACCTTTCGCCAGGACATGCTCGGCCGCCTGCGCCGCACCAGCCTGTTCATCGCCGGCACCTCCTACGGCGGGCTGCACGATGCCGAACAGCTGATCGACAAGGTGCGCCGCATCCACCTGCAGGTGGTCGGTCATGCGCCGGATGGCCGTCCTTACGCCGCCAGCGATCCCGAGCTGCTGACCTGGGTGCATGTCTCCGAGGTCAGCCAGTTCCTTGCTGGTTACCTGCGCTACGTCGATCCGCAGCTGCCGGCGGCCGAACAGGATCGCTACTACCGCGAAGTGGCGCTGATCGCCGAACGCCTCGGCGCGCAGGACGTGCCCAAATCCGCGCAGGCCATCGCCGATTACCTGCAGCACATGCGTCCGCAACTGTTGTGCGATGCGCGCACACGCGAAGTGGTGCGCCTGCTGTACGACGCGCCGATGCCCAGCCTGCTCGCCAAGCCCTTCGGCGGCCTGATGATGCAGGCCGGCGTCGACCTGCTGCCGGACTGGGCCAGCGACCTGCTCGGCGAACACCAGGCCGCCTGGCGCCGCCCGCTGATCCGCGCCAGCGTGCAGCGCACCGCCAACCTGCTGCGCTGGGCCGTACGTAACAGCGCCGCGCAGCGCGCCCGTCGCCGTCTGCTGCCTGACTCATAAGGCGAGCGCTCCCTCGGGCAGCGGCTTTTCTTGCTAGACTGCCGCCCTTTCCTACCCCGAGATGCCGCGCATGCCCGCTCTTGATCAGGCGCTGCGCGCCGCCCTCGCCGCCCGTGAAAACCTCTTCAGTGACCTGCACACGCAAGGCACCGACTGCTATCGCCTGTTCCATGGCACGCAGGAAGGTGCGCCCGGCCTGACCGTCGATCGCTACGGCCCGCAACTGCTGGTGCAGAGCTTTCACCAACCACTGCAACATGACGCCCTGCAGGCGCTGGCCGACCGGGTTCGGGAGCAACTCGGCCTGCCCCTGCTGCTGGTCTACAACGACCGCTCGAAAAGCCATTCGCGCATCGACCGCAACCCCGAACTGCATCAGACCGAGGCGGCTGCCCTGGAGGATCTGGTCGGCCAGGAATGGGGCCTGAATTACCGGGTGCGCGGTCGCCATGCCGGACAGGACCCGCTGCTGTTTCTCGACCTGCGCAATGCACGCGGCTGGGTCAAAGCCAACAGCGCCGGTAAATCCGTACTCAACCTGTTCGCCTATACCTGCGGTGTTGGCCTGTGCGCCGCCGCAGGAGGTGCCCGTGAAGTGGTCAACCTGGACTTCGCCGAAGGCAACCTGGCGGTCGGCCGCGAGAACGCCGCGCTCAATCCCGCGCTGCCGACCATGCAGTTCATCCAGAGCGACTACTTCCCGGCCATCCGCCAACTCGCCGACCTGCCGATCAGCAGCCGCCGCGGACAGAAACTGCCCAGCTACCCGCGCCTGCAGCCGCGTCAGTTCGATCTGGTGTTCCTCGATCCGCCGGCTTGGGCCAAGAGCGCCTTCGGTACGGTCGATCTGCTGCGCGATTATCAAAGCCTGCTCAAACCGGCGCTGCTGGCCACTGCTGAAGGCGGCACGCTGGTGTGCTGCAACAATCTGGCAAAGGTGGAGATGAGCGACTGGCGCACGCAGGTGCTGCGATGTGCCGAGAAGCTCGGGCGCCCGGTGCGCGACTGCCAGGTGCTTGCCCCGGCTACCGACTTCCCCTCGCGCGACGGCAAGCCGCCACTGAAGAGCCTGATCCTGCGCTTCTGAGAACGCCTGCCTGGCAAACGCCGCTCGACACGCCCGGAACCGAGCGCGCGTGCCATACTCCAACTCATCTCCCCATCTGGACAGATGACGTATTGCCATGCCCAAAGGACTGAAGCGCGCGCTGAGCGCACTGTTGATCGCCGTTTTTCTCTACAGCCTGATCGGCTTTCTGATTGTGCCGGGTATCGCCCTGCGCATCGCCAACCAGCAACTGGCGCAATACGCCACGCTGCCGGCCTCGCTGCAGCGCGTGCAGCTCAACCCCTTCAGCCTCGAGCTGAGCCTGTGGGGCCTGCGTATCGGCGAGAGTAACCAGGAGCAGCTGAGCTTCCAGCGCCTGTACGCCAACCTGCAAAGCGACAGCCTGTGGAGCGGCGCCCTGCACCTGAGCGATATCGAACTCGATGGCGCACGTACCGAGATACTCTTCGACAAAGACGGCACGCTCAACCTCACCCAGTTGTTCAACCTGCCGGAGAGCCAGGCCGAACCCAAGGCCGAGAACAGCGAGCCCTTCCCACTGCGCATCGACCGCATTCGTCTGCGCGAGAAGTCGCTGCGCTTCCAGGATCTGCGTCCAAGCGAGGCCGTGGAGTTCGCCTACGACGCGCTCGATCTTGAATTGCACAACCTCAGCACCCTGGCCGGCGACAACGCCGAGATGACCCTGACCGCCAGCGGCCCGCACGGCGCGCAGATCGACTGGCGCGGCCAGGTCAGCCTCACCCCCATCACCTCCAGCGGCAGCCTGAGCGTCAGCGATGGCCGCCTGAGCACCTTCTGGCCTTATGTACGCGACGCCCTGCCACTGGTGCTCAAGGAAGGCCAGGTCGATCTCAGCAGCGACTATCGCCTCGACCTCTCCAGCGGTACCAAGCTGCAGCTGAGCAAGATCAAGGTGCAGTTGGCCCCCTTCGCCCTCGACGACCCGCAAGGCAAACCGCTGGTACGCTTGCAACGCCTGGATATCGACAACAGCAGCCTCGACCTGGCCAAGCAGCGGGTGGTGGTCGGCCAGGTACGCAGCCAGGGGCTGGAGGCCTGGGCGGCGCGCGAAGCCGACGGCCAGCTGGATTGGCAGAAGCTGTTCGCCAAACCAGAAGGCGCCAAGAGCGAAGCAGCCGAACCGGCGCAGCAGCCCGGCGAGAGCAAGCCCTGGCAGGTGCTGCTGCAGGATGTGCAGCTACGCGACTACAAGGCCCACCTGGCCGACCGAGTACCGCAGCAGGAAGTGGCGGTCGATGTCGGCCCACTGAACTTCGACCTGAAGAACTTCGACAGCCTTGGCGACAAGCCTTTCGATCTCAGGCTCGACACCGGCCTGGGCAAACAGGGCAAGCTGCAGGCTGCCGGCAACGTACAACTGAGCCCAACCAGCGCTCAGCTCAAGGTCGCTACCCAGGACATCGATCTGCGTCTGGCGCAGGCCTACCTGAGCCCCTTCATTCGCCTGGAACTGCGCAGCGGCCTGCTCGGCAGTGACCTCGACGTGCAACTCAAGAGTACCGAACCGCTGGCCCTCAGCGTCACCGGCAGCGCCAGGGTCGACCAGTTGCACACCCTGGACACCCTGCGTGAGCGTGATTTCGTGCGCTGGAAGCAGGTTCGGGTTAATGGTCTCGACTACCGCCACGGTGAAAGCCTGGCCATCGAACGCATCGAGCTGGATCAGCCCTATGCACGCTTCGTGATCAACGAGAACCTGACCACCAACGTCAGCGAACTGATCGTGCCGCAGCCGGCGACCCCGAACGAGAGCAAGGCCGATGCGGGCAAACCACTGGCGATCCGCATCGGCGGCGTCGCCATCAATGACGGCTCGGCCAATTTCGCCGACTTCAGCCTGACCCCCAGCTTCGCCACGGCCATCCAGCAGATGAACGGGCGCATCGGCATGCTCGACAACCAGCAGCCGCAAGCGGCCAGCGTCGACATTCAGGGCAAGGTCGACCGTTACGCGCCAATGAGCATCAAAGGTAAGCTGACGCCATTCGATCCACTCAACAGCCTGGATATCGCTACCAGCTTCAAGAACGTCGAATTGACCACCATCACCCCCTATTCCGGCAAGTTCGCCGGCTATCGCATCCGCAAGGGACGGCTGAATCTGGATCTGCACTACCGCATCGAGAAGGGCCAACTCAATGCCGACAACAAGGTGCTGGTGGAGAACCTGCAACTGGGCGAGCGCGTCGACAGCCCCGACGCCGTGGATCTGCCGATTCGCCTGGCAGTGGCCCTGCTCAAGGATACCCAGGGCCGTATCACCCTCGAACTGCCGGTCAAGGGCGATCTGAACAACCCCGAATTCAGCGTCATGCCCATCGTCTGGCAAACCTTGCGCAATCTGGTATTACGCACCGCCCAGGCGCCGTTCAAGTTCATCGCCGGACTGGTCGGTGGCAGCAATTCAGACCTCAGTACCGTACCGTTCGCCGCCGGCTCTACGGAGCTGCAGGGCGATGCACGTCAGGCCCTGGATACCCTGGCCAAGGCACTGCAGGAGCGGCCCAATCTGCGCCTGGAGGTGGAAGGCCAGGCCGCGCAGAGCACCGATGGCCCATTGCTGGCCGAGCAGCGCCTGCAGCGGGAATTTCGCGAAACCTGGTACAAGGTGCTGCAACGCCGGGGCGATAAGGTACCGGCCAGCCCCGATGAACTGATGGTGGACGAGGACGAACAGGCCGCGCTGCTCGAAGGCATCTACCGCAGCCGCCTCAAGCAGCAACCACCGGCCGAATGGGCTGAACTGGACAGCGAGCAGCGCCAGCAGAACATGCGCCAGGCCGTACTCGCTTCCTGGTCTCAGAGCAAGCTGCTGTTGCGCCAACTGGCCCAGCAGCGTGCGGCAACGATCAAGGACTATCTGGTGGAACAGGGCGGGCTGTACGATGAGCGCGTCTATCTGATCGATGCCAATCTGGGCGAGGCCGAAGCCGATGGCCGCGTACTCACCACCCTGCACCTGGACAGCCAATGACCATGCGCCGCTTATCCATCATCACGCTAACCCTGAGTGCCGGTCTGTTCGCTGCGAGTGTGCTCGCCGACACGCTGCGCTGCGGCAGCGCTCTGGTCAGCCTGGGTGATCGCCCGTTCGAAGTCGAGCGCAAGTGCGGCGCACCGGTGCATCGCGATCCGATCGGTTACACCCTTGGCCCTTATGAGCGCCGCGAGTTCAAGATCGAAGAATGGGTCTACGGCCCGAGCAACGGCATGCTCAGTATCCTGCGCTTCGAAGGCAATCGTCTGGTTGCCATCGAACGGCGACGTGAGCGCTGAACAGGAGAAGCATGATGCGCAAACTCAACTACCTGATGTTACTGCTGTGCCTGCCGCTGGCCGCCCAGGCCTCCTCGACCTATCGCTGCGGCAGCGCCCTGGTCAGCAAGACAGCCCCCTCCAGCGAAGTGCTGAGCAAGTGCGGAGAACCATCCAGCCGCGACTTCATCGGCTACAAGGAGGTAGTAGACAGCTATGGCTTTCGCAACGAGGTGAGCGTCGAGGAGTGGGTGTATGGGCCAAACAACGGCATGTACCACTTCCTGCGTTTCGAGGGAGGCAGGCTCAGTGAGATACGCAGTAAACGCGGCAGTTGACGCCACAGGCAATGCCACCGAAAACGCCTGAGAATACCCCAGGTATGCGCTGTAACGATAAAGACCCCGCCAGTCAAACCAGCGGGGTCTTGTCATATCGATGCTGCCAACAGTAGGCGCTCAGAGCTTGTCGCTGAAATCGCGCAGCTCCTGCTGGGCCTTTTCCTTGGTCCAGCCGTAACGTTCCTGCAGCTTGCCGGCCAGGTATTCGCTGTGGCCCTCGGCAACGTCCAGGTCGTCATCGGTCAGGTTACCCCAGCGCTCCTTGATGCGACCGCCGAGCTGCTTCCATTTGCCTTTGATGATATCGCTGTTCATGGTCATTCTCCCTGTGACGGAACGTGAGGCCGGGCGCGAGGCCGGGCGCGAGCCCGGCCGGCTCGGCTATCAGTCAGCGGTTTTCAGGGCTTCAGCCGCCACGTCACGCACGCCTTCGACCTCGCGGGTCTTGGCGATGGCCAGGTCACGCTCAGCGTCGCTCGCGACCACGCCGGACAGGGACACCACACCCTGATTGGTTTCAACCTTGATATCCAGGGCACTGAGGCTCTGATCGGCGATGAAGGTGGACTTCACCTTGCTGGTGATCCAGGTATCGGAGACCGCCTGCTCAGCCTTGTCCACGGTCTCACTGGCCGCCAGCATGGTCGGCTCTGCGGCGATGGCTGCCGAGGCCAGCGACATGCTCAGCACGGCAGCAGTCAGGGTGGTAGCGGCAAAACGGTTGATTGGCTGTTTCATGATTCGATTCCTGTACATTCCAGACAATCTGCAAACCAACTCCTGGCTGCAGGTTCAGCAGTACTGTTGCAGGGGCTATGCCAGCTTTTGAACAATTAAAAATTACTTATAAATCAATAACTTAATAAAATTCAGGAATTTGCTTTCAATTGCATTTCGCCGGGTTGCAGAAAAACATCCGGGCAAATTGCATGATCAGGCAACCCAGTCAACGCATGCCCCACCGGTACACCTCGGTGTTGGCCGAGCACGCACAAAAAAGGGCTCCCGCAGGAGCCCTTCTCGTTCGCACAGACGAGTCGTGCTTAGACGCCAGAGGCCTCAGCAGCCGCGACGTCCTTGATCGACAGCTTGATACGGCCGCGGTTGTCCACGTCCAGTACCAGTACCTTCACTTCCTGACCTTCTTTCAGTACGTCGGTGACCTTCTCCACGCGCTGATCGCTCAGCATGGAGATGTGCACCAGACCGTCCTTGCCCGGCAGGATGTTGACGAAGGCGCCGAAGTCGACGATGCGCTCGACCTTGCCGACGTAGATCTTGCCGATTTCGGCTTCTGCGGTGATACCCAGAACGCGCTGACGAGCCGCCTCGGCCGCTTCCTTGGTTTCGCCGAAGATCTTGATCGAGCCGTCGTCTTCGATATCGATCGACGCCTTGGTCTCTTCGCAGATCGCGCGGATGGTGGCGCCACCCTTGCCGATGACGTCGCGGATCTTGTCCTGGTCGATCTTCATCGCGATCATGGTCGGTGCGTTGGCCGACAGCTCGCTGCGCGACTGGGCGATGACCTGGTTCATCTGGCCGAGGATGTTCAGACGCGCTTCCAGCGCCTGCTCCAGCGCCTGCTCCATGATCTCTTCGGTGATGCCCTGGATCTTGATGTCCATCTGCAGCGCGGTAACACCCTTGGCGGTACCGGCTACTTTGAAGTCCATGTCGCCCAGGTGATCTTCGTCACCGAGGATGTCGGTCAGAACGGCGAATTTCTCGCCTTCGAGCACCAGACCCATGGCGATACCGGCAACCGGCGCCTTCATCGGCACACCGGCGTCCATCAGCGCCAGCGAAGCGCCGCACACCGAAGCCATGGAGGAAGAACCGTTGGACTCGGTGATTTCCGACACTACGCGGATGGTGTACGGGAACTCGTCAGCGCTCGGCAGCATGGCGGCAACGCCACGACGGGCGAGACGGCCGTGGCCGATTTCGCGGCGGCCAGTGGCGCCCATGCGACCACACTCACCGACCGAGTACGGCGGGAAGTTGTAGTGCAGCATGAAGGGGTCTTTCTTCTCGCCTTCGAGGGTGTCCAGCAGCTGTGCGTCGCGTGCGGTACCGAGGGTCGCAACCACCAGCGCCTGGGTTTCGCCACGGGTGAACAGCGCCGAACCGTGAGTCTTGTCCAGAACGCCGACTTCGATGTTCAGGCCACGCACGGTACGGGTGTCACGGCCATCGATACGCGGTTTGCCGTTGACGATGTTCTCGCGCACGGTGCGGTATTCGATCTCGCCGAAGGCTTCCTTGACTTCACCGGCAGTAGGCTGACCTTCTTCACCGGAGAACTTGGCCACGACCTGATCACGCAGCTCGCCCAGACGCGCGTAGCGGTCCTGCTTGACGGTGATGGTATAGGCCTGGGAAATCGCCTCGCCGAACTCGCTACGGATGGCATTCAGCAGTGCGGTGTTTTCCGGCTTCGGCTGCCAGTCCCAGGTCGGCTTGCCGGCTTCGGCGGCCAGCTCGGCAACGGCCTGGATGACCACCTGGAATTCTTCATGGGCAAACAGTACGGCGCCCAGCATCTGGTCTTCGGTCAGCTCTTTGGCTTCCGACTCGACCATCAGCACAGCGTCCTTGGTGCCGGCCACGACCATGTCCAGGCTGGAAGCCTTGAGCTGCTCGTAGTTCGGGTTCAGCAGGTAGCCGGTTTCCGGGTGGAAAGCCACGCGTGCGGCGCCGATCGGGCCGTTGAACGGGATACCGGAGATGGCCAGAGCGGCCGAGGTGCCGATCATCGCCGCGATATCCGGATCGGTCTTCTTGCTGGTGGACACCACGGTGCAGATGACCTGCACTTCGTTCTGGAAGCCTTCCGGGAACAGCGGACGGATCGGACGGTCGATCAGGCGCGAAGTCAGGGTTTCCTTCTCGGAAGGACGCGCTTCACGCTTGAAGAAACCGCCGGGGATCTTGCCGGCTGCGTAGGTCTTTTCCTGATAGTGCACGGACAGCGGGAAGAAGCCCTTGCTCGGATCGGCCGTCTTGGCGCCGGTGACGGCGACCAGCACGCTGACGTCGTCATCAACGGTGACCAGCACGGCGCCGGAGGCTTGACGGGCGATACGGCCAGTCTCGAGGGTAACGGTCGACTGACCGAACTGGAATTTCTTGATTACCGGGTTCACGGTGTTTTCCTTCTCTTTGTTGCCTTGGGGGAAATTGGAAAGACGCGCGGGAGTCGGACCCGATGCATCCCTCGAAAAGCCAAAAGCTGGAAGCCCGGCGCCACGCGATGAGGATCACTCCCCACGCGCGACGCCGAACTCCCAGCTTCCAACTTGTGCAGCTCGCGTCTATTAACGACGCAGGCCCAGGCGACCGATCAGGGCGCTGTAACGACTGACATCTTTACCCTTCAGGTAGTCCAGCAGCTTACGACGCTGGTTAACCATACGGATCAGACCACGACGGCTGTGGTGATCTTTGCCGTTGGCCTTGAAGTGGCCTTGCAGCTTGTTGATGTTGGCGGTCAGCAGGGCAACCTGCACTTCCGGGCTACCGGTATCGCCTTCAGCTTGCTTGTAGTCGTTTACGATCTGGGCTTTTTCTTCAACGCTGAGTGCCATGTTGGCTTCCTCTCATCTGGAAACTGCCGAAGCAGTCTCAATAGGCCGGGAATCGCTTCCCGTGTTTTAAAAAGAGGCATGACCGTGCCTACTGACAGCCACCCTCGCAATCCTGACGCCGCTATCGCCAGCCTCAGGTTTCGACCTCTTGGTCGAACCGTCCGGCGCTAGGCGCCGGTATAAATCAATCGACGCGGGGCAATACGCCCATCGTCACTCACCTCACCGATACCGATGAAGCGACCATTGTGATCCTGCACCCGCACCATGCCGAACTTCGGCGCTTCCGGCGCACGCACCGGCTGCCCTTGCAGCCAGTAGAACGCGCTGTGCTCGGAGAACTGCAGCAGCGGCCAGTCCTGCAGACCGCTATCGGCCGGCAGCAGGAAGCGATCCAGCGCCTCGTTACCACCTTCGGCGTGTGCGGCCTCCAGCTCTTCCAGCGTCACGGTGCGCGCCAGGTCGAACGGGCCTGCCTTGGTACGGCGCAGTTCGGCGACATGTGCACCGCAACCGAGCAACTGGCCAATGTCCTCGACCAGCGTACGAATATAGGTGCCTTTGCTGCAATCAACCGCCAGGCGCGCCTGCTCGCCTTCGCAAGCCAGCAATTCCAGGCGCGCAATAGTAACAGAACGCGCTTCGCGCTCCACTACTTCACCCGCACGAGCCAGCTTGTAGAGTGGCTGACCATCCTTCTTCAGGGCCGAGTACATCGGCGGTATCTGCTTGATTTCGCCACGAAAACGCGGCAGCAGCGCTTCGATTTCGACACGACCAACGGTCACCGGACGCCGTTCGAGCACATCGCCTTCGGCATCACCGGTGGTGGTGGTGACACCGAGCTGAGCGACGGTCTCGTAGCCCTTGTCGGCATCGAGCAGGTACTGGGAGAACTTGGTCGCCTCGCCGAAGCACAGCGGCAGCACGCCGGTGGCCAGCGGGTCGAGGCTACCGGTATGCCCAGCCTTCTCGGCGTTGAGCAACCAGCGCACCTTCTGCAGCGCCGCGTTGGAGGTAAAGCCACGCGGCTTGTCGAGCAGAATGATGCCGTCGACCTTGCGGCGAATACGTTTGACCTGCGCCACACCTTACTCCTTGGAACCTGCGGTGTCGTCGTGCAGACGATCTTCCGCCACGGCACGCTCGATCAGTGCCGACAGGTGCGCGCCGCGCTGGACGCTCTCGTCGTAGTGGAAGTGCAACTGTGGCACGCTGCGCAGCTTCATCGCCTTGCCCAGCTGCATGCGCAGGAAACCGGCCGCGTCGTTGAGCACCTTGAGGCTCTCCTTGATCGCGTCGGCATCATCCTGCCCCATGACGGTGATGAACACCTTGGCGTGACCGATATCACGACTGACATCGACCGCGGTGATGGTCACCAGCCCCAGACGCGGGTCCTTGACCTCACGCCGGATAAGCTGGGCCAGTTCACGTTGCATCTGGTCGCCGATACGCTGGGTACGGCTGTAATCTTTAGCCATTTTCTACTTACCTTTACTGCGTCCGCTGTCTATTCGTCAGCGGACTCAAAAGCGGCAAACGCCCGGCCGCGCGAATGCGGGGCCGGGCGTTGCGTGTTGCGACTCGCGATTACAGGCTGCGAGCCACCTGGACTTTCTCGAACACTTCGATCTTGTCGCCGACCTTGACGTCGTTGTAGCTCTTCACGCCAATACCGCACTCCATGCCGTTGCGCACTTCGGCGACGTCGTCCTTGAAGCGACGCAGCGATTCCAGCTCGCCCTCGAAGATCACCACGTCCTCGCGCAGTACGCGGATCGGACGGTTACGGAAGACAGTGCCTTCGATGACCATGCAGCCGGCAACCGCGCCAAACTTCGGCGAACGGAATACGTCACGCACTTCGGCGGTGCCCAGGATGTTCTCGCGAACATCGCTGCCGAGCATACCGGTAAGCGCCTTCTTGACGTCTTCGATGATGTCGTAGATGACGTTGTAGTAGCGCATGTCGAGGCCTTCGGACTCGACGATCTTGCGCGCACCAGCGTCAGCACGGACGTTGAAACCGAACAGCACGGCATTGGAAGCCAGCGCCAGGTTGGCATCGGACTCGGTGATACCACCGACGCCGCCACCGACCACTCGCACTTGCACTTCGTCGTTGCCCAGGGTGCTGAGCGAGCCTTGCAGGGCTTCCAGAGAACCGCGAACGTCGGCCTTGAGGACGATGTTGAGGGTCTTCTTCTCTTCCTGGCCCATGTTCTCGAAGATGTTTTCCAGCTTGCCGGCGTGAGCACGGGCGAGCTTGACCTCGCGGAACTTGCCCTGGCGGAACAGCGCAACTTCGCGGGCCTTCTTCTCGTCGGCCACCACCATCATCTCGTCACCGGCATCCGGCGTGCCGTCCAGGCCGAGAATCTCGACCGGAATCGACGGACCGGCTTCCTTGATCGACTTGCCGTTCTCGTCGAGCATGGCACGCACGCGGCCATAGTTGACGCCGACCAGCACCATGTCGCCCTGACGCAGGGTACCATCCTGAACCAGCACGGTAGCCACCGGGCCACGGCCCTTGTCCAGACGCGATTCGACCACCACACCACGACCCGGGGCCGACGGCGTGGCTTTCAGCTCGAGCACTTCAGCCTGCAGCAGCACGGCCTCGAGCAACTCGTCGATACCGGTACCCATCTTCGCCGAGACATGCACGTAAGGTGCATCGCCGCCCCACTCTTCCGGGATCACGTCAAGCGCGGCCAGGCCGTTCTTGATGTTGTCCGGATTGGCATCGGGCTTGTCGATCTTGTTCACCGCGACCACGATCGGCACGCCAGCTGCTTTCGCATGCTGAACGGCTTCCTGGGTCTGCGGCATCACGCCGTCGTCAGCGGCGACGACCAGAATGACGATATCGGTGGCCTTGGCACCACGGGCACGCATCTGGGTGAACGCAGCGTGACCGGGAGTGTCGAGGAAGGTGACCATGCCGCGCTCGGTTTCGACGTGGTAGGCACCGATATGCTGGGTGATACCACCGGCTTCACCGGAAGCCACCTTGGCACGACGGATATAGTCGAGCAGCGAAGTCTTACCATGGTCAACGTGGCCCATCACGGTCACGACCGGTGCACGATGGAAGGTTTCACCCTCGAACTTCAGGGATTCGGCCAGTTGTTCTTCCAGGGCGTTGTCGCTGACCAGCTTGACCTTGTGACCGAACTCTTCGGCGACCAGTTGAGCGGTTTCCTGATCCAGCACCTGGTTGATGGTCACCGGGGTGCCCATCTTGAACATGAACTTGACGATCTCCGCACCCTTGATGGCCATTTGCTGGGCCAGATCGGAAACGGTGATGGTCTCGCCAATCGATACGTCACGCACGATCGGACCAGTCGGGCTCTGGAAGCCGTGCTGGTTGCGCTTCTTCATCTTGGCCTTGCCACGACCACCACGACGGAAGCCGTCGCTCTCTTCGTCAACACTACGCGGCGCGACACGCGGCGCCGGCGCCTTTTCCTTGAGGGTCGGGCGGTGTTGTGCGTGCTTGCGCTCACGGCGCTCGTCTTCGTCACTGCGCGCCTTCTCGGGACGACGCACTTCCTCTTTCTTGCGCTCGGCGTCGACGACCGGAGCGGCAACAACCGGCTCGCTGACCGGAGCCGGCGCAGCAGCAGGTGCGGACGCTGGGCTGGTCGCCGTGGCGGCCTGACGCTTGGCTTCTTCTTCGGCCTTGCGCTTGGCTTCTTCCTCGGCTTTCAGACGCTCGGCTTCGGCAGCGGCCTGCTGAGCTTCCAGCTCACGCTGCTTTTCGGCTTCGAGCTCTTCCGGGCTGCGCTTGACGAAGGTCTTCTTCTTGCGCACTTCCACGCTGATGGTCTTGCTGCCAGCAACACGCAGGGTGCTGGTGGTCTTGCGCTGCAAGGTAATCTTGCGCGGCTCTTCGACCTTGTCGCCGTGACTGCTCTTGAGATGGGCCAGCAAGGCCTGCTTCTCACTATCGGTCACTACCTGTTCGGCACTTTCATGGGACAGGCCGGCTTCACGCATCTGCTGCAGCAGGCGCTCAACCGGGGTGTCGACCACTTTGGCCAGTTCTTTTACCGTGACTTGCGTCATGCATCTTTCTCCTCAGGCCGCAACCGCTTATTCGAACCAGTGGGCTCGAGCGGCCATGATCAGCTTGCCGGCACGTTCTTCGTCGATGCCGTCGATGTCGAGCAGGTCGTCAATCGACTGCTCGGCCAGGTCTTCACGGGTAATCACGCCGCGCAGCGCAAGCTCCAGAGCCAGCGCCTTGTCCATGCCTTCCAGTTCCAGCAAATCATCTGCCGGATGGGCATCGGCCAACTTTTCCTCGTTGGCGATCGCCTTGGTCAGCAGACGATCCTTAGCCCGTGCACGCAGCTCATTGACGATCTCCTCGTCGAAGCCATCGATACTGAGCATTTCTTCCATGGGTACGTAGGCAATCTCTTCGAGACTGGTGAAACCCTCTTCGACCAGGACTTGAGCCAGTTCTTCGTCGACTTCCAGCTCGTCGATGAAGGACTGCATGATGTCGCCGGTTTCCGCTTGCTGCTTGGCCTGGATGTCCGCTTCGGTCATCACGTTCAGCGTCCAGCCGGTCAACTGACTGGCCAGACGCACGTTCTGACCACCACGACCGATGGCCTGAGCCAGGTTGTCTTCGCCCACGGCGATGTCCATGGCATGGGCATCTTCGTCAACGATGATCGCCGCCACTTCAGCCGGCGACATGGCGTTGATGACGAACTGTGCGGGGTTGTCGTCCCACAGCACGATATCGACGCGCTCGCCACCCAGCTCGCCGGACACGGCCTGGACACGCGAACCACGCATACCGATGCAGGCACCCTGCGGGTCGATACGCTTGTCCTTGGAGCGCACGGCGATCTTGGCGCGCGACCCCGGATCACGGGAGGCGGCCTTGACGTCGATCAGCCCTTCGGCAATTTCCGGTACTTCGATGCGGAACAACTCGATCAGCATTTCCGGCGCGGTACGCGACAGAATCAGTTGCGGGCCGCGGTTCTCGGTACGAATTTCCTTGAGCAGGGCACGCAGACGCACGCCAACGCGGAAGGTCTCGCGCGGGATGATGTCTTCGCGGGCCAGCAAGGCTTCTGCGTTGTTGCCCAGGTCGACGATGACGTTGTCGCGGGTGACCTTCTTCACGGTGCCGGAGATGATCTCACCCAGGCGCTCGCGGTAGGCGTCGACCACCTGTGCACGCTCGGCTTCACGCACTTTCTGCACGATGACCTGCTTGGCGGTTTGCGCGGCGATGCGACCGAACTCGATGGACTCGACTTTCTCTTCGAGCACATCACCGATCTTGGCATTGGCTTCGACGGCCTGCGGCATGTCGTCGGTCAGCTGGTAGGCCGGATCTTCGAACTCGGACTCGTCGACCACGGTCCAGCGACGGAAGGTCTCGTAGCTACCGTTCTGACGATTGATCGCCACACGCAGGTCGACCTCGTCCTCGAAACGTTTCTTGGTGGCAGTCGCCAGAGCAAGCTCCAGCGCCTCGAAAATCACGCCAGCCGGTACACCCTTTTCATTGGATACCGACTCAACAACCAGCAGTACTTCTTTGCTCATCGTACGCCTCGCCTTTCGCAATCCATTGGTTCTGCGCAGTCGGCATCACGTTCACACCATGGGCGTAGGATACGTGCGCTGCCGCGCTACCTTTGCGTCACCTGTGCCACTCATGCTGCGCCGATACTCGGCTGTGCAGCAGCGCCACAGAATGCGCCTCTCAATCAAATCGGGGGATGATATTGGCCTTGTCGATCAGGTCGATCGGCAACAGATACTCGTGGTCATCCACCTGCACTACCACGTCCTGCTCCTCCACACCGCGAAGGAGGCCCTGGAAGTTGCGACGCCCATCGAAAGGCGAACGCAGCTTGATCTTCACCTGCTCACCAGCATGCGCCGCAAACTGTTCAAGCGTGAACAACGGACGATCCATGCCAGGAGAAGAAACTTCCAGCGTGTACTCCGAGGTAATCGGATCCTCGACATCGAGCACACCACTGAGCTGACGACTGACGATTTCACAATCATCGATCAGGATGCCGTCGGCTTTATCGATATAGACACGCAGCAGCGAATGACGCCCCTGCGACAGGAACTCGATGCCCCAGCATTGATAACCGAGCGCTTCGATTACCGGGGCCAACAAGGCCTGCAACTGTTCTAGCTTGCTCGACACTTAACGGCCCTCGTGCATGCTGTGCAAATAAAAAATGGGCGAAACGCCCATCCCGTCAGTCCGCCATGAATCAGCAGACACTGTGTTTCAGCTAACAAAAAGCCCCTGAAAAGGGGCCTCTGAAACTGGTTGCGGGGGCTGGATTTGAACCAACGACCTTCGGGTTATGAGCCCGACGAGCTACCAAGCTGCTCCACCCCGCGTCAAAGCTGGGCCGGAATTATACGGCTACCCACTGACAAGGGTCAACCCAACACTCCAGCAACAAGAAAGCCCGCGAACAGCGGGCTTTCTTGAGTATGGTACCGAGGAGGGGACTCGAACCCCTACAGCCTATGGCCACTACCACCTCAAGGTAGCGTGTATACCAATTTCACCACCTCGGCAAAACGGTTACTGCCCTGGAGCCTCCGGCACATCCGAAGCATCGGATGCAGGAGCTTGCTCTTCGAGCACCGGCACGTCTTCGACGACCGGATTTTGTTGAACTTCCAGAACCGCTGGATCTGGAAGACCAACCTGTGTCAGCGCATCAGCTTTCTCTTTAGCAAAGTACGCTAAACCCAAGCTGGTAATGAAAAAAGCTGCGGCAAGTATACCAGTAAACTTACTCAGAAAGGTAGAGGAACCTTGGCTTCCGAATACAGTTGCCGAAGCACCCGAACCGAACGACGCACCTGCGTCAGCGCCTTTACCCTGCTGCAACAGCACCAGCACCACAATCCCGATCGCACCCAGCAGGTGCAGAACAACAATGACTGTTTCCAGCATTCTTCAGTTTCCTGCAGCGCGACAGATCGCACCGAATTCATCCGCATTCAGAGAGGCTCCACCCACAAGCCCCCCATCGATATCCTGCATGCCGAACAACTCGGCTGCACTGGCGGCCTTTACACTGCCGCCATAAAGAATTCTCAAACCAGCCGCGACACCAGCATCGAAGTGCGCAGCCTGCGCACGGATCGCGGCGTGCACTTCCTGAGCCTGCTCAGGCGTGGCGGTCAGTCCGGTACCAATAGCCCAGACAGGCTCATAGGCAACCACCGCACCGCTCAGCGACTCGACACCCAGAGCATCGATCACTGCGGCCAACTGGCCACCCACCACATCCAGCGTCGTATTCGCCTCACGCTGCTCGCGTGTTTCACCGAGGCAAAGCACTGGAATCAATCCAGCTGCCTGCACGGCTGCAAACTTGCGAACGACCGCTTCATCACTTTCGCCCAGAATCAGACGACGCTCGGAGTGACCGACCAGCACAAACTCGCAACCCACATCGACCAACTGACTCGTCGCCAACTCACCGGTCAAGGCGCCCTGCTCCACTTGCGCCGCGCAATCTTGCGCCCCAACCTTCACCGCCTTACCACTCAAGCCTTGAACAGCCTGGGCGATATGCAAGCTCGAGGGGAAAACCGCGACATCAATGTCAGCAGGCAACACCTGCTGACTCAGCCCTTCGATCAGCTCTGTGACGCTGGCGCGGGTACCGTGCATTTTCCAGTTACCTGCAACCAAGGGGCGACGCATGCCTTACCTCGTCGATCAAAGAGGGCGCAGATGTTACCCAAGAGCCATGCGCGTAGCAAGCGCAATCATGCACAGACTTCCGCAACAATCTTAGCCAATTCATCGGCATAGCTGCGCACGGCAGCTTCGTCATCACCTTCGACCATCACGCGCAGAAGAGGCTCGGTACCGGACTTGCGCAGCAACACGCGACCACGCCCAGCCATACGCTCGGTAACACGCGCACAGGCCTCTTTCACCGAAGGATGCTCAAGCGGATCGAGCTCACCGGAAAAGCGCACATTGATCAGCACCTGCGGGCACTTCTTGACGCCCATGCGCGCCTCGGCCAGCGATTGATCACGACGCTTGAGCGCCACCAGCACCTGCAGCGCAGCAATGATGGCATCCCCCGTGGTGGTGTGCTGGAAGCACACCAGATGCCCGGAATTTTCCCCACCGAGCAACCAGTTGCGGGCCATCAGCTCGGCGATCACATAACGATCACCAACCTTGGCCCGCACAAAGGGGATGTTCAACTCGGCCAGCGCCAACTCCAGCCCCAGGTTACTCATCAAGGTACCGACCACGCCGCCATGCAGGCGCCCGCGCTCCTGCAAATCACGGGCGATGATGAACAGCAGCTCATCACCATCGACCACAGTCCCCGTGTGATCGACCATCAATACGCGGTCGGCATCACCATCGAAGGCAATGCCAAGGTCAGCACCCTGCGCGAGAACCTCGGCCTGCAGCCCGGCGATATGCGTCGAACCGCACTCATGGTTGATATTGAGGCCGTCCGGCTGCGCCGCCATGACCTTGACTTCAGCCCCCAGCTCGCGAAATACGCTGGGAGCAACCTTGTAGGCGGCGCCATGGGCGCAGTCGACGACGATTTTCAGGTGCTTGAAGTTGGTACCCGTAGGTACGCTGCCCTTGCAGAATTCGATATAGCGGCCGGACGCATCGTTGATGCGCGATGCCTTGCCAATGGCAGCAGACTCCACCACGGTCATCGGCTGGTCGAGCAGCTCCTCGATCATCAGTTCCACATCATCAGGCAGCTTGGTGCCCTCGCTCGAAAAGAACTTGATGCCGTTGTCGTCGTGCGGATTGTGCGAAGCGCTGATGACGATGCCGGCATCAGCCTGAAAAGTCCGCGTCAGATACGCAATGGCCGGCGTTGGCATCGGCCCGAGCAACTGTACGTCAGCGCCCGCTGCAGCCAGACCCGCCTCAAGGGCAGACTCGAACATGTAGCCGGAAATGCGCGTGTCCTTACCGATCAGGATGCGGCACTTGCCCTGCTTGCGAAACGCCATGCCGGCAGCCCAGCCGAGCTTGAGCATAAAATCCGGGGTGATGGGGTACTGCCCGACGCGACCCCGAATACCGTCGGTGCCGAAGTACTTTCTAGCCATAACGCTTTCCTTGTTATTGCGCTGCCTCGACCGCAGCGATCATGCGCACCACATCGACCGTTTCAGCAACGTCGTGCACACGCAGAATATGTGCGCCCTTGGTCAGGGCCAGTGCCGCCAATCCCAGGCTCCCGTAGAGACGCTCGCCAACCTCATGACCGAGCACCTTGCCGATCATGCTTTTGCGCGAAACACCCACCAACAAGGGACGCCCAAGGGCTGAAAGCTCATGCATGCGCCTGAACAAGGCCAGATTGTGCTCCAGGGTCTTGGCGAAGCCAAAGCCTGGATCGAGCACGATCCGCTCGGCGGGAATACCGGCTGTCGCGCACGCTGCCATGCGCTCGACAAGAAAATCACGCACCTCGCTGACGATGTCCGGGTACTGCGGATTGTCCTGCATGTTGCCCGGCTCACCGCGCATGTGCATCAGACACACAGGCAGACCGGTATCAGCGGCCGCATCAAGAGCGCCATCGCGCTGCAACGAGCGCACGTCATTGATCAGCCCCGCGCCCACTCGCGCACTTTCGCGCATGACGGCCGGAGTCGAGGTATCCACGGAGATGATCACGTCCAGATTACGCGCAATGACCTCGACCACGGGCACGACCCGCTCCAGCTCCTCGGTCGGCGAAACGGCACGGGCGCCTGGGCGAGTCGACTCGCCCCCTACATCGATCAGCGTCGCACCAGCAGCAACCATCTGCTCGGCATGACGCAGCGCTGCATCGCGCGCGACGAAGCGACCACCATCGGAAAAGGAATCAGGCGTGACATTGAGGATGCCCATCACCTGCGGACGGGACAAATCAAGAAGCCGGCTGCCACAGGGCAGCCGGCTTGGGTGTTGCTGCTGGGACATAGAAACCTTAGTGCTCGGCAGCCGGCCCACCAATGGGCGTTTCCGGACGATCAGACTCGTCGGCCTTGGCCTGCGGCGCGCCGGAATCACCGCCACCATCCCAGCCACGCGGTTCACGGAGCTGACGACCATTCATGATGTCATCGATCTGATCGGCGTCGATGGTTTCATACTTCATCAGCGCTTCAGCCATGGCGTCCAGCTTGTCGCGATTCTCCACCAGCAGCTTCTTGGCCGTGGCGTAGCATTCATCGATGATGCGGCGCACTTCTTCATCGATCTGCTTGGCGGTTTCGCCGGAGACATTGCTGTTCTGGCTGCCCATGCTGCGACCGAGGAATACTTCACCTTCTTCTTCGGCATACATCAGCGGGCCCAGCTTCTCGGACAAGCCCCACTTGGTCACCATGTTCTTGGCCAACTGGGTGGCGCGCATGATGTCGTTGGATGCACCCGTGGTGACGCCGTCGAAGCCCAGGGTCATTTCCTCGGCGATACGGCCACCGAACAGCGAGCAGATCTGACTGATCAGTGCACGTTTGCTCAGGCTGTAACGATCCTCTTCCGGCAGGAACATGGTCACGCCCAGAGCACGACCACGCGGAATGATGGACACCTTGTAGACCGGATCGTGCTCGGGCACCAGGCGACCGACGATGGCGTGGCCCGCCTCGTGGTAAGCGGTGTTGAGCTTCTCCTTATCGGACATGACCATGGTCTTGCGCTCGGCGCCCATCATGATCTTGTCCTTGGCCAGCTCGAATTCCTTCATTTCCACCAGGCGCTTGCCGGCACGTGCTGCGAACAGCGAAGCCTCGTTGACCAGGTTGGCCAGGTCGGCACCGGAGAAGCCCGGCGTACCACGCGCAATGACCGCCGGATTGACGTCATCGCCCATCGGCACCTTGCGCATGTGCACTTTCAGAATCTGCTCGCGACCACGAATGTCCGGCAGACCAACGACCACCTGGCGGTCGAAACGGCCGGGACGCAGCAGCGCCGGATCCAGAACGTCGGGGCGGTTGGTGGCGGCAATGACGATGATGCCGTCATTCATTTCGAAGCCGTCCATCTCCACCAGCAACTGGTTGAGGGTCTGCTCGCGCTCGTCGTGACCACCGCCCATGCCGGCGCCACGATGGCGACCAACGGCGTCGATCTCGTCGATGAAGATGATGCACGGCGCATGCTTCTTGGCCTGGTCGAACATGTCACGCACGCGGGACGCACCCACGCCGACGAACATTTCGACGAAGTCGGAACCGGAAATAGTGAAGAACGGTACTTTCGCTTCACCGGCAACGGCCTTGGCAAGCAAGGTTTTACCGGTACCTGGCGAGCCGACCATCAGCACGCCACGCGGGATGCGGCCACCCAGGCGCTGGAACTTGCCCGGATCACGCAGGAATTCGACCAACTCGCTGACCTCTTCCTTGGCCTCATCGCAGCCGGCGACGTCAGCGAAGGTGGTCTTGACCTGATCTTCGGAGAGCAAACGCGCCTTGGACTTGCCGAAGCTCATCGGCCCGCCCTTGCCACCGGCACCGCCCTGCATCTGGCGCATGAAGAACATGAATACGGCGATGATCACCAGAATAGGGAAACTGGCTACCAACAGCTGAGTCCAGATGCTCTGTTGCTCAGGCTGCTTACCTTCGATCACCACGTTGTTGTCGATCAGATCACCGATCAGACCGCCGTCCTGGATCGCCGGACGGATGGTTTTGAAGCCCTCGCCGTCGGTACGCTTGCCGGTGATCACGTAACCGTCGACGGTCACGCGCTCGACACGCCCTTCCTTCACCTGCTCGATGAATTGCGAGTAGCTCAGGGTCTGCGGCTCGCTCGGGCTGGAAAAGTTGTTCATCACGGTGACCAGCACCGCCGCGATGATCAGCCACAGAATCAGATTCTTTGCCATGTCGTTCAATTAGCTACCCTCTGAAGCAGGCCTCTTGGCGAAGCAGGCTTCCCATGACGACCAGTGATATACCGACCTAACTTACACCAAACGCCTGCATCCCGCAGGCACTGTCTGTAACCCTTTATGAGGTTTCCCACACTGAGACCGGCAGAGCAGGCCTCAGTTTCGTGTCATGCACCCCGAAAACCACGCGCCAGCAGGTACTGCTCGCGCGAGCGATCGCGCGACGACAGCGGCTTGCGCATCTGCACCTTGTCGAAGGTCTCGCGCACCTGCTTGTGATACGCATCGAAACCTTCGCCCTGGAAAATCTTGATCAGGAAATCGCCACCCGGGCGCAAAACCCGCCCAGCCAGATCCAGCGCCAGTTCGCACAGGTACATCGCGCGCGCCTGGTCGGCAGTCCTTACCCCACTCATATTGGGGGCCATATCGGAAATAACAAGGTCGACCGGATTTTCACCGATAGCCTCGAGAATCCGCGCGAACACCGCATCGTCGGTAAAATCGCCCTGAATGAAGGTAACGTCGGGGATGCTGTCCATTTCCAAGATGTCGGACGCGATCAGACGGCCCTTGTCGCCGATCACCCGGCTGGTGACCTGCGACCAGCCACCCGGCGCGGCACCAAGGTCGACCACGGTCATGCCGGGACGCAGGATGCGATCCTTCTCCTGGATTTCCAGCAACTTGTAGCTGGCGCGCGAACGATAGCCATCCTTCTGCGCCATCTTCACGTAAGGATCGTCGAAATGTTCTTTCAGCCAACGCTGGCTGGTCTTGGAACGTGCCACTGAAACCTCGGATTCAACGGGTCATGAATAACTGCGCGGGCTCGGGTAAGATAAGCGCCGTTTTCCTGACCGAATTAGGTACTGACGATTATGCCGCTCACTCAAGAGCAGAAGAAACAATTCAAATCTATCGGCCACCACCTGAAACCTGTATTGATCGTGGCGGACAATGGTTTGACCGAGGGCGTACTGGCCGAACTGGATCGCGCCCTGAACGATCACGAGCTGATCAAGGTACAACTGCGCCTCACCGAACGCGAGGATCGCCAGGCCGCCATCGCTGCCCTGTGCGCAAGTGGACGTGCCGAACTGGTTCAGTCGATTGGCAAGGTCGCCCTGCTCTATCGCAAGACCCCCAAGCCCAATCGCAACCTGTCCAACGTGATTCGTTACCAGGGCTGACGGCTGCGTGCAGCGCCTGTCAGACGTCAGGCGCCGCGCAATTTACCCGGAACGGGCTGCAGCACCAGTAACAGCCCGCAAAAGGCCATCACCAGATAGCTGAAACGCAGCAGGCGCTCAGCATCGGGCCAGTAACGCAGCACGGCAAAATAGCTCAGAGCCATGACCGCAACGGTCAACAACAACTGTCCGCGCATATCCCGCCAAAGACTCGATAAACCGTCACTGCGCAACAGGGCAAAGGCCTGCAGCGCAATGCATACGGCTGTCATGCCAACCAGCAACGGCACCAGACGCGTAGCAATTTCCTCTACCAGCAGAGGCGCCAGGCCAATCTGGCCGATGGCCGGCAAAATGACGAACTGCAGCAACCACAAACCACCGACCCAGAGAGTCTGGGCCAGCTGCCAGCTAACGGCAGCGGCCCGCGACGGCTGCTGTGGCTTAGATGTGGCGGACTTCGACAATCTCGTACTCGATCAGGCCACTGGGGGTCTGCACTGCCACCACATCACCCTCATTCTTGCCGATCAGGGCACGAGCGATAGGTGAACCGACAGAGATCTTACCCTGCTTGATGTCGGCTTCGTCTTCGCCAACGATCTGGTAGGTCACGCTTTCGTCAGTCTCGACGTTGGCGATTTCCACCGTGGTACCGAAGATCACCTTGCCGGTGTGTTCGATGGTGGTGACATCGATGATCACCGCGTTCTGCAGACGACCCTCGATATCACGCACACGCGCCTCGACCATGCCCTGCTCTTCACGCGCGGCGTGGTATTCGGCGTTTTCCTTGAGATCGCCCAGTTCACGCGCCTCGGCAATCGCCTGGCTCAGTGCGGGACGACGCACCTTGGTCAGGTGCGCCAGCTCTTCTTCCAGGGCACGAGCGCCCTGGACGGTCATGGGGTACTTGTTCATGCCTTGATTCCTGCATGCAGATCCTGCAGCCGGCGCACGGTCTTCTCGGGACCGAACTTGAGCGCCTCACAGACCGCCTGCCCCGCCGCGATGGTGGTGGTGCAGTAGATCTTGTGCTGCAGAGCGTTACGACGGATCGAGTAGGAGTCAGCGATGGACTGACGCCCCTCGGTGGTATTGATGATCAGGGTGACTTCGTCGTTCTTGATCATGTCGACCACGTGCGGACGACCTTCGGTCACCTTGTTCACACGGCGTACCGGCAGACCGGCAGCCTCGATCACCTTGGCGGTGCCGGCAGTGGCGACCACCTCGAAGCCCAGCGCTACCAGGTCACGGGCGACCTGAACGGCCTCGGCCTTGTCGTCTTCACGTACGCTGATGAACGCACAACCGGAGTTCGGCAGGATCTCGCTGGCGCCCAGCTGCGCCTTGGCGAAGGCTTCGCCGAAGGTATCACCGACGCCCATTACCTCACCGGTGGATTTCATCTCTGGGCCGAGGATCGGGTCGACACCCGGGAACTTGGCGAAGGGGAACACCGCTTCCTTGACGCTGAAGAACGGCGGGATGATTTCCTTGCTGTAACCGGCCTCGGCCAGGCTCTTGCCGGCCATGACGCGCGCAGCGACCTTGGCCAGCGACTCGCCAACGCATTTGGAGACGAACGGCACGGTACGCGAAGCGCGCGGATTCACTTCGATGACGTAGATGTCCTCGCCCTGCACCGCCATCTGCACGTTCATCAGGCCGACGACGCCGAGTTCCAGGGCCATTTTCTTGACCTGTTCGCGGATCTCGTCCTGGATGTGCATCGGCAGCGAGTACGGCGGCAGCGAGCAGGCGGAGTCACCGGAGTGCACGCCAGCCTGTTCGATGTGCTGCATGATCGCGCCGATCACCACAGTCTCGCCGTCACACACCGCATCCACGTCCACCTCGATGGCGCAGTTGAGGAAGCGATCGAGCAGCACCGGGCTGTCGTTGGACACTTTCACCGCTTCGCGCATGTAGCGCTTGAGCTCTTCTTCCTGATAGACGATTTCCATCGCGCGGCCGCCCAGTACGTAGGACGGACGCACCACCATCGGGTAGCCGATGTTCTTCGACAGAGCCAGGGCTTCATCTTCGCTGCGCGCAGTGGCGTTGGCCGGCTGACGCAGGTTCAGGCGCTGCACCATCTGCTGGAAGCGCTCGCGGTCTTCGGCGCGGTCGATGGCCTCAGGGCTGGTGCCGATGATCGGTACGCCCGCTTCCTCCAGGGCGCGGCAGATCTTCAGCGGCGTCTGGCCGCCATACTGGACGATGACGCCTTTCGGCTGTTCGACGCGGACGATTTCCAGGACGTCTTCCAGGGTCACCGGTTCGAAGTACAGGCGGTCGGAGGTGTCGTAGTCGGTGGAAACGGTTTCCGGGTTGCAGTTGACCATGATGGTCTCGTAACCGTCTTCACGCATGGCCAGCGCCGCGTGTACGCAGCAGTAGTCGAACTCGATGCCCTGGCCGATACGGTTGGGGCCGCCACCGAGGATCATGATCTTGTCGCGACCACTCGGGTTGGCCTCGCACTCTTCCTCATAGGTCGAGTACATGTAGGCGGTGTCGGTGGCGAATTCGGCGGCACAGGTATCGACGCGCTTGTACACCGGCAGCACTTTCAGCTTGTGGCGGTGCGCGCGCAGACTCTTCTCGGAAACGCCCAGCAGCTTGGCCAGACGCGCATCGGAGAAGCCCTTGCGCTTGAGTTTGAACATCAGGTCGTAGTCGATAGCCGACAGACCGAGAGTCTGTACGGTGGCTTCGTCCTTGATCAGATCTTCGATCTGCACCAGGAACCACTCGTCGATACGGGTCAGCTCGAACACTTCGGCCACGGTCTTGCCGGCACGGAAGGCATCGGCCACGTACCAGATGCGGTCGGCACTGGGCACGGTCAGCTCGCGGCGCAGGGTGCTCTCGGCTTCCGGGTCATTCAGATCGAGCTTCGGATCGAAGCCGGCAACGCCGACTTCCAGGCCGCGCAGGGCTTTCTGCATGGATTCCTGGAAGGTACGGCCGATGGCCATGACTTCACCGACGGATTTCATCTGAGTGGTCAGGCGGGCGTCGGCCTTGGGGAATTTCTCGAAGGCGAAGCGCGGAACCTTGGTCACCACGTAGTCGATGGCCGGTTCGAACGACGCCGGGGTACGACCGCCGGTGATGTCGTTGGACAGCTCGTCCAGGGTGTAACCGACAGCCAGCTTGGCAGCGATCTTGGCGATCGGGAAGCCGGTGGCCTTGGAGGCCAGTGCCGAGGAACGCGACACACGCGGGTTCATCTCGATCACGACCATACGGCCGGTGTTCGGGCAGATGCCGAACTGCACGTTGGAGCCGCCGGTTTCCACGCCGATCTCACGCAGCACCGCCAGCGAGGCGTTGCGCAGGATCTGGTATTCCTTGTCGGTCAGGGTCTGCGCCGGCGCGACGGTGATCGAGTCGCCGGTGTGCACGCCCATCGGGTCGAAGTTCTCGATGGAGCAGACGATGATGCAGTTGTCCTTCTTGTCGCGGACCACCTCCATCTCGTATTCCTTCCAGCCGATCAACGATTCGTCGATCAGCAGCTCGTTGGTCGGCGATAGATCCAGACCACGGGCGCAGATTTCCTCGAACTCTTCACGGTTGTAGGCGATGCCGCCGCCGGTGCCACCCATGGTGAAGCTCGGGCGGATGATGCAGGGGAAACCCACCATCTCCAACACGCCGTAGGCTTCTTCCATGCTGTGGGCAATGCCCGAACGCGGGCAGGCCAGGCCGATGTCCTTCATCGCCTTGTCGAAGCGCGAGCGGTCTTCAGCCTTGTCGATGGTGTCGGCGTTGGCACCGATCATCTCGACGCCGAACTTCTCCAGCACGCCATGACGCTCCAGATCCAGCGCGCAGTTCAGCGCGGTCTGGCCGCCCATGGTCGGCAGCAGGGCGTCCGGGCGCTCCTTCTCGATGATCTTGGCCACGGTGGCCCACTTGATCGGCTCGATGTAGGTGGCGTCGGCCATCGACGGGTCGGTCATGATGGTGGCCGGGTTGGAGTTCACCAGAATGACGCGGAAACCTTCTTCCTTCAGCGCCTTGCACGCCTGGGCGCCGGAGTAGTCGAACTCACAGGCCTGGCCGATGACGATGGGGCCGGCACCGAGGATCAGGATGCTTTTGATGTCTGTACGTTTTGGCATTTTCTTACTCTCGAATCCTTGGGTCAGTCGGCAGGCTTAGCGGCGCTTGGCCATGGCTTCGATGAAGCGGTCGAACAATGGAGCCACATCGTGCGGGCCGGGGCTGGCCTCGGGGTGACCCTGGAAGCTGAAAGCGTCCTTGTCGGTACGCTCGATGCCCTGCAGGGTGCCGTCGAACAGCGACTTGTGGATCGGCCGCACATTGCTCGGCAGGCTGCTCTCGTCCACGGCAAAACCGTGGTTCTGGCTGGTGATCATCACCACGCCCGTGTCGAGATCCTGTACCGGGTGGTTGGCGCCGTGGTGGCCGTGGCCCATCTTCAGGGTCTTGGCGCCGGAGGCCAGGGCCAGCAGTTGGTGGCCGAGGCAGATGCCGAACACCGGAATATCAGTCTCGAGAATTTCCTTGATCGCCTTGATCGCGTAGTCGCACGGCTCAGGATCGCCCGGACCGTTGGAGAGGAACACACCATCGGGATTCAGCGCCAGCACGTCACTGGCCGGAGTCTGTGCCGGTACCACGGTCAGGCGGCAGCCACGAGCAACCAGCATGCGCAGGATGTTCAGCTTGACGCCGTAGTCATAGGCAACCACGTGGTACGGCAGCTCGGCAGCAGCGACTTCCGGGTGGCTGTCGTTTTCCAGATTCCACACGCTGGAGCGCCATTCGTATGGCTTGTCGCAGGTGACTTCCTTGGCCAGATCCATGCCCTTGAGGCCGGGGAAGCTGCGCGCCAGTTCCAGGGCCTTTTCTTCGGTGGCATCGTCACCGACCAGAATGCAGCCGTTCTGCGAGCCTTTCTCACGCAGGATGCGGGTCAGGCGACGCGTGTCGATACCGGCGATGGCGACGGTGCCATTTTCCTTCAGGTACTCATCGAGCGGTTGCTTGTCGCGCCAGTTGCTGGAAATCAGCGGCAGGTCGCGAATGATCAGGCCAGCGGCCCAGACGCGGTTGGACTCGGCATCTTCCGGCGTGGTGCCGGTGTTGCCGATGTGCGGGTAAGTCAGGGTAACGATCTGCTGGGCATAGGATGGATCGGTAAGGATTTCCTGATAGCCGGTCATGGCGGTGTTGAACACCACCTCTCCGATCGTCTGGCCATCGGCCCCGATGGAATCGCCGCGAAAAATGCTGCCGTCAGCAAGGGCCAAAATGGCAGGTTTGGGGGCTGGCTTAGTCAAGAAGACCTCCGTCTCGATCAAGGCTTGAAGCAAACGCAGGTTGTAAAAAAGCGGGATGACGTGTGAAGGTCATCCCGCTTTTTTATTTGAGCCATTCTGCGTAACTTTTAGTGGACACACTAAAACAGGAAGCCTACAGGAAAACCCTCGAAATCGAAAGGCGCAAAGACCAAAAAGGCTTTCACTCCCACCATGGTTTTCCCAGCTCAGGGTTGACAGCTACAAGATGCCGGGAAACCATTGGTACCTCCTGCAGGTTTCGTATGAGAAACCCCACATGAGTACCAAGCTCAGCATCGAAGAAGCGGCGCGCCAGCTTCAGATAAGCCCGCAGCGCACCCGAACGCTCTGCAGAACCCAACTGCTTGACGCAGAGCGAGTCGGCAAGACCTGGATAATCGACCCGCAAAGCGTGACCCAATACGGATTGAAAACAGCACACATGATTGCAGAGGATCATCCTGCCTATCACGCGCCCAAGCGCGACAAGAACGCCCCCATCGCCCTGAGCTTCTTTTCCGGCGCCATGGGGCTTGATCTGGGCATGGAAAAGGCCGGTTTCGATATCCGCCTGGCCTGCGAGTTCGACAAATACTGCCGCCAGACCATCGCCCTGAATCGCCCCAATACGGCGCTGTTAGGCGACATCAATACCTGCACGGCCGAGCAGGTGATCGAGGCTGCCGGCGTTTCTCGTGAAGAAATCGACGTCATTATCGGTGGCCCTCCCTGCCAAGCGTTCAGCACCGCAGGAAAGCGCAAAGCGTTTAATGACGAGCGCGGCAATGCTTTCTTGAAGTTTATCGACCTGGCCCTGGAGATCAGGCCACCCTACATCGTGATCGAGAACGTGCGCGGCCTGCTGTCTTGCCCGATGGATCACCGTCCGCATGATCAACGTGGCCCGGACTTCCCGGATCTTTCCCTAGACGAGATGAAAGGCGGCGCACTCAACTTCGTGCTGAGCAAATTGAGCAACGCCGGCTACGCCAGCTCGTTCAACCTTTACAACTCGGCCAACTTCGGCACCCCGCAAATTCGTGAGCGCGTCATAATCATCTGCTCACGGGACGGGAAAACAGCGCCATTTCTCACCCCAACGCATAGCGAAGATGGTGCCTTGGGGTTACCAACCTGGCGCACCGTACGCCAAGCACTTGAAGGGCTCAACAACCATCACCACCTTAGCTTCCCGGAAAAGCGCTTGCGCTTCTACCGCCTGCTCAAAGCTGGACAGAACTGGCGTGATCTTGCCCCGGATCTGCAGCGCGAAGCGCTAGGCAAATCCTTCTTCTCAGGAGGCGGCAAGACCGGCTTTTTGCGCCGCCTTGCCTGGGACAAGCCATCACCGACACTGGTGACGCACCCCGCCATGCCGGCAACGGATCTGGCGCATCCGGAAGCGGATCGCCCGCTGTCGATCGAGGAATACAAACGAATCCAGGAGTTTCCAGATGACTGGCAACTGGCTGGCCCACTCATTCAACAATACAAGCAGGTCGGCAATGCCGTACCGATCAGTCTGGGCCATGCCGTCGGAAAACTGCTACGAGACCTGCTTGCAGGCAAGGCGCAGGAAGCGCCACGCAGTTTCCGCTTCTCGCGCTACCAGGCCACCTGCCATGACGAATGGCGCAAGGCGTTCGAGCAACAACGGCGCAAGACCCAGCTCGAACTGGCAATTGGCTGAAACCTCAGGCCTCTGAATTGAAACGCAGCAGGCGCGTCCAGTCGATGGCACCCTGCTCGTCGCAAAATTCAAGGGTAAATTCACGGGTAAATTTGTTGATCATCTGCCCGTAGTTTTCGGCGAACTCGTCATTGCGCTCGCGCGCCTTGAAGCCCAGCGGCTCGATCAGCTCAACATAAAGCTGATCGTCACCCGAGATAAACGACCAGAAACGTTGGCCGCAGTACTTGTAGTAGCTGCCTTTGTCCGGGTTGTTGTCGCGACCATAACAGCAGCCATTGACGGCCACCACCTGCAACCCCGAGTTCCCCGTTCGCAAGGTGCGCTGCGCTGTCAGAAAATTGGTCTTCATCTGACCGATCTGGGAGCTATTACCCCAGTTCGGACCAGACTTGATAGCCACGATATAGCGCCTTCCGTCCCGGTCGAACTCGAGGTCAACACCGGTGATCCCGGACTTCCAGCCACCATAGACCTGGCCATTGATAAAAATGGCTAGCCCTTCGATCCAGTCACCGAAAAGAGTCTCCTCATTGGAGGAGATATGCGCATCCACGATACCGCGAATGATCTGTTCAGCAGTCAGTACATACTTGGCCCTATACATATAGGGATTCTTGCGCTTCAGGACATCCTTGAGTTTCAGGCGCCCCAGACTGGCAATACGCTTCTCATGAAAAGAACCGATATTCAACTCGACGTAGCGGGCGACATCATCCAGCTTCAAAGGCGTCATCAGTAACCTACCCCACAACATCCATGCACGAGCGGGAGATCAATCTCCCGCACCCATATAGTCCTACCTCAGGCCCAACACGTCCTGCATGTCGTACAGAGCGGCATCACGCCCCCGTAGCCACAGCGCCGAACGCACCGCACCCTTGGCGAAGGTCATGCGGCTGGAGGCCTTGTGCGTGATTTCCACACGCTCGCCGTCAGCGGCGAACAGTACGGTGTGATCGCCCACCACATCGCCGGCGCGCACGGTGGCGAAGCCGATGGTTTCACGCTCACGCGCGCCGGTCTGGCCTTCACGGCCGTACACGGCAACCTTGTGCAGATCGCGCCCCAGCGCATCGGCCACCACTTCGCCCATGCGCAGCGCAGTGCCGGACGGCGCATCGACCTTGTGCCGGTGATGGGCTTCGATGATTTCGATATCCACGTCGTCGCCCAGCACACGGGCGGCGGTATCCAGCAGCTTCAGGCACAGATTGACGCCCACGCTGTAGTTGGCGGCAAAGACGATGGGAATCTGCTTGGCAGCCTCATTCAGCAGTTGTTTTTCCTCAGGAGAGAAACCGGTGGTACCGATGACCATGGCCTTGCCGGCCTGACGGCAGACTTCCAGGTTCTTCAGGGTTACCGAGGGGTGGGTGAAGTCGATCAGCACGTCGAAATCGGCAACCGCCGACGCCAGATCGCCAACCAGTTTCACGCCGATCTTGCCCAGACCGGCCAGCTCACCGGCGTCAGCGCCGATCAGGCTGCTGTCGGGACGATCGATGGCGGCCTTGAGCTCGGCGCCCTCGGCCTGCTGTACGGCTTCGATCAGAATCTTGCCCATGCGCCCGGCGGCGCCCATTACTGCGATACGTTGCATAGCAATTCAGCTCCAAGCTGACGCATCGAGGCGCGGACGGGATCCGCGCCCGATACGCTGTTTTATACGTCGCCGAAGAAGCGCTTCACGCCTTCGAACCAGCCACTGGCCTTGGGCGAGTGGGAGTCGTCGCCCTGCAGCGACTTGCGGAACTCTTCGAGCAGCTCGCGCTGACGCTTGTTCAGGTTGACCGGCGTTTCCACCGCCACCCGGCACATCAGATCGCCGGCACCACCACCGCGCACCGGCGCCACGCCCTTGCCGCGCAGACGGAACAGTTTGCCGGTCTGCGTCCCTTCCGGGATCTTCAGTTTGACCCGACCATCGAGGGTCGGCACTTCCAGCTCGCCACCCAGGGCGGCATCGGCGAAGCTGATCGGCACTTCGCAGTACAGGTGCTTGCCGTCACGCTGGAAGATCGCATGCTCGCGGACGTTGACCACCACATACAGATCGCCAGCCGGGCCACCATGAGACCCTGCCTCGCCTTCGCCAGACAGACGAATGCGGTCGCCGGTATCGACGCCCGGCGGCACCTTGACCGACAGCGTCTTGCTCTCCTCCACACGGCCCTGGCCGTGGCAGCTGCCACAGGGGTCGGTGATCATCTTGCCGCTGCCGTGACAACGCGGGCAGGTCTGCTGTACGGAGAAGAAGCCCTGCTGCATGCGTACCTGGCCAATACCGCCGCAGGTGGTACAGGTCACCGGGCTGGTGCCCTTCTTGGCGCCCGAACCATCGCAGGTCTTGCAACCAACCAGGGTCGGCACGCGGATGGTCACGGTGGTGCCGCGTACCGCTTCTTCCAGATCCAGCTCCAGGGTGTAGCGCAGGTCACTGCCACGCTGGGCGCCACCGCGCGAACCACCACGACCACCACCGAAGAAATCGCTGAAGACATCGCCGAAGATGTCGGAGAAGTTGGCGCCACCAAAACCGGCACCGCCGCCACCGCCCATCTGCGGATCGACCCCGGCGTGGCCGTACTGGTCGTAGGCCGAACGCTTGCTGGCGTCGGAGAGCACTTCGTAGGCCTCGTTGGCCTCCTTGAATTTCTCTTCGGCGTCCTTGTCATCCGGGTTGCGGTCCGGGTGGTATTTCATCGCCAGGCGTCGATAGGCCTTCTTCAGCTCGGCCTCACTGGCGCCGCGCTCGACCCCCAGGACCTCGTAATAGTCACGTTTTGCCATAGTTGTGCTGCACTCTCAGATTCGTGAGCTCCAGATACGCCGACGCGGGAGATGGCTCCCGCGCGGCTAATCCTGCCCGTCGCGAGCGACGGTGGAGCGTAAAGAAGAAGCGGCCCGCCGAGCAGGCCGCACCCCTTACTTGTTCTCCTTGACCTCTTCGAACTCAGCGTCGACCACGTCGTCACCGGCATCCTTGGCTTCGCCAGCGTCAGCTTGCGCGGCACCACCTTGCGGCTGCTCGGCGTACATCTTCTGCGCCAGCGGCGTGGTGGCTTCGGACAGCGCGTTCATCTTGGCTTCGATGGTCGCCTTGTCATCGCCCTTCACGGCCGCTTCCAGTTCGCCAATGGCCTTCTCGATGGCCGCTTTCTCGTCAGCCGTGGCCTTGTCGCCGGCTTCGGTGAGCATCTTGCGGGTGGCATGCACCAGTTGGTCACCCTGGTTGCGCGCAGTAGCCAGCTCTTCGAACTTGCGGTCTTCCTCGGCGTTGGCCTCGGCATCACGCACCATTTGCTCGATTTCTTCCTCGGACAGACCGGAGTTGGCCTTGATCACGATGGACTGCTGCTTGCCAGTGGCCTTGTCCTTGGCGGACACGTGCAGGATGCCGTTGGCATCGATATCGAAGGTCACTTCGATCTGCGGCACGCCGCGCGGCGCCGGCGGAATCTCGGCCAGGTCGAACTTGCCCAGCGACTTGTTCTGCGCAGCCTGCTTGCGCTCACCCTGCAGCACGTGAATGGTCACGGCGCTCTGGTTGTCGTCAGCGGTGGAAAACACCTGCGACTTCTTGGTCGGGATGGTGGTGTTCTTCTCGATCAGCGCAGTCATCACGCCGCCCATGGTTTCGATACCCAGGGTCAGCGGGGACACGTCGAGCAGCAGCACGTCCTTGACGTCACCGGCCAGTACCGCGCCCTGAATGGCAGCGCCCATGGCCACGGCTTCGTCCGGGTTGACGTCCTTGCGCGCTTCCTTGCCGAAGAATTCGGCCACGGCTTTCTGCACCAGTGGCATACGGGTCTGACCACCAACCAGGATCACGTCGTCGATCTTGCTCGCATCGATGCCGGCATCCTTGAGCGCGATACGGCAAGGCTCGATGGTACGGGCGACCAGATCTTCGACCAGCGACTCCAGCTTGGCGCGGGAAAGCTTCACGTTCAGGTGCTTGGGGCCTGTGGCGTCAGCCGTGATGTACGGCAGGTTGACGTCGGTCGACTGAGCGGACGACAGCTCGATCTTGGCCTTCTCGGCGGCTTCCTTCAGACGCTGCAGCGCCAGCGGATCATTCTTCAGATCCATGCCGGACTCTTTCTTGAACTCGTCGACGAGGTAGTCGATCAGGCGCATGTCGAAGTCCTCACCACCGAGGAAGGTGTCCCCGTTGGTCGCCAGCACTTCGAACTGGTGCTCACCATCGACCTCAGCGATCTCGATGACCGACACGTCGAAGGTACCGCCACCCAGGTCATAGACGATTACGGTGTGGTCGCCCTTAGCCTTGTCCATGCCATAGGCCAGCGCTGCGGCGGTCGGCTCGTTGATGATGCGCTTGACGTCCAGACCGGCGATTCGACCGGCGTCCTTGGTGGCCTGACGCTGGCTGTCGTTGAAATAGGCCGGCACAGTGATCACCGCCTCGGTGACCGGCTCGCCCAGGTAATCCTCGGCGGTCTTCTTCATTTTCTTCAGCACTTCGGCGCTGATCTGCGGCGGTGCCATTTCCTTACCGGCGGCCTCAACCCAGGCGTCGCCGTTGCTGGCCTTGACGATCTTGTAAGGCACCAGCTTGATGTCTTTCTGCACGACGTCTTCTTCGAAGCGACGACCGATCAGGCGCTTGACGGCGAACAGAGTGTTGTGGGGGTTGGTCACCGCCTGACGCTTGGCCGACTGGCCAACCAGAATCTCGCCGTCGTTGGCGTAGGCGATGATGGACGGCGTGGTGCGAGCGCCTTCGGCGTTCTCCAGCACCTTGACGCTGCCGTTTTCCAGAATGGAGACGCAGGAGTTGGTGGTCCCCAGGTCGATACCGATGATTTTACCCATGAAAATTCTCCCGAAACTTTGATTATTCCGTCGCCGCCTGTCGCGGGCGCCGGTAGCACTAAAACGCTTGACTCAAAAATGGGGTCGCCCCCAGAAATTTCAAGCCTGCTCGTCGATGGACGGCGGCGGTGTGGTCGGCGCCTTGCTGACCACGACCATGGCCGGGCGCAGCAGGCGACCATTGAGCAGATAGCCCTTCTGGAACACCTTGAGCACCGAGTTCGGCTCGGTATGGATGCTTTCCTCCATGGCCATGGCCTGATGATGATCCGGATTGAACGGAGCCCCATGCGGATCGATCGCTTCCAACTGGTGGCGCGCCAGGGTGTCGAGGAACAGTTTGAGGGTCAGTTGCATGCCCTCGCGCACAGCCTTGAGCGCTTCGTCGTCCGGGCTGGACAACTCCAGACCACGCTCCAGGCTGTCGACCACCGGCAGCAGGTCGTTGGCGAATTTCTCCAGGGCAAACTTGTGCGCCTTTTCCACGTCCTGTTCGGCGCGACGGCGCACGTTCTGCAACTCGGCCGCTACGCGCAGCGACTGATCCTGCGCGGCGGCCAGCTGCTCTTCCAGGGCCTGTACGCGAGCCGCCAGGTCATCGCTCGGCGCGGCACTCTCGGCCGCCTGAGGTTCGGGGTTCTGCGTGTCCAGGTTCTGTTCGTCAGCCATGCCTATCTCCTCTCGAATCAATCAGCGCGGCTCCAGCCCGCGCACCTGCCGCCTATATGGAGTCAATTCCACAGGTTTCAAGGGGCGATAGACGAGGATTGCCAGGAAAAGAAAAAACACTGTATAAATAACCAGACATCAACTCGGGAGCGTTCGCCATGCTGGTGCACCTGTCCATTCACAACTACGCCATCGTCGACCACCTGGACCTCGAGCTGGATGCCGGCATGAGCGCCATCAGCGGCGAAACCGGCGCCGGCAAGTCGATCATGCTCGACGCCCTTGGCCTGTGCCTGGGTGATCGTGCCGACAGCGGCGTGGTGCGCCCCGGCGCCGACAAGGCGGATATCCTCGCCAGCTTCGACCTGGCGGACATTCCCGAAGCCCGCGCCTGGCTTGCCGAGCGCGATCTGGACAACGACGGCCCATGCATCCTGCGCCGGGTGATCACCGCCGAGGGCCGCTCGCGCGGCTACATCAACGGCAGTCCCTGCCCGCAGGCCGACCTCAAGGCACTGGGCGAGCTGATCATCGATATCCACAGCCAGCACGAACACCAATCGCTGCTCAAGACCGACACCCACCGCCGCCTGCTCGACGAGTACGCCGGCAGCCAGGAGCTGGCGCGCCAGGTGCAACTCGCCGCGCAGCGCTGGAAGCAGACGCGCAACGAACTGGAGCGTATCTCCAGCCAGGGCGACGAGCAGCGCGCTCGCCATCAACTGCTTAGCTATCAACTGGAAGAGCTGGAAAATCTGGCGCTGGGCGAGCATGAACTGGAGCAGCTGGAACAGGAGCACAAGGCACTGAGCAATGCCGAAGCCCTGCTCGGCGCCTGTCGTCAGGTACTGGATCTGTGCAGTGAGAGCGACGCCGGCAACCTACTGTCGGCACTCACCGCCAGCCTCAATCGCCTTGGCGCATTCGGCGGCCAGGGCGGCGCACTGAGTGAAGCGAGCAACCTGCTGGCCAGCGCACAGATCCAGATCGAGGAGGCCGTGGGCGAACTGAACCGCTTCGTCGATCACTTCGATGCCGACCCGCAGCGCCAGCAGTTTCTCGAAGAACGCCTGGACAGCATCTACACCCTGGCACGCAAGCACCGTATTCAGCCCACCGAACTGGCCGCCCTGCAGCAGCAACTGTTCGATGAACTGGAAGGTCTGAATGCCGATGATCAGGCCAGCGAACGCCTGAGCGAGGAGCTGGCCGCCTACGAGCGCCACTATCAGGAAAAGGCCGGCGAACTCAGCACGCTACGCGGTAAGGCTGCCGCATGCCTGGCCGCCGCCGTCGAGCAGGAAATGCAGGCGCTGGGCATGCCGGGCGGGCGTTTCAATATTCAACTGCAGGCACTGAACAGCGAAGAACCCCATGCCAACGGCCTGGAGAGCGTGGAGTTTCTGGTCAGCGCCAACCCCGGCCAGCCGCTACGCGGCCTGGCCAAGGTGGCCTCGGGCGGTGAATTGTCACGCATCAGCCTGGCCATCCAGGTGATCACCGCGCAGACCTCGCGCGTACCAACCCTGGTCTTCGATGAAGTGGACGTCGGCATTGGCGGGCCTACGGCGGAAGTGGTCGGCCAACTGCTGCGCCGCCTCGGCGAGCGCGGTCAGGTGCTGTGCGTCACCCACCTGCCGCAGGTGGCTGCGCAGGGCCATCAGCACCTGTTCGTGCACAAGCGGCGCGGCGAGGACGCCACCTCCACGGCAGTCAGCAAGCTGGACGAGAGCGGCCGCGTCGAAGAAATCGCCCGCATGCTCGGCGGCGTCGACCTGACCGAGGAATCCCTGGCCCACGCGCGCAAGATGGTTACCAGCGCCCAGGCAGCCTGAAGCGACGTAGCCTGGATGCAATCCGGGAGCCTCAAGCCACCCGGATTGCATCCAGGCCACGACAAAGTAAAAAGGCGACCCGAGGGTCGCCTTTCTGATTGCAGCAGAAGCATCAGCTCTTCTTGCGTACGTACAGCACCAGGTTGTGATCGACCAGCTCGAAACCGTGTTCTTTAACGATCTCTTTCTGGCGCTTCTCGATCTCGGCGTCAAAGAACTCGATGACCTCGCCCGAGTCGACGCAGACCATATGATCGTGATGGCCGCTGTCGGCCAGCTCGAATACGGCATGGCCGCCATCGAAGTTGTGACGCACCACCAGGCCGGCAGCCTCGAACTGAGTCAGCACGCGGTATACGGTGGCCAGACCGACATCCTCGCCAGCCTCCATCAGCGCCTTGTAGACATCCTCGGCGCTCATGTGCCGATGTTCGGCGTTATCCAGCATCTGCAGGATTTTGACTCGTGGCAGAGTCACCTTCAGTCCAGCTTTGCGCAGTTCGTTATTTTCAACCATGGTCTGCTTTCTCGTAGGGGCTGCTTTCGCAGCCTCCCTTAATACGGGTATGATCCGGGGTTCAAGTTGCCCAAGATAGTGGAAGTCACCCTCCGATGCAAAAAACCAAGCTCTTGCTGACCAGCCTGTCGCTGACCGGGCTCTTCGCACTCGCCGGTTGTTCATTCCCCGGGGTTTACAAGATCGACATTCAACAGGGCAATGTCGTGACACAGGACATGATAGACCAGCTGCGCCCTGGAATGACCCGACGCCAAGTGCGGTTTATCATGGGCAACCCGCTGATCACCGATACCTTCCATGCTGATCGCTGGGACTATCTGTACAGCATCCAGCCAGGTGGTGGGCAGCGCTTTCAGGAGCGCGTGAGCTTGGTGTTCGACGGCAATGACCAGTTGGTCGGCCTGGCCGGTGATTTCATGCCCGGCGTCAGCCGTGATCAGGCCATCATGGGCCAGAGTAGCGATACCAGCAGCGCTCAGCCGCAAGCCCAAGCGCAGGATGAAACGCCGCCCGCACCCGGCTCGCTGCTGGAGCAGATTCAGCGCGAAGTGGATCAGGTCGAGACCGTTCCGGTGCCGACTCCCGAGCCGCTGGACACCGACCCGCAGTAACAGATGCACACAAAAAAGCCCGGAGCGAATCCGGGCTTTTTCATATCTGTGCCCTGCCGAGCAGCCTCGCGGAAGTCAGGCTGACTCCTCGCCCTCTTCCCGCGCTTTTGCTTTAGCCGCACGCTGTTTACGCACTTCCTTCGGATCGGCAATCAGCGGCCGATAGATCTCGACCCGCTCGCCCTCCTCCAACACACGCTCTTCCGGCTTGCTTACCGCCTTGCCGAAAATGCCCAGCGGCGCCTGGCTCAGATCCAGGCCCGGGAAGAACTGCTGCAAGCCGGAACGCAATGCAGCCTCACGCACCGTGGTGCCCTGCGGTACCGACAGGCGCAACAGCTTCTGCCGCTCGGCGAGGGCATACACCACTTCAACGGCGATGCTCGGCTTATCCATACAGTTGCTTGGCTCGCTGGCAGAAGGCGTCGACCATGGTATTGGTCGCCTGATTGAACAACGGCCCCAGCGTCGCGCGCACCAGTGGCCCGGCGTAGTCGAAGGTCAGATCCAGGCTGATCTTGCAGGCCTTGTCGCCCAGCGCCTTGAACTCCCAGACGCCGTTGAGACTGGTAAATGGGCCTTCCTGCAAATTCATCTCGATACGCTGCCCAGGCAGCAGTACGTTACGCGTAACGAAGCGCTGACCGATGCTGCCCTTGGCAACCTCAAGGCTGGCCAGCATATGCGTTTCGCTGACTTCCAACACCTCACTGGCCCGGCACCAGGGCAGAAACTGCGGGTAGCTGGCCACATCGTTGACGAGGTCAAACAGCGCCTGCGCCGGATAAGGCAGCAAGGCCGAACGCTGGATTCGAGTAGCCATTTACTTGCTCAGCTCCGCAATGAACACGATCAGCACGCCGATTGGTGCCACGACGCGAATCAGCCAGAGTGCCAGATTGAACAGCAGCGGGCTTCTGATGGCCAACTCGTCGCGCACGGTGGCGCGGCTCAACACCCAGCCAGCGAATAGGGCAAAGGACAGACCGCCCAGTGGCAGCAGGATACGGCTGGTGAGGTAATCGATGCTGTCGAAGAAGGTCTTGCCACCCTCGGCGCCCCACTGCAGCAGATGGAAACCATCTTCTGCGAAGACAAAGAACTTGGCCTCGGCCCAGAGGTTGAACGACAGCACCGTGCCCATCCCGACCAGCCAGCAGAACAATGCCAGCACAGCCGTGACCTTGGCACGACTGCGCCCGGTTTTCTCGACGAAGTAGGCCACGGCCGGCTCCAGCATGGAGATCGACGAACTCCATGCGGCGACAGCCACCAGCACGAAGAAGACCAAACCCATCACCTGACCGAAAGCGATATTGCCGAAGGCAATCGGCAGGGTGACGAACATCAGTCCCGGACCACCGCCCGGCTCCAGGCCGGCGGCAAAGATGATGGGGAACAGCGCCAGACCGGCGGTCAGCGCCACCAGCGTATCGAGCACACCAACGGTCAGCACAGTGGCACCAATCGAGGCTTTCTTCGGCATATAGGCGCCATAGACCATGATCGAACCGATACCCACGCTCAGGGTGAAGAAGGCATGGCCCATCGCGGCGAGAATGCCATCCTGTACCTTGCTCGGATCGAAATGGAAGAGGAAGTCGAAGCCTTCGCGGAAGTGACCGGTAGTAAAGCTGTAACCCAGCAGTACCAGCAGCAGCACGAACAGCAGCGGCATCATGATGCGCAGGCTGCGCTCCAACCCGGCCACCACACCCTTGGCAATGACGAAGGCAGTAATCACCATGAACAGACTGTGCCACAGGGTCAGCCGCCAGGGATCAGACGTCAGCCCACCGAACGCCGCACCTGCGCCCTCGGCGCTGATGCCGGTGAAGTCGCCACGTCCCATGCCGAGAATGTAATCCAGCGACCAGCCTGCGACCACGCTGTAGAAGGACAGGATCAGCAGCGCAGCGACCATGCCGATCAACGCAGCCAGCGACCAGTGCTTCGAGGCTCCGGCCTCAATCGCCAGGCTCTTCATCGCATTGACCGGGCTCTGCCGGCCACGCCGGCCGATCAGGGTTTCCGCCAGCATGATCGGTAGCCCGACCAGGGCGATACAGAACAGGTACATGACGACGAATGCACCGCCGCCGTAGACCCCGGTCATGTAGGGGAATTTCCAGATATTGCCAAGGCCTACGGCGGAGCCGGTGGCCGCCAGAATGAACACCCAGCGACTGGCCCAGGCACCATGAATTGAAACGTTGTCGCTCGCCATTGCGGCCAAGCCCCCATCATGCGGGAAAAAAGATCGCGCATTGTCGGAGATTCACGGCATTGGCTCAAGTTTGGCAGGGTAACGCCCCATGGCGCAGGCGCGGGCGACTCCCTATAATGCGCGCCCTATGGCTAAGCAAAAGAAACATCCCCAAGGCACCATCGCGCTGAACAAGAAGGCGTTGCATGACTATTTCATCGAACACAAGTTCGAGGCCGGGCTGGTGCTGTCCGGTTGGGAAGTCAAAAGTCTGCGTGCCGGCAAGGCACAACTGGTCGACAGCTACGTGCTGCTCAAGGACGACGAGGCCTGGTTGATGGGCTGCCACATCAGCCCGTTGAAAACCGCCAGTACCCACGTCATCGCCGACCCGACCCGCACGCGCAAACTGCTGCTGAACAAGCGCGAGCTGGAAAAGCTGTTCGGCTCCGTGCAGCAGAAGGGCTACACCGCCGTGGCGCTGTCGCTCTACTGGAAGCAGCACCTGATCAAATGCGAAATTGCCCTGGCCAAGGGCAAGAAGGACTTCGACAAGCGCCACACCGAGAAGGAACGTGACGCCGACCGCGAAGTTCAGCGCGCCATGCGCAGCAAGGGCAAGGAAGACTAAGAGCCGCGCCAGGCTGCTTCAAGCTGCAGGCCAGGCGCCCCTGGCGCCTGTCTTTGATATGCAACCTGCCGATTGCAGCCTTCAGCCTATATGCCCAGGCGTCGTTGCGCGCGCGCTACGCGCCGGGCTTCCAGTTGCACTTCCGAGAGCACTTCCTGCACATAGTCGATGTGCTGGTTGGAAAGATTGCGCGCGTCTTCCGCACGCCCCTCGATGATTGCCTCGTACAACGCACGGTGCTGGCCGATCAGCATGTCGCGAGTTTCCTCGCGCTGAGCGTACATGCCACCGATATTGGTCACCACGTTGCGCTTGAGCAGGTCGAACAGACCACGAATGGTATGCAGCAGTACGGCGTTGTGGCTGGCCTCGGCAATCGCCAGGTGAAAACGCGCATCGGCCGCCCCCTCCTCGGCACGTGTCACCTTGCCGGCTCGCGCATAGCAGTCCTGCAGGGCCGCGAAGGCCTCGGTCAAACGCTGTCGGTCGATATCGGTGGCACGCTTGGCCGCGTAGTAGGCGCACGAGCCTTCCAGCGTGTGACGAAACTCCAGCAGGTCACGCTGGGCATCCTCCTTGTGCTCCAGCAGTTGCAGCAGCGGATCACTGAAGGTCGAGCCGAGTGATTCGGCCACGTAGTTACCGCCGCCCTGGCGACTGACCAGCAAGCCCTTGGCCACCAGTTTCTGGATCGCTTCGCGCAGGGACGGGCGGGAAACGCCGAACTGCTCGGCCAGCGCACGCTCGGCAGGCAGCCGCTCGCCGGCACGCAAGGTGCCCTCGAGAATCATGGTTTCCAGCTGCGCGACGATGTCATCCGAAAGACGTCGCTGCCGCACCTGACCTACTTCCATCACCCGTATCTCCATTGGTTTGACCAGACCAGAAGTCTGAGGCGCAAGCCTATAGCGCCCGTCCTCACTGAACAAGCAAGCACCATACGACCAAAGTCTTAATGGCTCGATTTGACAGCCTGCTGAGCAACTTTTAACCTGACCCCGTCACTTTGTAAATTGGTCTTACCAATTAAACCCACAAGAATAACAATCCTTCGAGGTTCGCCATGACAGCCCGACACGCTGCCAGCCAGTTCGATAACGCCTCATCCCTGCCGCGCCAGACGCGCACTCGTGTGGAGTAAGCCCTGATGTCCAACGGAATTCTCGCCCTGCTGGCGTTCTCGCCGATCCTGCTTGCTGCAATCTTGTTGATCGGTCTGCGCTGGCCGGCCAAACACGCCATGCCACTGGTCTACCTGGTCACTGCCGCTGTCGGCCTGTTCGCCTGGGACATGACCCTCAACCGCGTTCTGGCTTCCACCGTGCAGGGTTTGCTGATCACCCTCGGCCTGCTGTGGATCATCTTTGGTGCAATTCTGCTGCTGAACACCCTCAAGCATTCCGGCGGTATTACCGCGATCCGGGCCGGCTTCGCCACCATCAGCCCTGATCGCCGCATCCAGGCCATCATCATCGCCTGGCTGTTCGGTTGCTTCATCGAAGGCGCATCGGGCTTCGGCACACCCGCCGCCATCGCCGCGCCGTTGCTGGTGGCGATCGGCTTTCCAGCCATGGCCGCCGTTTTGCTGGGCATGCTGGTGCAAAGCACACCGGTCTCCTTCGGCGCTGTCGGTACGCCGATCATCGTTGGCATCAACACCGGCCTGGATACCGCGAGCATTGGCGCACAACTGGTCGAGCAGGGTTCGTCCTGGGGGCAATTCCTGCAGCTGATCACCAGCCAGGTAGCGATCATTCATGCCACCGTTGGCGTGGTCATGCCACTGATCATGGTCATGATGCTGACACGCTTCTTCGGTCAGGAAAAAAGCTGGAAAGCGGGTCTGGAAGTGCTGCCATTTGCTATCTTCGGTGGCCTGGCTTTCGTACTGCCCTACGCGGCTACCGGTATTTTCCTTGGTCCGGAATTCCCGTCGTTGCTGGGCGGCCTGATCGGCCTGGCCATCGTCACCAGCGCCGCGCGTTTTGGCTTCCTGGTGCCGAAGAAGACCTGGGACTTCGCGCCGGCGGACAAATGGCCGAGCGAGTGGCTGGGCAGTGTCGAGATGAAACTGGACGAGCTGACCGCCAAGCCCATGAGCGCGCTGCGTGCCTGGCTGCCCTACGTACTGGTTGGCGCCCTGCTGGTGATCAGCCGCGTATTCCCGGAAGTGGGTAATGCACTGAAAGCCGTGGTGGTGAACTTCCCCGATCTGCTCGGCGAGGCCGGCGTCAGTGCCAATTTCCAGCCGCTGTACCTGCCGGGCGGTATTCTGGTGGCCGTGGTGCTGGCCACCTTCTTCCTGCATGGCATGAAAGCACGTGACCTGGGCAAGGCCGTGAAGGAATCGTCCAGCGTGCTGCTCAGCGCCGGCTTCGTGCTGCTGTTCACCGTGCCGATGGTACGCATCCTGATCAACTCCGGCGTCAATGGCGCCGAGCTGGCCAGCATGCCCATCCTCATGGCTGGCTGGGTAGCCGAGAGCGTTGGTGGCATCTACCCACTGCTGGCGCCAAGTATCGGCGCACTGGGCGCCTTCATCGCCGGCTCCAATACCGTCAGCAACATGATGTTCAGCCAGTTCCAGTTCGGCGTGGCCAGCAGCCTGGGTATCTCCAGCGCACTGATCGTCTCCGTTCAGGCCATCGGCGCCGCGGCCGGCAACATGGTGGCGATTCACAACGTGGTTGCTGCCTCGGCCACCGTCGGTCTGCTCGGGCGCGAAGGCAGCACCCTGCGCAAGACCATCTGGCCGACGCTGTACTACGTACTGTTCACCGGCATCATCGCGATGATCGCGATCTACGTGCTGGGTGTGACTGACCCGCTGATGCACTGAACCTCGTCACGCGAAAGCGCCCCGACCCTGTCGGGGCATTTTCCGTCAGGCTACGCTTTCTCTTTTCAGTAACAGGATGAGCCCATGATCATTTCTGCCTCTACCGACTATCGCGCCGCCGCGCAGCGCAAGCTGCCGCCCTTCCTGTTCCACTACGCCGACGGCGGTGCTTATGCCGAGCACACCCTGCGCCGCAATGTCGCCGACCTGTCGGACATCGAACTGCGCCAGCGCGTGCTGAAGAACATGTCCGAGCTGGACCTGTCCACCGAGCTGTTCGGCGAGAAGATGTCCATGCCGGTCGGCCTGGCACCGGTCGGTCTGACCGGCATGTTCGCCCGTCGCGGTGAGGTGCAGGCTGCCAAGGCGGCAGCGGCCAAGGGCATTCCCTTCACCCTGTCCACCGTCTCGGTGTGCCCGATCGAGGAAGTCGCCCCGGCAATCGACCGGCCGATGTGGTTCCAGCTCTACGTGCTGAAAGATCGCGGCTTCATGAAGAACGCCCTGGAACGCGCCAAGGCCGCTGGCTGCTCAACCCTGGTGTTCACCGTCGACATGCCCGTGCCCGGCGCCCGCTACCGTGACGCCCACTCCGGCATGAGCGGCCCGAACGCGGCGCTGCGCCGCATGCTGCAGGCCATGACTCATCCGCAGTGGGCCTGGGACGTCGGCCTCATGGGCAAGCCGCACGACCTTGGCAACATCTCTGCTTACCGCGGCAACCCGACCGGCCTGGCCGACTACATCGGCTGGCTGGGTGCCAACTTCGACCCGTCGATCTCCTGGAAGGACCTGGAATGGATCCGCGATTTCTGGGACGGCCCGATGGTGATCAAGGGCATCCTCGACCCGGAAGACGCCCGCGACGCAGTGACTTTCGGCGCCGACGGCATCATCGTTTCCAACCATGGCGGTCGTCAGCTCGACGGCGTGCTGTCCAGCGCTCGCGCCCTGCCGGCCATCGCTGACGCAGTCAAGGGTGACCTGAAAATCCTCGCCGACTCCGGCATCCGTACCGGCCTGGACGTGGTGCGCATGATTGCTCTGGGTGCCGACACCGTGCTGCTCGGCCGCGCCTTCCTCTATGCCCTGGCCGCTGCCGGTGGCGCCGGCGTGAGCAATCTGCTCGATCTGATCGAGAAGGAAATGCGCGTGGCCATGGTGCTGACTGGCGCCAAGTCCATCGCCGAGATCACCTCGGATCTGCTGGTCAAGGAGCGCTGATCCCATGACTGCTGCCGCAACCACCGTCACCCGTGAAGCCCTGCTGGCGCAGATGCGCCAGATCGTCGGCAGCAGCCATGTACTGACCGACGATCACGCCACACGGCGCTTTCGCAAGGGCCACCGCACCGGTGAGGGCAATGTCCTGGCGGTGGTACGCCCAGGCTCGCTGCTGGAGCAGTGGCGCATCCTGCAGGCGGCGGTGGCGGCCGACCGCATCGTCATCATGCAGGCGGCCAACACCGGCCTGACCGGCGGCTCGACGCCCGATGGCGACGACTACGACCGCGAGATCGTGCTGATCAGCACCCTGCGCATCACCGGCGTACAACTGATCAACGATGGCCAGCAGGTGGTGTGCCTGCCGGGCGCGACCCTGGATCGCCTGGAACAGGCATTGGCGCCGCTGAATCGCGAACCGCATTCGGTGATCGGCTCATCCTGCATCGGCGCCTCGGTGCTCGGCGGCATCTGCAACAACTCTGGCGGTGCCCTGGTACGCCGTGGCCCGGCCTATACCGAGCTGGCGCTGTATGCGCAGGTGAAGGATGACGGCTCGCTGGAACTGGTCAACCACCTGGGAATCGAGCTGGGCGACACCCCGGAGGATATTCTTACCCGCCTGCAGAACGGCGATTACACGCCGCAGCAGGTGCGCAACGAGGAAACGGCCAAGGCATCCGACGCGCGCTACGGCGAGCATGTGCGCGATGTCGACGCCGACACCCCGGCGCGTTTCAATGCCGACCCCTCGCGTCTGTTCGAAGCCTCCGGTTCGGCCGGCAAGCTGTGCCTGTTCGCCGTGCGTCTGGATACCTTCCCGAAAGAGCCGAGTACGGTGTTCTACATTGGCAGCAACGATCCGCACGACCTCACTGAAGTGCGCCGCCACCTGCTGGCCAAGCTGCCACGCCTGCCGATTGCCGGTGAGTACATCCACCGCACGGCCTTCGATATCGGCGAGAAATACGGCAAGGACACCTTCCTGGTGATCGATAAATTCGGCACCGCCAAAGTGCCGGCCGCCTTCGCCATGAAAAGCCGGGTCGACGGTTTCTTCGAGCGCTTCGGCCTGCGCGGGGTGACCGACAAGGTGATCCAGGCACTGATGAACCTGCTGCCCAGCCACCTGCCGGCGCGCATGCGCGAGTATCGCGACCGCTACGAGCATCACCTGCTGGTGCGGGTATCGAACGACACGCTGGAGCAGACCCGTACCTTCCTCACCGAGTACTTCAGCGGCAGCGCCAGCGGCGCCTACTTCGAGTGTGACGCCGAGGAAGGGCGCAAGGCCTTCCTGCATCGCTTCGCCATCGCCGGCGCGGCGATTCGCTACCGCGAGGCGCACCGCAGCAGCGTCGAGGATATCCTCGCCCTGGATATCGCCCTGCGCCGCAACGACCGTGACTGGGTCGAAACGCTGCCGCAGGCGCTGGAAGACAGGATCATCCACAAGCTCTACTACGGGCACTTCTTCTGCCATGTGTTCCATCAGGACTACATCGTCAAGAAGGGCAATGACCCGCTCGCCATGGAACATGCCATGTGGAAGCTGCTGGACGAACGCCGCGCCGAGTACCCAGCCGAGCACAACGTCGGCCATCTCTACGTGGCCAAGCCGGCACTGGCGGGGTTTTACCGCGAGCTCGACCCGACCAACACCTTCAACCCCGGCATTGGCCATACCTCGAAGAAGAAGCATTGGGGTGGTTGCTGCTGAAACGCTGAAACCCCGTAGCACGGATGCAATCCGGAGCAACCTGACGCTGACTTCCCGGATTGCATCCGGGCTAAAACCGCAAAGGCCCGCCAATTTGGCGGGCCTTTGTTTTAACGCGACACTCGATCAGGCGAAGACGATTTCCTCACCTTCGACCTTGGCATGTACCACCGCCCCCGGCGCGAAGTCGCCCGCCAAGATGCGCTGCGCCAGCGGGTTCTCGATCCAGCGCTGAATCGCGCGCTTGAGCGGACGCGCGCCGTACACCGGGTCGTAACCGACGGCGATCAGCTTGTCGAGCGCCTCCGGGGTCAGCTCCAGGCTCAGTTCGCGCTCGGTCAGGCGAGCACGCAAACGGCCCATCTGGATCTCGGCAATGCCGGCGATCTGCTCGCGGCCCAGCGGCTCGAATACCACCACCTCGTCGATACGGTTGATGAACTCGGGACGGAAGTGGCTGCTCACCGCATCCATCACCGCCGCGCGCTGCGCTTCCTTGTCGCCCACCAGCTCCTGAATCTGCGCCGAACCGAGGTTGGAGGTCATCACGATCACGGTGTTCTTGAAGTCCACGGTGCGGCCATGGCTGTCGGTCAGACGGCCATCCTCCAGCACCTGCAGCAACACGTTGAACACGTCCGGATGCGCCTTTTCCACCTCGTCCATCAGCACCACCGAATACGGCTTGCGACGCACGGCCTCGGTCAGGTATCCCCCCTCTTCATAGCCGACATAACCGGGCGGTGCACCAATCAGGCGCGCCACGCTGTGCTTCTCCATGAACTCGGACATGTCGATACGCACCAGCGCCTCCTCGGTGTCGAAGAGGAACTCGGCCAGCGCCTTGCACAGCTCGGTCTTGCCCACCCCGGTCGGGCCGAGGAAGAGGAACGAGCCGCTCGGCCGGTTCGGGTCGGCCAAACCGGCACGCGAACGGCGCACGGCGTTGGAAACAGCGACCACCGCCTCGTTCTGGCCGATCACGCGCTGGTGCAGCAGGCCTTCCATCTTCAGCAGTTTCTCGCGCTCGCCTTCGAGCATCTTGCTCACCGGGATGCCCGTCCACTTGGACACGACCTCGGCAATTTCCTCATCGGTGACCTTGTTGCGCAGCAGCTGATTCTCGCTCTTGCCGTGCGCATCGACCATCTGCAGGCTGCGTTCCAGATCGGGGATGATGCCGTACTGCAGCTCGGCCATGCGGTTGAGATCACCCTTGCGCCGCGCGGCTTCCAGCTCGGTCTTGGCCTGTTCGATACGTTGCTGGATCTGCGCCGAACCTTGCACTTCGGCTTTCTCCGACTTCCAGATTTCCTCCAGGTCGGCGTATTCCTTCTCCAGCTTGGCGATATCCTCTTCCAGCTTGACCAGGCGTTTCTTGGTCGCCTCGTCGTCTTCCTTCTTCAGCGCCTCGCGCTCGATCTTCAACTGAATCAGACGGCGATCTAGACGGTCCAGCGCCTCGGGCTTGGAGTCGATCTCCATACGAATACGACTGGCGGCCTCGTCGATCAGGTCGATGGCCTTGTCCGGCAACTGGCGGTCGGTGATGTAGCGATGGCTGAGCTTGGCCGCCGCGATGATCGCGCCGTCGGTGATGGTCACGCCGTGGTGCACCTCGTAGCGCTCTTTCAGGCCACGCAGAATGGCGATGGTGTCTTCCTCGCCGGGTTCGTCCACCAGCACTTTCTGGAAACGGCGTTCCAGGGCAGCGTCCTTCTCGATGAACTGACGGTACTCGTCCAGCGTGGTGGCGCCAACGCAATGCAGCTCACCGCGAGCCAGGGCCGGCTTGAGCATGTTACCGGCATCCATGGCGCCCTCGGCCTTGCCGGCGCCGACCATGGTGTGCAGCTCGTCGATGAACAGGATGATGCGCCCTTCCTGCTTGGAAAGCTCGTTGAGCACCGCCTTCAGGCGCTCTTCGAACTCGCCACGGAATTTGGCGCCAGCAATCAGCGCGCCCATGTCCAGCGACAGCAGGCGCTTGTCTTTCAGACCATCGGGCACTTCGCCGTTGATGATGCGCTGGGCCAGGCCTTCGGCGATGGCGGTCTTGCCGACGCCAGGCTCGCCGATCAGCACCGGGTTGTTCTTGGTACGGCGCTGCAGCACCTGGATGGTGCGGCGAATCTCGTCGTCACGACCGATCACCGGGTCGAGCTTGCCTTCTTCGGCGCGCTTGGTCAGGTCGACGGTGTACTTGTCCAGCGCCTGGCGCGACTCCTCCACATTGGGATCGTTCACCGCCTGGCCGCCGCGCAGGTTGGCGATGGCGTTTTCCAGGGCCTTCTTGGAGACGCCCTGGCCGAGCAGCAACTTACCCAGCTTGGTGCTCTCGTCCATGGCGGCGAGCAGCACCAGCTCGCTGGAAATGAACTGGTCACCCTTCTGCTGCGCCAGGCGGTCGGCCTGGTTGAGCAGGCGTGCCAGATCCTGCGACAGGTTGATGTCGCCGGTGGGGTTCTGCAGTTTGCCGAGCTGATCCAGTTCGCGGGTCAGGCCCTGGCGCAGGCTGTTGATGTCGAAGCCGACCTGCATCAGCAACGGCTTGATCGAGCCGCCCTGCTGCTCGAGCAGCGCCTGCATCAGGTGCAGCGGTTCGATGGCAGCGTGATCCATGCCCACGGCCAAGGATTGGGCGTCGGAGAGTGCGAGTTGCAACTTGCTGGTCAAACGATCGATACGCATAAATGTCCTTCCTCCAGGATGGCGAGCCGGGACCACTTCCCCGAAAAAAGAAACTCGCTCAGATGCAGACTAGATAAGGACGATTACGCCGTATTCAAGAGACGGTGACTTGATCCAGATCAGCGCCAGATCACCTGCTGCTCCAGCGGGAAGCGCAAACGCGGGTTGTACACGCCCTTCTCGCCCTGCCGCCCGACGGCCAGCAGCATGATGGGGATGGCCTGGCGCGGGATATCCAGCACACGACGCAAACGCGGCTCGTCGAAGCCTTCCATCGGACAAGTGGCATAACCATGGCTCTGGAAGGCCAGCATCAGGTTCTGCGCCGCCAGCGCGGTGGATTTTACCGCCCACAGGCGCATGTCGGCCTTGCTGTTGGGCGTGCGCATCAGCGGCTTGCGCAACGCCATCAGCCGCACCAGCTGACGCTTGAACAGCCCCAACAGGCCCAGCGGCCCCTGGTTGTACTGAAACGGCGCAGTCTTACTGTAAAAGTGGCGGATGCGCGCCGGCACGTCGGCCTCGGGCCACTGTTCGATAATGTTCTGGCAGGCCTGGCGCCAGGTATCCGGACGCGCCAGCACGGCGATGATCAGCGGCGCACGGGCAGCGTTCTGGCTCATGCAGACTGGATGCAACTGCGCCAGCAGCGCCGCATCGCGAATCACCTGAAAGCTCCAGGGCTGCAGGTTGCAGGAATTGGGCGCCAGCACGGCCAGTTGCAGACAATCACGGATCACATCCTCGGGCACCGGCTCGGGCGTGAAGCGACGCACGGCGCGGCGACTTTCGATCAGCGCGCGCAACTCGGCCGGCGTGGCCATGGCAGGTAGTTGCTCGTTGGCAAAGCGGGTCATCGGCACACTCCTCGGCAAGTCGCCCGATTAAGCAAGCGGGCGACCACGCGAACAAGAGCAAAAGAGGAAATGGCCGTCAATTTGGCTGATTCGCCTCACCTGCTTCTCGGTTCGAGAACGCAGGTGTCAAACGCTTACAGGCCGAGGGCTTTCTCGATGGCCTGGATCAGTGCCGGATCGTCCGGTGTGGTACGCGGCGAAAAACGCGCCAGCACACGCCCGTCCTGGCCGACCAGAAACTTCTCGAAGTTCCAGGTGATATCGCCGGGAAATTCCGCGCCCTCGCCAGCCAGCAGACGATACAGCGGATGGCGACCGGGGCCGTTGACCTCCAGCTTGCTGCCCAGCGGGAAGCTCACGCCATAGTTGAGGCTACAGAACGAACGGATCTCGTCCTCGCTGCCCGGCTCCTGCCCGGCGAACTGGTTGCAGGGCACGCCGAGCACGGTGAAACCATTGCCCTTGTATTGCTGATAGAGCTTTTCCAGCCCGGCGTATTGAGGTGTCAGGCCGCATTTGGAGGCAACATTGACCACCAGCACTACCTGACCCTTGTAGGGCGCAAGCGGCAGCTCCTGACCGTCCAGCGCGCGTAGATTGAGATCGTGAAAGGCACTCATGACGAACTTCCTCGGCGAATCCAGTGCAACGGGCGCAAGGCCCGTCAACCTTCAAGGCGGCTGCGAATGAGCACGCCTGGATACATGAAAAAGGCGCCGTGAGGCGCCTTGATCGCAAGCTTGAGCTTAGCAGCGGTTGCTCCGTTCGGAACGACCGCAAGTCGCCTGACGGGCGACTCAGCCTGTTAGTGGTGGTGACCACCTTCGCCATGGATGTGACCATGAGCCACTTCTTCTTCGCTGGCGTCACGCACACCTACGACCTTGACCTTGAAGTTCAGGCGCTGGCCGGCCAGCGGGTGGTTGCCGTCGACGGTCACGTCGTCGCCATCGATGTCGCGGATGGTGACGATCTGCATGCTGCCGTCCGGGCCGGAAGCGTGGAACTGCATGCCCACTTCCAGGGTATCGACGCCTTCGAACATGGCGCGGCTCAGGGTGGCGACCAGCTCGGCGCTGTATTCGCCGTAGGCTTCTTCCGGCTCGACGGAAACGTCCAGCTCATCGCCGGTCTGCTTGCCGACCAGAGCCTTCTCCAGGCCAGCGATGATGTTGCCGGCACCATGCAGATACACCAGCGGCGCGCCGCCAGCGGAGCTGTCGATCACCTCACCGGCATCGTTGGTCAGGGTATAGTCGATGGAGACGGCCTTGTTGGCGGCGATCAGCATGGGGAGACCTTTTGCAAAAGAGAAATGAACGGTCAAGTTTAACCAAGGCCGCCCACGATTGCGACCCGAGCCCGGACAAACGGGCTGTGCGTATCGTTGATTTTCGTCAGGACGAGCACGGCGACTGGGTGGCAGTCTTGTCCTGTGGTCACACTCAGCATGTGCGCCACCGACCACCCTGGCAGAATCGGCCCTGGGTACTCGACCCCGAACAGCGCCAGGCCAGACTGGGCAGCCCCTTCGTCTGCGGCTGGTGTGCCGGGGAGCGGTCGCACGATGAATTCAAGGAAATCTAAATGCCTGCACGCAACATTCTGGTGATCAACTGCGGCAGTTCGTCGATCAAGTTCGCCTTGGTCAACGAAGCCCAGGAGCACTTCCCCCTCAGTGGCCTGGCCGAACGCCTGGGCAGCCCCGAAGCCATCCTGCACTGGCAGCAGGGTGATGAGCGCGACAGCCTGGTGATTGCCGGCGCCGACCATCGCCTGGCGCTGTCGCACCTGCTGCCTATCGTGCAGCGCGTCGCCGCTGGCGAACTGCATGGCATCGGCCATCGCGTGGTACACGGCGGCGAGTATTTCTCCGGGGCCACGCGCCTGGACACTATCAGCCTGCAGGCTATCCGCCAGGTCGCGCCGCTGGCGCCCCTGCACAACCCCGCCAACCTGCTGGGCATCGAAGCGGCGATGAAGCTATTTCCCGGCCTGATGCAGGTTGCCGTGTTCGATACCGCCTTCCACCAGAGTCTGCCCGAACACGCCTATCGCTACGCCTTACCGGCCGCGCTGTACCGTGAGCATGGTGTGCGCCGCTACGGTTTTCATGGCACCAGCCATCGCTACGTCAGCCAGCAAGCGGCACAGATGACCGGTCTGCCGCCAGAGGACAGCAGTTGGCTGGTGGCCCACCTGGGCAATGGCTGCTCGACCTGCGCCGTGGAGAACGGCCACAGCCGCGATACCAGCATGGGCCTGACCCCCCTGGAAGGCCTGGTGATGGGCACGCGCAGCGGTGACGTCGACCCCAACCTGCACAGCCACCTGGCGCGCACCCTGGGCTGGAGCCTGGAGCAGATCGACGCAATGCTCAACAAGGACAGCGGCCTGCTCGGCCTGTCCGGTCTGTCCAACGACATGCGCACCCTGGAACAGGCCTGCGAACAGGGCCACGCCGGCGCCACGCTGGCCATCGAGGTGTTCTGCTACCGCTTGGCCAAGTCGCTGGCGGCGATGAGTTGTGCGCTGCGCCGGCTCGACGGCCTGATCTTCACCGGCGGTATTGGCGAGAACTCGGCGCTGATCCGCAGCAAGACGCTCGACCACCTCGGCCTGGTCGGCTTTACCCTCGACCCTGCGGCCAATGCGCGCTGCATTCGTGGCGTCGGCGGGCCGATCCAGGCAGCGCACGGCCCACGGATACTGGTGGTGCCAACCAACGAAGAGCGGCAGATCGCCCTCGATACCCTTGCCCTGCTCGACTGAGGCCTTTACATGCATACCTTCTTCATCGCCCCCACCGGTTTCGGTGTCGGCCTTACCTCCATCAGCCTCGGCCTGGTCGGTGCGCTGGAGCGCAGCGGTCTCAAGGTCGGCTTCTTCAAGCCCATCGCCCAGCCGCATGCCGGCGACCTCGGCCCGGAGCGCTCCAGCGAACTGATCGCCCGCACCCACGGTCTGCACTCGCCCAAGCCGCTGCCGCTGAGCCATGTCGAGCGCATGCTCGGCGACGGCCAACTGGATGAATTGCTGGAAGAGATCATCAGCCTCTATCAGCAGGCCGCCGTCGACAAGGACGTGGTCATCGTCGAAGGCATGGTGCCAACGCGCCACGCCAGCTACGCCGCGCGGGTCAACTTCCACCTGGCCAAGAGCCTGGATGCCGACGTGATTCTGGTCAGCGCACCGGAGGATGAGAGCCTCACCGAGCTGTCGGATCGTATCGAGATCCAGGCGCAGCTGTTCGGCGGCCCGAAGGATCCCAAGGTACTCGGCGTGATCCTCAACAAGGTGCGCAGCGAAGACGGCATCGAGGCCTTCGCCGAACGCCTGCAGGAGTTCTCACCCTTGCTCAAGACCGAGGACTTCCGCCTGCTCGGCTGCATTCCCTGGCAGGACGAGCTGAATGCGCCGCGCACCAAGGACATTGCCGAGCTGCTCGGCGCACGCATCCTCAATGCCGGCGACTACGAACAGCGGCGCATGCTGAAGATCGTGCTCTGTGCCCGCGCCGTGGCCAACAGCGTGCAGTTGCTCAAGCCCGGCACCCTGGTGGTGACACCCGGGGACCGCGACGACATCATCCTCTCCGCCAGCCTGGCGGCGATGAATGGCGTGCCGCTGGCCGGTCTGCTGCTGTGCAGCGACTTCGCTCCTGATCCGCGCATCATGGAACTGTGCCAGGGTGCCCTGGCCAGTGGCCTGCCGGTGATGACCGTCAGCACCGGCTCCTACGACACCGCCACCCACCTCAACCGCCTGAACAAGGAAATCCCGCTGGATGACCGTGAACGCGCGGAAAAGGTTGCCGACTTCGTCGCCGGGCATATCGATCACGACTGGCTGACCACCCGCTGCGGCACGCCCCGCGAGCTGCGCATGTCGCCACCGGCGTTCCGTTACCAACTGGTGCAACGGGCCAAGGCAGCGGCCAAGCGCATTGTCCTGCCCGAGGGCAGCGAACCGCGCACTGTACAGGCGGCCGCCATCTGCCAGGCACGCGGCATCGCCCGCTGCGTGCTGCTGGCCAAACCGCAAGAGGTACAGGCAGTCGCCCGCGCGCAAGGTATCGAGCTGCCGGAAGGTCTGGAGATTCTCGACCCGGACCTGATTCGCGGTCGCTACATCGAGCCGATGGTCGAACTGCGCAAGGGCAAGGGCCTCAATGCGCCGATGGCCGAAGCGCAGCTGGAAGACACCGTGGTACTCGGCACCATGATGCTGGCACTGGACGAAGTGGACGGCCTGGTCTCCGGCGCCATCCACACCACCGCCAACACCATTCGCCCAGCCCTGCAACTGATCAAGACCGCACCGGGCTACAACCTGGTGTCCTCGGTGTTCTTCATGCTGCTGCCGGACCAGGTGCTGGTGTATGGCGACTGCGCGGTGAACCCGGACCCGAACGCCGAGCAACTGGCGGAGATCGCCCTGCAGAGCGCCAGCTCGGCACAGGCCTTCGGCATCGCCCCGCGTGTGGCCATGCTCAGCTACTCCACCGGCGACTCCGGCAGTGGCGAGGAAGTGGAAAAAGTGCGCGCCGCCACTCGTCTGGCCCGGGAAAAACGCCCGGATCTGCCACTCGATGGCCCCCTGCAGTACGACGCCGCCGCCATCGAAAGCGTCGGCCGGCAGAAGGCGCCGAACAGCCCGGTGGCCGGCCGCGCCACGGTGTTCGTGTTCCCTGACCTGAACACCGGCAACACCACCTACAAGGCCGTGCAGCGCAGCGCCGACTGCATCAGCGTCGGCCCGATGCTGCAGGGGCTGCGCAAGCCGGTAAACGATCTGTCACGCGGGGCGTTGGTCGACGATATCGTCTTCACCATCGCGCTGACGGCGATTCAGGCGGCCAACCTGCCGAACTGAAGCGCCTGCCGGGTGCGCCGTGGCACACAGGCGTTGCCTACGGTGCGCTCGGCGCGCCACACCATGGCACCCACTGGTCATGGCTGGCACTTGCAGGTCAGTGCACATTCGTTAACCTTGGCGCCGAACCCGCTCGCAGCACGGAACGCCGCAGCACTTTCGACCGATACGGGGCGCAGAGAACGCCCCCATTCTCAGGCTGCCCAACGGGCGTATAGCCTGCTTACGGAGGCTTTCGCCCGATGCTGCACTTTCTTCCCGCGCCGCTGCGCGGCCTGATCGCAAGCCTGCTGCTGGCGCTGAACACCCTGTTCTGGTGCTGGCCGCTGTTCTTCGTCGCCCTGCTCAAACTGCTATTGCCCTTCGCGCCGATACAACGGGCGCTGCGCTTCGTCATGCATGGCATCGCGGAAAGCTGGATCGGCGTGAACAAATTCTGGGTGCGCCTGGTGGGTCGTATCAACTGGCAGGTTCAGGGGCTTGAGCACTTCGATACCCGCCACTCCTACCTGGTCACCAGCAACCACCAGAGCTGGGTGGACATTCTGGTGCTGCAGTACCTGCTCAACCGACGCATGCCACTGCTGAAATTCTTCCTCAAGCAGGAGTTGATCTGGGTGCCGGTGATCGGCCTGTGCTGGTGGGCGCTGGAGTTTCCCTTCATGAAGCGCTTCAGCAAGGAGTACCTGGCCAAGCACCCGGAAAAACGTGGGCAGGATCTGGCCACCACACGCAAGGCCTGTGCACGCTACAAGAGCAATCCGGTGGCGGTGTTCAACTTCCTCGAAGGCACGCGCCTGACGCCGGCCAAACATGCCCAGCAACAGTCGCCGTTCAAGCATTTGCTCAAGCCCAAGGCTGGCGGTATCGCCTTCGTGCTCGACGCCATGGGTGAACAGCTGAACGCCATCGTCAACGTCACCATCCACTACCCCCATGGCGTACCCGGTTTCTGGGATCTGCTCTGTGGGCGCCTGGATGCCGTGCAGGTGAACTTCAGACAGGTCGATATCCCCCGCGAGTTCATCGGCCGCAACTACGACCAGGACGATGACTACCGCCTGGCTTTCCAGCAGTGGGTCAACCGTCTGTGGGAAGAGAAGGACGCCGAACTCGCGGCTTTGCATCAGCAAGCCTAAAGCGCCTGCGGCGCTTCAGGGGCTGCGCGGCTGGGGCAACGTACTCCAATCCAGTTGCGCCGGCATCTGCATGGCCGTGCTGGCGGGCACCCCTGGCGCTACCAGAAAGCCCTGCATGATGTTGCAGTGATGGCGCGTCAACCACTCGCGCTGCGCCTGGGTTTCAACGCCTTCGGCGATAACCTCCAGGCCCAGATGACGCCCGAGATCGATGATGGTGCTGACCACCGCCGCGTCGCGCGGTGAGTCGAGCATGTTAGCAATGAACAGGCGGTCGATCTTCAGCGTATCCAGCTCGAAATGACGCAGATACGCCAGTGACGAGTAGCCAGTGCCGAAGTCGTCAATGGCGATCTTCACCCCCAGCTCGCGCAGATGACGCAACTGCGCCTGGGTCAGCTCCAGATCCTGCATCAGCGCACTCTCGGTCACCTCCACCTCCAACTGACCGGGCTGAAGGCCGTGGGCGTCGAGTACGCGCTGCAGATCGGCGACCAACTGCGGCATGCCGAACTGCACCGGGCTGACATTGATGCTGAGCACCATGTCTGCGCCGAACTGCTGCCGGAACGCGGCCAGCTGCATGGCTCCCTCGCGGAAAATCCAGTCAGCGAGGCGGTTGATCAGGCGGGTTTCTTCGAGCAACGGAATGAACACGTTCGGCGCGACGATGCCGGCAACGCGGTGCTGCCAGCGCAGCAGTACCTCGAAACCACGCAGGCGCCCCGTGCCCAGGTGGAACTGCGGTTGGTAGACCAGCACGAAGTCATCGTTCTCGATGGCATGGCGCAGGCTTTCTTCGAGCATCAGCCTCGAGCGCGCACGGCCGTTCATCTCTTGCGAGAAGAAGCGGTATTGCTGGCGACCGGCGCGCTTGGCTTCATACATCGCCATGTCGGCGGCACGCAGCAAGCCTTCGACGCTTTGCCCGCACTCGGGAAAGCAGGCAATACCCACACTGGCACCGAGGGTAAAATCCACGCCATCGAGGGTGTGGCGTACCGAGACCAGTTCGATCAGTTTTTCCGCAACCTTGGCGGCATCCTCGGGATGGTTGAGATTGTCCAGCAGCGCGGTGAACTCATCGCCGCCGATGCGTGCCAGGCTGTCATAGGGGCGCAGGCAGGCCTTGAGCTGTTCGCCGACGCGGCGCAGCAACTGATCGCCGACATCATGGCCGAGCGAGTCGTTGATGCGTTTGAAGCCATCGAGATCCAGATACAGCACCGCCACGCGCTGACCGCTGCGTTCGATGCGCGCCAGTGACGACTCCAGAGCGCGATGAAAGCCACGACGATTGAGCAGGCCGGTCAGCGCATCGGTAACGGCTTGCGACTCCAGTTGCGCGTGCAGGTTGCGCACCACCGACATGTCCAGGGCGATCACCACCATGGCGTGCTGTTGTCGCGGCAGCGGCGAGCAGGACAGCGCTACCGGCAGACAGCCGCCCTTGAGGGTACGCATCATCGCCTCATGTACGCGATAGGTCGCGCCGCGCCTGAAGTGCAGGTAGAACTCGGAGTGCAGCCAACCGTCTGCGCAAAGAGGATTGTCGAGAAACGCGAGCAGCTCGGCGCCCTCCATATCGCTCACGTCACCCTCGAGCATCTGCGCCATGGCAGGGTTGGCGTACTGGATACGCCCGTCCTCGCCCACCACCAGAATGCCCTCGGCAGCGTTGGCCAACACCGAGGCGTTGAAGGCTCTGGCACTTTCTAGCTGCAAGGTCAGCGCCTGCAGTTCAAAGCGATTGTGCTCGTGCTCCAGCAGGCTTTGAATCTTGTGCCGCAGCACGCTGGGATCGAAGGGTTTGAGTACGAAATCCACAGCCCCGGTGCTGTAACCGCGCAGCACCGCGTCGTGGGTCTGGGCGATGGCAGACACGAAGATGATCGGCGTCAGCCGCGTGTGCGGATTGCCGCGCATCAGCCGGGCGACCTCGAAGCCATCCATGCCCGGCATCTGTACATCGAGCAACACCAGCCCGACATCCTCTTCGAGCAGGCAGCGCAGGGCCTGCTCGCCGGAACTGGCGCACCGCAGTTGCCACTCGCCATCCTCGAGCAGCGCCTGCATGGCCTCGAGGTTTTCCATACGATCATCGACCACCAGCAGCACCTGCTTGGCGGGTAAGGCGGCGGTCTTGCTCTGCGCCTGGGCCATCGTCATCCCCCTGTCCATCTGCCCTTGCCTCAGTTACTCCTGCGTTCAGGTTAGTCGATTACCCGACGAAGGCACGGGCGGCATGCCCAGCCAGCGCTCCAGCAGCGCCAGCAGCTCATCACGCTTGATCGGTTTGGCCATGTAGTCATCAGCACCGGCGGTGATGCACTTCTCGCGGTCCCCCTTCATCGCATGCGCAGTAAGCGCAATGATCGGGATCGTACAGCCATGCTCCTGCTTGAGCAGCCGCGTGGCCGTGTAGCCATCCATGTTGGGCATGGCCATGTCCATCAGGATCAGGTCGAAGGGGTCGCGCTGGTAGCTGGCAATGGCTTCGAGGCCATCACCGGCGGAGCTGATGTGCAGCCCCACTTCATCGAGCAGTGCCGTCAGCGCATAGACGTTACGCACATCGTCATCCACCAGCAGAATGCGTTTACCCTCAAACGGGCCGGATAACCCACGAGCCGCCTGTGGCGCCCGCACGTCGACGAGAAAGCCCTGCACCGCCTGGCACAACGCATCGGTATCGTCGCCATGCTTGCGCACCACCACGGCGCTGTAGCGCCGCAGCCGTTGCAGGGTCTGCTGGGTAACGTCAACCCCGGTATTGATCACCACACGCACACCCTGCAGCGAACGTATCTGATTGAGGGTGTCGAGCAGGGCGAAACCGTCCTGATCCGGCAGGTCGAGATCGATCACCAGCGCGCAGAACCGGCCCTGCGCATAGGCTGCGCGTGCCTGCTCGCCGTCGGCGCAGGCGACCACCTGAAAACCCAGCGCGGCCAGTTGCGCGCGATAGTGCTCACGCTCCACCTCGACATCTTCGACCAGCAACACGGTCTGCTCCTGCTGCGTGCCTTGCTGCAGCTCGAAGAACACCTGCTCCAGCTCATCGCGGCCGATGGGTTTGACCAGATAGCGCGTGCCGTCATCGTTCCAGCCTGCCGGCTGCGGCACGCAGGAAATGATATGCACCGGCGTATGCCGATGCGCTGGCTGGGCACGCAAACGGCGAAACAGCTGCCAACCACTGAGGTCAGGCAAGAGGATGTCGAGGATCACCGCATGGAACGACTCCTGTTGCAACAGCCCCAATGCCTGCTGCCCGGTACGACAATGCACGCTGGAGAAACCATGGGCGTGGGCCTCCTCGGCGATCACGGTCGCGAAATTGGCGTCATCCTCGATGATCAGCAACGGCGGCCCCTCGCCAGCCCGCTGCGGCCCTTCGGCAGGCGTCTCGAGACTGAGCGAGGCGACCTGCGCCGGTAACCTGACCGTAAAGGTCGAGCCCTGCCCTGGCGCGCTTTGCAGGCTGATGTCCCCCTCCAGAGCCAGCACCAGTTGCCGGGTGATGGCCAGCCCCAGCCCGGTACCGCCAAACCGCCGGCTGGTGGAGCCGTCGATATGCTGAAAGGCGTGAAAGACCTGTTCGTGCTGCGCCGGGTCAATACCGATACCGCTGTCGCGCACGCTGAAACAGAGCAGTTCGCGCCCATCCACCTGCGCCCCCTGACTGCTGACCGTGAGAGTGACTTCGCCCCGGTCGGTAAACTTCAGCGCGTTGGACAACAGGTTGCGCAGGATCTGATGCAGACGCACGCGATCGCTGTGGATGACGCGCGGCACCCCCGCCTCCAGCTCGGTATGCAGGCGCAGCCCCTTGAGCTCGGCCATCGGCCGCAGGCTGGCATCGAGCTCCACCAGCACATCCTGCATGTTGATCGGTTCGAGCTTGAGCTGCATTCGCCCGGACTCGACCTTGGCCAGGTCGAGCACATCGTTGATCAGTTGCAGCAGATCACCACCGGCGCGGTGCACGATATCGGCATGCTTGGCCTGTTTCTCGGTGAGATTACCGGCCAGATTCTGGCGCAGCTGATCGCTGAGTATCAGGATGCTGTTGAGCGGCGTGCGCAGCTCATGGGACATATTGGCGAGGAATTCGGACTTGTAACGGTTGGCCAGCAGCAGTTGCTCGGCCTGTTCGCGCAGCTTGTGCTCAGCGGCCCTGCGCTCGCTGATGTCGATGATCACCGCCTGCACCAGCGTCTCGCTGCCTGTACGTATCGGCGACAGCCCCACTTCCAGGGGAATCATGTGGCCTTCGCGGTGCTGCCCGAACAACTCGCGATTACCGCCCATGCGCCGCGGTTCCGGGAGCGCCTGGTAACCGCGACGCAGCGCCACGTGACCGCCGCGCTGCGCTGCGGGCAGGAGCATTTCTACCGGCTCACCGAGCAGTATCTGCCGCTCGTAGCCGAAGAGCAGCTCGGTCTGCCGGTTGACCATGGCAATACGCCCCTGACCATCGACCAGCACGATGGCATTGGGCGAAGCCTCGACCACCAGGCGGAAACGCTCCTCGGCCACCTTGCGGGCACGCAGGTCGACCAGGTTGATCAGGTAACTGCTGCCTTCGTGCAGCGGGTTGAGACTGATACTGACCGGAATCGACTCGCCGCGCAGCGTACGCACGGTACGCTCGTCACCTTCAGCCAGTTGCGCCTGCAGCTCATGCGGCGACGCGATGTCTGGCAGCACACGCTGCACGGTTTCCCCTGGCAAGGCATTAAGCGGACAGTCGAACAGTTCGGCGGCACTGCGGTTGGCCATCTCGATACGGCCCCTGGCATCACACAGCACGGTGGCAACCGGCAGACGCTCGACCAGCAGGCGAAAGCGCTCTTCACGCTCGCTCAAGGCGGCAGCGGCACGCTCGGTGAGCTGTAACTTGCGCTCGCGCTGGTAAAGGAAGCCACCGACCAGCATCGACAGCAAAAGCGTCGCGAGCAGACCGGCCCAGAGCCCGAATGAACCGGTGCGATCAACCAGATTGCGCTCGTATTCGGGCGTCCCGATGACCTCGAGCGTCCAACTGCGCCCATACAGCGACAAGGTCTGCTGGCTGCGAAAAAGCGGACGCCAACCATTGGCCAGTGCCTCACCGCTGAGCAGTTGCAGATCACTTGCCTGCATGTCCTGCAGGATGATGTCGAACAGCCGCGTCTGCGCACCAAGAATGCCATCCATCAAGTCCTGGCTGCGGAATGCGCCGTGCACCATCCCCAATAGCGCCGCCTGGCGCTGCTCGAGGGTGTTGATGGGCAGCCCCGGGCGGAACACGGGCAAGTACAGCAGCACGCCTGACTGCACATTGACGTCCACCTCCTGGCGTAACACCAACGGCCTGCTCAAACTGGCGTCACCGGTTTCCAGGCTGCGCTCGATGGCAGCGCGCCGTACCGCATCACTGAGCATGTCGAAGCCGAGCACACGCCGGTTGCGCCAGTCCAGCGGGCTGACGTAATCGATGGGCAGATAATGCTCTCGCTCGCCGGGAGGGAAAATCTGGTAATCGAGCCGCCCCTCGGCCTTCACCTCAGCCGCGAAGTCAGCGAGCTGCTCCGGCTGCAGATAACGCGACCAGGCAACAGCCTGAATACCCGGATAACGATCCTGCAATTGCAACTGGTCGAGCGCACGGCCCCACTCACTTTGCGAAACCTGGTCACTGCCAATCATCAGGCCGGATACGCCACGCAACACCATTTCATAGGTGCGCATGCGGGCCAGCACCCGCTGGCCGATCTCCTGCGATTCCAGCTGAAAACGTCTCTGGCTTTCCTCCTGCTCCAGCACTTGCAGGGAGTTCCATTGCCAGAAGATCAACCCACCCAACCCTAGCAGCAAGGCAATCGCGACCAGCAGTGGCGTCCAGGGCCGCGGTGGCCGTGCGACAGCTCTGTCGTCCATTCGCTCTCCTTCGGTCATCCAGAACCAACGCGCACGAGTCATCCGCACGCGGACTTCACAGAACCACAGCAAGCAGTCTAGTCAGGATTGGAACAGGTGGCCTTTTGCCAGAAGAGATGCGACAGTCGGTCGTATAGGTTGTCAGAAATGCCTGCGGATAAGGCTCCGAACGCCCGCACAACGATGATTGCAGGCATTAAAAAGCCTCCCGAAGGGAGGCTTCGTACAACGCGATACGGCTTTAAAGCGGACGCAGGTTGATCTCGACGCGGCGATTTTGCGCGCGCCCCGCTTCGCTGGTGTTGCTGGCAATCGACTGGCTCGGCCCGGCACCATATGCGGAGATACGCTGACCCGGCACACCATTGGCGGTCAGGTAGTTGGCCACGCTTTGCGCACGGCGCTGCGACAGGCTCTGGTTCAGCTCCAGGGAACCGGTGTTATCGGTATGACCGACGATGTTCACGCCGTTCTTGTTGAACTCCTTGAACACCAGCACCAGCGAGTTGAGGGTCGGATAGAAGCTGCTGGAGATATCCGCCGAATTACTGGCGAAGGTGATGTTGCCCGGCATGATCAGTTTCAGATCATCGCCGTTGCGCTGCACCTGCACGCCAGTGCCCTGCAGGGTCTGACGCAGCTTGGCCTCCTGGGTGTCGACGTAATAGCCATAACCACCACCGGCCGCGCCACCAACGGCCGCACCGATCAGTGCCCCCTTGGTGCGATCCTTCTTGCTCGACGTGGCCGCACCGATCACTGCACCGGTCGCAGCACCGATGCCACCATAGATACCGGCTTTGCCAGCCTGGCTTTCACCGGTATAGGGGTTGGTGGTACAGCCGGCCAGCAGGGCCATGAGCGCAGTCGCTGCGATCAGATTACGCCTGGTCTTCATAAGGTTTCCTTGCAGATTCTTGGTATGGGGCAGACATGCCACGGTCTTCGAGCCGCCAAGGGGCGACGAAGTTCCGCCCAAGCTTATCAGCCCGGGCGGTTGAGGACTGCGAGCTGCGGCCGGTCGCTGCAACGTCTGTGGTTATTGCACGCCTGGCAGCGGGCGCAGTGTCACCTCGACACGCCGGTTCTGTGCTCGCCCCTCGGCCGTGGCATTGCTCGCTACCGGCTGATCCGGCCCCATGCCACGCGTGCTCACCCGGCTCGGATCGACCCCTTGCGCCAGCAGATAGTCTGCCACGCTTTGTGCACGGCGCTGCGACAGCCCCATGTTGTAGCTGTGCGAGCCCGTGCTGTCGGTATGCCCAACCACCTCGATGCTGTTCTGGTTGTACTGGCGGAAGGAGTTGGCCAGGTTATTCAACGGCTGATAGAAGCTGCTGGCGATCTCTGCCGAATCAGTGGCGAAGGTGATGTTGCCGGGCATGATCAGCTGAATCACATCGCCCTGGCGCTGCACCTCGACGCCAGTACCCTGCATGCTGCGGCGCAACTCCTGTTCCTGTTGGTCGGCGTAGTAGCCGTAACCGGCGGCAGCGGCACCCGCCACGGCGGCGCCAATCAGCGCGCCCTTGCCACGGTCGTCATGATTGATCAGGGCGCCAGCCGCCGCACCGGCCAGCGCGCCCAGGCCGCCGTAGGTAGCAGTGCGATTGGAGCTTGGCGCACTCTGCTCATAAGGGTTGCGAGAGGCGCAGCCGGTGAGCAGCAGCGCAGAGGTGCACAGGGCGATCAGGGACAGGCGGAACATGAAGGCATCTCCATGAACAGTGAGTGATGGCCATTTGAGTCATCACTTGCCCAATAGTGCCCTGTCACGCTCGGATAAAAGGGTTCTCGCGCATCTCGTCGCCCAGACGGGTATCCGGGCCATGACCGGTGACCACGGTGGCATCTTCATCGAGACTGTACAGCCGCTGCCTGATCGAGCGCTCGATACTGGCGTAATCACCGCCCCACAGGTCGGTACGCCCGATACCGCGCCGGAACAGGGTGTCACCGGCGATCAGCAGTTTGGCGTCTTCGAACCAGAAACTCATCGAACCCGGCGTATGCCCGGGTGTGTGCAGCGCCACCCCACAACCGCAGGCCAGCTCTTCATCATCGGCCAGCCATCTGTCCGGTGCCGGCACTGGCGTGTAAGGCACACCGAACATGTTGCACTGCATCTCCAGGTTGTCCCAGAGGAACTGATCTGCCTTATGCAAATGCAGCGTAGCGCCGGTTTTCTCCTTCATCTGCCCGGAAGCGAGGAAGTGATCGAGATGAGCGTGCGTGTGAATGATGCTCACCACCTTGAGGCCATGAGCCTCCAGGCGCGCCATGATCAGATCGGGATTACCGCCCGGATCGACCACGATGGCCTGCTTCGTCACAGAGTCGCCAATGATCGTGCAGTTGCACTGCAAAGGGCCAACGGGGAAGGTTTCGCGTATTAGCGCGGTTTTTGCGGGTTCCATGGGTATTCCTGTAGGATTAATGGCACATTTTTGGCACAGTGCGATTGACGATGGCGACGATCAGGAAGAAAGGTCCATACCAGTGGCACGCCCAAATCAGGCGTAAAGGGTGGCCCCAACAGACCCGCACTTTCAACACCCAGGCTGAAGCGAAAGCTTGGGCAACGATGATCGAGCGCGAAATGGACGCCGGCATCTTCGTCAGCCGTAACGAAGCGGAATCGACCTCCTTCGCCAAAGCCCTGGAGATGTACGCCGAGCAGGTTACTAGCAAGAAGCGCAGTAGCGACTCCGAGCTATCCCGCATCCAGGCTCTGCAACGCCATCCGCTGGCCCTACGATCACTCGCCAGTATCCGTGGCGCCGACATGGCCAGCTACCGCGATCAACGCCTCGCAGAGGGGCTGGCAGCGGCCACAGTCCGTCGCGAGCTTGCTTTGATTTCTCATGTCTTCACCATCGCTCGCAAAGAGTGGCGTATGGAGTCCTTGAGCAACCCCGTGGAGCTGATTCGCCAGCCCAGTGTTGATGACGCCAGAGATAGGCGCATCTTGAGCGCAGACGTTTGGACACTGCGCGACGGCGTACTGATTTGCGAGCACCTCGATGAGCTGGAAATGATTTACCGCTACTCGCGCTCGGCCGAGCTGCCGAAGATCGTCGCCTTCGCCGTGGAAACGGCGATGCGCCGAAGCGAGATAACCGGCCTGCTGCGCAGCAACGTAAACCTGGCCAAGCGGGTCGCCCTACTGCCCATGACCAAGAACGGAACCGCCCGTGGCGTCCCCCTATCCAGCAAGGCGGTGGAGATAATGGAAAGTCTCACCAAACGCGACGATGGCCGCTGTTTTAGAAGCCGGCCAGATTCAATCACCAAGGCCTTCGCGGACGCCATCGTCGATGCACGCAGTGCCTACGCAGAAGGGCTAAGCCTTCACCTCAAACAGAAAAAGCTTTCTCAGGCCAAGATCGACAAGCACATCAGCGACGATCCGTTTCTGATGAACTTGCGCTTCCATGACCTACGCCATGAAGCCACCTCGCGCATGGCCGAAATTTTCCCACTGCACGAACTGACCAAGATCACAGGACACCAAGACACTCGAATGCTGATGCGGTACTACCACCCAAAGACTGAAGACTTAGCTAAAAAACTCTCATAGCAAAGTCACCACAGACAAACCTCGCACCGACCCGCAAAAATCAGGGACAAAGATGATAAATTCAATAACAATTGAAAATTTCATGCGCATCGACAATGCAACCACCATACCACTGGGGCCAGTGACTCTATTAGTCGGTGAAAATGGATCAGGCAAGTCATCAATACTCAAAGCCGTCCACTGGTCAGTAAGGTGTGCAGTTCTAAGAGACCCAAACCAAAAAACCACCTTAGAACAAATGGACTACACCCCGAGTCGCGATTTCCTACAACTGCCACACAAGAAGAGACTTCAGAGCGGAGAAAGCGCACCGCGCATCAAAGTCACATTTAGCACAACAAATGGCGACACGACTATTGGCGTGTACTCCGCAAGAAACGATGCAGGAACCAAAACGTCAATCACAGGACCAATGGCATCAAGCTTTACCGCCGACCAACAACTCACCGCATACATTCCAGGGCTTGCCGGCCTTGCTGAGACCGAAACTCTTCTTGCCACCCCCGTCCTCCACCGCAGAGCGGCCTCGGGAGAAGGCGGTTCAGTTTTACGACACATACTGCTCGGCCTAGGACTAAAAGGGAATGAAAGCCTAGAGGAGCCCGCGGAACTCACAGATCTCAATCACTGGGTAGGAAAAGTATTTCCCGGAACACGATTTTGGGTAAAGTTTGATCGCTTACGTGATATTCATATAGAAGCAAAATTCTTAACACCCGAAATGAAGACCAGCAAACGCACCCTGGACTCCCAGTGGAGACCACTGGAAATGGCTGGCACCGGCTTCCTTCAGGTAGTACAAATATTCGCCTATCTACTACACTTCAAACCAAAATTACTTCTCATAGACGAACCCGACTCACATCTCCACCCAGGCACCCAAGAACTTCTGATAAAAGCAATCGAAGAGGCTGCTTTAAAATTCCCTGACACTCAATTTCTATTAACGACACACTCACCAAGCCTAGTAAGGGCATCAGGATCTGTATCTAAAGTAAACTGGATAAGTGACGGGAAACTCCGACAAGAAAAAGAAGACACAATTAGACAGCGCATGGGCTGGGGAGCCCTAGACAAAGAGATAATTCTTTTCACCGAAGATGGCAACATGAAATACATGAAAAATATTGTCAATCAATGGCCAGACCTAGCCAGAAAGGTTTTAATATGGCCCACCTTCGGTTCAAGCGGCCTTCAGCGCGGCGGATCAATTATTAAACTAAAAGAAGCCATGTCAATCGGCGCACTTATTCACCGCGACCGCGACTTCATGTCCGACTCAGATAAAATTCAGTGGGAAAAGAAAATGGAGTATGACACCCACAAAATCCCGCTATGGATGCCCGAAGGCTCTGACATAGAATCAGAACTATGCAAACCACAACATATAGCCAATGTATTTTCGATTGACCTGCATACTGCAGAGTCACTTTTAGACGATGCTTTAAAATCCTTAAACAGCACAGAAGTCGAGCGCGACTTCAACTCCGCTTACCAATCAGCAATTGGAGGCTTACCTAAAGAATCTGTTGAGTTCCCGTCCAAACGATGGAAGGATTTAGGTGAGTACGGCGTAAAAACGATAAAGGGCAAAGTATTACTTGAAGCAATTAAAGCCACTGCCAAAAAACGCTACGAAGGAACTTCTGAAGCAGCAAAACTTTCTGGTCTAAGCAGGCTAGCCATACCAAGCTTTCCCATACACGAAGATCTTCGCGCCTTAATTGAAGCAGAAGTCAAAAGCAAAAAGATTACTTCGTAATTATCTTACCAAACCCAGCATGTGCGCTAGGACAGACCTAACTTCCATCCTTTGGCTATCAAACTTGCAACTCACGTCACTTTGAGAACATGCCACCTCCCTTGCCCCAAACGCCGCCGAACAAACAGCCTGAATATTTCAGGCTTAGGTGGCTGTTTGCGCTTATGTCGCCGCTGATTACACACAAGACAAGCGGCAACGATATTGCTCCGCCCATCCCCACCCCCATCTTGCCGAGCAAGCAGATGTTCAGCAGTACACTGGAACTGCCTAGCCTGACCAAGAGTAATACCGTGAAGGCGAGCGAAGTGCTCGATGGAACCTCGCCACATTGGAAAGCCGCAGTAATAGCAGCGACCACCTTGGCGTTCGAAGGCTGTAGAGCGGGACTTGATGAGAGTTTTCGATTGAGTAGGCACGGCGGCCTCCTAATAAACTAAGGAAGTCCGCTGTGCTCTTCTGAGCTACACACGGTACCAGTCGAGTCACTCGTACTGGCCCAACATCGGCCCTTCTGGGTCACGACAAGGGAAATCTACGCCCTCCAGCTCATGATCGGCAAGCCCTCGAACTTTAGCCGCTAAAATCCGTCTGCCCTGCCTGCCCCACCCAATCAACGCCAAACAAGGTACATTTGCGCCAATCGAGCACGATCAGCAGTGCCGGAATGGAGCGACCATGCCGGCTTGAAAGGGAATTGGGGTTATGGACAAAAAGTCGCTTTCCGAACGGGACATCTGCAGCAAATACATCGCCCCTGCCATCCAGCAGGCTGGCTGGGACATGCACAAGCAGGTGCGCGAGGAAGTCAGCTTCACCAAGGGCCGCATCATCGTCCGGGGCAAGCTGCACAGTCGGGGCGAATCCCGCCGGGCCGACTTCATCCTCTACCACCAGGCCAACCTGCCGCTCGCCGTGATTGAGGCAAAGGACAACAAGCACTCGATTGGCTCCGGCATGCAGCAGGCGCTGGGTTATGCAGAGGCGCTGGATGTGCCCTTTGTGTTCTCCAGCAATGGCGATGGCTTTCTGTTCCATGACCGCAGCCGCACCGGTAGCCAGCTAGAAACCGAACTGCCCCTCAACCAGTTCCCCGGCCCGGATGAACTCTGGCAGCGCTACTGCCAGTGGAAGGGCCTGGATGACCAGGCCCAGCACAAGGTTGCCGCGCCCTATTACGACGACGGCTCTGGGCGCATGCCGCGTTACTACCAGATGAATGCCATCAACCGCACGGTTGAAGCAGTAGCCCGTGGGCAGGACCGGGTGCTGCTGGTCATGGCCACCGGCACCGGGAAAACCTACACCGCGTTCCAGATCATCTGGCGGCTGTGGAAGTCCAAACAGAAGAAACGCATCCTGTTCCTGGCTGACCGCAACATCCTGGTCGACCAGACCAAGAACAACGACTTCAAGCCCTTCGGCCAGGCGATGACCAAAATCGCCAAACGGCAGATCGATACCTCCTACGAGATCTACCTGTCGCTCTATCAGGCCGTCACCGGCGCTGAAGAAGAGATGAACGTCTACAAGCAGTTCTCCCGCGACTTCTTCGACCTGATCGTTATCGACGAATGCCACCGCGGCAGCGCCGCCGAGGATTCCGCCTGGCGCGAGATTCTCGACTACTTCTCCAGCGCCACCCACGTCGGCCTCACCGCCACGCCGAAGGAAACCAAGGACGTTTCCAGCACCACCTACTTCGGTGAGCCGGTGTACAGCTACACCTTGAAGCAAGGCATCGAAGATGGCTTTCTCGCGCCCTACAAAGTGGTGCGCATCGACTTCGACAAAGACCTGCAAGGCTGGCGGCCACCCAAGGGCATGCTCGACAAGAATGGCGAGCTGATCGAAGACCGCATCTACAACCTCAAGGACATGGATCGCACCCTGGTCATCGAGGCGCGCACCCAACTGGTCGCCCAGAAGGTCACCGAGTTCCTCAAAGCCACCGATCCATTCCAGAAGACCATCATCTTCTGCGACGACATTAATCACGCCGAGCGCATGCGCCAAGCCCTGGTCAACCTCAACCCCGAGCGCGTGACCGAGAACCGCAAGTACGTCATGCGCATCACCGGTGATGACCAGGAAGGCAAGGCCGAGCTGGATAACTTCATCAACCCGGAAGAGCGCTACCCGGTAATTGCCACCACCAGCAAGCTGATGACCACCGGCGTCGATGCCCAGACCTGCAAGCTGATCGTGCTCGACCAGCACATCAAGTCGATGACCGAGTTCAAGCAGATCATCGGTCGCGGCACCCGCATCAACGAGGACTTCGGCAAGTACTGGTTCACCATCATGGACTTGAAGAAGGCCACCGAGCTGTTCGCCGACCCGGCCTTTGATGGCGACCCAGTTGTGATTTACGAGCCAGGGTCAGACGAGCCACCCGTACCGCCCGAGGAGCCTGAGGGTAGCGACACCGAGCAATCAGGTAGTGGAGAAGACGATCCCACCACTGCAGGGCCTGGCGAAGGTGGTGGTGGCGAAAACCCACGCATCAAATATGTCGTAGCAGGAGTTCCAGTCTTCGTCATCGCCGAGCGCGTGCAGTACTACGGCCCGGATGGCCGACTGATCACCGAATCGCTGCACGACTACACCCGCGCCTGCGTACAAAAGCAGTTCGCCTCGCTGGATGACTTCCTGCGTCGCTGGAGCGATGCCGAGCAGAAGAAGGCCATCATCGACGAAATGGCCACCCAGGGCGTGATGTGGGAAGCCCTGGCCGAAGAAGTGGAAAAGAAACAGGGCAAGCCCCTCGATCCGTTCGACCTGATCTGTCATGTCGCCTTCGACCAGCCACCGCTGTCGCGCAAGGAGCGCGCCGAGCAGGTGAAAAAGCGCAACTACTTCGCCAAGTATTCTGGCGCAGCCCGCCAGGTGCTGGAAGCACTGCTGGATAAATACGCCGACACCGGCATCGAGCATATCGAGGACATCAAAATCCTCCAGCTCGATCCGTTCAGCCAGATTGGTGCACCCATCGAGTTGGTGAAAGCCTTTGGCGGCAAGGCTGGCTACAACAAGGCCATTCATGAGCTGGAAGACGAGCTATACGCCAGTTAGCCATGGCCTTGTAGGGTGGGCAACGGCGCAGCCTTGCCCACCTGACCCACCGACATCATTACAATCCCCAGCTTTGCCGCACCTATCGAGAATTTGTTATGTCCATCAGCTCAACCATCAAATCCATCCAGGACATCATGCGCAAGGACGTGGGCGTCGACGGCGACGCACAGCGCATCGGCCAGCTGGTCTGGCTGCTGTTCCTCAAGATCTTCGATGACCGCGAGCTGGAGTGGGAGCTGCTGGACGACAACTACCGCTCGCCCATCCCCGACAGCTGCCGCTGGCGTACCTGGGCCGCCGACCCGGAAGGCATGACCGGCGATGCGCTGAAGGACTTCATCGACAACAACCTCTTCCCGCAGCTGCAGAACCTGCACGAATACAGCACCACGCCGGCCGCCTTCGTGGTGCGCAGCGTGTTTGAAGACGCCTACAACTACATGAAGTCCGGCCAGTTGCTGCGCCAGGTCATCAACAAGATTCAGGAAGGCGTGGACTTCAACAAGGCCCAGGAACGCCACGAGTTCGGCAACCTCTACGAGCAGCTGCTGCGCGACCTGCAGAGCGCCGGTAACGCCGGGGAGTTCTACACCCCGCGCCCGGTCACCGAGTTCATGGTGCGCATGGTCGATCCCAAGCTGGACGAAAAGGTCATGGACCCGGCCTGCGGCACCGGCGGCTTCCTCACCTGTGCCATCGAGCACAAGCGCAGCCGCTACGTGAAAACCGCCGAGGACGAACGCATCCTCCAGGCCAGCATCTTCGGCGTGGAGAAAAAGCCGCTGCCACACCTGCTGGCCACCACCAACATGATCCTGCACGGCATCGAGGTGCCGAGCCAGATCCGCCACGACAACACCCTGAGCAAACCGCTGATCAGCTGGGGCCCGAGCGAGCGCGTGCACTGCATCGTCGCCAACCCGCCCTTCGGCGGCATGGAAGAAGACGGCATCGAAACCAACTTCCCCGCCGCCTTCCGCACCCGCGAAACCGCCGACCTGTTTCTGGTGCTGATCATGCAGCTGCTCAAGGACGGCGGCCGCGCCGCCGTGGTGCTGCCCGATGGTTTTCTGTTTGGTGAAGGCATCAAGAGCCGCATCAAGGAAAAGCTGCTCACCGAGTGCAACCTGCACACCATCGTTCGCCTGCCCAACGGCGTGTTCAACCCCTACACCGGCATCAAGACCAATCTGCTGTTCTTCACCAAGGGCACACCGACCAAAGACGTGTGGTTCTACGAGCACCAGTACCCGGCCGGCTACAAGAGCTACTCCAAGACCAAGCCCATGCGCATCGAAGAGTTCGCGGTGGAGGAAGCCTGGTGGGGCAGCGAAGCCGATGGCTTTGCCGCCCGGGTGGAAAACCAGTTCGCCTGGAAGGTCGGCATCGAGGAGCTGCAAGCACGCAACTGGAACCTGGACTGCAAGAACCCGCACATCGGCGAGCAGGTCAGCCACGACCCGGACGAACTGCTGCGCAACTACGCCAGCCTGCAAGGCGAGATCAACAGCCTGCGCGACCAGCTCAAGGCCGTGCTGGCAGAAGCCCTGGAGCGCCAGGTATGACGGCGTTGCTCACCGACAATCTGCCACTGCTGGCCGGTGCGCCCAATGGCATCAAGAAGTTGCGCGAGCTGATTCTGGAACTGGCGGTGCGTGGCAAGCTGTTGCCGCAAGATCCGAGTGATGAGCCGGCCAGTGAGCTGCTAAAGCGGATTGCCGAGGAAAAGGCGCGGTTGGTGGCGGAGGGGAAGATCAAGAAGCAGAAGCCGCTGGCGGAGATTGCGAAAGAGGAAACACCTTTTGTCATACCCACTCATTGGGAGTGGGTACGGCTTGATTCACTGCTTAAGAAAATTGGGGCTGGTAGCACTCCATTAGGTGGGAAACAGGCTTACGTGGCTGACGGGGTCAAATTTCTTCGATCTCAGAACGTTTGGAATGAAGGGCTTCGCCTTAATGACGTTGCTTTCATACCTGAAGCAACACACCAAAAAATGTCGGGAACACATGTTGAAGCAGGTGACCTGCTTTTCAATATCACAGGTGCGTCTATTGGACGCTGTGCCACAGTTCCTTCTGACTTTGATACGGGTAACGTTAGTCAGCACGTAACTATTATTCGGCCAGTTTCAAGCGACACTCAGCCGTTCCTTCATGTGGTGCTGGTCTCGCAACTGGTCCAGCAGACCGTAATGGATGTGCAGGTCGGCGTTTCGCGTGAAGGTCTCAGCATTGGGAAACTGGCCCAGTTTCTAATACCTTTCCCGCCGCTCGCCGAACAACATCGCATCGTCGCCAAAGTCGATGAACTGATGGCCCTGTGCGACCGCCTGGAAGCCCAGCAGGCCGACGCCGAAATCGCCCACACCCAACTGGTGCAAGCGCTGCTCGACAGCCTGACCCAAGCCAGCGATGCCGAAGACTTTTCCCAGAACTGGCAACGCCTGGCCGAACACTTCCACACCCTCTTCACCACCGAATCCAGCATCGACGCCCTCAAACAAACCCTGCTGCAACTGGCGGTGATGGGAAAGCTCGTGCCGCAAGATCCTAGCGATGAGCCGGCCAGTGAGTTGCTTAAACGGATTGCAGAGGAAAAGGCGCGCTTAGTGGCTGAGGGGAAGATCAAGAAGCAGAAGCCGCTAGCGAAAATATCGGACGATGAAAAGCCGTTTGTATTACCTACTGGATGGGTGTGGACTCGCCTTGGTGATATTTCTCTCACTCAAACAGGTACAACGCCCAGTAAAAGCCAACCCGAACTATTCGGCTCTGACGTTCCATTCATAAAACCCGGCGACATCTACCCCAATAAAATTGACTACAGCGGCGAAGGTTTGTCGTCCCTAGGCGCATCTCAAGGCGGCCGAATAGCACAGGCTGGCTCTCTACTGATGGTTTGCATCGGCACTATTGGTAAGTGCAACCTGATTGAGCGGGACTGCTCCTTCAATCAACAAATCAACTCGGCAACCCTGTACAAAGGTCTCCCACAATATCTGCGGTTTGCCGCACGTTCCGCATACTTCCAAGCCAAAGCTTGGAGCGAGTCATCCAGTACAACCATTGCGATTTTGAACAAAGGAAAGTGGGAGGCTATCCCCCTTCCGTTACCAGGCCTCACCGAACAACACCGTATCGTCGCCAAGCTCGATCAGCTGATGACCCTCTGCGACCAACTGAAAACCCGCCTGACCCAGGCCCGTCAACTCCACGAGCAACTGGCCAGCACCCTGGTCCAGCAGGCGGTGGCCTAGCGGCTCGCCGGCTGCATCACGTTAAGGACAACCCCATGCCCATCAAAACGCAAATCTGGACGGTCGGTGGTCAACCCAGCCAGTTGCATGAATGCATTCTGCCCAGCGAGCAGTTGCTGGAAGACATGATCGTCAGCGCACCACGGCTGCTGTCGGAGGAGTGGATGCTGATCGGCCGGCAGGAAAGCACCGGGCTGGGCGGGCGAATCGATCTGCTGGCCATTGCCCCGGATGCCTCGCTGGTGTTGATCGAGCTCAAGCGTGACCGCACCCCGCGCGATGTGGTGGCGCAGGCGCTGGACTATGCCTCCTGGGTGGAAAAACTGGCCGCCGAGGATATTGCCGCCATCTACAAGCGCTACCGCCAGGACGCCGATCTGGCGGCGGACTTTCAGGCTTACTTCGGCCTGCCGCTGGATGAAGAGGCGCTCAACCAGAGCCACCAGATCATCATCGTCGCGTCCGGCCTGGACGCCAGCACCGAGCGCATCGTGGCGTATTTGAGCGAGCGCGACATCGCCATCAACGTGCTGTGCTTCCAGGTGTTCCAGCTGGGCGAACAGCAACTGATCAGCCGCGCCTGGCTGCTCGACCCGGTGGAAACCCAGGCCAATGCCAGCAACACCCGCAGCGACGGCCCGAGTGAGCCGTGGAATGGTGAATTCTATTGCTCGTTTGGCCACAGCTCGACGCGCTCCTGGCTGGATGCACAGGAATTCGGCTTCATCTGTGGCGGTGGCGGCACCTGGTACAGCAACAGCCTGAAGATGCTCGCCCCTGGCGACCGGGTGTGGGTCAACATTCCGCAGCAAGGCTATGTTGGCGTCGGCCGTGTCACTGGACGGGCCACGGCGGCGGCAGACTTCACCGTGATGCACAACGGCGTCGACATCCCGGTGCTGCAAGCCGCCACACGCGGCACCTACCACGCCGAACAGCGCAACGACCCAACACTGTGCGAATACTTCGTGGCGGTGGAGTGGCTGCAAACCGTGCCAGTTGAACAGGCCATCAAAGAAGTCGGCCTGTTCGGCAATCAGAACACCGTCTGCCGGCCCACTACGCCCAAGTGGCGCTGGACGATTGAACGGCTGAAAGCGCGCTTGCCGCACTTCGATAAAACCTAAAACCACGCCTGTGTACTGAATAAAAGATTGACTGGAAAGGATGCCTGACTATGGCCAAATCCCCTGTTTCATTACTGGTAGTTCTTGATTCCGGCCTGACCTACGGGCTGCAAAAACTGCTGCTGCTCATGCTGGCCTCACTCTTGCCCGTGCTGGGCGTGATTGGACTTGTAGTCACCTACGAAAGCTGCTTCGAGCACGGCCGGGGAATATTGGAGTTGTCGCGCTTTGAAATCATCGCTTTTGTACTGTTTATCGTTCTGGAGCGACGTTTCACTTACTACTGCCGACTCTTTGGCTACAGCTTCTGGCAGGGATTGGTCAGGCTACTCAGGGTGTTGGGCGTTGCCTCATTAATCGTCTGCGTAGGTGCTTTGCTAAGCGGGGGGCTTACTTCGGCGATTGAACCTATCTTGCTACAGCCTCTCTGGTTGAGCACCTACCTGCTGGCCTTGTACCTGTGCCCCCCAGCCGCGCTTATCGACCATACGGCGCAGAACAGTCCTCGCGCCGATGCTGTTGAACCTACGTTGAATACACCTGACATGGAGTCCAAGTCGTGATGCTGCGCTATCTAACCCTCCTCTTTTTGCTGCCCGCTTGCGCCCTGGCCAGGTCATCTGAGCCGGAGTCAGTCAAGCTTGTTAACGCCTGCAATGAACTCGTGGCGATGTACGACCGTAGTGGCCAGGAGAACAAGCTGGTCAGCTGGTTTGGTTCGGTTTCTGAGGGGATGCAGGCGGGCTACTGCCGGGGCGTTATTGTTGAGTACCGGCGCAATGATGAATTACGAGCGGTAGCGCAATGGTCAAGCCATCAGCGCTGTAATCAGCCGGACTGGTTCAGCCAAGCGCAGCAGGTTGCCAGTTACTCGACAGATTATGCCAGCCAACATTCGGTTGATCGTTTGCTGGAAGCATCCTGTGGCCGCTGAACGCTGGGTAACGCTGCAACAAGCCGTTGGCGACCCGCTTGGCATCCCTCTAGCTAAGCACCCTAAATTGCGTAATGCGGTCAATACGTTGGTCAAGGTGTTGGCGACGGCGGAATTGATCACGCTGCAGAAGGAAAGCTTTGAATACAGTTCCAGCGAGAAAAAGCGCTGGAGCTTTAACGCTGCGGATCGCACATGCCTGGTAAACGCGGTATTGCTGCAGGGCGTGTTCGCCGAGCCGAAGGTCGTGCTCAAACTGTTCACCGATGCCGCAATTCGGGCCAGCTATGCAGCTTGGGCTAAGACGCTGCTGATCGACCAACAGAGCCAAGCCGGCCAAGGATTCATCCCTTCTCAGCTGACTGGTTTTCTGGACATGCTGGCGGGAGGCTGCGATCTGAAAAGCGAGCCGCTGCCCAACCCTTTTGCCGACACATTGCCGCAAATGGGTATTGGCCCCGCTCACTGTACAAGCCTTCTGCACTTAGCCGCCTTACAGGCAGCGGCATTGTCTCAGGGGTACATCATGATGGCGTACTACTTGAATGGTGATGTCGAAAAGGCCTACCAGACGGCCTTAGAGATCAAGAGCGATACTCCCGCACTTGAGCAATATCGTGACCTGATTATTCGCGATTATCGCGACTCAAAAGCCGTGAAGGCGCTACTCGACGATTGGCGATAAACGGTCTTGGTTGTGGAATCCACACATCGAAACTGGCTCCGTCATCACAGAGGAGCCCGTCATGACAAACCTTCAACCACTTCCCTTCGACCCCGCTATCGAGCAATTGGATCTATTTGCTCTGCACTTCGCACCCCAGGCGCAATGCCCGGACTGGGCCAGTGCCGAGCTGGAGTACCGGCGCTTTCTTAACCTGAAGAAGTGCTACCCCAATCAACTGCTGATGCCTTCTGGTGCAGCCTGGCAGTTGTGGCAAGCGCACATTCTGGATACCCGTCGTTACCGCAGCGATTGCGAGCGCCTGTTTGGCCGCTTTATCGATCACTTCCCCTACCTCGGTCATGACAGTACGGCTGACCGGCGCGAAAGGCATTTCGCCGAGCAGCTGTATCAGGGGCTGTATGCCCGGCACTACTCCTCTGCGGGCAGTGCATTGGCCTTGAGCGACTGAGCCTCATCACGCTTCGCCACACCTAAAAAACTTAATTCAGACAGCCCGGCTCAATGCCCGAGAGCAACGCCTGCTGTCGCCCCAAGAAAGGAAATAGTCATGTTGAAAATCAAATTTGTTGGCGCAATCGAAGGTGTCAGTGGCTCGTGCACCTGGCTGCATCACACCGACTCTGACACGCAGTTTCTGGTGGACTGCGGTATGCACCAAGGCGATGAGCGTGAGGAATGGGCTAATAGCCAAGCGTTTCCCTTCCAGGCTGCGCGCCTTAAATATGTACTGCTCACGCATGCACACATCGATCACTGTGGCCTGCTGCCCCGGCTAGTACGTGAAGGTTTTACCGGTTTGGTTTACGCAACCCGTGCAACCCGTGAACTTACCGAACTGATGCTGCTGGACGCAGCACGGGTGAGCGGCATGTTTTCTGAACACGAGGTAAAGCAGATTCGCTGGAGCGTTCTGGATGACGACCTCGGTTTCAAGTGGGGTCGCAGCATTCGCTTGGCTGAAGGGATCTGGATGGCCTACCTGCGCAGCAGCCACATCCTGGGTGCCTGCTTGATCAGCATTGGCTGGAAGGTGAATGGCAGTAATCGCTCTATTTGCTTCAGCGGTGACGTGGGTTGCCAGACGGATGAGAACGCCTATCTACCGCTGATGAAGAGCGGTCAACATCCATTTCCTGACACGGACTACATCGTTGTTGAGTCCACTTACGGCGGACGCGTGCGGGCACAAGAGCATCAGGATTCCCAACTGCGGCTGGCACGCCTGGCAGAAATCATCGCCCACACCCTGTTTGTTAAGGGCGGCAAGGTTTTGCTGCCGGCCTTCTCGTTGCACCGTGCTCAGGAGCTGCTGATGGACGTTCTGCATTGGGTGAAAGTTAGCCTGCCTGCGAGCAGACAATCTCCCGGTTATGGCGGCAATACGCGCCCCATCACAGCCAATGTTCACGCACCACTGGGCCACGCGGTGACTCAGGTGTATGCAAAACACCTGTGCAGCACGTCGCCTAACGGCAAGTTCAAGTACCTGAATACTGAACTGTGTGAGTCACTGGCCATGCACGCCGACGAGATTCAGTCCATGTTGCAGCGTCTGGTAGAACATGGCCGATTCAAGGTAGGTGATGGCGGATATTTGAGCATGGCAAAGCCCAAGCAGCCCTCCAATTTTGAGGCTGATATCGTGATCGCCAGCTCTGGTATGTGCGACAACGGCCCGGTGGTCAGCTATCTGGAGCGCTGGGGTAATGATCCACGCAACACCGTGATTCTTACCGGCTACCAGTCTGCCGGCTCAAAAGGAGCCGAGCTGATGCAGCGTGCTGCAGCATCCCCTGCCCCCATGGATAGCCTGTCACCTGATCAGGCAGAGGTGATTGATATGTCGCCTTATTACTCAGCCCATGCCGATCAACAGATGCTGCTGGATTTCCTGTTCCGTACCGATGGCTTTGGCTGCAACAAGCCTGCGACGCTACTCATCAACCACGGCAACCCGGCGAGCAAGTACGAACTGCGCAAAGCCGTGCAGATGCGCTCGGACAGTCGAAAGGAAAATGATCGCCAAATCAAAGAAGTGAGAATTGCCGATGCACGCTGGCTGAACCTTGATACTGGCGAAGTGATTGAGCAAAGCCACGCAGAGCAAGCACTGCTCAGCGAACTTGAGGCTTTGCGGCGGCAGGTTGAGCTTCTCACTGACTAGTTCAATAGCCACACGTCGGCTACGCAGCAATTGAGTACGACAGGCTCTGAATCTGAGCCTGTCGTACTTTCAGGTACAGTAGGCGCTAATCAATCGTGATGGCTTGCCTGCACTCGTGACCCAGACCTATCCAAAGCCCTGGAAAAGCTACCAGGAACAGCTCGACCAGCTCATAGACCGCGGCATGACCGTCACGGACAATGCCAGGGCATTGGATTACCTGGAGCGCATCGGCTATTACCGGCTGAGCGGCTATTGGTTTGCTTTCCGCGAGCGTACAGAACTTTGCTGCCCTCTCGATCCGCATAGCGGGAAAAAGCCCCAAAAGGTCAGACAAGACCGGCTACCGCTCGACGACTTTCGCCCAGGTACAACCTTCCAGAACGCTGTCGACCTGTATGTGTTTGATAAGAAACTGCGGTTGCTCGTGCTGGATGCACTGGAACGCATTGAAATCGCCCTGCGGGTAGACATCTCCCATGGCCTGGGTAAGCATCACAAGTTCGCCTACCTGCAACCGGAGCTGTTTCACGAGAGCTTCTCCAGCAAGCTGGATGGCCAAACAGGCTTGACCAAACACCATGGTTGGCTGATCAAGCATGCAACGCTGATCAACCGCTCCAAAGAAGACTTCATACGCCATAACAAAGAGAAGTACGGCCTGCCGTTGGCCGTGTGGGTAGCGTGCGAGGTTTGGGATTTCGGCACACTGTCGACGCTATTCGACGGCATGACCGAAGCGGATCAGGACGCCATTTCGTCGCAGTACAACATCAGCAATGGCCGCATCTTCGCAAGTTGGCTGCGCAGCCTGAACTACCTGCGCAACGTATGCGCACATCACAGCCGGCTGTGGAATCGCAACATCGTTGATCAGCCGAAACTACCGCCAGTGGGCCAAGTACCTTCACTGGCAGCGTTTCATAACGATCCTCAGCGGCAGGCGCGTCCCTTCATGCTGCTGTGCATGACCCAACACCTGATGAAAATCATCAATCCCTCATCGAGCTGGGGTGCTCGGCTGAAAACGTTGCTGGAAAATGACTTTCCAGACCTGACACACCTGGATCTTGGGCTTGACCGGATGGGCGTGGACGATGACTGGAAGGCGAGAGATTGGTAAATCGCAAGCAATAAAAAACCCCTGAGCAATCTCAGCGCCGGAGCGCATCAACCGACAGGGGCCGTGTTGCTGACGATTATAGGCAGCTACGCCATTGCGTCAACCGCCGTCTGGCGTCAAAAACTGCCCGACCTTGGCCATCAGACATCTGGGGAGCATGCCCTGCGGCTGATCCATGTCGGCGGTTCCAAAAAAGGTTCAGCCGTGTATTCATGGCTGGGATCAGCTTGTTCTAGCTCAGCAGCCCGGGCCTTGCCTTGCTCTTCGCTGTAACAGGGCTCGACACCAATCCAGATGCCGGCATCGCATGCCCGATCACGCTTGTCGATATAGCCCCAGGCCTTCGCCTCTTGGTGATCACTTTGAAGATTCGTCATGCAGGTTTCTCCGTGGATACCTGGAGTTTTAGCGGCTAAAGTTCGTGTGACACGGGTGGCCTAGGATCAATGGCATTAATTTTAGCCGCTAAATTTTCCAAGCTTGATACGCAGGCAGCACTCATGAAATCACTGATCGACGCTATCGGACGCGAGCAAGCAAACACCCTGATGGAACAGGCGGTAGCTGATGCCATTGTTGAAAATCATAATCTCGGGCTAGGTAAATCTGAGCGGTACGGGTCAAGACAGCGTCCCCTGCGCCAAGAGCCCTCAGCGAAAGGCTCATCTCGCTGGAAATCAATTCCACTGGCATAGCGGTAGCCCCTACAGGGGCCACCCGAATTTTAGCCGCTAAAATTTCTAGTCGCGGCGGCCGCGATTAACGAACTCGGCAATCTCATCCTCCGGCGAACCACCGCTTTCGCTTCCAGGGCCGATGCTATTGGGTTGATCGTCCTCCTGGCCCCGAATGGCTGCTGCCATCTGGCCGCCGAGGGTTTCCTGGGCTCTCTCCATGAAGTCGCTGCCGAGCTTGGCGGCTTTCTCTCCGATCACTGCACCTGCGCCTTTGGCAAGTTCGGCGGTGGTGTGTGCAGCGGCCCTGGCGGCTTGTTGTAGTGAGCTGCGCTCAGGATTACCCATGGCGGCCGCAAGCGGGCTGCCGCTTTCGGAACCGGAAGGCATGCCACCTTCGCTCTGCAGCATGCTGCCGTTGAAGTTAGGCATGCTGCTGCCCTCAATTGAGCCTTGTGCCTTCTCAACGGCTGCCTTGATGGCTGAAATGCCCCCGGCCATGTTCTGCGCTCCGGCCATGGCAGTGGCGCCTGCCATACTCATGGCGGCAGAGGCCATGCCGGCTGCACCCATTGCTGCGCCGACCGCTGCGCCAGCCCCGAAGTTGCCAATGCCTCCTGCCCCCGCACTGCTTCCTGTGATGATGCCGGCGAGCATGGACGGCACCTTGTTGGTCAGGAGCAGCAGGCAGAGGCAGAAAATCAGCATGACGCCCAGCTCCTCGAAATTGAGGGTGCCTTTGGTCATCTTGGCGTAGAAGCCGGTGAGCAGATCGCTACCGATACCAACCAACAGCACCATGACAAACAGTTGGATGGCCACACCCAGAACAGTCTTGTAGTAGTTGATGGCCATGTCGGACGTCCAGCGTGAGCCGCCGAAGCCCAGGAAGAATATGCCGGCGTAGATCAGCACCCAACCGGACACCAGTAGGATGAGCATGTTGATCGCAATGAGCGCAAGCATGACCGTGATGGCCAGGCTCAAGAGGACACCGATCAGGCTATCTACTGGACTCCAAGCCGATAGCGCGGCGAGCGTCTGCTTCCACAGCATGAATCCAATATCTACGATGCCGGATGGCGTAACCGAGGTTATGCCGGATGCCTGTTCGCCCAGCTTCTGCAGCGATCGAATGATCGAGGACGCAAACTCCGGCCCGTTCCTGAGTAGCCACAGGTAGAAGCCGAAGAACAGGATGAAACGGCAGAACTCGGCAAAGAACTCGGCCAGGTCGGCCTTGCGTAAGGCCATCATGCCGAATGTCCAAGCGAGGGATATGGTACCCAGCGTCCAGAACAACCAGGACGCAGCACTGAGGATGACAGCCTGCCAAGTGGAAGCACGGCTGCTGAACTCGGTAATGACCTGATCCAGCATGCCCTGGTTGGTGAGTTGAGCTGCGGCGCTACCGGAGTAAAGGACAAACAGCAGACAGCAGCCGATCAGGCTGGTGTTCTTGAGCGTTTTCATGCGATCACCCCTGAGCGCTGTTCAGGTCGAGCCAGTTCTTCGGTTGCTCGGTAGGCTGGATGGCGCCCGAACGTCTGGAGCACTGGCCGGCAAACTCTGCCCGGGCCGTCCTGTCCTTGATCTGGTTGATCACCTCCAGGGTGCAGTTGGTATCGCTGACTTCGGGAATGGCTTGGCCGTTTGGCTGGTCATCGCATCCGACAAGCGCCAGAAGGGTGAGCAGCAGCGGGGTTAGTTTTTTCATCGGGCTCTCCTTAGCGGTTCATGTCCAACCAGTTCTTGGGGGCCTGGGTGGGCGCTATGCGCCCCTCGGTCGAGGCGGCGTGGGCGGCTTGCTGCTTGGCCTCCAGGTCGGCCTCGGCCTGCATGCGTGTGGCAATGGCGTTTTGCTGGGCGACTAGCAGGCCGCGAATCTGCAGCAGCTGATTGGCTTGCTGGCTGGCCAGTTGGTTGGCGTACCCGATGGCCTGCATCTGGCCGGTCGCGCCCTGAGCCTGGCGTTGCAATTGCTGCAGCGTATCGGCGTCATGCTGCAGCGCAGCCTGCTGCTGATCCAGGCCACGAAACAGCGCGTCGTTGGCCCTCTTCTGCGACTCGGAGGCAAGGCGCCGGTTCTCGTTCATCGCCGCCCACTCGGCTTCGCTGCAGCCGGCGTTGGAGAAGCAAGGTGATGCTCTGTAGTAGGCGACGTCCTGGAACTTGCCGAGGTAGCCGTCGATGCTACCCAAGTTGCGCTTGTAGTAGTCCAGGGTATCGATGGCACTGCGCAGCTTGTCCATCGTCTGGCTGGCGTGGTCCCAGATATAAGCCGTGGGTGCGGCCGTGTTCTGCAGCATATTTTCGTATTGCTGCAGCTGGGTCTGGTACTGCTCTATCTGTTTTAATGTCTGTGCCACGCTCTCCATGGCAGTCAGTACGTTCTGGGTGAGATTGCCGCCGTCAATGACGGGAATGCCCGCCTCGGCGTTCAAACTGATGAACGAGCTGGTGAGGCAAGCCAGAAGCCACAGTTTTTTAGCCGCTAGAATTTTCATCGTCTCCTCCTTGCACCTTTATGAGCATCTGCAGCATTACCTGCTGCGTTTCCTCAATCCTCGACAGCACTACCTGGATGGTTTGGCGCATCTGTGCTTCCTCGAAGCCAGCGAAACGCTCGTCATTGCTCAACCACATCTTCAGCAGCCCGCCCAAGCGCCCCTGGTCGCCGTTGATCTTGGCCAGCTCAAGAATCGACTGGTGATCAAGAAGGCTGGTCGGCATATGTCCCATACCCAAGCTGCGCAGTAGCGACGACATGCTGTGTCCGGTCTGCTCAGCAAGTTGTTCTATCCGGGCCTTTTCCTCTGGCGTAACCCAGACATTGATCGGCGTATTCCCTTTTCTGGTTGTGGCTCTCTGGCTGGTCATGGCGAACTCCATTTGCGGCGGTAGCCGCTTGTCCCGCAGGGCAAGACACCCGTAGAGCGCGAAGCGCGATTAAGGGCAGTGAAGAACCAGTGCCGGCTTGCCGGTACAGGTACTTCACCTGTCTTGCCCGGCATTTCATGCCGATTTATTCACTACAGATGTCCAACTCTTTACCGATTACAGGCCTATCAGATATCGATTCCATGCCGTTACTACACCTATCGAAATCACCGTTCAGCAACGCAGCAACTGCGTCCGTGGGAAAGTAAATCCTTCGCCCAATACGACGCTTTACCCGATTAAGCTCGAACATCCAGGGCTCCGTTGGTTTCTGTAACACTCCGCGAAGCCCTGAACCCTTGCGGCTTAAAACTTGGGCTAACTGCTCGACAGTCATCAGCGGGCCATATTTTTCTAACAAGTGATCAGATGTAGATTTCATAAAATTCGATATATCCAACAAATTGAGTTTCGATATAACGAACACATCAAAACCCGACACACTAAATGAAATTTAGATATGTACAGATTAGCGACGATTGGTATAGATTCGAGCCTAACAAACCCAAATTAATCACCATTGACAAAACAAAATGGCCAGAACAGCTCGCACAGAAAGACAGCAGCTTGAGGAAGCTGGACGAACCAAAGCACTACTCAAACAGTTGCTATTCACTACGGAGTCGGACAGCTGGGATTTTTTATACAAAGCTCTTTTAGACGAGCTTCACTTTGAGTTGTTTAGCCCAACGGAGTGGCGTCATTTAATAACAGGCCAAAAAGCACTGACACCGTACAAATTGAACTGGATTGAACAAGCCTTTCCTAGAGCGCGAAAATTCTATGACGACGGACCCTGGGGAATATGGCAGGCTTTATTTTCGCCTGAACGTGAACTGTGGGCTCTACACCACGAGGGAAATAGCTCTGTAGAACAAGCGATACATGAGTTCGAAAAAAGGCTATTAACCTCAAATAGGCAAATAGAACCAGAAGATTTCGTCGAAGCAATAGCTCTATATCGACTACACGCCACCCTCAGGGATTTAGCCCCCTTAGATGTAGACGTGAGAGGCGTTTACAGGTGTGTCCGCGCCTGCCAGCAAGACTGTAGAGTGTCTGCACTGCTTGCATATTACGGGATTGAGTATGAAGTTATATCTATTTTAAGCGAGCAAGAAATCAACAGACTAAATAGTGACAAGCAATACAATGACGCTATTGGCATCAAGGATATTGCACACTCAGTTTTCATGAGAAACCAAATCATCACGACCGAGCAACGAATAGCCGCACTTCGGGAGAATGAAAAGCGGGAACTCAGCATGGCGACGATTCGAAAGAATCCCCCAAGTGTCAACGAAGATTGGTAGCCAAGCACGGCAGAGCCAGCCAGAGGCGAAATACGTACGAAATAGCCCTGCACGTTGACACTTGAGGGACCGACAGCGCTGTATTTGATTAGATAAGGATTATAAAAAGATTAGCGCCACTTCACCGAATCGCGCTAAGCCTTGCAGCACTATGCCTCCGGCCAAAACGACCCTGTGGATAGCGTGCACCGTATCCCATATGCCAGTGCACCGTATCCCATTTTTCAGTGCACCGAATCCCACTTCGTATGCACCGTATCCCACGGAGTAGTGCATCGTATCCCACCCCGACTCATGCGGGAGAACGCCTACGCTTTGCAAGATGCCGCTGCTGGCTTGCGCTTGGGGTTCGCTGAACCATGACACGCTGGCCGCTTAGCTCCCATGACATCAAGGCGCTGACTGAAACCAAGTCGTCCAGCGCTTTTATCAACTGCCTTTTGAAACTTCCGGGGTGCGAATTTGTACTGCCGCTCAGCCTCTGAATAGTTTCAATAGTCATCGGAAACGGCTGGGCATGGCTGCAAAACCATCCGTGCAGCCACTGCGCAAGTGGCTTACGTCGTAACATCTGCCTCTGAGCCCAATCAATCTGCGTCCAGCCTGTCATATAAATGGCTTCCAGCAGTGGTTCCAATTCAAGAGAGTACGTTCGACTAATACCGTTCCGCTTCCCTTTTAACATTGCTCCGAATGCTTCATCCGGTCCAAACTTCAGCTCAACACAGGCTGCTGCAAGCCGAATAAATGACTCTTTTAACCAGCAACGATCACTCGACCCAGTTGATCTGCGCAGCGACTTTAAAATCTGAATTTCACTAAGCACCACACGGTTACCAGTCCGATATTTCCTCGCCAAATGAATCAGTGTCTCCCAAACATCCAAATCGGACTGATCAAGTTGCCGGCCAGTGAATCGAATTTCCAAACCGTCGATAGATGCCAAAATCGCCCTATCCAGTACCTGACGATCTTTCCCTTGTATGGCAGCAAATAAAGACCCACGAACTAGAGCATTTGGAACTCCACGAGCCGACTCTGGCCATAGAGGAAGCTGTACATATAGCGCCCCAGGAACACACGCGGTTGTATCAGCGTTGTCGCCAGATATTTTTGCAACCCGAAGTGCTAGCTTACTAAGCGACGTGGAAGGAACGTGGCTTGTCACTATTAAGCCTCAATAGGCCCATTGCGTTGTGACGAGCGTAACTTCTGCCGTTTGACTTGTTCGGCCTTTGTCGGTCTACCCGGCTTAGTATTCGCAACGATGAGAGCTCCCGCCGCATTACCAGCAGCACTGACCATCACATGATCTGCCAACCAGAACTCGACATCCTCTCTACGCCAAAGAAGACGCTTGGTGCCCGGAAGGCGGCAGATCGGAGGCAATGACTGCGGGTTGCGTGTAACGTCACTGCGAATACTTGAAACGGACTTGTGAAGGTAACTGGATAGTTCCTCGACAGTTAGCAGAACACTCATCTGACCTCCTAATAGCACGCCCTTTACGACATGCCTGTGCACTTATTGAATGCACTCAGGTTCCAGGGATCAGTGAATGGTTAGAAGGTTGAAGATTACTGATTATTTTACCTTGACAACCGCACAACATTGATTAGCAACGCAATATATTGAGTACACGGCGCAAAGCACTGCATCACAAATGGTATGTATTAACTACTCACGAATTGCGCTCAGCCAAGGCTTACGTTGAGTTCGCCAGCCTGGCTACGACCCAGAAGACAGGACCAACCATCGAGCGCATCCCTTGCGACGCAGCCTACACGGCATTACTGAATGGGTAGCAGGTATTGAATGCTCGGGCGCGGCCGGGAACCCACTAGCATCTGAGCATATTGATGTGGCCTCCATGGAAAGGAACCATCGGCACAAATTTGGCACAGTAAGCATGCAAAATACTGCAACCATGCGCCTAACTATGCAAACAACTGCAACACCACAAGCATATGAAATTTAAGGAATTTTTAATAAAAACCCTTAAATTTCATAACCCTAGCCCACCACCACTTATTGCAGTTGCACTGCAAGGGGCCGACGGGAAAGGTTTCACGGATCAAGGCGGGGCGTTCGGTGGTAGTCATCAGAAGACCTCATAACGAAATGATCAGCAGTTTACCCTGTCATGGCTGCAATGCTGGCCAGCCCCGGAAGCATGCTGAACACCTGAATGTGGGATGCTTACAGCCGCACTGCAGCCTCAGTGCAACAGGCCAAGCGCCTTGGCGCGTGCCACGGCCTGAGTGCGGCGCTCGACGTCGAGCTTGCTGTTGATGTGCCGCGCATGGGTCTTGACCGTATGCAGGGAGATGAACAGGCGTTCGCTGATCTGCTGGTTCGAGTAGCCACGGGCGATTAGCTGCAAAACTGCCAGCTCACGCGTACTGAGTTTTTCGCTCGGCGCTCCTGCCTCGAGTTCAGGTGACTCCGCGACCGGCTGATCCTGTGGCAGTGCAGCGAGCAGGCTATCCCGAACCGGACATGAAACGCTCCGCGCCAGCAGGCTCTCTCGTAGCCACTGCGGCTGGTGCTGCAGCAACTCGACGAAAGGCAGCAGCGCGCCCCCCTGAGCCAGATCCAGACAGCTGTCGAGCAACTCACGGGCCTCTCGCTCACGGCCAGTCTGCTTAAGCAACTGCGCGAGCTGAGCCTGCGCCATCAGCCCCACCAGTTGCCCTCCCAGCCCGTGGGCTCGCTGCTGCAACGCCCGCAGGCGGCGCTCGGCCTGCTCCAGCCCGCCGGTCAGGCGCTCCAGAGCCGCCAGTTGCAAGTCGATGTGCAATGCCAGTTGCGGGTGAAACTCGGGAGCCAGGGCACGCCCTTGTTCGCCATAGGTTTCCGCCAGTTGCGGTAGCCAGGCGGCGGCCAGTTCAACCTGGCCCTGGCGTAACCACAACTCGCACTTCATCAAGGTGATCATCGCCAAGTAATAAATCGCCGGCACATCCCAGATATGCATCAGCCGCTCGGCCTCACCGAGCAGGGCAAATGCCTCGGCAGAGCGGCCTTCACGGCCTTCCAGGCTAGCGAGCACGCAGTAACCGATCAATGCCGCGACATCGCGACAGCCTCTGGCTTCAGCAACCCCGGCGCGCACCTGTTCGGCGGCTTGAGGCTGCAGTCGCAGGCTGAGCAGATAGCCCTCGTAAATGGTCAGGCGTGCCCGTACCGAGTAATGCCGCTGGGCTGGCAGACGCTGCGCCAGCAGCAAGCCCTGGTGCACCTCATCCTGCGCCCGCGCTATTTCGCTGCGAGCCTGCAACACCCGAGCGCGTTCATAGTGCGCCAGGGCCTCGAACAGTGGATTACCGATACGCTGCGCCAACTCCAGGGCGTCACGATTGAGCCCGCGTGCGCGCCAGAGATCCCCCCGCACCATGGCCAGATTGGACAGGGTGGACAGGCACATGAAATGGGGGCCGTAACGTTCCACAGGCAAGCATGCAAGCGCCTCGCTGCACTGCTGCTCGGCACGCTCGCCATCACCACGGCCACGCGCGATGACACCATCGAGCGCCTGCCACTGGGCCAGCATGCTGCGCTGGGTCGTGGCATCGGCCGCCGGCAGGAATCGCCCGAGCTGACCGAGCAACTCCTGCGCAGCATCAAGCTGACAGGCCAGTGCCAGCGCCCAGCCGTAGATCATGATCAAACGTGGCGTGCTGGCCAGCAAATCGTCCGGCAGATTGGTTTTCCAGCGCAGCAGCATGGCAATGTTCTGCTCGGCCAGCATCTGCTCTTCGGAGAGGTTCTGCACCAGGCTGGCGGCCACATCCACCTGCCCCGCCAGCAGCGCCTGTTCGATGGCATCGTCGAGCATGCCCTGCGCCGCGAACCAGCGACAGGCTCGCAGGTGAGCATGGCCACGGGAATGACTCAGACGCTCAGCCGGACGGGCATTGAGCAGGTCGGAAAACAGGTGGTGGTAACGGAACCAGTGGCCATGCTCGTCGAGCGGCACCAGAAAGACCTGATTGGCCTGCAACTGTCGGATGATCGCGGCACTGTCATGGCTGTCCCGCACGGCATCGCACAGCTCAGCGCAAAAGCGTTCCAGGCAGGCGGTATCGTAAAGAAAGTGCTGCACATCAGCGGGCTGACGCTCGATGACCTCCTCAAGCAGGTATTCACGAATCAGCCCGTCACCACCGTACAACCGCAGCCCATCGCCAGCGTCCCTGTGCTCTTCGAGCGCCAGCAACCAGAGGCGCAAACCGGCAATCCAGCCCTCGCTGCGCTGCAGAATGCCGATGGCCTGCTGCCGCTCCAGGCACGCGCCCTGACTCACCAGCAGGGCATCGAGCTCGGCAGCCGTGAGGCGCAGATCCTGCTCGTTCAACTCGAGCAATTGCCGTGACAGGCGCAAACGGGCCAGATGCCAGTCAGGACGCTGGCGGCTGGTGACCAATAGCAATACACCAGGCGGCAGATGATTGAGGAAGAATTGCAGGCAGCGATCGAGCACCGGCCCCTGCGCCAGGTGATAGTCATCCAGCACCAGCAACAGCGGCTGGCCATCGTCAAGCCGTTGAGTGAGTTCATCGAGCAAACCGTCGAGCCATTGCTCGAAGGCGAAGGGCTGGTGACGCTGGCGCATTTTCAGCAGGCTGAGAGCATCCTCGCCCAAACCTGGATGAAACTGCTGCAAGCCCTGCAGCAAACGCTCGAGAAAACGCCCCGGATCATGGTCGCGTTCGCTGAGCCCGAGCCAGAGGCTGTGCCAGTGATCGGGTAAGCGCTCACAAAATTCGATAGCCAGTGAACTCTTGCCAAACCCTGCCGGAGCGCTAACCAGTAACAGGCGCCCCTGCAGTCCCTCTTCGAGACGCTCGCACAGCCGGGGGCGTGGTACATGCCCCTCAGGCAGCGGAGGACGATAGAAACGCGCTTCCAACGGCGTGGCCGGCGTAAAAGGGCAACCTGGCGAGCGAGAAAGGTCTGTCATCAGCCTGTTCTTGAAAATCTTCTGTCTGCATCGGCGGGTTCTGGCTGAACCCAGACTAACGAGTTGTTACGGGCATTTGAAGCACCCGCTACAGTCCGTAACGAAAAAGCCGGCACAAGCAGGCTGTGTGAAAACGCTCTGAACTTAACCGGTTCAATACAAACGCCTCGATTGATTCGGGGCGTTTGTGTTTTTACTGGTGCAATGATGCAAAGTGCAGCGCTCAGGTCAGCAGCTCGATCATGCGGCGTGCCCCGAGTACCGAAATAGCACGTTTGAGGTTGTAGGCTTGTACGGCCATCGCCATCTCAGCTCTCACCCCGCTGAAATGGCGCACTAGAAAACGACCGTTGCCCAGAATCCATTGTTTGAGATTGCCAAAAGGGTGCTCGATGATTGCTCGTCGCCGTCCCATCATCTCAGGGTGAGTTTCGAGTCGTTTCTCCATCCGCGCGAACGCCTCTTCGTTGGGATGGCGGCTGATATGACGCCGTTGGGCCTGTGTGCACTTGGCTTTTAATGGGCAGTTCCCGCAGTCCTCGGCACGGGCTGCGTAAAGGCGAGTGCCACGATTGAGCTGTTTGAGCGACAGGGTCTTACCCGCAGGACATTGGAAACTGTCGGTCGCAGGATCGTAAGTGAAGTCCTGACGCACAAACAGCGTGCCGCCGCCCTGATTGTTGGGCGCGCGATTCACGGGGACGAAAGCCGTAATGCCCGCTTCTTCGCAGGCCTGAAACTGCGCCCCGTTGGAATAACCTGCATCAGCCGTGACGGTCAGCTCAGGCTGCTGCAGAACCGCCTGAGTCGCTTTGGCCATCGGCTCCAACTGCTGGTTGTCGGTGCAGTCATTGGTCACTTCGTGATGCACGATCAGGCCATGCTCGGCATCGACAGCGCTCTGCACGTTGTAGGCCACGCAAGGGCTCTTGCCTGAGCAGCGCATCTTCTTGGCATCCGCTTCGCCTTCGACGAACTGTTCCAGGCCCTGCGCCTCCATCAGCGCTTTTACGGTCAAGTTATCGGCATGGCGATCCTGTAGCTGGCGTAGCGCCTGTTTCACCGCTGCCCGGTCAATCGTCTCTTGCGCGTCTTGTGCATCACCCTCATCAAGCTGGGCCAGGTACTGGGCAATGTGTTTTTCCAGCTTCGCTTGTTGACGCTTGAGCTTCTCCACGCTCACGTGCTTGCGCAGCGAAGCTACCGCTTGGAACTTGCTGCCATCGATGGCCACCAGCTCCCCACTGATCAAGCTCGCCTGGCGACAGAACTGGACGAAAGCCTTGCAAGTCGCCTGAAAGGCCATGCTGTTGTCTTTGCGAAAATCCGCGATGGTCTTGAAGTCCGGCGCCAGACGACCCAGCAACCACATCACCTCGATATTGCGCTGGCACTCCGCCTCCAATCGACGAGAGGAGCGAATGCGCTGGAAGTAGCCATATAGGTATAGCTTGAGCAAATCAGCTGGATCGTAGCCAGGGCGCCCAGTCTTGAGCGGCTCAGCCTTGCTGAACCCCAGTACCTTCAGATCCAGACGAGCCACATAGGCCTCGATGACTCGAACTAGATGATCCTCAGGAACCAGCTCTTCCAATGTCGGCGGAAACAGGCTGCTTTGTTGCCGACCTTCACCTTGGATATAGCCCATAAACGACAATGCCCCTATCGACCGATAGAGGCATTGTCTTCACCTTGCACTCAGACTGCTAGGTTTTCACACAGTCTGACAAGGCCGGCTTCATCGTGTTGCACGGGACAGGTTTTAGCGAACGCCGGCCTGACGCAGAGCAGCCGGAGTGTAGTCGCTGCTGGATGCCTTGTAGTTGAAGTCGTAGGCCTGTTTCTCCTCGTTCTTCATACCCAGGGCCAGGTAGCGACCGGACAGCAGGTCGTACAGAGTCTCCACGGTGTACCACGGCACTTGCTTGTCGTAGTAGTACTGGGCATGCGCCTCAGCTACGCGCCACAGGGTGCCACGGCCGTCGTAGTGGTCGATCAGAGCGGCTTGCCAGGTGTCCTCATCGATGTAGAAGTCACGCTTGCCATAGATGTGACGCTCGCCCGACTTCAGGGTCGCGGTCACGTGCCATACACGGTGCAGCTCGTAACGAGTCAGGTCCTGGTTGATGTGGCCAGCCTTGACGATATCGGAGTACTTCAGGCTGGGCGAATCGAGCTTGTAGGCGTTGTAGGGGATATAGATCTCCTTCTTGCCTTCCAGTTTCCAGTCGTAACGATCCGGCGCACCGTTGAACATGTCGAAGTTGTCGGAAGTACGCAGACCATCAGCGGCGGTACCCGGGCCATCGTAAGACACCTGCGGAGCACGACGCACGCGACGTTGACCGGCGTTGTACAGCCACGCCAGACGCGGCTCCTTCACCTGGTTGAGGGTTTCGTGCACCAGCAGCACGTTACCAGCCAGGCGAGACGGAGCAGTTACGCGCTGCTTGAAGTAGAACAGGACGTTGCTTTCCTTGCTCGCATCGAAGTCGGTCAGCGCATCACGGAAGGTGAACTCGTCCTGGAAGTAGACCAGCGAGTAGGAACCGTTCGGCTGCGGAGTCGCCTGAGTTACCAGGCGACGCACGCTACCACCACGGTAACGGGTGATGTGGTTCCAGATTGCTTCCAGGCCGTTCTGCGGAATCGGGAAGGGGTTGGCGGTCTGGAAGTTCTCCAGGCCGTTACCACCCTCTACCATCCTGGTGTTCACCGCGTTCTGCTTGGTCGCCTCCAGCACCGCAGCCGGCAGGCTGGCGGAGCGGTGAGTTGGGTAGACCGGCATCTTGTAGCTTTCTGGGTAGCGCTTGAACATCGCCAGCTGGCCGGGGGTCAGCTTGTCCTTGTACTGGTCGACGTTCTGCGCAGTGATGGTGAACAGCGGCTGTTCGTTGGCGAACGGATCGGCCAGGAAGCCTCGCGGATCGACCGCGCCGGCGTTGGCTGGCAGACCACCGGTCCAAGCAGGGATCGACCCATCGGCATTACCTGCCATTTCGGCACCGACCGGAGTCAGAGTACTGCCCAACTTCGCAGCTTCGTCAGGCGACACTGCCGCCATCACGCCGGTCGCCAGCAGAGACAGGGTCAGGACACCGCTTTGCCACAGTTTTTTTGTTGTTTTCATTTGCATCATGATTCCTCGAAATTCCTGGCCGCTTAGAAGCTCATACCGAAGCTGAGCGCAACGAAGTCACGGTCATCAATGGTGGAATACTTGCCATCAAAGAAGTTGGTGTAGGACAGACTGGCGGTGTAGGTGTTCTGATAATCCGCATCCAGTCCGAGGCTGATAGCTTTACGGCCTTCTTCGAAGTTAGCCCCTGGGCCGGGCGAATAACCTTCTACGTCATGTGACCAAGCTACGCTCGGACGCAGGTTCACACCTGCCAAAGCATTGGGATAATCCCAGATGGCACGAGCGCGGTAACCCCAAGAGTTGGCAGTGGTAAAGCCATCCTTATCACATGCCTTGCCGAGCATGCTGGCCGAGCTCCGACCGCCACCGGTACTGGCGTTCACAGGTCCGCACATATCACCCGCAGTGCCATAGATCGGATCGCGACCGTAGCGGATATCATCTTTGCTCTCCAAGCCACCGACATGGGTCCAACCTACTTCACCCACCAGGGTCAAGCGCGATGCCCCCATGACCTGATCAAAGAAATGCGTGAATGTAGTTTGAATCTGCGTGATTTCCTTACGCTTGTAGCCATGAAGCAGACCGTCAGCGTCCGGACCGAGCGGAGACACCGCCGCATAAGGCGTACTATTGGTCCCACCCAGAGCGACCGGTAGGTTGAAGTTGATACCCCGCAGTCCGGCATAGAGCACATCAGTGGAGTTCAACTGCACCGGTGCATTAGGCCGATAGCTGATCTCGCCACTCCAGGCTGTTCCGGTTGGCAACGTTGTGGAGAAGCTCAAACCATAGAGTTTGATGTCTTCAGGATACTCTATGAAATAACCGCCGTTGGCTGCATAAGCCAGGGCGCCGACATTTGCAGCGCTAGCGCCAGCTTGCCCCGCTGCGGCCACCGGGCCTAAGCCACCACCGGTTAGTGCCGCATAGGTCTGGTCAAAGGTACCTTGAACCAATGCATCGATGGAACGCAAAGAAGAAGCACTCTGGCCTTTACCACTGAAAATAGGTGCCCGACTATGGTAGTTCATGAAGTAAGCGCCAAACTCTGTGTCCAACGGCTCGAACATATACCGGAAGGCAAGTCCCCACTGACCGTCATCTCGCGCATCCTTATCGCCATAGCGCGGAACAACCACCCCTTCAGAAGTAGAAGAAACCAGCGCCGCATTGCCGCCCAACAACGTATTAAGATTTGTCAGACTGCCGTTGATTTGAGCCAGTTGAGCCGGTGACAGAGATGCTAGGACGTTAAGGTTCTGGTCACATCCATCGGCGACGATATCAGCCTGGGAAAAGAACGTTCCGCAGTTATCCACCACGGTCTGATCCCACTCAAGCTGATAGAAGGCCTCCATGGAAAGGTTGTCTGTCAGGCTCTGGGCGATATAGAACATGTTGACCGGAATTAAGCCCTCTTTGATCTCAGCACCAGGGCGACGAAAGGCAGCCACATCAACGGGGTTGATGGCGTTGATACCGTTCTGAATAAAGGTACTTTCGCCCCAACTAACGACCTGTTTGCCCAAGCGCACCGAACCAGGCTGATTGCCGATGGCGTAGTTGTGATAGACGAATGCGTCGAGGATTTCACCGCCGGAAGACTTTGCCCCCTCCTTGCGGTTGCTATCGCTGATGTCCTTGAACTCACGCCCCTCGTCCTTCAATTCGAAGTCGTACCAATACTTGCCGCGCACGAACACTCCGGTATCGCCATAGCGCAATTCCAGATCGTGGATACCCTTAAAGATCTTCGAGAAGGTTTCACCACGTTTGAAGTTGAGGTGACCATCATCGGAGGTCTGGGAGAGACCGCGACCGCCGTTGTTCACGCCAATCAGGTCCTTATTAGGCTTTGAAGTCGACCAGCTAGCACCGACCGACAGCGACGAGTCGAACTGCCCTTCGATTTCACCGATATTGAAAGTGACGCCGAATGCCGGAGCGGCAAGGGTGGAAGCGAGGCTGACGGCCAGCGGCAGTTTTGCCAAGCGCCAGTAGGGTGTTGTTTTTGTCATCGACGCTACTCCATGTGTTTTTTGTTATGGATGCTTTGACTATAGCCAGCAGGTGGTACTGCTTGATCCCTCGAAAGTGTGATTTGCAGCCCCCAGACACTCTGGCGCGCAGGTTTCAGACCCTGCACCCAGTCAAGCATGGACGGGAAACAGCAATTAGCAAGCCAAACGCTTGTTTGACTGACCAGTCACTTTAACCAGCCAGTCAACTCGCACCTCACAGCGTGGACAGGAACGCGCTGCCAGCCTCCTGCCACTGGGCGATTTCGACGCGGATGCGCTTCTTGTCCAGTTTCCCGACACTGGTCTTGGGAATTTCAGTAACAAGGGCGATCTGCGTGGGAATCGCCCACTTGTTGATATGACCCTGCTCGACGAAAGGCTTGAGGTGCTCCTTCAGCCCCCTGGCATCCAGCCCCTGCTCTTCGCGCAGCACCAGCAGTGCGAACGGACGTTCGCCCCATTGCGGATCAGGCACCCCCACCACCGCCACTTCGCGCACTGCCGGGTGGCGGCTAATCAGGTCTTCCAGCTCCAGCGACGAAATCCATTCCCCCCCGGTCTTGATCACATCCTTGATACGGTCACGAATCTCGATGAAGCCCATACCATCGATGGTTGCCACATCGCCGGTGTGCAGCCAACCGTGCGCCCAGAGTTCTTCGCCCTTCTCCGCCTCACGGAAATAGCCCTGGGTCAGCCAGGGTGCACGCAACACCAGCTCACCCTGCGCCTCGCCGTCGCTCGGCAGCAGCTTACCGTCGGCGTCCATGATCGCGGCCTCGACCAGCGGCACCGGAATACCGGCCTTGATCCGGTAAGTGGTGCGCTCGTCCTCGCTACCCGCGCGCAGTTCCTCGTTGAGGTAGGCACAGGAGATCAGCGGACAGGTCTCGGACATGCCATAAGCCGCCGTCAATTGAATACCCCGCTCTTTCGCCGTTTCGTACAGCGAGCGATTGAGCGCGCTGCCGCCAATGATCATCTTCATGCCGCCGAAGTCATGGCCCTGCGCACCTGGCGCGCCCAGCACCATCTGCAGAATGGTCGGCACGCAGTGGGAGAAGGTGACCTTTTCCTCCTTGATCAGACGGCAAAGCAGATCCGGCTCATAGCGACCGGGATACACCTGCTTGACCCCGAGCATGGTGGCCACGTAAGGCACGCCCCAGGCATGCACGTGGAACATGGGCGTGATCGGCATGTAGACATCGTCGTTGCCGAGCAGGCGGATGCTGTCCAGGCCGCCCATGGTGGTCGCCATGGACATCGTGTGCAGCACCAGTTGCCGATGCGTGAAGTACACGCCCTTGGGATTACCGGTGGTGCCGGTGGTATAGAAGGTAGTGGCCACCGAGTTTTCGTCGAAATCGGCGAAGTCGTAGTGCGAATCGGCCGTCGCTAGCAGGCTCTCGTACTCGCCGACGAGGTTCGGCAACTCGGCGCTCCTGTCCTCGCCATCGGTCAGCAGCAAGGTCTTCTCGACCGTGGTCAGTTGCCCGGCAATGCCGTTGTACAGCGGCACGAACTCGCTGTTGACCAGCACGAAGCGATCCTCGGCGTGGTTCATGGTGTAGAGGATCTGATCCGGCGACAGGCGAATGTTGATGGTGTGCAGTACCGCGCCAAGCATGGGAATGGCGAACATGCACTCGAGATAACGGTGGCTGTCCCAGTCCATGACCGCCACGGTATCGCCGGCCTTGACCCCCGCCTCGCTGAGCACATTGGCCAGACGGGCGACACGCTCGTTGAAGGTGGCATAGCTGTAGCGCAGCTTGTCGCGATAGACGATTTCGCGGGTTTTCTCGTAACGACTGCCAGATAACAGCAGGCGCTTGATCAGCAACGGATAGGCATGAGCATTTTCGGCGGGAGGAATCAGTCGGGTTTGCAGCATGAAATCACCTTGAGGCACGCGAGGAATGGTTATGCGGTGACTCTAGAGGGGCTCGCGCAGCGCTAAATCAGCCCAAAGAATGATTTGCCATGTGACCCTATGACCACTTTTAGTCACAGGTTAGAATCAAGCCAACCTGCCAGTCCTGAAAAAGACTGTATCCCACGACATTTTCAATTCGAGGTAGCAACATGTCCGATATCGTCATCGTCAGCGGTGCACGCACCCCCATGGGCGGTTTCCAGGGCAGCCTGGCCAGCGTGCCGGCTGTCGAACTGGGTGCCGCCGCCATCCGTGAAGCCGTCAACCGTGCCGGTATCGAGCCGGCCGACGTGCAGGAAGTGATCATGGGCTGCGTGCTGCCCGCCGGCCTCAAACAAGGCCCGGCCCGTCAGGCATCGCTCAATGCCGGCCTGCCCGCCGCCACGGGCTGCACCACCATCAACAAGCTGTGTGGCTCGGGCATGAAGGCGGTCATGATGGCTTTCGACTCGCTTAAAGCCGGCTGCAATCAGGTGATGATCGCCGGCGGCATGGAAAGCATGTCCAACGCGCCTTATGTGCTGGAAAAAGCCCGTACCGGCCTGCGCATGGGCCATGGCGAGATCAAGGATCATATGTTCCTCGATGGCCTGGAAGACGCGCGCACTGGTCGCCTGATGGGCTCTTTCGCTCAAGAGACTGCCGATAAATACGGCATCACCCGCGAGGAAATGGACGCCTATGCCATCGAATCGCTACGTCGCGCGCAGGCGGCGATCAAGGATGGTTCCCTGGACGCCGAAATCGTCCCGATCACCGTTACTTCGCGCAAGGGCGAAGTGGTGGTCAAGGATGACGAACAGCCGCTGACGGCCAACCTGGACAAGATCCCGACACTCAAGCCCGCTTTCAAGAAAGACGGCACCATCACCGCCGCCAACGCCAGCTCGATCTCCGACGGCGCCAGCGCACTGCTATTGATGACTGCTGATGAAGCCGCCAAGCGCGGTCTCAAGCCCCTGGCCAAGGTGGTTGCCCATGCGACCCAGAGTCAGGACCCGAGCGAGTTCACCCTGGCCCCCATCGGTGCCATGAGCAACCTGCTGAAGAAGACCGGCTGGAGCAAAGACGAAGTCGATCTGTTCGAGATCAACGAAGCCTTCGCCATGGTGACCATGCTGGCCATACGCGAACACGGCCTGGATCACGCCAAGGTCAACGTCTTCGGCGGTGCCTGCGCCCAGGGTCACCCGGTCGGCTCTACCGGCTCGCGGATCATCCTCACCCTGATCAACGCCCTGCAGATAAAAGGTGGCAAACGCGGTATCGCCTCGCTGTGCATCGGCGGCGGCGAAGCGACAGCAGTGGCCATCGAACTGCTGTAAACCAGCCCATCACCAAAGAGCCCCGCAGTTGCGGGGCTCTTTCGTTTAGCGCATTTCGCTCAGCGCCAGCTTCACACCAATCCCCACCAGCACTGCGCCCATCAGCCGGTCGAACCAGTGGCCCATGCGGGCGAAACCGGCGCGCACGCGCTGCTGGCTGAACAGCCAGGCCACCAGGCAGAACCAGAACGCCGTCGCCAATGCCAGATAGAGGCCATAACCGGCCTGCACCGCCACTGGCGTATGCGGGTTGATCACCACGGTGAACAGCGACAGGAAGAACAGCGTCGCCTTGGGGTTCAGGCCGTTGGTGATGAACCCCGTGACGAAAGCCCCACGACCGCTACGCGCACCTGCCGCCAGACTCAACTCGGCGCTGGCCGGGTCAGCCGGGCGCGCGCGCAGCGCCTTGATGCCGATGTACAGCAGGTAAGCCGCTGCCAGCCACTTCAAGGCATTGAACAGCACGATGGACTGCGACACGATCAGGCCGATACCGAGCAACGAATAAGTGACGTGCACCAGAATCCCGCTGCCCACCCCCAACGCCGTGAACACCCCGGCACGGCGACCGAAGCCAACGCTCTCACGCACGACGATGGCGAAATCCGGCCCCGGACTGGCCACTGCCAGCAGATGAATCAGGGCAACGGTGAGAAATTCACTCCAGTACATGGCGGCTCCGCATCGACGATGAAGGTCTGGTAGGCTCGCCAATCTACTCCTGCGATCTTCCTGCGAAAAGGTACAGCTGATGAGCAACAGCCCACGCGCCGTCTTCCTCGACCACGCCTCCCTCGACCTGGGTGACCTCGATATGCAACCGCTGCATCAGGCCTTCGCCGAGCTGACCCTGCACGCGCATACGCGTCCGGATCAGGTCGCCGAACGCCTGCAGGGCGCTCAGGTTGCCATCAGCAACAAGGTACCGCTGGACGCCGCCACCTTCGCCGCCTGCCCCGAGCTGAAGCTGGTGCTGGTGTCCGCCACCGGCACCAACAATATCGACCTCAAAGCCGCCAGCGCCCACGGTGTGACCGTGTGCAACTGCCAGGGCTACGGCACGCCATCAGTGGCACAACACACCTTGATGTTGCTGCTGGCACTGGCCACGCGCCTGCCCGATTACCAGCGCGACATCGCCGCAGGACGCTGGCAACAAGCCAGTCAGTTCTGTCTGCTCGACCACCCCATCGTCGAGCTGGAAGGCAAGACCCTGGGCATGCTCGGCCATGGCGAACTGGGCGGCGCCGTTGCCCGCCTGGCCGAAGCCTTCGGCATGCGCGTGCTGCTCGGCCAGTTGCCCGGCCGCCCGGCGCGCGCCGATCGCCTGCCGCTGCACGAACTGTTGCCACAGGTCGATGCCCTGACCCTGCACTGCCCGCTCAACGAGCAGACGCGCAACATGATCGGTGCGCAGGAACTGGCGCTGATGAAGTCGCGCGCCTTCCTGATCAATACCGCACGCGGCGGTCTGGTCGATGAACAGGCATTAGCCGATGCCTTGCGCAGCAGCCATCTGGGCGGTGCGGCAACCGACGTACTGACTCAGGAGCCACCGAAAGATGGCAACCCGCTACTGGACGCTGACATCCCGCGTCTGATCATCACCCCACACAGCGCCTGGGGCAGCCAGGAAGCTCGCCAGCGCATCGTCGGGCAGATGGTCGAGAACGCAGCCGGCTTCTTCGCCGGTGCGCCGCTGCGAGTCGTCGGGTAAGCTGCGCAGCTTTTCAGGAAGCGGCGGGCCGGCGCTGCGCTTTGGTAGCAATGCCTCGGTTTCATTCTCCCGGCCCTCTTACTTTTCCGCATCACAGATTTGTAGGAAGCACCATGGATCCGCGAAGCGAAGTTCTCCTGCGCCAGGCTGAATTGTTCGGTGGCGAACTGCTGTTGGCCGGCCTGCCGGCTGACGATCTGCTCGGCGCCCTGCCTCAGGCACGCGGCTGGAACTGGCATGCGGGCGACCAGGCATTGCTTACCGCACGCTTTGCCGGTCGCACTCACTTCGCCACAGGCATGCCCGATGGCGACTACCACGCTGCCGTGCTGTTCCTGCCCAAATCCCGCGAACTGGCCGATTACCTGCTGCAAGCGCTGGCCTCGCGCCTGGGCGGCAAGCCGCTGTACCTGGTCGGTGAAAAACGTGGCGGTATCGAACGTGCGGCAAAACAGCTGGCAGCTTATGGCAAGCCACGCAAGCTCGACAGCGCGCGGCACTGCCAACTCTGGTGCGTCGAGGTGGAGCAGGCGCCGTCTGTGCCGGATCTGCACGCCCTGGCGCAGAGCTACTCATTGCCGCTGGCCGACGGTGCCCTGGAGATCGTCACCCTGCCCGGCGTGTTCGCCCATGGCCGCCTGGATCGCGGCAGCGCATTGCTGCTCGAGCATCTGGATGACCTGCCCAGCGGCCACCTGCTCGATTTCGGCTGCGGTGCCGGCGTACTCGGCGCTGCGCTCAAAAGGCGTTACCCAGACAGCGAGCTGAGCCTGCTGGATGTTGACGCCTTCGCCCTGGAAAGTAGCCGCCTGACCCTGGCACGTAACGGCCTGTCAGCCAACCTGATCGCCGGTACGGGGATCGAATCGGCACCCGAGGGACTCAGCGCCATCGTCAGCAACCCGCCGTTCCATCAAGGTGTGCATACCGATTACCAGGCCAGCGAGAACCTGCTGAGCCAGGCTGCGCGCCACCTGGTTAAAGGTGGCGAGTTGCGTCTGGTGGCCAACAGCTTCCTCAAGTATCCGCCTCTGATCGAGCGCCATCTCGGCCCTTGCCGCACCCTGGCCGAGGCAGAGGGTTTTCGCATCTACAGTACCCGTCGCTGAATTGGGCTTGCTCCCAACGCAACGCTTGGGCACAATTGCGCCCGTCCTAGGGGAGTAGTCTCCCGCGAGCGCCCTGCTCGCCCGGTATGCGTCAACACACTTGCTCCGCAGAGCATGGCGTATACGACCCAAGGCCTTCACAGAGAGGCCTGCGGTTTGACAAGACCTATGACACGCACAACCTATACCCGGGGCGGGAAGGTCGTTCGTGTCATAAGCCGTGTCGACCCGCCCCTTTAGGAAACCTGATGCTGGAATCCCTGTTCGTTCCCACCCTGATCGTCGCCCTCGCCGAAATCGGTGACAAAACCCAGTTGCTCGCTCTGCTGCTGGCCGCACGTTTTCGCAAGCCCTGGCCGATCATCTGGGGCATCGTCGTCGCCACCCTGGCCAACCATTTCGCTGCCGGCGCCGTGGGTAATTGGGTTGCCGGCTTCTTCTCGCCTGCCACGCTGAGCTGGATTCTCGCTGCGAGTTTCGTCGCCGTGGCAGCCTGGACCCTGGTGCCGGACAAACTCGACGACGATGAAGCATCCGGCCTGAAGAAATACGGCCCCTTCCTCACCACGCTGATCGCCTTCTTCCTCGCCGAGATGGGCGACAAGACCCAGGTCGCGACCGTGATGCTGGCCGCGCAGTACCCGCACTTCATCCTGGTGGTCATTGGCACCACCCTGGGCATGCTGATCGCCAACGTACCGGTGGTGCTGGCGGGCAATTTCGCCGCCGATCGCCTGCCGCTGACGCTGATCCGCCGCCTGGCCGCCTGCGCCTTCGCTGCACTGGCAATCTATGCTGGCTACCAGGCGCTGAAACTGAGCGGACTGGCCTGACCGATTGCCGACGCCGACACTCGGACACCTTGGCCAATCCCAGCGTCCTGACTGCTGCTAGAGTATGTGCACGTCACGCAACTTCGGTCAGCAGTCAGGAGGCAGCATGTCATTGGATGATCGCAAGAGAATGGTGTGCCAGCACATCGACCTCACCTGGAACAGGGGCCACCTGGCGCTGGCAGAACAGCTGCACAGCCGCGACTTCATCTACAAGAGTTCATTCGTCGGCCATCCGCTGAACAGCGCCGGCTTCGTGCAACTGGTACAGAGCATACGCCTGGCGATGCCGGATCTGCAGATAGTGGTCGAAGACTGCATCGCCGAAGGCTACAAGGTGGTGACCTGGAGTACGCTGATCGGCACCATCCAGAAACCGGCACTGGGCTACGCCCCGAGCGACAAGGCGCTGAGCATTTCAGCCATGGCATTCTGGACACTGAACCCCAGCAATGAGATTCAGGAAATCTGCACCATGTTCGACATGGAAAGTTTTCGTGCTCAACTGGGCATGCAGACCCGCCCGCTTGCCGAAACCGCGCAACCCTGAAACGCCAACAGCGCGGCGTGCAGTCTCACGCCGCGCCGTTTTCATAGCGAACTCAGCGCCCGGCCCTGGCCTGCTCGTAGAGTGGCATCACCTTGGGTATGGCTGCCTGTAGCGAGGCGATCCGACTGCTGGACGATGGGTGAGTGCTCATGAACTCGGGCGGTGCACCACCACCGGCAGCCTCCATCTTCTGCCACAGGCTGATGGCTGCATTGGGGTCATAGCCTGCACGCGCTGCCAGCTCCAGACCAATCAGGTCAGCCTCGTTTTCATTGCCACGACTGTTGGGCAAGGTCAGGCTGTACTGCACCACGGTATCGGCCAGAGCCATGCTCGTCTCACCCAACCCCAGCAGGGCGCTGGCCCCCTGCCTGGCGACCTGAATACCATACGCCTTGGACATCGCTTCACGGCTGTGCTCACGCAGCGCATGCGCCATCTCGTGGCCCATGATCGCGGCGATCTCGTCATCGGTCAGCTTCAGCTTCTCGATGATGCCACTGTAGAAAATGATCTTGCCGCCCGGCCCACAGTTGGCATTGAGCTCCGGGCTCTTGATCAGGTTGACCTCCCACTGCCAGTTGGCGGCATCCGGGCGAAAACGCGGTGCCTGCGGAATCAGCCGCCCGGCAATGGTCTGCAGACGCTTGGCATTGGCACTGGTCTTGTCCAGCACGCCCTTGCTCGATGCTTCGCTCAACGTCTGCTGATAGGACTGTGCGTACATCTGGTTGACTTCATCAGCTGACAGCATGCTGAACATGTACTGCTTACGCTCAACCCCCACCGCACCACCACTGGTGGTATTGACGGCCTGGCATCCCGCCAGCAGCAGGGCAGCCGCCAGGCCACTCAAATAATGAACCTTGCTCATCGAGCCATCTCCTTGAATCGGACACTTATGCTAGGCCGCTCCCGCACGACGAGCAACCGCAGCACTTGCACAATGGCCACGCGCCATCTTTGCTCAATGCAACAGCAGCCAGAACCTTGACCTCTGGCCCTAAGGTTTTGCCTTGTCGTGGCCGACAACCCGTGACTGGCCACATTGCGTCCGGGAGCTCACATGAAGTTCAAGTCGATCCAGTTTTCCGTCGCCTTTCTCGCCGGCGCCAGCGTGCTGGCCGTGGTTGTGGCCCTGGTGCTGTACGCCCTGTTCGCCAGCGACCGCACCCAGCAACTGGTACAGCAGCGTACGCAGGCCCTGCTCGAACAGATCATCGAGCAGCGTCTTTCCTCACTGGCGCTGGCCCAGGTCAGCGAAATCCAGCGGGAACTGGAACCGCCCCTGCAGATCACCGCTGACCTGGCTCGCGTCAATGCCATGCTCGGTATGACGGATAGCAATGGCAGCCCGCTGCTCAGCATCAGCCGCGAAGAACTGGCCAACCTGGTACGCGAAACCACGGCGCAGAACCCCAAGCTGCTCGGCAGCTATATCGGCTGGGAACCTGACGCGTTCGATGCCAGCGACGACCTGTACGCCGGCAGCAAGGAAAACGGCTACGACGGCAGCGGGCGCTTCCTGCCCTGGTGGTACCGCAATGCCGACGGCAGCCTCGGCGTCGATGCCATCGGCACGATGGAAAGCGAGGAAATACTGCCGACCGGCGTCAGGGCTGGCGAATACTACCTGTGTCCCAAGGAACGCAAACGCCCCTGCGTGATCGATCCGGCCCCCTACGATGTCGGCGGCAAAATGACCATGCTCGCGTCCTTTACCTCACCAATTCTGGTCAATGGCGAGTTTCGCGGCATCGCCGGCGCCGATCTGGCAGTGAACTTCATCCAGGACCTATTGCTCAAGGCCAATGCACAGCTCTATGGCGGTGCTGGCGAGATGGCTCTGATTGCCAGCAACGGCCGCCTGGTTGCCTCGACCGCGGCCCCGGAAAAACTCGGCGAGCCAGCCACCGCCCTGCTCGATAGCAACGAAGTGAACAATCTCGGGAGCTTGCAGCCGGGCCAGGTGCTGTATTCCATAGACGCTCAGGATGATCCTGCACACAGCCATATCGAACTGTTCCTCAGCTTCAACATCGGCCAGAGCGATACACGCTGGGTACTGATGCTGCTGCTGCCACTCGAGGCCGTGATGGCTGAGCTGCATACGCTGCAGGCAGACCTGACTGCACAACGCGACGGCGACACCCTGGGCATGGCACTGGTCGGCCTGCTCATCGCTGGCCTGGGCCTGCTGGTGATCTGGTTCGTCGGCTACGGCATCGCCCGCCCGCTGCGGCAGATGGTTGACATGCTCGACGACATGGCCAAGGGCGACGGCGACCTGACCGTACGCCTGCATGTCGACCGCCAGGACGAACTGGGCCAGATTGCAGCCGGCTTCAATGCCTTCCTGAGCAAGCTGCAGGCCATGATCGCCTCCGTGGTGACCTCGGTGCAGCAGGTCAGCGACTCCTCGGAACACACGGCCGACATCGCCATCCGCACCAATCAGGGCGTGCAAAAGCAGTTGGCCGAGATCGAGCTGGTGGCCACGGCCGTGCACCAAATGACCGCCACTGCGCAGGATGTCGCACGCAACGCCACCCATGCTGCCGAAGCCGCCAATCACGCCGACCGGGCGGCCAGCCAGGGCAAACAGGTGGTACAGGAAACCTCCACCGCCATCGCCGTGCTGGCCAGCGAGATCGGCCGTGCCGTCGGTGTGGTGCAGAACCTGGCCAAGGACAGCGAAAACATCAACGCCATCCTCGTCGCCATTCGTGGCATCGCCGAACAGACCAACCTGCTGGCCCTCAATGCGGCCATCGAAGCCGCCCGCGCCGGCGAACAGGGTCGCGGCTTTGCCGTGGTCGCCGACGAGGTACGCAACCTGGCGCAGAAGACCCAGCAGGCCACCGAAGAAATCCAGAACATGATCCAGCAACTGCAGCAAGGCACACGCGAAGTGGTCAAGGTGATGGAACAGAGCCAGAGCAAGACCGACGATAGCGTGGCGCACGCCAACCAGGCCGCGCAAACCCTGGAGTCCATCACTCAGGCCGTATCGGTGATCAACGACATGAACACACAGATCGCCAGCGCCGCCGAGGAACAAAGCGCCGTAGCCGAGGACATCAACCGCAACGTCACCAATATCGGCCAGGTCGCCAACGAAGTGGCTGGCGGCGCCGATGAAGCCAGCCAGGCCAGCGCCCAATTGACCAAACTGGCCGAACAGCAGCGCCGGCTGATCAATCAGTTCAAGGTATGAGGCACTGCATCGGGCAGGGGCTGCACCAAGGTATGTCAGGCCAAGCTCCGCCCGCAGTGCTGCACTGGCTCAAGCCGGCGTCAGGCACTCCGGCGCATCCAGCTTCGGGTCGTTGACCAGCGTTGCCAGCGCGCGCTCACGCAGGGCACCCTGCGGCTTGGCCAGCAGCGCCGCCAGTTGCTCGGGAGGCGTGTCAGGGCTCAACCACAGCGCCTGCTCATGCGCGCCGAGAATCAAGGGCCGGCGCAGCGTAGCAGCCGCCTGAGTAATCAGCGCCACGCTCAGGTATTCATGCCCGCCCACCGGATACAGCTCCCACAACGCCGCGAAATGCATCAGCGAATCGCCATTGCTCATCCAGTACGGACGCTTGCGCGCACCACCGCGCCATTCGTAGAAACCATTGGCCGGCAGCAGCGCGCGGCGCAGGCGAAAAGGTTCGCGAAACATCGGCTGCTCGGCCAGCGTTTCGGCGCGGGCATGGACCGGTGTCCTGGACAGATCCTGGAGCCACGCCGGCGTCAGCCCCCAACGCGCCGCTGCCGCTTGCGGGCCCTGCTCGCCAGCACGCAGCATCAACACCTGCATACCGGGCGCCAGATTCCAGTGCGGTTTCTGGTCAGCGGGGAAGCCGGGCAGCGCTGCAAAAGCGGGCGACCAGCGAAACAGGGCATAACGTCCACACATGAAACGACTCGACAGACAGGGGGCGCATCAACAAAGCAATACGCCCTGAAAGAACTCTGGCTCGTCGCCAGGTACGGGTTGCGCCGCATTGTACTCAGCGATCAGCATCCGCGCCCGCCCTGCATCGTCATCCGCGACCACCATGCCGAGCAGACCGCAGGCCGGCAGCTCGCCCATCGCGCCGACCAGGTGCTGGCCGAGCAAGTGCGCCTCGATCCCTTCGCTGGCCAGCATATCCACCAACATCTGACCTTCCAGCAGATTTTCCGGCTCGTAGATTCGCTGCATCAGTCGTTCTCCGCACGCACGTCCAGCTGCCAGTCGACACCATCGGTACGCAGCTCGAACTCGATCGGTCGGCAGCACACCGGGCAGTCCTCGATATAAGCCTGATCACCGCCGGACAGATCCAGCAACGCCTCGGCTGACTCTCCACAGTAAGGGCAATAATACGACTCGCTTTCCAGCATCGCGGCCTCCTTGTGACTTGGCGGTATAATCGCCGGTCTACTGCTCACTCTGTTAAGCAGACATCACTTCAACCTTAGCCGTTCCAGAACACAAGAGAGCATGATGGGCGCATTCGATGCCATCCGACCCTATGCCGACGCAGAAGTACGCCCCGTGCTGGCGCGCCTGCTCGCCGATCCGGCGTTTCTCGGCACCCTTACCCGTTTTCGCTTTCCGCGCCTGGCTGGGCCTTTAGGCTGGCTGCTCAAGCCGCTGATCGCCGCGCGCCTGCGCAGCGAGTTCGCCAGCGTCGACTCGGTGGCCAAGCTGCAGGAGAAGATCGAACCCTATATCGATCGCACCATCGAACATGCCAGCGACGGCATCAGCTACTCCGGCCTGGAACACCTGCAAACCGGTAAGCCGTACCTGTACCTGGCCAACCACCGCGATATCGTCATGGACCCGGCCTTCGTCAACTACGCCGTCTACCATGCCGGCCTGCAGACGCCGCGTATCGCCATCGGCGACAACCTGCTGCAGCGCCCCTTCGTCAGCGACCTGATGCGCCTGAACAAGAGTTTCATCGTGCACCGCTCGATCAGCGGCCGACGCGAAAAGCTGGCGGCCTATCAGCTGCTGTCGGCGTATATCAATCACTCGATCCGTGAAGACGGCGAGTCGATCTGGATCGCCCAGGCCGAAGGCCGCGCCAAGGATGGTGATGATCGCACCGACTCGGCCATCCTCAAGATGTTCCACATGAGTCGCAAGGACGAGCCTTTCGCCGAGGTCATCGACTCGCTGAATCTGATCCCGGTATCGATCAGCTACGAGTACGACCCCTGCGACCTGGCCAAGGCCCGCGAGCTGAGCGTACGCGCCGCCACTGGCTGCTACACCAAGGCGCCGGGCGAAGACGACGCCAGTATCGCTCTGGGTATCACCGGCTACAAAGGCCGTGTGCACCTGCACTTCGGCCCACCGGTAGCAGGCCTGGAGGACACCAAGCAGCTGGCCCAGGAGATGGACCGCCGCATTCTCGGCCAGTATCGCCTGTTCCCCGTGCACTACCTGGCCTACGCCATGTGGGAAGGCCGCGAGGCCGAGCTGAATGTGCCAGCGGCAAGCGAGTTGTTCCCGGCCGCAGAACTGGCCAAGGCCGAAGCCGAGTGGCAGAAGCGCCTGGCCGCCTGCAGCGCCGAAGAAAAGCCCTTCCTGATCCTGCAATACGCCAATCCGGTGCGTAACCAGTATCGGATCAAGGCGGATCTGCCCCTGTAAGGCAGCTATAGCCACAAACGAAAACGGCAGCCCGATGGCTGCCGTTTTCATTTATCGCTCAAGCGTCAAAGCCGCGTACTGAACCAGGACAGCACCAAGGCTGCACCCAGGCAAATGCCGCCGAAGCGGTAGAAGAAGCGATTGATGCGCAAGGTACGTTCATCCAGCACCTCCGCCTCATCCAGCTCACCCTGAGCCAGAACCCGTGCCATGCCGCGCTGCTCACGCACACGGGTCATCAGACACAGCCAGGCACCGGCCACAGCGAAGAACAATGCCAGCGAATTGACCGCGCTGGCCGGATGAGCGAGGAACAGTAACCACAACACCTGCAACGACATGCAACACCTCGAAAACAGCATGGTGCAGCAACCCTGCCACCGCACCAGAATGGGGATTACGGCTGAAACTGGTGCGTTTCAGCCCCCAAAAAGTCGCCGCGCAGTGTACTGAAATCCTGCTTTTATAAGGTTCGTTTCCGACGAACGCAGCCCGCTATCCCTAAATCGTCTGAAAACTGTCATCTGCCTGGCCTAGGGTTTGTATCTCCATTAGTGACCAAGCAGTCACGACTGTTATTGGAGCCCAACCCCAACGTCCCCGGAGGACTTGCCATGCTCAATTCTCAACCGCTGGATCGCGATTATCTGATCGACTCGCTGGATGAAGTGGACGAAGTGGTCGACGAACTCTCCTTCAACGTCCAGGACCAGCACTGGCTGGTGTACTGCGCCCTGGGTGGCCATGAGCATTACGACCTGCCGGACATCGACAACCGCACCGGCATGAGCCTGCCGGAGTTTTACGCCGAAGCGGCTTGAAGCGCTGAGACAAACGAAAACGCCCCGCAATGCGGGGCGTTGTTTATGGCAGCGTCATGAATTACTGCAGCAGAACCTGGCCAATGGTCGGATCCTTGAAGGCGCGGGTCAGCGCATCGCTGAGCACGTCGCTCACCAGCTTGCTGTTGGTCTGCTGATTCGGGGCAGTGCCGAAGCGCTGATTCAGCGAGGCGCCGTAGCGGCCGGTATAGCGGCGGCTGCCGCCCTGTACGTCAGCACGAATGGAGGCGGAGATGTCTGCCTCGGTGACGTACATGCCCTCTTTCGGCGACTGATACTTCAGCTCCGCCAGGGTAATGGTCAGTTGCGGCGCATTGTAGGCGTTCGGCGACGGGGTAAAACCCAGCAGGCGCACGGCTGCTTCGGCCTCGGCCTGCAACCTGGGCAGCACATGCTCGGCACTGACACTGATCGAGCTGGTTTCCGGATACAGGCCACCGCGCGTACCAAGCACCGGCGAGGCACGGCCATCGACCACGCGCACCACCACCGGCTGGCCCTGACCCACTGCGGTCAGCGAGCTGGTGAGTTTGGGTTGCGGGGTGAGTTGCTGAGGGCTGAGGGCACAACCGGCCAGCGACAGGCTGGCGGCAGCAAGCAGGGCGATCAACGCACGGTGCAGCATGCTCATCTCTCCGAGTGAGGTAAAAGTGGCCGGCAGTATACCCAGCGTGGCCTGAGGCCGACAGTAGTGCCGAATGAGACCGCTCGGGGGCATTGCGGTTCCTGTCATCAGCCTGTCAACGCACTCTGACATAAAGGCAGGTGCCACCCGCTGGAGCCTTCATCATGCTGTTGCGCCACCTGTTCAGCCGCACTCGTCCGATGCGCCATTTCGCCCTCATCGATGCACAGGGTCTGTGTCGCGCCCTGCGCCAGATGCAGGAGCCGCCAAGTCAGGCCGGCTGGGTGGAAGTACGCGAGCCGAACGCTTCCTGGCTAGGCGCCCCTCTGCCCAGTGGCGCACTGATCACACCGGTCGTCACACACGCATCGTCCAATCGCCCGTTGGCGGCCTGACCGATGGAAGAATAAAAGTCACACAGGGGCGATCAATTTCCCCTCATTCACCGTTATAATCGCGCCCCGATTATAAGGACGTCTCCTGATCGGGCCGCACGACCTCGCCGATGCAACGTCATCGCCCCGCCCCAGAGAGTCGCCCACTTCGCGCTGCCATTCCGGCCAGTCGCTTTTTAGCCCATATGCAGAGCCGATAGCAGCCATGCATTGCATGTTTTGCACGGGCAAAAGCGCGCCGAGGCAGTCGAGCTTTTGAGGTTCACCGCTCCAAAAGAGCGTGAAAAAAACGGTTTTTACAAACTTCACAAGAGTGTGGCGAACAGATGAACAGTTTTGCGTCCGCAAATCCCAGCCTTGACCCTCACCACCGAACAACGTGGCATCACGCCTGATTCTGTCGGTATCGCCCTGAAAGGCCGAATGGCCGTCCATCTGGTGCAGTTTTTCTTGGAGAGAGGTTAATGGCGCACAACGATTCCCAAAGCGTAGATGTGGTGCTGGTTGGCGCCGGCATCATGAGCGCGACCCTGGGCGTATTGCTCAAGGAACTCAATCCCGGCCTCACGCTGGAAGTGGTAGAGCTGCGCGAGTCCGGCGCAGTGGAAAGCTCCAACCCCTGGAACAACGCCGGCACCGGTCACGCCGCGCTGTGCGAGCTGAACTACACCCCGGAAGGTGCTGACGGCAGTATCGACATCAAGAAGTCGGTCAGCATCAACGCCCAGTTCGAGGAGTCCAAGCAGTTCTGGGCCTACCTGATCGAGAAAGGTGCGATCAACGCGCCGAAGACCTTCATCAACCCGGTGCCGCACATGAGCTTCGTGCGCGGCAACAGTGGTATTGCCTTCCTCAAGAAGCGCTTCGAGGCGCTGCGGCAACATCACGCCTTTGCTGAGATGGAATACACCGAGGATCGCGCCACCATCGCCGAATGGGCACCGCTGCTGATTCCAGGCCGTGACGCCAACGAGCCACTGGCGATGACCCGCGTACAGGCCGGTACCGACGTCAACTTCGGTGCCGTCACCGAGCAGATGCTCGCCTACCTGACCAATCAGCCCAACGCCAAGGTCACCTGCAACCAGAGAGTCACCGACCTCAAGCGTGATGGCAAAGGCTGGCTGGTGGACATCAAGGACACCCGCTCCGGTGCCACGCGCCAGCTCAGAAGCAAGTTCGTCTTCCTCGGTGCCGGCGGTGGCGCGTTGCCGCTGCTGCAGCTATCCGGCATCCCCGAAGGTAAAGGCTTCGGCGGCTTCCCGGTGAGTGGCCAGTGGCTGCGTTGCGACAACCCGGAAATCGTCAAGCAGCACCAGGCCAAGGTCTACAGCCAGGCTGCCGTGGGCTCGCCGCCGATGTCGGTGCCGCACCTCGACACCCGCGTGGTCGATGGCAAGAAGTCCCTGCTGTTCGGCCCGTATGCCGGCTTTACCACCAAGTTCCTCAAATACGGCTCGTTCCTCGACCTGCCGCTATCGGTACGCCCCAACAACCTCGGCCCGATGCTGGCGGTGGCGCGCGACAACATGGACCTGACCCGCTACCTGATCAAGGAAGTGATGCAGTCCGAAGCGCAGCGCCTGGAAACCCTGCGCGGCTTCTACCCCGAAGCCAAGGCCGAGGACTGGCGCCTGGAAGTGGCCGGCCAGCGCGTGCAGATCATCAAGAAGGATCCGAAGAAAGGCGGCATCCTGCAATTCGGTACCGAACTGGTAGCGGCTGCTGACGGCACCATCGCTGCCCTGCTCGGCGCCTCGCCGGGCGCTTCGGTGACGGTGTCGATCATGCTCGACCTGATTCGCCGCTGCTTCCCCGAGCAGGCCAAGAGCGAAGAATGGCGCAGCAAGCTGGACGAGATCTTCCCGGCCATGGCCGACGTCCTGTCGCAGGATGCCGAGCGCTTCCATGCGGTGCAGAAGCAGTCGAACCAGCGCCTGCAACTCGATACCCCCAGCGCCTGATCGTCACGCACAAAAAACCGCCCTTCGGGGCGGTTTTTTTATGAACGCTGATCGGGTTACGGCTGAGCCCACGGCAGAATCGGGATGGCCGTCACCGCATTCTGCGGGCTGCCCTCGATCACCCGGTCACTGTAGACCAGATACACCAGCGTGTTGCGCTTGGCGTCGAAGAAACGCACCACCTGCATGGTCTTGAACACCAGCGAAGTGCGTTCCTTGAACACCTCCTCACCGTCCTTGAGTGTGCCCTTGAAGGCAATGGGGCCGACCTGGCGACAGGCGATGGAAGCCTCGGCACGATCCTCGGCCAGGCCCAGACCACCCTTCACGCCACCTGTCTTGGCGCGCGACAGATAGCAGGTCACACCCTCGACCTTGGGATCATCGAAGGCCTCGACGACGATCTTGTCGTTCGGCCCGACCCATTTGAACACCGTCGACACCTCGCCGATGGTTTCAGCCAATGTCAGACCGGGCAGCATAAGCAGCCCCAGCACTACTGCCTTGAACGGACGCATACATGCTCCTAGAACCTGTTCACGATTTCGCGAGCTAGTGCCATACAAGACAAAAACAGGCGAGGAAGCGGAGTGTACTTCTGTACATGAGCATTCGACCGGGCTGGCGCTCCAGCCTGTTTTTAACGCAGTAGGGCCGACGCGCAGCAAATCGTGTACCGGTTCTCAGACGAGGATCAGATTGTCGCGGTGCACCAGCTCCGGCTCATCGACATAGCCCAGCAGCTTCTCGATGGCATCGGACGGCTGGCCGATGATCTTCTGCGCTTCCAGCGCACTGTAGTTGACCAGGCCACGGGCAATCTCGCGACCATCAGGCGATACGCAGACCACCATCTCGCCACGGCGGAAGCTACCCTGCACCGCCTTCACGCCGACCGGCAGCAGGCTCTTGCGATCCTGGCTCAGCGCCTTCACCGCCCCAGCGTCCAGCACCAGGGTGCCACGGGTCTGCAAATGGCCAGCCAGCCACTGCTTACGCGCCGCCAGCAGGCCACGCTCAGGGGCCAACAACGTGCCCAGGCGCTCGCCGCCCTTGAGGCGGGCCAGCACCTGCTCGATGGCACCGCCGACGATCACCGTATGCGCGCCGGAACGCGCCGCCAGGCGCGAGGCACGCAGTTTGGTCTGCATACCGCCACGTCCCAGCGCACCACCGACACCACCGGCCACGGCATCCAGCGCCGGGTCATCGGCACGGGCTTCAAAGATCAGCTCGGCATCGGGATTGTGGCGCGGGTCGGCGTTGTACATGCCGTCGCGGTCGGTGAGGATTACCAGCAGGTCGGCTTCCACCAGGTTGGCCACCAACGCTGCCAGGGTATCGTTGTCGCCGAAGCGGATTTCATCGGTGACCACGGTGTCGTTCTCGTTGATCACCGGGATCACATCGAGATTCACCAGCGTGCGCAAGGTGCTGCGTGCATTGAGGTAGCGCTTGCGGTCGGACAGATCATCATGGGTCAGGAGGATCTGCGCGGTACGCATGCCATGCTCGGCGAAGCTCGACTCCCAGGCCTGCACCAGGGCCATCTGGCCAATCGCAGCAGCGGCCTGCAGCTCGTGCATCGCGCTAGGTCGGCTGGTCCAGCCCAGGCGGCTCATGCCCGCCGCCACCGCACCGGAAGACACCAGCACCAGCTCGACGCCCTGCTCACGCAGCGCCACCATCTGCTTGACCCATACCGCCATGGCCGCACGATCCAGGCCACGCCCGTCAGCGGTCAGCAGCGCACTGCCGATCTTCACCACCCAGCGCCGCGCGCCGGTCACCTTGTCACGCATGATCTTCCAACCTTAGCCAGAAAATGATGGGGCCCGCCCCACCTACAAAAACGCCGCAATTAAGCGGCGTTGGAAATTTGCTTAATCCCGGACGTAAATGATTTCCGGGCCGTCGTCGTCTTCTTCGTCGAAGAAATCATCGTCTTCGTCGATATCGTCGACGCTGCGCACACCGGACTTACGCAGCGCACGCTGATCGTCCAGCGCCTGCAGACGGGCACGTGCCTCGTCCTCGATACGCTGATCCAGCTCGGCCAGCTCCTCGGCGAAGACCGGGTCTTCGGCGATGCGCTCGGCGCGCACTTCCAGGTAATGCATGATGTCGCGACTGATACGCTCGGTGCCGTCGCGGCTGATGGCCGAGACCACATAAACCGGACCCTGCCAGTTCAGGCGGGCAACGATATCGGCCTTAAGCGCCTCGCGCTCGTCTTCAGGCACCTGGTCCATCTTGTTCAGCACCAGCCAGCGATCGCGCTCAGCCAGCGCCGGGCTGAAACGCGCCAGCTCGTCGATGATCACCTGCGCCGACTCAGCCGGGTCGCTCTCGTCCAGCGGCGCCATGTCCACCAGATGCAGCAACAGGCGGGTACGCGCCAGGTGCTTGAGGAAGCGAATACCCAGACCAGCACCGTCGGAGGCGCCTTCGATCAGCCCCGGAATGTCGGCGACGACGAAGCTCTTGAAGCGATCGACGCTGACCACACCCAGGTTCGGCACCAGGGTGGTGAAGGGGTAGTCGGCAACCTTGGGTTTGGCCGCGGAAACCGCGCGAATGAAGGTGCTCTTGCCGGCATTGGGCAGACCGAGCAGGCCGACGTCGGCCAGCACTTTCAGCTCCAGCTTGAGATCGCGCGACTCACCCGGCTTGCCCGGCGTGGTCTGGCGCGGCGCCCGGTTGGTACTGGACTTGAAGCGGGTATTACCCAGGCCGTGCCAGCCGCCTTGGGCAACCATCAGGCGTTGACCGGGCTTGACCAGATCACCAATCACTTCCTGGGTGGCCACGTCGATCACCGTGGTGCCGACCGGCACCGGCAGGATCAGATCCTCGCCCTTGGCCCCGGTGCAATCGGTACTGCCGCCCTTCTCGCCATTCTGCGCGTGGAATTTGCGGGTATAGCGATAGTCGATCAGGGTGTTGAGGTTGGCATCGGCCTCGAGGAATACCGAGCCACCGTCGCCACCGTCGCCACCGTTGGGGCCGCCTTTCTCGATGAATTTCTCGCGACGGAAGGCCATCATGCCGTTACCGCCGTCACCGGCTTTTACAAAAATAGAAACTTCGTCGACGAATTTCATGGGTATGCCTCCCGCTTCATCTGCGGGCTGGGGGAACGCTTGCCGGATCATCCAAAACTAGCGGATCGGGCAAGCGAACCAAAGATACATAAACAAAAAAGCCCCGTCCTACGGACAGGGCTTTTCCAGCGCGTAGGCGATTAGGCCTGAACGACGCTCACGTAGCGACGGCCGAAAGCGCCCTTCACTTCGAACTTGACCACGCCTTCGACTTTAGCGAAGAGGGTGTGATCTTTGCCCATGCCCACGCCGAAACCCGGGTGGAACTCGGTGCCGCGCTGACGAACGATGATGTTACCGGCCTTGATGACCTGACCACCGTACATTTTCACGCCAAGGCGTTTACTTTCGGAATCGCGGCCGTTACGGGTAGAACCGCCAGCTTTTTTATGTGCCATGAGTCAATACTCCTAAAAAGGATCGGGGCCGACGAATCAGGCCTGGATACCGGTGATTTTGATCTCAGTGAACCACTGACGGTGGCCCTGACGCTTCATGTGGTGCTTACGACGGCGGAACTTGATGATGCGCACTTTGTCGTGACGGCCTTGCGACACGACTTCGGCAACCACTTTAGCGCCGTCTACGACCGGAGCGCCGATTTTAACGTCGTCGCCGTTGCCGATCAGCAGAACGCGATCGAAAGTCACGGCTTCGCCGGTGGCGACTTCGAGCTTCTCGATCTTGAGGAATTCGCCTTCGGTGACTTTGTATTGCTTGCCACCAGTAACAATTACTGCGTACATGGTAAATCTCCGTTGATCCTGCTCACCCAGCGCTTTAGAAAAGTCGTTATTGGCTGGCATGGCTGCTTGGGGCCGGAAGTGACACCCTTGCAATTGCGTAAGGCAGGGAAATGCCCAGGGGGAAGTTCAGGGTGCGCGATTGTACGCAAGCGCCGAACGCCGCGCAAGGGCCGCAAGTGCTCGCCTTGACAGCCCCCACCCCGCCACCTAGCATGCCGCGCAACCTCAAAGGAGCACCAGTCGCCGATGCAACCCCAGGCTTTCTACCGCGTGGTAGCGGACGATTTCACCGCCGTCGATGGCATCATTCGCCAACAGGTGGTTTCCCGCGTGCCGCTGGTGGAGAAGATCGGCGACTATATCATCTCCGCTGGCGGCAAGCGCCTGCGCCCATTGCTGGTGCTGCTCAGCGGTCGCGCCTTGGGTTACCAGGCAGACGATCTGCGCCTGCTGGCCGCCACCATCGAATTCCTGCACACCGCCACCCTGCTGCATGACGACGTGGTCGACATGTCCGACATGCGCCGCGGCCGCAGCACCGCCAATGCGCAGTGGGGTAACGCACCAAGCGTACTGGTGGGCGACTTCCTTTATTCACGCTCGTTCGAAATGATGGTCGAGCTCGGCTCCATGCCCGTGATGAAGATTCTCTCCCACGCCACCCGCGTGATCGCCGAAGGCGAAGTGCTGCAGCTATCCAAGGTACGCGACGCCAGCACCACCGAAGAGACCTATATGGAAGTCATCCGCGGCAAGACCGCGATGCTGTTCGAGGCCTCGACTCACGCTGCCGCCGCCCTAGCCGAAGCCAACGAGGCACAGCGCGAAGCCCTGCGTACCTTCGGCGACCATCTGGGTATCGCCTTCCAGTTGGTCGACGACCTGCTCGACTACAAGGGCGATGCAGCCGAGCTGGGCAAGAACGTCGGTGACGATCTCGCCGAAGGCAAGCCGACCCTGCCATTGATCTACACCATGCGCGAAGGCACCGAAGAACAGGCTGCCCTGGTACGCCGCGCCATTCAGAAAGGCGGCATCGAAGACCTGGAAAGCATCCGCACCGCAGTGGATGCCGCCGGCGCCCTGGAGTACACCGCACAACTCGCTCGCGATTACGCCGAACGCGCCATTGCCTGCCTGGAAGTGCTGCCGGCCGGCGAATATCGCGATGCACTGATCGAATTGAGCCGTTTCGCCGTCGCTCGTACGCATTAAGCCCAGCGGTGCGCGTGACGCACCCTAAAGTCCAAGTACAGGCCGCCGCTCGCAGGGTGTGCACTGACAGAAACAAAAACGCCCCGAACCAGTCGGGGCGTTTTTCGTTCAGGCCTGGCGGATTACAGACGCAGGCCGCCGTCCAGCTCCAGAATACGACCGGTGTAGTAGTCGTTTTCCAGGATGTAGGCCACCGAATGGGCGATCTCGGCCGGCTTGCCCATGCGCTTGAGCGGAATACCCGAAGTCATCTTCTCCAGGGCTTCCGGCTTCATGCTGCCGGTCATCTCGGTTTCGATGAAGCCCGGCGCCACGCCTGCGACGCGAATGCCGTAGCGCGCCAACTCCTTGGCCCAGACCACGGTATCGGCAGCGACGCCGGCCTTGGCGGCGGAGTAGTTGGCCTGGCCCATGTTGCCTGCCCGGGAAATGGAGGAGATATTGATGATCGCGCCTTCGTTCTTCAGCTCGATCATCTTCGCCGCCACTTCACGGGTGCAGAGGAACACGCCGGTCAGGTTGACGTCGATCACCGCCTGCCACTGCGCCAGGCTCATCTTGGTCATCTCGCCATCTTTCACGCGGATGGTCAGGCCATCACGCAGGATGCCAGCATTGTTGACCAGGCCGTTGATGGCGCCGAAGTCATCGGCCACCTGGGCAACCATATGGTTCACCTGCTCTTCATCGGCGACATTGCACAGATAGGCACGGGCGTCACCACCAGCGGCCTTGCAGGCAGCCACGGCTTCGTCGAGTTTTTCCTGGTTCAGATCGACCAGCGCCAGCTTGGCGCCCTTGGCCGCCAGGTACTCACCCATGGCGCGACCCAGCCCCTGGCAACCGCCCGTGATGATGATGACTTTGTCTTTCAGTTGCATCGCTTTATCCCCTCAAGGTGCAGCATTTACCGACCCCGCTGATGCCCGCTAACCGCTATGCTAGGGCGTCTGTCCGTTTCTGACGGATTCTTTGCGAGGAGTCATAAGGTGAGCGTGAAAGCCGGCAAGCATGCACGAGAATTGCTGCTCAAGGAATACCGTGGCGTGCTCAGCACCCACTCCAAGGCCATGCCGGGTTTCCCTTTCGGATCGGTAGTGCCCTACTGCCTGGACGCCGAAGGCCGGCCGCTGATCCTGATCAGCCGTATCGCCCAGCACACCCATAATCTCGGGCAGGACGCCAAATGTTCGCTATTGGTCGGCGAACGTGGCGCAGAGGATGTGCAGGCGGTCGGTCGCCTCACTCTGCTCGCCGAAGCACGACAGTTGCATGACGAGAGCGAAATCGAAGCGGCCGCCCAGCGTTATTACCGCTTTTTCCCCCAGTCGCGCGACTACCACCGGGCGCATGATTTCGATTTCTGGCGGTTGGAGCCGGTGCGCTGGCGTTTCATCGGCGGCTTCGGCGCCATTCACTGGCTCGACCAGGTGACCCTGGCCAATCCCTTCGCGACAGACGGTAGCGAAGCGAGCATGGTCGAGCACATGAATGAAGATCACGCCAAGGCCATCGCCCATTACGTCGAACTGGCCGGCCTGCCGCAGCACGAACCGGCGCAGATGGTCGGTGTCGACAGTGAAGGCTTTCACCTGCGCATCGGCCAGAGCCTCTACTGGCTGGCCTTTCCAACATCCTGCAACAACCCGGGGCAAGTACGCGAAGCCCTGGTAACGCTGGCTCGCGCCGAGAGCTGGCCGACCAGCGGTGCACCTTCAGCTTGAATTCAGGCCACCGCCCCATACTTAACTCCTACTGGAAGCCCACTTCCGCCAAGGACCCACTGAAATGCGCGCCTTTTTGTTTCTCTTCCTGCTGTTCCCGATCATAGAGCTGGCCCTGCTGATCAAGGTCGGCAGCGCGATTGGCGTGCTGCCCACCCTGCTGCTGATCATCGGCACCGCGATTCTCGGCAGCGTGCTGCTGCGCGTCGCCGGAGTCGCCACTGCCTGGTGCGCCCGTGAAAAACTCTCGCGTGGCGAGCTGCCCGAGCAGGAAATGCTCGAAGGCCTGCTGATTGCCGTCGGTGGTGGCCTGCTGCTGCTGCCAGGCTTCATCAGCGACATCTTCGGCGTGCTCTGCCTGTTCCCCTTCACCCGCCGCCTGCTGGTCGGCAAGATTCGTCGCCGCGCCCAGGAACAAGCCATGCGCCAGCGCGCCTTCTTCGACGACCAGGCCGCCCGCAGCGGCAAGACCAACCCCAACGTGCTCGAAGGCGAGTACGAGCGCCGCGACTGATCCATACAGCGCTGTAGGAGCCGGCTTGCCGGCGATCTCTCTTGGACTGATCGCCGGCAAGCCGGCTCCTACGCAAATCCGCCCCCTGCAGCACAAAAAATTTCACCCCCGCCCCTTGAAATACCCTTGCCCGCCCACATGTAGCAGTCACCGCAAGGTACCTGCCCGCTGAGGCAGTCCAACTTTCGCAGTACGCCCAGCGTGCCGCACCCGGCCTCGCCGGATTTTACAAACCCGCCGACCACACAGAGTCGGCAAGTTGGCCATCAATTGTTAGGAGAGATCGACAATGAAGCTTCGTCCTCTGCATGACCGCGTCGTGATCCGTCGCAGCGAAGAAGAGACCAAAACCGCAGGCGGCATCGTGCTGCCGGGTTCGGCCGCCGAAAAGCCGAACCAGGGTGAAGTCGTTGCCGTCGGTACCGGTAAGGTTCTGGATAACGGCGAAGTCCGTCCGCTGGCCGTCAAGGTCGGTGACAAGGTGGTATTCGGCCCCTACTCCGGCAGCAACACCGTCAAGGTCGACGGCGAAGACCTGCTGGTCATGGGCGAGCACGAAATCCTCGCTGTCATCGAAGCCTGATTCCCACGCATCTCCGTTTAACCTTCAAGAATTTGAGGACTGATCAAAATGGCTGCTAAAGAAGTCAAGTTTGGCGATTCCGCCCGCAAGAAAATGCTCGTTGGCGTCAACGTACTGGCCGACGCCGTCAAAGCCACCCTCGGCCCGAAAGGTCGTAACGTGGTGCTGGCCAAATCCTTCGGCGCCCCGACCATCACCAAAGACGGTGTGTCGGTTGCCAAGGAAATCGAACTGAAAGACGCCTTCGAAAACATGGGCGCCCAACTGGTCAAAGACGTTGCCTCCAAGGCCAACGACGCTGCCGGTGACGGCACCACCACCGCCACCGTTCTGGCTCAAGCCATCGTCAACGAAGGCCTGAAGTCCGTCGCTGCCGGCATGAACCCGATGGACCTGAAGCGCGGCATCGACAAGGCCACCGCGGCCATCGTTGCTCAACTGAAAGATCTGGCCAAGCCGTGCACCGACTCCAAGGCCATCGCCCAGGTCGGCACCATTTCCGCCAACTCCGACAACTCCATCGGTGACATCATCGCCGAAGCGATGAACAAGGTCGGCAAGGAAGGCGTCATCACCGTTGAAGAAGGCTCGGGCCTGGAAAACGAACTGTCCGTCGTAGAAGGCATGCAGTTCGACCGTGGCTACCTGTCCCCCTACTTCATCAACAAGCCGGACACCATGGTGGCCGAACTGGACGGCCCGCTGCTGCTGCTGGTCGACAAGAAGATCAGCAACATCCGCGAACTGCTGCCGGTTCTGGAAGCCGTTGCCAAGGCTGGCCGTCCGCTGCTGATCGTGGCTGAAGACGTCGAAGGCGAAGCCCTGGCTACCCTGGTCGTCAACAACATGCGCGGCATCGTCAAAGTCGCAGCCGTCAAGGCTCCGGGCTTCGGCGACCGTCGCAAGGCCATGCTGCAGGACATCGCCATCCTGACCGGCGGCACCGTGATCTCCGAAGAAGTTGGCCTGTCCCTGGAAAGCGCCACTCTGGAGCACCTGGGTAACGCCAAGCGCGTCGTCCTGAACAAGGACAACACCACCATCATCGATGGTGCTGGCGCTCAGGTCGACATCGAAGCCCGCGTTGCACAGATCCGCAAGCAGGTCGAAGAAACCTCTTCCGACTACGACAAAGAGAAGCTGCAAGAGCGTCTGGCCAAACTGGCCGGCGGTGTTGCCGTGATCAAGGTTGGCGCTGCCACCGAAGTCGAGATGAAAGAGAAGAAAGCCCGCGTTGAAGACGCCCTGCACGCCACCCGCGCCGCAGTGGAAGAAGGCGTGGTGCCTGGCGGTGGCGTTGCTCTGGTTCGCGCCCTGCAGGCCATCGACGGCCTGAAAGGCGACAACGAAGAACAAAACGTTGGTATCGCGCTGCTGCGTCGCGCTGTCGAAGCGCCGCTGCGTCAGATCGTCTCCAACGCCGGCGGCGAGCCGAGCGTCGTGGTCGACAAGGTCAAGCAGGGTTCGGGCAACTTCGGCTTCAACGCCGCGACCGACACCTACGGCGACATGATCGAGATGGGTATTCTCGACCCGGCCAAGGTGACCCGTTCGGCCCTGCAAGCTGCTGCCTCCATCGGCGGCCTGATGATCACCACCGAGGCCATGGTGGCCGACGCGGCTGACGACAAGGCTCCGGCCATGCCTGATATGGGCGGCATGGGCGGCATGGGTGGAATGGGCGGCATGATGTAAGCCGACCGGCTCCCTCGCTGTACCCAGAACCCCGCGCTCGTCGCGGGGTTTTTTATGCGCGCCGTTCAGTGAAACCGTCATGTCGCCGTATCGGCTAATGGTCTAAAGCCAGCATGGACAGCAGCGCCCGATACAGGCATCGTGCTGGCTTATTTTTTGTTACAACTCCGAAGGTCAGAATGCCATTTTGGTAGTTGAACCTCTGGCGCCTCCTGAAAATAAGCATAAGAAGAGCAAAAAATGCCCCTTGATAGCGCGAACGATATTCCACAGCAGGCCTTCCAGCACTGGTGGCAACGACAAGGCGACTGGGTCGAACCCCCAAACGCACGGCGCGGCGGCGAAAGCGGCGTGCAGCGCTTGCTCGATCACAGTGGCGTGCTCTACGCCAAACGCCAGATCGGCCATATCTACCGTAGCCTGCTGCACCCCGGAGGCCGCCCGACGGTATTACGCGAACGCAATGCACTGCAGGCTCTCGATGCACTCGGCGTCTCCGTGCCACATCTCGTCTACTGCGGCGTGGAGCATGATCCGCAACAGGGCTGGCGCGGGCTGCTGGTAACCGAAGCCCTGCAGGGCTTCGAGGATATCGAACACTGGTATGCCCAGGGTGGACGCCAGCTCTGCGGTGAGGCGGCGCATGCCAGGCTGCTACAGAAAATCGGCACAACCCTGGCGCGTATGCACCGGGGGCGCTGGCAGCATGGCTGTCTGTATGCCAAGCACATCTTCGTCAAGCTGAGCGATGGTGAACCCCAGGTAGCCCTGCTCGATCTGGAAAAAAGCCGTCGGCGCTGGAGTAGCCGGCGCGCGGCACGCCACGACTTGCGCCAACTACGTCGGCACAGCCCGTGGAGCGATAGCGACTGGGCACAGATACTGACGGGCTATGCACACATATTCCCCGGCGGCCCGGACAAGCTCTGAAACGTACACAGGCATCTGCGGCGCTCGGCTCATCAAAGCGTAACCATTCGTCAGGAAACTCTTGAGCTTGATCCGCTTCGACTAGGGTTATCCAAACACGTCGCCAGCACTTTCAAAGGCTTAGCAAGATGAAACTAGAAATCGCTAGAGGTTTATTCCTCGTCGCGGCCTTGGGCCTGACAGCTGTCGCTGCAGCCGCCTGGGAGCAGCCCGGCCCACGGGTACTGGAGAGCCGTAATTGCGGCATGACGCCCTGCCCCATCGTGCCGGTACGTAAACAGGCACAACCAGAAATAGAGCCTGACGCCAACCTGCTGCTGTTCATGCTTGGTCTGCGCACGGCCATGAAAGGCGAGCAATAAGGTACTGCCTGCCCGGACTGTGCTCCGGGCCGACAAAGGGTTCGGGGACTCGTCAATTGATCGTCGCCATGCTCCGGCCGTAGCGACAAGCGCACCCACCCAGAGCGCGGGTGCGATCGAATACGCCAGCAACGAAAAAGGCCGGTCTTGCGACCGGCCTTTGGTTTACCACTTGCGCTCACTCAACCATTGCTGGGGAAGGCGAACTGCGCCGCTTCGTGGCTCTTGCGTGCCGGCCAACGCTGGGTGATAGCCTTCTTACGGGTGTAGAAGCGCACACCATCCGGGCCGTAGGCATGTAGGTCGCCGAACAACGAGCGCTTCCAGCCGCCGAAGCTGTGGTAGCTCACCGGCACCGGCAGCGGCACGTTGACGCCGACCATGCCCACTTCGATCTCATCGCAGAACAGGCGCGCGGCTTCGCCATCGCGGGTGAAGATGCAGGTGCCGTTGCCGTACTCGTGATCGTTGATCAGCTGCATGGCTTGTTCCAGGCTGCCGACGCGGACGATGCACAGCACCGGGCCGAAGATTTCGTCGGTGTAGATGGTCATCTCCGGGGAGACCTGGTCGAACAGGGTGCCGCCGACGAAGAAGCCGTTTTCATTGCCTGGTACGACCAAGTCGCGACCGTCGACCACCAGCTTGGCGCCCTGCGCCACGCCGGCGTCGATGTAGCCCTTGACCTTGTCACGCGCCGCAGCGGTGACCAGCGGGCCCATGTCCAAGCCACAGGAGGTGCCGGCACCGATTTTCAGCGCCTGGATCTGCGGAACGATTTTCTCCACCAGCGCATCGGCGATCTGGTCGCCCACGCACACGGCCACCGAGATGGCCATGCAGCGCTCGCCGCAGGAGCCGTAGGCAGCGCCCATCAGCGCGCTGACGGCGTTGTCCAGGTCGGCATCGGGCATCAGCACGGCATGGTTCTTGGCGCCGCCGAGAGCCTGCACGCGTTTGCCGCGCTTGGTGCCTTCGCTGTAGATGTACTCGGCAATCGGCGTTGAGCCGACGAAGCTCAGGGCTTTGACCTCAGGCGCTTCGATCAGGCCGTCGACCGCGTCCTTGTCGCCATTGACCACGTTGAGCACGCCCTTGGGCAGGCCGGCCTGTTGCAGCAGCTCGGCGATGAACAGGGTGGAACTCGGGTCACGCTCGGACGGCTTCAAGATGAAGCAGTTGCCGCAGACGATGGCCAGCGGGTACATCCACAGCGGCACCATGGCCGGGAAGTTGAACGGGGTGATGCCGGCGACCACGCCGACCGGCTGCAGGTCGGTCCAGGCGTCGATGTTCGGGCCGACGTTGCGGCTGTATTCGCCCTTGAGGATTTCCGGGGCGGCGCAGGCGAACTCGACGTTCTCGATGCCGCGCTTGAGTTCGCCGACGGCGTCTTCGAGGGTCTTGCCGTGCTCGGCGCTGATCAGCGCGGCGATTTCGTTCTCGTGCTGCTCCAGCAGTTGCTTGAAGCGGAACATGATCTGCGCGCGCTTGGCCGGCGGGGTGTTGCGCCAGGCCGGGAAAGCCGCCTTGGCGGCGTCGATGGCCAGTTGCAGGGTGGCGCGGTCGGCCAGGCCGACGGCGCTGGTGGAGTCGCCGGTGGACGGGTTGAATACCGCAGCGGTGCGGCCGGTACCGGCAACGCGTTCGCCGTTGATCAAGTGCGGGATGTGGCTCATGGGTAGCTCCTGAACGTAATGCATGTGGTAGGAGTCGGCTTGCCGGCGATCTTTTTTAATCGCCCGCAAGCGGGCTCCTACAGGAATGGGGGCGCGATCAATCCAGTTTGTTCAATACGTCACCGACGGCGTTGAACACGCGGTCGAGGTCTTCCATCCTGGCGTTGAAGGTCGGGCCGAACTGGATGGTGTCGCCGCCGAAACGCACGTAGAAACCAGCCTTCCACAGCGCCACACCAGCCTCGAACGGGCGTACCACGGCGTCGCCGTCACGCGGGGCGATTTGCAACGCGCCAGCCAGGCCGCAGTTGCGGATGTCGACCACATGCTTGGTGCCCTTGAGGCCATGCAGGGCAGCCTCGAACTTCGGCGCCAGCTCGGCGGACTGCTGGATCAGATTCTCGCGCTTGAGCAGCTCCAGCGTGGCCAGGCCGGCGGCACAGGCAACCGGGTGCGCCGAGTAGGTATAGCCGTGAGTGAACTCGATCATGTGCTCCGGCGACGGCTGCTGCATGAAAGTGGTGTAGATCTCACTGCTGGCCACCACCGCACCGAGCGGGATGGCGCCGTTGGTGATCTGCTTGGCGACGTTCATCAGGTCCGGGGTGACGCCGAAGAACTCCGCACCACTCCACTTGCCCATGCGGCCAAAGCCGGTGATCACTTCATCGAAGATCAGCAGGATGTTGTGCTGCGTGCAGATTTCGCGCAGGCGCTGCAGGTAGCCCACCGGCGGCACGATGGCGCCCGCCGAGCCGGACATCGGTTCGACGATGACGGCGGCGATGTTGGAGGCGTCGTGCAGTTCGATCAGCTTGAGCAGCTCGTTGGCCAGCTCCACGCCGCCGGTTTCGGCCATGCCCTTGGTGAAGGCCAGGTGCGGCTGAAGGGTGTGCGGCAGGTGGTCGGCGTCCATGAACTGACCGTACATCTTGCGGTTGCCGCCGATGCCGCCGAGCGAGGTGCCGGCGATGTTGACGCCGTGGTAACCACGGGCGCGGCCAATGAACTTGGTCTTGGCCGGCTGGCCTTTCAGGCGCCAGTAGGCCTTGGCCATTTTCACCGCGGTGTCGGCGCACTCGGAGCCGGAGCCGGTGAAGAACACATGGTTCAGCTCGCCCGGCATCAGGTCAGCGATCTGTTCGGCCAGCTTGAACGACAGCGCATGGCCGTGCTGGAAGCCGGGCGAGTAGTCGAGGGTGCCGAGTTGCTTGGCCACGGCTTCCTGGATTTCCTTGCGCGAGTGGCCGGCGCCGCAGGTCCACAGGCCGGACAGGCTGTCGTAGATCTTGCGGCCCTGATCATCGATCAGCCAGTTGCCTTCGGCCGCCACGATCAAACGCGGGTCACGCTGGAAGGCGCGGTTGGCGGAGAACGGCATCCAGTGCGCATCCAGCTTGAGCTGGCTGGCCAGGGACGGGGTTGCGGTCTGCGGCATGTTCATCGGGGTGGCCTCACTCGGGCAGGCAATCGGATGTAGGAGCACGCTTGCGGGCGATGATCGCCGGCAAGCCGGCTCCTACAGGGTAGTTGCCAGCCAAGGTGCCACGGGCATAGAGTCAGTAAAACAGCACTCTTCTTATCTTCAGTTCAAGGCTTACTAAACTAATGAGCAGCCGTCGCCCCGATCCGCTGGCACAGGTCAGCGACTTTGAAATCCGCCTGCTCAAGCTGTTTCGCAGCGTGGTCGAATGCGGCGGCTTTTCTGCGGCCGAAAGTGCCCTGGGCATAGGCCGCTCGGCTATCAGCCAGCAGATGAGCGATCTGGAGCAGCGCCTCGGCCTGCGCCTGTGCCAACGTGGCCGCGCCGGCTTCGCCCTCACCGAGGAAGGCCGCGAGGTGTACCAGAGCACCCTGCAGCTGCTGGCGGCGCTGGAGAGCTTTCGCACCGAGGTCAATGGCCTGCACCAGCACCTGCGCGGTGAGCTGAACATCGGCCTGACCGATAACCTGGTGACCATCCCGCACATGCGCATCACCAACGCCCTGGCGCGGCTCAAGGTACAGGGGCCGGATGTGCGCATTCACATCCGTATGACGCCGCCTTCTGAGGTGGAACAGGGCGTGCTCGATGGCCGCCTGCACATCGGCGTGGTGCCGCAGGTCGGCGCCCTCTCCGGCCTGGAGTATCAGCCGCTGTATGACGAGCGCTCGCTGCTGTACTGCGCGGTCGGTCACCCATTGTTCTATGTCGACGACCAACAGCTCGAAGACGACAGGCTCAACGCCCAGGAAGCCATCGCGCCGACCTTCCGCGTACCATCCGAGGTGCAGAGCCACTACCAGGCACTGAACTGCACGGCCAGCGCTTCGGATCGCGAAGGCATGGCCTTTCTCATCCTCACCGGACGTTACATCGGCTACCTGCCGGATCATTACGCCCAGGCCTGGGTGCAGCAGGGGCGCTTGCGCGCGCTCAAGGCCAGCAGCCGCTACTACGACATCAACCTGGCAGCGGTCACGCGCAAAGGACGGCGTGCCCATCTGGTACTGGAGAGTTTTCTCGAAGCACTGGCCGATGGCTGAGTGCCAGATGCCGGAAAAGCCCCCACACAGCCGCCTCTCGGGGCAATTGAGCCCTGCCCCAGCGTTTTTCCACGTAGCGCACTTGTCACCCAGGCAATGCTGGGGTATCAGTGCAGGCGCGCCGCTCCCCGATCAGCATGGAATTGCTCTATGACCTTCGAAGTACCCGCCCATCACACCAGCGACAAACCTGCCGGGCGCATTCGCCAGAAGAATGAAGAAGCCATCATCAAGGCCGCCGAGGAAGAGTTCGCCCGCCATGGTTTCAAGGGCACCAGCATGAACACCATCGCGCAGAACGTCGGCCTGCCCAAGGCCAACCTGCACTACTACTTCAACAATAAGCTGGGCCTGTACCTGGCGGTGCTGAGCAATATCCTCGAACTGTGGGACAGCACCTTCAACACCCTGAGCGTCGATGATGATCCGGCCGAGGCGCTGGAGCGCTACATCCGCGCCAAGATGGAGTTTTCCCGGCGCCAGCCGAAGGCTTCGCGCATCTTCGCCATGGAAGTGATCAGCGGCGGCGACTGCCTGTCGCAGTATTTCAACCAGCACTACCTGGACTGGTTCCGTGGCCGCGCTGCCGTGTTCGAGGCCTGGATCGCCGCCGGCAAGATGGATCCGGTCGACCCCATGCACCTGATCTTCCTGCTCTGGGGCAGCACCCAGCACTACGCCGACTTCGCCTCGCAAATCTGCCGCGTCAAGCAGTGTTCACGCCTGACCAAGCAGGACTTCGAGGAGGCCGCCGATCAACTGGTGCAGATCATCCTCAAGGGCTGCGGCCTGACGCCCGTCAACAAAGCTTCATAGATTCGTCACATCCGCGCACTAGGCTGCCCTCCATTTCTGGAGGAGACATGCCTGATGGACAACCACGATCTGACTGACCTGCAGCGCCTGGTACTTAGCCGCCGCCGCTTCATCGGCACCGGCGCCCTGGCCGGTGCTGCCCTGTTCCTGGCGGGCAGCCCGCTGGGCCGCACGTCACTGGCCAACGCCATCAGTGCCAGGCCGCTGCTGGGCTTCGACAACATTGCCGCCAGCACCGCAGACACCATCACCCTGCCGCCGGGCTATCGCTTCGACGTGCTGATCAGCTGGGGCCAGCCGCTGCACCAGGACTCCGCAGCCTATCGTGGCGACGGCAGCAACAGCGCCGAGGAGCAGCTTGGCCAGTTCGGCGAGAACAACGACGGCATGAGCTTCTTCCCCTGGCCGGGCGATGCCAACCGCGCGCTGATGGCGATCAACAACGAATACTGCAATTACCCTTACCTGCTGGCACACGGCAAGCCGCCGCAGTCACTGGCAGACGTGCGCAAGGCGCAGGCTGCCGTGGGTGTCACCGTCATCGAGGTCAAGCGCGATGCGGACGGCGCCTGGCAGTTCGTCCAGGGCTCGGCGTACAACCGCCGCATCCACGCCAACCTGCCCATGGAAATCAGTGGCCCGGCGCGCGGCCACGCGTCGATGAAGACCGCCGCTGATCCGGCCGGTATCGAAGTGCTCGGCACCTTCCAGAACTGCGCCAACGGCATGACGCCCTGGGGCACTTACCTGACCTGCGAAGAGAACTTCAGCGACTGCTTCGGCAGCACCGACGCCGCGCTGCAACTGACGCCTGCGCAAAAGCGCTACAGCGTCAAACTCGAAGGTGCCAGCGACAACCGCTGGCACCTGTTCGATGAGCGCTTCGATATCGCCCGCACCCCCAACGAGCTGAACCGCCACGGCTGGGTCACCGAAATCGATCCCTTCGATCCCGCATCCAAGCCGATCAAACGCACCGCGCTGGGCCGCTTCAAGCACGAGAATGCGGCCATCACCCTCAGCCGCGATGGCCGTGTGGTGGTGTACATGGGCGATGATGAGCGCGGTGAGTTCATCTACAAATTCGTCAGCCGCGACCGCCTCGACAAGAACAACCCCAAGGCCAACCGTCACCTGCTCGATCATGGCGACCTGTACGTTGCCCAGCTGGATGCAGACGCGCAGCAGCCGCGTGGCTCCGGCCGCTGGATCAAACTGAGCTTCGGCCACAATGGCCTGACCCCGGAAAACGGCTTCAGCGACCAGGGCGATGTGCTGATTCGCGCCCGCGCTGCCGGCAGCCATGTGGGCGCAACCCGCATGGACCGCCCGGAATGGATCGCCGTCAGCCCACAGGACGGCCAGGTCTACTGCACCCTGACCAACAATGTGCAGCGTGGCAGCGAAGGTCAGCCGGTGGACGGCGCCAACCCGCGCGCCAACAACCTCTACGGGCAGATACTGCGCTGGCGCGAAGCGGCTGACGACGCCGCCGCCGAACGTTTTGACTGGGATCTGTTCGTAGTCGCCGGCAACCCGGTGGTGCATCCCGGCAGCGCCAACGCCGGGTCGGCCAACGTCAACGCCGACAACATGTTCAACAGCCCGGACGGGTTGGCCTTCGACCAGGATGGCCGGTTGTGGATCCAGACGGACGGCAACTATGGCAATAGCGGCGACTTCGCCGGCATGGGCAACAACCAGATGCTCTGCGCCGACCCGGTCAGCGGTGAGATTCGTCGCTTCCTGGTCGGCCCCAGGGGCTGCGAGATTACCGGTGTGGCCTTCAGCCCGGATCACCGCGCGCTGTTCATCGGCGTGCAGCATCCGGGTGAAGGCGGCGACTCGAGCTTCCCCGACCATCAGCCGGGCATGCGCCCACGCTCCTCGGTGGTGGTAGTTCGCCGTGACGATGGCGGCGTGATCGGCGCCTGAACCCGCGCTGCATGAAATGACGCCCGCCAGGCTTATACTGGCGGGCGTTTTCGTTTGCAGACCCGCATGCCATGCCCACTACCCTGCTCGGCCCTTGCGAGTACCGCGAGGAAATCCGCAAGAGCCGCTTCCTCGCCCTCGCCGCACCAGTCAGCAGCGCAGCCGAGGCGCAAGCCTTCATCGACAGTCACAGCGACCTGGCGGCCTCGCACAACTGCTGGGCGTGGAAGGTCGGCAATCAGTACCGTTTCAATGATGACGGCGAACCCGGCGGCACCGCTGGGCGGCCCATCCTCGCCGCCATCGAAGGGCAGGACTGTGACCAGGTGGTGGTGCTGGTGATCCGCTGGTACGGCGGCATCCAGCTCGGCACCGGCGGCCTGGCCCGCGCCTACGGCGGCAGCGCCGCCAAATGCCTGCAGGCCGGCGAGCGCCGCGAACTGATCGTGCGCCAGGCCTTCACCTGCCATTTGCAGTTCGCCGAACTATCGCTGTTCAAGGCACGCCTGAACGACTTCGACAGCCTGATCGAAGGCGAAGACTACGACGCCACCGGCGCCCATCTGCACCTGGCCGTGGCGCCAGCCGAGCGTGTGGCGCTGGAACGGCTGCTGGGCGATATCAGCCGGGGCCGCGAGCGCCTGAGGTCGCCATGAAACGCACGATCATTGCCCTGCTACTAATGTAGGAGCGGCGCCCCGCCGCGAATCGTGGCGGGATGCACTCGAAAAGCTTCGCCCCGAGGCGGGGCTCCTATGTATGGACTCGCCCCCACTGTCAAACCTGCTTTTCAACACTGCTACCCGGCTGCATCTATGTATCAGGCCTATTCGAGGAAGCTGTCATCAGCTTCTGGCCAACATTGTGTGAGCTTGCGGTATGCCTATTACATTCAGACCTCGAAGGCCAGTAGGAGCCAAGGCATCAATCCGCAACGGTCTTACCTGGGGTCAATGTTTTCTAGCAGAGGTTGGAGCGACTTCGCGCCCCGGTGGCAGAACTCGGTGGATCAGTGACTCATTTCCGCCTGCCTGTCATTAACTGGCTGGCGTTGATAAGTCTGTTCATTCTGTAGCAGCACCCAGGCGATCCGTAGGTTGCGGTTGGCTAACCTCACCGCCGCCTCTTTGCGCCCCAGGCGACTCAGCCAGCCCAGCAAGCGGCGATCATCCGGTTGCTGCGAATCAGGCCGTAGTTGTCGGAGGACCGCATGCGCGCCCTGGATCATCAGGCTGCGCATGTAGCCATCGCCTCGCTTGCTCATCTTGCCCAGGCGGATCTTTTCTCCGCTGCTGTGCTGATCAGGCACCATGCCGAAGTAAGCCGCATATAAGCGGGCATTGGCGAAACGTTCAGGTTCGGTTTGCTTGGCCAGCAGCGCGGTGGCGATGATCGGGCCGACTCCGCGCACCGTCATCAGTCGTTTCGCGGTCTTGTCCGCGTTCGCAGCAGCTTCCAAGCGCCCGCTCAAGACGTTGATGCGTTCGCCCAATTGCCGCCATTCACCCAGCAATTCGTCGATCAACTCCCGCAGTATCTCCGGCAGTGGCTGCGTTGCATCTTCCAGCACCCTCGGTATCACGTGGCTGATAGCCGCATCGCCTTGCGCCAGAGCCACGCCGTGCTCCAGCAGCAAACCGCGCATCTGATTACTCATCGCCGTACGCCGACGCACATAACCCTGCCGAGCGCGATGCAGCGCCTGCATGGCCAGCGAGGCAGCGCTTTTGATGGGCACGGCTGAAATCTTGCTATCGCGACCGGCGCGCAAGATCGACAGGGCATCGTTACGATCATTCTTCGCACCGCTGCGGTGACCCTCGACGAGACGAGCCGGAAGAATCCGCGCCAGGTTGCCTTGCCCCTGTAGCTGCCGTGCCCACGCCTGAGCACCTGGGCCAGTTTCAACCAGCACGACGACACTCGGCGGCAACTTGCACAGAAACTCGTAGAACGCCTCACGCGACTTGATCCGCGCCTCGTAACGCACCTGACCAAGAACGTCTTCTCCCGCCACCTGAAAGACCCGCTTGGCAAGATCGACTGCCACTGTCGTGCAGGCCGATAGATCGTTTAAGGCCTGGGATTGATTAGTTGCTGTATGCTTTTTCATTGACTCGCCCTCGCTGCCGTTGGCTTCTTAGACTGCCACCGTGGCGCATTGACGCCTCGGCGTGGGCGAGTCCATGTAATTACAGCCGTGCCGGGCTTATCGGATCGACATTCGCTATGCTGCCCACCTCTGTAAACCTTCATGGAGCCTGATATGACTGCGCCCCGTTCCATTCTGATCATCGGTGCCTCACGCGGCCTCGGCCTTGGCCTGGCCAAAGCATTCGTCGCCCAGGGCTGGACGGTGACCGCCACCGTACGCAGCGCCGCGCAACAAGCCCCCCGGCAAGAGCTCGGCGTGCAGGTCGAGTCACTGGAAATGACCGATCCGGCCAGCCTCGAACAGCTGGCCGGACGCCTGAGCGGACAACGCTTCGACGTCATCTTCGTCAACGCCGGCGTGGCCGGCCCCGACCACCACAGCACCGCCCAGGCCAGCGCCGAGGAAATGGGCCAGCTGTTCCTGACCAACGCCGTCGCGCCGCTGCGCGTGGCCGAGCGCCTGCTGCCGAACCTGGCCGCCGAGCACGGGCTGATCGTGTTCATGAGCTCGATCCTGGGCAGCATCGAAACCGGCGCCGGCATGGGCATGCCGCTGTACGGCGCCAGCAAGGCTGCGCTCAACCACCTCGTGCAGTGCTTCGTGCGCACTCAGGACAACCCAAAACTCGGCGTAGTGCTGATGCATCCGGGCTGGGTACGCACCGACATGGGTGGCGCCGACGCCCCGCTGGATATCGACAGCAGTTGCAAGGGCATGGTCGAACAGGTCAGCGCCGCCGTCGGCCAACCCGGGCTGCGTTATCTCGACTACCAGGGCAATCCACTGCCCTGGTGAGTGCCATGCGCGCGCGGCGCCGGGCAGGCAAGCGCAATGCTTGTCTTCGACGCCTGAAAGCTCGCGCGACAGCATGGGGAGGTGCCCATGCTGTCGCGCGGTAGAGCACGATCCTGTCCCAGCGGTTAAACTTTGCCGCACCTCAGCCTCATACGAGAACCGACCATGCCCGAATGGCTCAACGCCCTGCCCAAGGCCGAACTGCATCTGCACCTGGAAGGCTCGCTGGAGCCTGAACTGCTGTTCGCCCTGGCCGAACGCAACCAGATCGCTCTACCCTGGGCCGATGTCGAGACCCTGCGCGCGGCCTATGCCTTCAACAACCTGCAGGAGTTTCTCGACCTGTACTACGCCGGCGCCAACGTGCTGCGTACCGAGCAGGACTTCTATGACCTGACCTGGGCCTACCTGCAACGCTGCAAGGCGCAGAACGTCATCCACGTCGAACCCTTCTTCGACCCGCAGACCCACACCGACCGTGGCATTCCCTTCGAGGTGGTGCTGCGCGGCATCCAGCAGGCGCTGCGCGACGGCGAGCGACAGCTGGGCATCAGCCATGGTCTGATCCTCAGCTTCCTGCGTCACCTGCCCGAAGAAGAGGCGTTCAAGACCCTGGAACAGGCCATGCCGTTTCGCGATGCCTTTATCGGTGTCGGCCTCGACAGCTCGGAAAAAGGCTTTCCGCCGCGCCTGTTCGAGCGGGTTTTCGCCAAGGCCCGCAGCGAAGGCCTACATGCCGTCGCACACGCCGGCGAGGAAGGCCCGCCCGCGTACATCTGGGAAGCGCTGGATCTGCTCAAGGTCAAGCGCATCGACCACGGCGTACGTGCCATCGAGGACGAGCGGCTGATGCAGCGCATCATCGACGAGCAGATTCCGCTGACCGTCTGCCCATTGTCGAACATCAAGCTGTGCGTGTTCGAGCACATGGGCCAGCACAACATCCTCGAGATGCTCGAGCGGGGTGTGAAGGTGACGGTGAACTCGGACGACCCGGCCTACTTCGGCGGCTATGTCGGGGAGAACTTCGCAGCCCTGCACGAGCACCTGGGCATGACCGAAGACCAGGCCAGACGCCTGGCACAGAACAGCCTGGACGCCCGCCTGGTCTGAGGGCTGCGAGGCTCGTCACTGCGGCGTAGTGACGAGCCTCTTGCGCTTCCGCGGCGCATGACGAACAGGGCGACCAACAGCCTATCTGCTGACGCTCATGCCGGCATCACAACAGATGCGGCATGCTACGCGCCAGCAGTGCCTCGACGTCGACACCACGCGGCAGGGTGCCATAAACCCGGCCACGGCCTTCCAGGCGGCTGCCGATAAAGGCGTCGCTGACCACACTATTGTCCGCCTCCAGCAGCAACTTGGCCTGCAGTGCCACAGCCATGTCTTCGGTGAGCTGGCGGGCGCGGTACTGGATGTCGGCGGTGTCGCTGAAATCGGTTTTCAGTCTCTGAATATGCGCCTTCAGCCGTGCATCACCGTGGCCGTCGCCCAGCTCGCTGAACAGCGCATCGAGCACGCCCGGCTCCTTGGACAGGGCACGCAACACGTCCAGGCACTGTACGTTGCCCGAGCCTTCCCAGATCGAGTTGACCGGCGCTTCGCGGTACAGGCGCGGCAGGATGGTTTCCTCGACGTAACCGGCGCCGCCCATGCATTCGCTGGCCTCATACACCATTTCCGGGGCGCGCTTGCAGATCCAGTACTTGCCCACGGCGGTGACCAGCCGGGCGAATTTGTCTTCCTGCGCATCATGCGCGTGGTCGAGCGCGCGGCCCATGCGCATGCACAGCGCCAGCGCGGCTTCGCTTTCCAGCGCCAGGTCGGCCAGCACGTTCTGCATCAGCGGCTGGTCGGCCAGTCGCTTGCCACCGACCTGGCGATGCGCGCAGTGGTGCGCGGCCTGGGTCAGCGCCTGGCGCATCAGGCTGCTGGAGCCGACCATGCAGTCGAAACGGGTCATCGCCACCATCTCGATGATGGTCGGCACGCCGCGCCCTTCTTCGCCGAGCATCCAGGCGAAGGCGCCACGGTACTCCACCTCGCTGGAGGCGTTGGCCCAGTTGCCCAGCTTGTTCTTCAGGCGCTGGATGTAGAACGCGTTACGCGTGCCGTCCGGGCGGTGACGCGGCAGCAGGAAGCACGACAAGCCCTTGTCGGTGTAGGCCAGGGTCAGGAAGGCATCGCACATCGGCGCCGAGCAGAACCATTTGTGGCCGACCAGCTCGTAGCCCTGCCCAGGCCCGCCGAGGCCGATGGGGTAGGCGCGGGTGGTGTTTGCACGCACGTCGGTGCCGCCCTGCTTTTCGGTCATGGCCATGCCGATGGTGACGCCGGCTTTCTGCTCCATCGGCAGGTTGCGTGGGTCGTATTCGCTGGCGAGGATCTTCGGCAGCCACTGCTCGGCCACATTGGGCTGCAGACGGATGGCCGGCACGGCGGCGAAGGTCATGGTCAGCGGGCAACCGCTGGCGGCTTCAGCCTGGCTGTGCAGGTAGGTGAGGCCGGCGCGGGCAACATGCGCGCCGGCACGCGGGTCGATCCAGGGTAGTGAGGGCAAGCCATGTTCGACGGCCGTGCGCATCAGTTCGTGATAGGCCGGATGGAACTCCACCAGGTCGATGCGGTTGCCATAGCGGTCATGGCTCTTGAATACCGGCTTGTTCTCGTTGGCGAGAAAACCGGCCTGCATCAGCGCGCCACCGGCCAGCGCACCGTAGGCACTCAGGCGCTCATCCGCCCAGGCGCCGTCGTAACGGCGAATCCACTCCTGCAACGGCAGGTCGAGACGATAGAGGTTGGCGCCATCCAGGCTCGGCACCTGGTTGAACACTTCATGGGTTTCGGCGTGCAGGCTGGGTTTCATCGCGTGGATTCCTCGGCGCCAACGGCGCGCAGGCAGAAGGTAGCAAGGCTGGCACTGACCTGTGCCAGTTCCAGGGCAGGTCGTCCCGCTTCACGAGCAGCACGGGCCGGTGGCGAAAGAAGCCCGACCAGCGCCTCGGCGATGGCACCGACCAGGCAGGCTGCGGTCAGGCTGATCTGCTCGAGGCGAAACTCGCCGGCCGCGACGCCCTCCTGCAGCAGATCGATGAACAGTTCGGCGTAGGCTTCGCGATAGAGCAGGCGCTGCTCGTCGACTTCCGGGTCGACCGGCTCGGCGATCAGCGCAAAGGCCAGGCGGCTGTGCCAGGCGCGTGCAGCGAACTGCTCGAGGCCGATGCGCAGGCGCTCACTGGCGCTACCGGGGCCACGCAAGGCAGCAGCCAGGGCATCCACCTCACGCTGACTGGCACTGGCGAAGACCTCGGCCGCCAGCTCGCCCTTGCTGCGAAAATGGCGGTACAGACTGCCGGTGGCGATGCCGACATCATCAGCCAGCGCCTGCATGGTCAGGGCGGCGAAACCACCCTCGGCTACACGCCGCAGGGCACAGTCGAGAATGCGCTGACGCTGTGCCTGGTCGCGGTCGAGTCGCGCTTCGGTGATGCGATAAGCCATGGTCTGAATCCTGATTCACTGCATTAAAGTGAATCAGGATTCAGACCATGGCTAAAGGGACGAATCGGCCAAATCTGCCGCTGAATCGGGAGCGAAACGCACAGCAGCCGGCCGCTGCTCAGACCGGCGCAACGCCACCGTCAAGCGTTGCCGGGCGGCACAGCACCCAGTCATGCAGTAGCACGCGCAACTCCTCGAACTTCACCGGCTTGGCCAGGTAATCGCTCATGCCGGCAGCCAGGCAGCGCTCACGATCACCACTGTGGCTGTGCGCAGTAATCGCCAGCACCGGTAAGTCACTGCACCCGGGTAGCGCACGGATCGCCCGACAGGTGGCGAAACCGTCCATCACCGGCATCTGGCAGTCCAGCAGCACGGCATCGACGCGTTCGCTGCGCAGCAACTGCAGCGCCTCGGCGCCGTTGTCAGCCGTGCGCACGCGGTAGCCGAGCTTGAGCAGCATGCCGCGCGTCACCAACTGGTTGATCGCATTATCCTCGACAATCAGCACCGTGCATTGCTGCGCCTGACGTTGCGCCGCCGCGCTGGATGCCCGCAATGATCGGGCAGGCGAAGCCGGCGGCTGCGCCGGCAGGGTCAGTGGTAGGTTGAGGCTGAAGCGGCTGCCGACGCCCGATTGTGACTCGTGGCCGAGGCTGCCGCCGAGCAGATCGACCAGATACCGGCAGATCGCCAGACCGATCCCCAAACCACCGTACTTGCGCGTCATCGAGCCATCGAGCTGGTGGAAGCGCTGATACAGGTCACCCTCGCCCTGCTCGAAACCGATGCCAGTATCGCTGACCATAATGCTCAGCGGCAGACAGCCGCCCACGCTGGCAGCACTGCTGACACGCAGGGTCACCCCGCCTTCGTGGGTGAACTTGATGGCATTGTCCAACAGGTAACCCAGTGCCTGAGCGAGCTTGCCGGCGTCGCCTTCGAGGGTGTCGGGCAGACTTTCATCAAACTCCAGGGTGAAGGTCAGCCCCTTGTCTTCGGCGCGGGCGGCATGGTGGACACGCAAACCATCGAACAGACCGCGCAGGCTGAACACCTCTCGCCGCGGATAGAGCTTGCCGGCCTGCAATTCGGTCAGCACGAGGATGTCGTTGACCATGCGCATCATGTCGCGCGCCGAGGCGGCAGCGGTCTTCTGGTACTGCTCCAGTTCGATATCCATCTTCACCGTCTGCATCAGCTCCAGCGAACCGATCACCCCGTTCATCGGCGTACGCAGTTCGTGGGTGACGGTGGCGAGGAACTCATCCTTGAAGCGGTTGCTGTCGGCCAGCTCCTGGTTGAGCGACTCGAGCTTGCGTCCGGCCTCCTGGAGGATGCGCGTGCGCTCCTCCTTCATGGCGTTGATGCGGTCGGCCAGCGCCAGCGACAGCAGACCTACCTCCAGCGCCGAGCCGATCTGGCTGGCGTACATGGTGAGGAAGACGTTGGGCAGATACCCCAGCACCATCAGCGTGTTGACGATGCCGCCGATGAGAAAGGCGCTCCAGGCGAAAATGAAATAACGCGCCACACGCATGCCACGCAGCCAGGCGAGCACGCCCGCGGCGAAGATGACCACGGTGAACAGCAGCGCGAGATAGGTCGCCAGACGCAGCGCGGTGGCATAGCTGACGCTCAGCGCCAGGATCATCACCGCAGCACCGCAGACCATGAGCAAGAGCAACAGGCGGTCGATCCAGGGGCTGTGCTCGGCCGTATGCAGGAAGCTGCGCGCGAACTGGCAGCCGAACAGCGCCGCCGAACCGATCAGAAAGGGTGTGGCGGCGTTGGCCCACCAGGGGCTGTCAGGCCAGAAATACTCGATGCCGGCGCCATTGACCGAGACCTGATACAGCCCGAACGAGGCGATGTAGAGGATGTAATAGAGGTAACTGGTGTCGCGCACGCTGAGGAAGATGAACAGGTTGTACACCAGCATCACCAGCAACACGCCATAGATGATCCCGAGCACATAGATGCGCCCGGGCTGCGCTTCCAGATAGGCGTTGGGCGACCACAATGTCAGCGGCGCCTGGATAGACCCCTGGCTTTCCAGGCGCAGGTAGATACGCTTGCTCTGGTTCGGCTGCACATTCAGCTCAAACAGGTAGTTGTTCTGGCGGATCTGCCGGCTGTCGAACGGCAGCGCATCCCCCGTGCGCTGCGCCAGGGCGAAACCGCCATCGGCATCCGGGAGATAGAGTTCGAGATGATCGAGCGGTGGATAGGCCAACTCCAGCAGCCAGTTGCGCGGTCCTTCGGCCTGCTGTGGCAGATAGTGCAGATCGAGTCGCAACCAGAACACCGACCGCGAATAACCGGCATTGAGCACCGGCTTGTCATGCAGACGAAAACTGCCCTGCACGGCCGGCGAATCGACATCATCGATGCTGGCATCGCCGCGCACGTCCTCGAAGACGTACATGCCCTGTCCCAACGGCAGCGCACGGACATGTTCGTCGAAAGTCACGGCGCCCGCGAGCGAGGAAAAAACGAGGCTCAACAACAACAGGAGCAGCCGGTACATAGATCCCCACAGCCCTGTCGCACGACATCGGGACCCCATATCCCTTCGATGATGTCGTCACGCACGGCAGACTTATATTCGAATCCCCCTACTCTAGGGACTGTTGGGGCGCTTTTCCAGATTCGGACGGCAGTTTAGGCAGTGCTTCACCGATGGCCTCGGTCAGATACTGCAGGGAAAACACGCGGCCATAGATCCGGGTCGAAGGCATCGCGGCGAGGCGAACAGCTACAACTGCAAAAGCGCGAAGCTGTGCTCGGCATAAGCAGGCATCGCCCATGGTTCGAACGAATCAAGATCGGCCGCCATGCTCAGACCACCACAGCAATCTTGCGGGCGCTGCCGGGCTGTTCGATCAGTTCGATATCGATGTCGTAGAGCTGGCTGAGCAACGGCCCACTGAGCAACTCGTCCGGGCTGCCATCGAAGAAGATCCGCCCCTGCTTGAGCGCAATCACCCGGTCGGCATGCCGAGCGGTGAGGTTGATGTCGTGCAGGATGGCGACGATGCCGCGACCGCTGTCACGGTTGAGCTGACGCAGCAGGCCCATCAGCTCGTACTGATGAGCCAGGTCCAGCGCTGAGGTCGGCTCATCGAGCAACAGCAGTGGTGATTGCTGAGCCAGCAGCATGGCGATCCAGGCGCGCTGGCGCTCACCGCCGGAGAGACTGTCGGCCAGATGCTCGGCGTAATGGGCGACATCGGTCTGCGCCAGCGCCTCATCGACGGCCGCGTGATCCTCGGCGCGCCAGCGACCCAGCAGGCCACGCCAGGGAAAGCGCCCCAGACGCACCAGCTCGCGTACGGTCAGGCCGGCGACGTCGGGCAAATGCTGCGGCAGAAAGACCACACGCCGGGCGAAGTCACGGGCGGAAAAATCGGCCAGGGTACACCCGTCCAGCTGCAGCGAACCCTGGGTCGGCTCCAGCTGTCGTGCCAGCAGGTTCATCAGAGTCGATTTGCCCGAGCCATTGTGGCCGAGGATCACCGTAAAGCGATCGCCTTCGAGATGCAGCTCGTCCAGAGCCAGTGTCACCCGCTCACCACGACGCACCTCGATATCACGCAATGTCAGCATGCCAGCTCCTTGGGCAGGCCAATCGGTGCCCGGCGATAGCCGACACGCCAGGGCAGGCTGGGACGAATCACATCAAGCGGATGGAGATCTTGCATCGCGGTGAACCCGGACGACGACGGCAGTGACGGAGGACGAATTTAATCATCGACACGCAGATGCATCAAATTATCATTCGCCATTAAAGACTCAGATCGCGCGGGGTTTGTGCACCAATAACGGGAACAATGAAGGTGGCCGCCGCGCCCAGCAACAAGCCGGCCAGAGTGCCGTCGCGAGTGTTGCCCTGCTGGCTCGCGCGGCGTCCCCACCACAACGCCAAGGCGGCCACGGCGCCGGACAACGCATAGACGAAGCCGGCAGCCATCTCGCTGTTCCAGTGCGGGAACAGCGCCATCACCACCAGGCTGACCAGCGCCAGCGCGGCCATCATGATCAGGCAGGTACGTAGCGCCATCTGAGGTAATCGGGCATGGCAGCAGGGCTGCGCATGAGGCCATTTCCAGATCAGCCAATCCCCATACGGACGTGAATCAGAAAGACTACCAAGCGGCATGCCATGCAGCGACCGACGGGCGGTTAGTGATAAGCTCGCGCACCATGAAAACGCCAAACTTCCGCCCCGTAGTGCTGTGCATGTCCGGTCACGACCCCAGTGGTGGTGCTGGTCTGCAAGCCGATATCGAAGCCCTGCTGGCCCAAGGCTGTCACGCCGCCCCGACGGTGACCGCCCTGACCGTGCAGGATACCGTCAACGTTTCCGACTTCCGCGTGCTCGACCACGACTGGGTGCTGGCCCAGGCACGCGCGGTGATCGCCGACATGCCGGTGGCCGCCGTCAAGCTGGGCATGCTCGGCTCGGTGGGCATGGTCGACACCGTACTTGAGGTAATGAGCCAGTTACCCGGCGTACCACTGGTCTGCGACCCGGTGCTGCGCGCCGGCGGTGGCGGCTCGCTGGGCAAGGACGACGTCGGTTATGCCATGCGCGAGCGCCTGTTCGCCGTGTCCACCATCGCCACGCCGAACCTGCCGGAAGCGCGTATCCTCGCTGAACTGCCGGACGGCAGCGCTGACGAATGCGCCGAGAAGCTGCTGCCGTTCATCGAGCACCTGCTGATCACCGGCGGCCACGGCGACGAAGCCGAAGTGCACAACCGCCTGTACTGCCGTGACGGCAGCCGCCACACCTTCACCTGCGCCCGCCTGCCCGGCAGCTACCATGGCTCCGGCTGCACCCTGGCCAGCACCCTGGCCGGACGCCTGGCCCTGGGTGAGGAGCTGGTCAGCGCGGTACGCAGCGCCCTCGACTACACCTGGCGCACCCTGCGTGATGCCGAGCAACCCGGCCACGGCCAGTACGTGCCACGCCGCCTGCCGCTGGATTACGGCCAATGAGCCTGCGCGGCCTCTACGCCATCACCGATACGCCGCTGCTGGCAGGCGGCAAGCTGCTGCCCTACGCCGAAGCCGCGCTGATCGGCGGTGCACGGCTGCTGCAGTACCGCGATAAATCCGGCGATACTGTGCGCCGCTTCGATGAAGCCCAGGCGCTGGCCGAACTGTGCCAGCGCCATGGCGCCACGCTGATCATCAACGATGACCTGGAGCTGGCCGCGCGCCTGGGCGTCGGCCTGCACCTGGGCCAGAGCGACGGATCGCTGGCCGCCGCCCGCGCCCATCTCGGCACTGATGCCGTGATCGGCGGCACCTGCCACGCCCAGTTTGAGCTGGCCGAACGCGCCGTCGCCGAAGGCGCCAGTTACATCGCCTTCGGCCGTTTTTTCAACTCCAACACCAAACCTGGCGCCCCGGCTGCCACCCTGGAGCTGCTGGGTCAGGCCCGCACGCACTTTGCCCAGCCCATCGTCGCCATCGGTGGCGTGACCCTGGATACCGCACCCGACCTGATCGCCCGTGGCGCCAGCATGGTCGCCGTGATCCACGCCCTGTTCGCCGCGGACTCCGCCCAAGAGGTGGAAGACCACGCCCGCGCCTTTGCCGCGCTGTTCTGACGCGAAGGATCGCCATGGCTAATAAGTACGCATTTATCGATCTGGAAAATATCCAGCCTGCCTCCTTGCAAAAGCTCAAAAACGAGAACTACCAATTGAAGGTATTCGTAGGCGCCAACCAAGCGAAGATTAGTGTCGAGCTAGCCGAGGAAATCCAACAATTTGGCGAGAACGCCCAATACATTCGCTTGCAGAATAGTGGCAAAAACGCGCTCGACTTCCATATCGCCTTCTACTTGGGGCAACTGTCCAAAGACGAAATCGGATGCCAGTTTTTGGTCATATCCAAAGACACTGGCTATGACCCACTGCTGAAGCATATGCGTGATCTGGGAATCAAAGCGAACCGCAGCGCCGCTGCAGTCAATGCACCAACGCCCCCCACCCAGCCCACGCCGCCCAGGAACAGCGCCAGCCAAAAAACACCTGCCCAAATGACTATGGCCGAACGGATCAAGTTCGCCAGACACTATCTACAAAAAGCAGGTAAAGCCAAGCCGGCCAAACGCAAGACCCTGGCCACCGCCCTGGCGTCGATTTTTCAAAAGAAACTCAGTGACCTCATGATCGATGACCTGATCCATGAACTCTGCAAACAAGGTGTCGTGATCGACAACCAAGGCTCGATCACCTACAAGCTAAACGCTTAGAAGGAACCCGTCATGTCCCGCTCCGAAATCCTCTTCGCCAACGCCCAGAAACATATCCCCGGCGGTGTCAACTCGCCGGTGCGCGCCTTCCGCAGCGTTGGCGGCACGCCGCTGTTCTTCAAGCATGCCGAAGGCGCCTACGTGGTGGACGAAGACGACAAGCGCTATGTCGACTACGTCGGTTCCTGGGGCCCGATGATCCTCGGCCACAGCCATCCGGACGTGCTCGACTCGGTGCGTCGCCAGCTGCAGCACGGCCTGTCCTACGGCGCGCCGACCGCGCTGGAAACCGAAATGGCCGAGTTGGTCTGCTCGCTGGTGCCGTCGATGGAGATGGTGCGCATGGTCAGCTCCGGCACCGAGGCGACCATGAGTGCCATCCGTCTGGCCCGTGGTTTTACCGGCCGCGACAGCATCATCAAGTTCGAGGGCTGCTACCACGGTCACTCCGACAGCCTGCTGGTCAAGGCCGGCTCCGGCGCCCTGACCCAGGGCGTGCCGAACTCCGCTGGCGTGCCGGCAGCCTTCGCCAAACACACCCTGACCCTGCCGTTCAACGACATCGACGCCGTGGCCGAGTGCCTGGCGCAGGTTGGCCAGGAAGTCGCCTGCATCATCGTCGAGCCGGTGGCTGGCAACATGAACTGCGTACCACCGGCGCCGGGCTTCCTCGAAGGCCTGCGCGAGCAGTGCGACAAGCATGGCGTGGTGCTGATCTTCGACGAAGTGATGACCGGTTTCCGCGTCGCCCTCGGCGGCGCACAGGCGCACTACGGCGTCACCCCGGACCTGACCACTTTCGGCAAGATCATCGGCGGCGGCATGCCGGTGGGCTGCTTCGGCGGCAAGCGCGCGATCATGGAGTGCATCGCCCCACTCGGCCCGGTCTACCAGGCCGGCACCCTGTCGGGTAACCCGCTGGCCATGGCCGCCGGCCTGACCACGCTGAAGCTGATCAGCCGCCCGGGCTTCCACAGCGAGCTGACCGACTACACCACGCGCATGCTCGATGGCCTGCAGCAGCGCGCCGATGCCGCCGGCATCCCCTTCGTCACCACCCAGGCGGGCGGTATGTTCGGCCTGTATTTCAGCGGCGCCGACGATATCGTCACCTTCGCCGACGTGATGGCCAGCGACAGCACGCGCTTCAACCGCTTCTTCCACCTGATGCTGGACGGCGGTGTGTACCTGGCTCCGAGCGCCTTCGAAGCCGGTTTCACCTCCATCGCCCATGGCGACAAGGAGCTGGACATCACCTTCGCCGCCGCCGAGCTCGCCTTCGCCGAGTTGAAAAAAGCCTGATGCAGTACAGCACCGCCTTCAGTGATGCGTTGCTGGCCCTGGCCTGCGCTGCCTGTGTGTGGCTGATCGGCCGGGCACGCGGTCGCTACGGCGAGGGCGATCAGCCGGCGCTGTTCTGCGCCCTGCTCGGCTTCCTGCTGCCGGCTGCGGCGGCCAGCGTCGGCGTGATTCGCTACGGCTTCGACCCAAGCTGGCAGGCCGCGCACCTGTGGCTGTCGCAGGCCAGCAGCTTTCTTGGCCTGCCCCTGCTCGGCGCCGCAGCACTGGCACTGGGCCGTGGCTGGGCCTGGAGCCGGCCGAACTGGGGACGCATCCTGCTGGGCCTGTGCGCCTTCTTCGAGCTGTTCCGGCAGATGAATCACCTGGACGACTACCGCCTGGCGCTGAATCTGGCCACGCTGGTGCTGATCCTCTATGCCGGTATCGTGCAGTGGCCACGCCGCGCGCCAGTGCTAGTCGCTGCCACGGTAGTAGGCCTGTTTCTGCTGGCCGGTGTGGCGGTGGGCACCGAGGGCGTGATCGGCCCACTGCGCCGTATCGACCTGTTCCATGTGCTGCTGACGCCGGCTTATCCGCTGCTGGCCTGGCTGCTGCTGAGCCTGCCAGGTAGCGCGAAGCGACAGACCGGGTAAAGCCTTTGTAACAAGCGCGCGGTTATTCCATAATGCGCCGGTCGGCGCGCTCTGCGCCGACCGGGCACGTCACCCGCCCTGAACTGCCGAGGCCCTGTTATCCAGATGAACCGCACCGGCCGCACCCTGTCCCTGGGCTGCCTGTTGCTCTTTCTCCCGCTGTTTGCATTCGCAGGCGGCAATTCTCTGCTGATTCCCGCCAGCGGCAGCTGCACGCTGAATGTTCCCACTGAAGAAATGCCCGACGCCCTGGCTGGCTGTCAGGAGATGGCGCGTGCCGGCAACATGCAGGCGGCCTATGAACTGGGCGAGTACTACTACGATGGCAAACGCACGCCGCGTGATTTCAAACAGGCACTGACCTGGTTCGAGCGCGCCTCGCTGCAGGGCCATGCCGAAGCCCAATTGCGCCTCGGCACCATGTTCTTTCGTGGTGAAGGCGTACCGGCCAACAACGTGCAGGCCTACATCGTCCTGAAGATGGCCTCGGTCAATGGCTCCGACGAAGCCATGGACAGCGCCGACCTGGTGTCGGCGCAGATGCGCCGCGATGAACTGGAAATCGCCAGCCAGGTGCTGGGGCAGATCTTCCGCAGCTATCTGTTGGAGCTGCAGACCGCCGAAGGTCGCTCGCCCTTCGCGCCGCTGCCCTGACCCGTAGGGTGGGCTTCAGCCCACCAAATATACCGCCGGTGGGCTGAAGCGGAACGCCGCCCGGCCCACCCTACAGCTGTAACCTTACGCTTACTTGTCCGGCATCGGCATGGGGAATGGCATCACGTTGCCGCCGCCCTTGGCTTCGCTGATCTTCGCCGTGCCCAGGCGCTCGACCTCGTCGATGCGGATGATCGCGTGCATCGGCACGAAGCTGCGCACCACGCCCTCGAACTGTGCCTTGAGTTTCTCCTCGCTGGGGTCGACCACCAGTTGGCTGCGCTCGCCGAAGACGAACTCTTCAACCTCCAGAAAGCCCCACAGATCGCTCTGAAAGATCTGCTTGGCATACATCTCGTATACCTGGCCCTGGTTGAGAAAAATCACCTTGTAGATGGGATCACGCTTGCTCATGGAGATTCGAAGTCAGGAAAAACGGGGCGAGCAGAATAGCACAGCGCCGCACACGTAGCCCGGATGCAATCCGGGGATAGGCGATGACGCGCTTGCTCATGGCCTGTAGCCTGCCGCCTGCCGCTCCCCTATAATGCGCGGTCATTTTTTAAACACCTCAGACAGTGCCATGACCAAGAAGCTCTATATCGAAACCCACGGTTGCCAAATGAACGAGTACGACAGCTCGCGCATGGTCGACCTGCTGGGCGAGCATCAGGCCCTGGAGGTCACGGAAAAGCCCGAAGACGCCGACGTGATCCTGCTCAATACCTGCTCGATCCGTGAGAAGGCGCAGGACAAGGTGTTCTCCCAGCTCGGCCGCTGGCGCGAGCTGAAACTGGCCAACCCGGATCTGGTGATCGGCGTCGGCGGCTGCGTGGCCAGCCAGGAAGGCGCGGCGATTCGTGATCGCGCGCCCTACGTCGACGTGGTATTCGGCCCGCAGACCCTGCACCGCCTGCCGGAAATGATCGACGCCGCGCGCACCACCAAGACCGCGCAGGTCGACATCAGCTTCCCCGAGATCGAGAAATTCGACCGCCTGCCCGAGCCGCGCGTCGACGGCCCCAGCGCCTTCGTCTCGGTGATGGAAGGCTGCAGCAAGTACTGCACCTTCTGCGTGGTGCCCTACACCCGCGGCGAGGAAGTCAGCCGCCCGCTGCTCGACGTGCTGATGGAAATCACCTCCCTGACCGAGAAGGGCGTGAAGGAAGTCACCCTGCTCGGACAGAACGTCAACGGCTATCGTGGGCAAGCGCCGGACGGCCATATCGCCGACTTCGCCGAGCTGCTGCATGCCGTGGCCGCCCTCGACGGTATCGAGCGTATCCGCTACACCACCAGCCACCCGCTGGAGTTCTCCGACGCCATCATCGCCGCTCACGCCGAGATTCCGCAGCTGGTGAAATACCTGCACCTGCCGGTGCAGTCCGGCTCGGATCGCATCCTCGCGGCGATGAAGCGCAACCACACCGCGCTGGAATACAAGTCGCGCATCCGCAAACTACGCGCGGCGGTGCCGGACATCCTGATCAGCTCGGACTTTATCGTCGGCTTCCCAGGGGAAACGGAAAAAGATTTCGAGCAGACCATGAAGCTGATCGAGGACGTCGGTTTCGACTTCTCCTTCTCCTTTATCTACAGCTCGCGCCCCGGCACGCCGGCCGCCGATCTGGTCGACGACACCCCGGAAGAAGTGAAGAAGCAGCGCCTGGCCCTGCTGCAGCACCGCATCAACCAGAACGGCTTCGAGAACAGCCGGCGTATGGTCGGCACGGTGCAGCGCATTCTGGTCAGCGACTACTCGAAGAAGGACCCGGGCATGCTCCAGGGCCGCACCGAGCAGAACCGCATCGTCAACTTCCGTTGTGACAATCCGCGCCTGATCGGCCAGTTCGTCGACGTGCACATCGACAACGCCCTGCCGCATTCGCTGCGCGGCACCCTGCTGGATGCTGCCCCCCTCCACTAACGTCGCGGGCGCCCAGACTTTGCGTTGTCGGCGCCCGGCGTTATGCTGCGTTTCCATCTTAAGACACGTGACGATCACACCATCACCTTGAACGCCTCCCAAGAACCTCATCGTTTCACCCTCGAACCTTTCGAGGCCCGCCGTTTCGCCAACCTCTGCGGCCAGTTCGACGAGCACCTGCGCCTGATCGAAGAGCGCCTCGGCCTGGAAATCCGCAATCGTGGCAACCAGTTCGAGATGCTCGGCGCCGCCGACAAGACCCAGGCCGCCGAAACTCTGCTGCGCAAGCTGTACCGCGAAACCAAGGCCACCGAACTGTCGCCGGACCTGGTGCACCTGTATCTGCAGGAATCCGGCGTTGAGGAGCTGGTCAACCCCAGCAACCTGCCGCAGGTGACCCTGCACACCAAAAAGGGCGTGATCAAGCCGCGCGGCGCCAACCAGCAGCGCTACGTCAAGGCGATCCTCGACAACGACATCAACTTCGGCATCGGCCCGGCCGGCACCGGCAAGACCTACCTGGCCGTGGCCTGTGCGGTGGACGCGCTGGAGCGCGAGCAGGTGCGACGCATCCTGCTGGTTCGCCCGGCGGTCGAGGCCGGCGAGAAGCTCGGCTTCCTGCCCGGCGACCTGGCGCAGAAGATCGACCCCTACCTGCGCCCGCTGTACGACGCGCTCTATGAAATGCTCGGCTTCGAACACGTCGCCAAGCTGATCGAGAAACAGGTGATCGAGATCGCACCGCTGGCGTACATGCGCGGCCGCACGCTTAACAACAGCTTCATCATTCTCGACGAGAGTCAGAACACCACCGTCGAGCAGATGAAGATGTTCCTCACCCGTATCGGTTTCGGCTCCACTGCCGTGATCACCGGCGACATCACCCAGGTCGACCTGCCACGCGGCACCAAGAGCGGCCTGGCGCATGTGATCGAGGTACTGCGTGACGTACCCGGCATCAGCTTCACCCACTTCAAGCCCAAGGACGTGGTGCGCCACCCGCTGGTACAGCGCATCGTCGAAGCCTACGAGCGCCACGACGCACGCCTGAACGGCAAGGGCGACGGCAACGATGCTTGAGCTCGACCTGCAACTGGCCACTGACGGCCAGCATCCGGATGAGGCCCAATTGCGCCGCTGGTGCGAACTGGCCCTGCGCCAGCGCACGGCCGATTCCGAGCTGACCATTCGCCTGGTCGACGAAGCCGAAGGTCGCGAGCTGAACCACACCTGGCGGCACAAGGACTACGCCACCAACGTGCTGTCCTTCCCCGCCGAGATTCCCGATGGGATTCTCGACATCCCGCTGCTGGGCGATCTGGTGATCTGCGTGCCGGTAGTCGAGCGCGAAGCAGCCGAGCAAGGCAAGGCACTGGAGGCGCACTGGGCGCACCTGGTGATCCACGGCTGCCTGCACCTGCTGGGCTATGACCATATCGAGGACGACGAAGCCCTCGAGATGGAAGATCTGGAACGACAATTGCTCGCCGAATTGGGTCATCCCGACCCGTATGCCGGCGATGAACCGCCTAATGAAAAGGATCCCGAGTAAAACGCCATGAGCGAAGACCGATCGAGCAACGAGCAAAAGTCCTGGTTCAACAAGCTGACCCAGGCTTTTGCTCATGAGCCGAGAAACCGCCAGGAGCTGCTGGAAGTCCTGCGCGAAGCCCACCAGAACAAGCTGCTCGACACCGAGGCGCTGGCCATCGTCGAAGGCGCCATCCAGGTCGCCGACCTGCAGGTACGCGACATCATGGTGCCGCGCTCGCAGGTGATCAGTATCAAGGCCACGCAGACGCCGCAGGAGTTTCTCCCTGCGATCATCGAGGCTGCGCACTCGCGCTACCCGGTGATCGGCGAAAGCCTCGATGACGTCATTGGCATCCTCCTGGCCAAGGATCTGTTGCCGCTGGTGCTGCAGGGCGAGCAGCCCAACTTCAACATCAAGGATCTGCTGCGCCCGGCTACCTTCGTGCCAGAATCCAAGCGCCTCAACGTGCTGCTGCGCGAGTTCCGTGCCAACCACAACCACATGGCCGTGGTGATCGACGAATACGGCGGCGTCGCCGGCCTGGTGACCATCGAGGACGTGCTCGAGCAGATCGTCGGCGATATCGAAGATGAGCACGACGTCGAGGAAGACAGCTACATCAAGCCGCTGCCCTCCGGCGACTACCTGATCAAGGCGCTGACGCCCATCGACAGCTTCAACGAAGCCTTCGACAGCCAGTTCTCCGACGACGAGTACGACACCGTCGGCGGCCTGGTGATGAACGCCTTCGGCCATCTGCCCAAGCGCAATGAAGTCACCGAGATCGGCGACTTTCGCTTCCGCATACTCAACGCCGACAGCCGCCGCATCCACCTGCTGCGCCTGACGCCGATCAGCCGCTGATGGCAGAGATCCGGGGATGGCTGGCGAGCCTCCCCGGATTGCATCCGGGCATGGCTCTGTACGAAAAGTCGCCGAGCGATGGTCAGGCAAGGCGAAAGCACTCGAAGAAGCGCAGTTTACGTATTGTAAATGAGCATTCTGAGAGGGGTTTCAACGCTGTGCAGGCTTGAGAAAAATAACACAGGGAAAGCGCGATAAAGGCGGGATATAAAGGAACGAAGGGGAAAATAGCGGGATGGGGTTTGTAACAGTGTTGCCGTAGGTGAAACGGCGGCGACCTGGGTTACAGGCCGTCGCCGAAGTCGATTTTGTGCTGGTCGCGGTCGAACTTCCTGTCCTGCGTCCGCTTGAGCAGCTTGTAGATCGCATTCTCTGTCATGTCGTACTCAACGGCCAGCGCGTGGTGGTTGCGGCCGTTGAACTTGCCCAGGATCTCCAGATCCCGCTGGGTGATCCGCCAGCGGAAATCCTTCGGAAATGTCACGCACGAACCGGCCCAGGTGTTCGAAAGATGCTCAACCACCGCCGCGCCGGCCTGCTCGGCGATCTTCGCGTCGACACCGTGCTCAGAAACCACAGCCGCGACGTGGTCGGCGATATCGCTGAGTAGTTCGTGGCGCTTCTCCGCCATCGCTGTGGGCTTGGTGCTCATGCGTTCCCCCTTGCCGCCTGAATGCGGCGATCGGCTTCCTCTTCATCTATTAGGCCCAGGCGGCGATCGGCTTCGATGCGGCCGAGGGCGTCCTGCAGGATCTGTTGAGTGGTGGCAGCCGCGCGGGCCGGCTTGGCCGGCGCGGTTGCTTGAACCTGTACGGGATCGCTGGCGATGCCGTAGACCACCGTGCGCAGATAGTTGTGGTTATCCAGCGGCAGCGACAGGCGATCACGGGCGATCAGCATCTGCTCGATGCCGGCCGTCCAGATCCTGGGCGGCGCCGGCTTGGAATCGTTGGTGCGGGCGTCCTTTTGCACCGTGCCGGCATTGACCAGGTCGAGCAGCTCTTCCACCAGCTTGATCGCTCTGGTCATGCGCAGGCCGCGCTTGGCCGGGCTGAACAGGCGCAGGTAGTTGAGTACCGCCCGGCCCAGCTTCGGATCGAGGCCGGCGAGCATTGCCGCCAGCTTCTTGCCGTCCGCGTCTGCGAAGCCGGCCTCGATCGGAAACTGCTCGCCGCAGCAAGGGCATTGCAGCTGCATCAGTCGCCCTCCTGCGCGTTGACCGCCGCATTCAGGGCATCCACCAGGGCCTTGAGGATTGGACGCTGCCTGCGCCACCCCTCGGGCAGTTCTTCCAAACCCTCCAGGCGTTCTGGAGTGTCCACCCCGAGGCGCTTGCACAGGGTTTCCACCTGGTCGAGCAGTTGGCGCTTCTCCTGCTCGACGTGCAGCGCGGCGATCAGGGCGTCGAGCTGCTCGGCCTTCTTCAGCCACGCCACCTTCTCGACCTTGAACATCTGCCGGGCCAGCGCGTCGGCATAGGCCCAAGGCAGGCGCATGTCAGCGAGCTGGGCCTCGATCTTGTCGATACGCGGCCCGAGCTGCTGGGCGTTGTGCGGTTTGCCCTTGGCCTTGCTGCTGGGCTGCGGCTTGAACCCGAGCCGCTCCAGCTCGACCATCAGGCGCCCGACCTGGCGGGTGTTCAGGTCTTTTGCCGACTCGACGCCCGCCACGCGGCGCAGCAGCGCGCGATAGCTGTCGTCGTCCATGCCCAACTGGCCCTTGGCGATGTGGATCTTGCTGAGTACGCCTTTCGAGATAGACATCACGCCTCCCGGCCAACGATCAGCCAGCGGCTCATGCCCGGCTTATCGCCGGGTTTGAGGTCGATGCGTTCGACGTGGTCGAGCTGCTCGCCGAACAGCTTGACGCCCAGGTGGCGCACGGCCTCGTCCTCGGAGTGGCTGCAGCTGGCGCGCTGGCTGCGCACGGTGTTGGTCTGGTAGGCACCCATGTAGTACTTCACGGTGCATTCGAGGTTCTTCATTGCAGAACCTCCGGCGCCAGATCGTCGTTGTCCTCGAAGTCCTCCTTGAGGATCAGCAGTGACTCGTCGGAAGCTGCCTCGATGACCTCGCGGAAGCTCTCGAACTCCTTGCCAGTTACGGGATGGTGCGAGGGAGCCCCCATCGCATGCTTGGTCGCAGTTCTTGCCCAGCGCGGCATGGCCTGGAAGCTGCGATCCAGGCGGTCAATCAGGCGCGCGCGGTCTTCGGTAGATAGTGCCATGTCAGACCTCCCACTTAATAAGGTGGCCAGCGAAGGTCTGGCCGTGGGTTGCGGTGAAATACTCGAAGAAGTCGGCTTCATTGGCGAAACCGTCGGCCACGGCCAGCCGGCGGACATCCAGACGGCTGAGCGTGGAGATGATGTCGCCGGTCTGAACGCGAACGCGCCGGGCGGCCAGATCCATGGCGATTGGATAAACCGCCGTGCAGGGTGCGGTGCGCAGGAGGCGGCAGTTGCGGGTGCGCATGCCGGTGTACAGCTGCAGTTGCTCGCCACGGCGTGGCGGGCGGCGCTTGCCGCATGCGCGGATGGTCTGGCGCTTGGTGCCGTCCTCTACCGAGGGCGCGAACCGGGCCATGAAGTTGTAGGCAACCATGGTCACACCTTCGCAATGTCGAGGCTGATGGGCTCGTACCGGTCGGTATCACCGACGCGCTCGTACACTCGGACGTAGGAGCTGGTGGTGACGACGGTGACGGCGTCGCTGATGGCCTGCATGGCGCGAATCCAGCGCTCGTCTGTGATCTCCAGGCGGCGCAGTGCCAGGACGCTGCCGGTGCGGATGTTGCCGGCCTGGTCGACTTTGAAGGCGTCGTTGATCAGGGTGATGATCTCGGGGCGCGAGCCCTTCACCCACTCCTGCAGGCACTCGTCGATCAACGCCTTGGCGCCCTGCAGGCGTTCGTCAAAGCGGATGTTGTCCGCCTTGGCCCGCACCACCTTGAATCGGCCGTCGTAGCTGAACAGCGTGACGTTGCCCTTGGTACCGCCCAGCTTTGCGCCGTACTCGTCGGCCGCGACAGCCACCAGGGCGTCAACCTCACCGAACACCTTGGCCTTGAAGTCGACCAGCGCCTGGTTGAGTTCCTGGGTCTTGCCGACGATGGCCATCACCAGCTCGTCGCGCATCAGGTCGAGCGGCTTGATCATGGATTCAGGTACGTGACGGCCCTGGGCGTCGAGGCGAAAGCCTTCAGGGACTTGGATTTGGTCAGCCATGGGTTTCTTCCTCGGCTTGTTGGGTATTGATTTCGAGTTCGGCCTGTACCGCCTCGCGGAAGCGGCATATCTCGTCGTTGAGCTTGTGGCCACCGATGGTCGGATAGGCCGAGGCGTAGCCGGCGCTGCGTTTGAGCAGCTCCAGGGCTTCGCGCAGGCGTGCTTCGAGGTTCATCAATGCACCCTCCCGTCAGCGGGCTTGAGGTTGGCGCGGTAGGCCTGGGTGAACTGCTCGACCTGGCGCATGACCAGCGCTTTATCGCCGGCCATGTGGGCCTCGCACATCACAGCGATCTGAGCGCAGAGCAGATTGCTGGCCTGGGTGAGGTGGTGCAGCGCGAGCGACAGCTGGTTGTAGCGATCATCCATGCGCTGCATGGACTCCCGCATCTCTGTCAGCTCCTGCTGCAGTTGTTCGGCCTGGCTCATGACTGCAGCCCCTTTGCCGGCGTCAGCCAGCAGACTTGGCAGCCGCCGAGGCGGACGCAGTTGATGGTGTGGACGCCTTTGGTGCTCCAGCTCGGGCTGCGCCATTCGTGCTTGAACGATGCGGCGAGCTGATCGGAGTCCTCGGCTTTGATGAAGATCTTGGCGTCGAGCGGCGATGCGGCCTCGATGCGCACGCCAGCCGCGCGCAGGCGGCGGGTCATGTCGTTGAGGGCGCGGAGCTTGTCGGCCAGTTCCGGGGTCAGCACGGTGCATATCGGTAGCGCGTGCTGGATGGAGATCTCGGCGGCGATCTTGGCGCTGAGTGGGATTACGTTCGGAGCGCGCATGGTCATTCCTCCTCGTCGCTGGCCGGGGCGGTGCGTTCGATGGACAGCGGGAACTTCTCGAACTGCTGCTCGGCAATCGCCAAGGCGAAGCGCCAGCCTTTTAGCATCGCGCCCTGCAGGACGATGGGATTGGCATCAGCCTCGCCGAGGCGGATCTCAGTGCCCTCTACCGCCTGCTGCAACTTGCTGAGGTTGCCAATGCGGTGCTGGTGCCACTCGATCAGCGGCTTAGCCAGGTCGAGCTGCGCTTCCTGGGCCCCAGCGGTATGGGCTTCGTCCTCGAAGGCGATCAGCGGCTCCAGTAGCACTTGCTTCTCCAGATCGGCCTGCAGCAGCAGGTTGCCCTGGTCGAACGGCCCGCCGACCAGGCTCCAGGCCGAGGCGTACACCTGAGCCTGCTCCATGATTTGTTCGATGGTGATGGCCATGGCTCACACCTCCGCAATGATGTCCGCCGACAGGCGGGTGGCGCCGACCAGGGCGGCCTGGTTGAAGGCAGCGGCCAGCATGTTGTGCACGGCCAGCGGGTACAGCACCGAGCCGTTCTCCTTGGAGCCGGTGCCGGTCAGCTTGCTGCGCAGGGCTTCGATGGCCGGTTCGTCCATCACCTCTTCCAGCGGTTTGTTGACCAGCTTGAAGCGGTGCTTGAGGTAGTCGCCCAGGTGCTGGTCGAGCGGGTTGAGCTTCACCACCTCGCAGCGCTGCACCACCTCGCGCACGTCGGCGCGCTTCTCGCTGAGCTTGTTGGCCAGCTCGCTCTGGCCGATCAGCACGATGCTGAGCAGCTTCTCGAAGCCGTCCTCCAGCTCGAAGAAGCGCTTGAGGTGCTTGAGGGTCGGCACCGGGATGGCGTGCGCCTCCTCGATCACCAGGACGTGGCGGTTGCCCATGCGGTGCGACTCGCGCAGCACGTTGTGCACGGCGCGGTACCGGGCATCCAGGCCGCGCGGCATCTTGCTGCCGGGGCTTACGGTGGCCAGGATGGCCTCGCAGATGTGCATAGCCTTTAGGGTCTTGCCCTTGAAGTCGTCGTCTTCCATGCCGATGACGTAGGGCTCGATGACGATCACCGGCTTGTCTTCAGTGCGCAGGCGTTCGTGCAGATCCTTGCGGATGGTGGACTTACCCGAGCCGGACTCGCCCAGGATCGCCAGGAACACGCCGTAGCGCGTGACCTGGTAGAGGCTTTCGCGCACGTAGCGGATATCCGGCGAGACGAACAGATCAGCGCTGGTGCGCGGGTCTGCGAACGGGTCGCCGAACATGCCGAAGTGCTGGCGTGCCTGCTGTGTCAGTTTGGTTGCGCGTAGTAGCATTGTGTCGGGCTCCTCGATTGGCTTCTTGGGATTGCGGTGCTCAGGCCGTTGGGCGTTGCAGCGCCCAGCGGCCACCTTGGTGTTCTGCTCCTGGTTCTCCTCCTCTTCGAAAATGCCCACCAGCTGCATGCCGGTGACGTTGAAACTCTCCAGCCAGGCGACGATGCGCGCCTTCAAGTCCTCCTGCGGGATGGTCTTGGGCCACATGCTGTGGTTGATCAGCTGGGAAATGGTCGGGCGGCTCAGGCCCAACTCGCGGGCCAGGTCGGCCTGGCCCAGGTTGTGGTAGCGCAGCAGTGCTTTGAGCTTGAGCATCACGCACCTCCTACGACAGAAAGGGTTGGTCGGCGGGTGAAGGCGGCGCGCAGGCTGGCCTCGACGCTATCGAGGGCTTCTTCCTGGATGCCGGCCGGGTGGTGCTGGCTCAGCCAGGCGTAGTGCTCCGGGCTCCAGTCGGTGAAGCGCCCCTGCAGGCGCTTGGCAGCGGCGAAGATGCTGAGCGGCGGCGCGACGACGGTAGGCGCGGCCAGTTCGTGCTCAGTGCCACGGCGCGGCATGAAGGTGGGCAGCTGGGCATCGTCGATGTGCTTATAGGGCTGCAGCTGGCCACCGAACGGGATGGCCTTGGCCTTGCGGGCCGCTGCCACGTCTTCCTCGGTGTCGGCGCCCATGGCCAGCTTGGCGGCCTCCTTGCGTGCCACCTGGGCCGGGGTGTCGGCCATGCGCTTGAAGGCTTCGCCGATCACCGGGGCGGTTACGTCGAAGCCCAGCTCGTTGCGTTCGACCACCGGCACGACGTAGTACACCTCGTGGCCGTGGGCATCGACGGTCACCACCTGGGCGGCCTGATCGTTCCAGGGGTTGCGGGTGACCATGATCTTGTCGCCGACCATGACATCCGGCACCACCGATACGTCGAACTCGCGGCCCTGGAAGCTGACGCGCATCTTGGTGTTGACCTTGCGGCTCTCGGGCTCGGCCACGGCCAGCTGGCGGCAGACTTCGACGCTGGGCACCTTGATCAGCTGTTCCTGGCGGATGGTCAGCCACACGTCGGTGCGCGACTTGCCGTGGCGGCTGTGCTTGGCGGTGGCGTTGAAGTGCATGCGCCACTTGGCTGCCAGGGCGTTCAGCTCGTCCAGGTCAGCCACCGGCTGGAAGCGCAGGCCAGCCTCGAACTTGCGCTCGATGATGTTCCGCGCGTTCTCCACCTGGCCGGTGACGCGAGCAGCACCAGGTGCGTGGACGATCATCTGAATGCCCAGGCTGCGGCAGAGGTTCTTGGTCATGCCGGCGGTGTTGGCTGAGCCTGGGTCCATCATCAGACCGAAGGGCCGGCCGTGCATGACGTCGGCGCCGCCGCGTTCCTGCATAGCGTTGATCAGCACGCTGTTGAGGTTTTCGCCGCTCTCGGCGCCCATCACGTACTGGAGGTAGATCCAGCCGCTGGCGTGGTCGGTGATTTCATACGACCAGACGCGATCGGCAGCGATGCGCGCGAGGTTCTTCGGCTTGTTCTTGTAGAACTGGTCGGCCTCCATCACGCGCAGGCCGTTGGCGTTCTTCTCGGCGGTGGGCTTGAGGTAGTAGAGAACGCACAGCGAGGCGTCCACCTGCCAGATGTGGTTGGGGTGCAGGCTCTGCAGCTCGGTCACCGGCGCCGGGGCTAGCAGCTGGTCAGGGTGCAGCTTGTAGGCATACAGGGCGCGGCTGATGGCGCTGAGCGACATCGGCCGGATCTCGCCGCTGACCTTGTCGACGGCTTCGGCGCGGATCATGCCGCTGGCGCGCAGCGCTTCGACGGCATCACCCAGGGAATAGAGGCGCTTTTCGTTGCGGCGGGCGGACTCGATCAAGGTGGCGCTGATGGTCAGCGCCTCCTCGCGGGTGAGCGCGCTCTGGCCGGCATCAGCGCGGCGTTTACGGGGAGCAGCGGCCACGGTCACTTCCTCCAGTTTGCGGTATAGGGTTGCCAGGCTCAGGCCCAGCTCCTGCGCCGCAGCCCGGCACAGGGCGGTACGCTGGCCGCGCGCTGCGCGTTGCAGCGAGCGGTCCAGGTCGACCAGGCGTTGGGTAATGACGGCGCTCATGGGTTAGGCCTCTGCATCCGTGATGGGCTTGAGGCCGTCCTGCTGCATCCAGGAGAAGTCCTCCTCTTCGCCCACCTCGGGCAGCTGGAACTCGGCCTTCAGCTCGCCGAGCAGGCGCTGCAGGTGGGCGATCAGCTGGGCCTGGAAGTTGCGGTGGTCGCTGCCGGTCTCGCTGCCGTGCTGCTCCAGGCTGGCGAAGGCGGCGCGCAGCTTGCCGCTGATGTCGGCCTCGGCCTCGAAGGCGATGCCGACAACCTCCTGGCGCAGCTCCTTGGCGGCGTCGTCGGCCGACATGGTCTCGATGCGGCGCTTGGCCTTCTCCAGATCCTGCTTGGTGCGATCCAGCTCGGCGCTCTTCTTGCTGAGCACCTCGCCAAGGGCGTCGTAGTCGGCCTGGGTGTCGGTGAGCTTCTTCTGCAGCTCGTCCTTTTCCTTGGTGTGGGTGTGGATCAGCTCTTCGGCCAGGTACTGCACTGCGTCGAGGTTGCCCTGCTTGGAGGCCTCGATCAGCGCGGACTTGGCGTCTTCGGGCAGGCGGCGCCATTGGCGTAGCTCGCGGTAGCCGATGCCCATGCGGGTCATGGATTCGAGGGCTTCTTCGCCGAAGGCGCGAAGGTTGGCGATGTCCATATCGGCCTTGTCGACCGAGATGCCGAGCACCGAACAGAACTCAGCCCAGGTGCCGGAAAACTCCGAACCGTTCGGAGCTTTCTTGCCGGCCAGGGCGCGGTAGAGCTTGTTTTCCTTGACGTAAGCGAGTTTGGAAGTCCGAACGGTTCGGGAAAATTCCTCGAAGGCGCCGGCCATCTGAGCCTGGCCAAGCAGTTGGTTGACCAGGTCGCGCTCGTCCTGCAGGCCCTGTGCGATGGCGCCCAGGTTCTGGATGACGTTGACGGCCTCTTCGTTGACTGGAGCGTCCTGCACCAGCTCGGCGGTTGGGGCGGCTTTACGAGGCATTACGCGGCCTCCCGAAGGTTGGCCATTGCGCGCAGGCGCTCGATGGCCTCGGCGCGGTTGCCGTTGGCTTCTACCAGGGCGTTGCGGAACTCGTCGGCGCCACGGCGGCAGCCGTAGTAGTAGGCGTCGCGTTCCAGGCTGCCCTGCGGGTAGTTGACGATGGTGGGCTCACCCTCGATGCGCAGCTTGAGCGCGGCGCAAAGCCCCTCGACATAGGTGCTGCTGTGGCGTTCGCCACCGCGCAGCAGGCGCTGGGCCAATTTGGTGTATTTCATGGCGTGCTCCTTGTTGTTAGCGGCTGGCCCCGGCCAGCACGCGTTGGTTGATCTCGTTGATGCGGTGTTGCGCTGCGCCCATCTCGTTGGCGTGAGCCTGGGCGATCTGCAGCAGCGCGATGGACGGGGCGAAGCGGCCGTTGTCGAGCTTCACGGCCAGGCCTTCGGCGATCAGGGTGTTGATGGCGCGGTTGATGGCGGACGGGCTCTCCCCGAGCCCCTTGGCCAACTCGCCGTTGCTGATGCCGGTGAGGCTGTAGCCCTTGAGGGCCTTGAGCACGCGCAGGATTCGCGCGCCGCTGTCGGAGGTGCGTGGGGTGGTCATGCTTGGGCTCCGGTGGAGGTGTAGAACGGTTTCATCTCGGCGCTCACCTCGGCTGCGATGTCCCGCAGCTCGCCAACGGTGAGGTCGCGCAGGGGCTTGCCCAGCGCCATGGCGCGCTCTGCGAACAGCTTCTGGCGCGAGCCACACCACCAGTCGGTGAAGCCGGCGAACGGCTCCAAGGCTTCGTGCACGTCCATCACCTGAGCCAGCTCTATGGCGTTCATGCCTGCTCTCCTAGATCCAGCTGTGGGTTGGCGTGCTGCTGCACGTTGGCGCGGTGCCAGGCCAGGCTGGTGAGCCCGCTCTGCAGCGCGGCAAGGGTGTCGGCGGCATCGGCCTGGCCCTGGTAGAAGGCGATCACCGAGCCGATGGTGGTGTTGAGCACGGCCTGCAGCTCATTCACATCTTGGGCGCTGCAGGTGCGGCCGGACGGGATGTCGATCAGCAGCTTGCCGCTGGTTGAGGCCAGCCAGCGGCTGACCAGGGCGATGCCGCAGGCATGCTCGAAGGCCGGGATCAGCACAGCCGGCATGCGGCCCTCGCTGATCCACTTGTAGAGAGCCCAATGGTTGGCCTGGCCCATGCGCTCGGCAATGCGCTCGACGCCGAGGTTGTGGCGCTCCTTGGCGAACTCCAGCGACCACTCCATGGCCTGGCGGATACTGCTGGGCTGGGCGTTCTTCCAAGAGCGGCGCTTCATTGGAAGGCCCTCCCAGCTGCGCAGGAGGCGGCGTGCAAACAAATAGGCTTTTTGCCCATTGGCAATGGTGTTACCAAAAGGCCAGCCTGTTGGGGTACATTCACAGGCATGGGGAGTCACCCGATGGACGAGGTTCGGTTACTGCAGGTTGAGGGGCAGATTCAGGCGCTTGCGCGGAGCTGGCTTTACCTTGCGGCTCAGCTGGAGCTGCAGGGCGTGGACCCTGCGCCGCTGGAGCGCTCGATGCTGGGGACGAGCTGGCCTGATGCGCAGGTTGAGCCGCATGCGCAGACGATGATGCAGGCGCTAGTTGAGCAGCTGGCTGGCGCCCGTGAGAGGCGGCAAAGTCAATGCCAATGACCTCGGCCTGCGGCCTGAAGCCCAGGGCGTTGCGGCTGTCCAGCTTCTGCCCGACCAAGCGGCCGGCGCCGATCAGCATCAGGTAGTCGACCAGCTTGCGGGTACCGGCCGTGGCCGGGGTGCGATCGACGAACATCAGGGCCTGCTGGCGGGCTTCGGCCAGGTGTGCGGCGATGGCTGGGCCATCACCAGGTGCGCAGGCGATCAGTGCGTCGAGCGATGCACGCCAGGCGTCCATGGGGTGGGGAATCAGCTCGATCTCTTCGAGCGCAACTTGCGGCTTGTCGGTCATGGCAGTGACCCTCGCTGCTGTTGTGGTTGGTGGGGTTAAGCGGCGACCGGCTCGCGGGACTTGATGCCGAGAGCAACGGCAATGTCATGGGCTTTGCCGTAGTTGCCTTTGGCGAAGCCGTTGAGCACTTGAGAAACGGAGGTGGGCTCGAAGCCGTTGTCTTTGGCCCACTTGGTGACGGTCAGGCCCTTGGCCTTGAACTCGGCCTTTACCTGCTCGGCGGTCTTGGGTTTTTGCTGGGTTGCCATGGCGGTGGCTCCTCGGCGGATGTTTGAAGTTTTTTGAAGTGATCTGAATATAGTCAAGATATCTTGACTGAGTCAAGGTGAGAATGAAGCAATTCGATCAGCAGCTGATGCGGCTCAAGTCCATGCTCGGTGTCACGGGCGATCAGGACGTGGCCGCACTGCTGGATATGAGCAAGGCGGCGTTCTCGGACAGGAAGAAGCGCGACTCCTTCCCCGAGGAGAAGCTGCGGGCGCTGGCGCAGCGCCGCCCGGATCTGCCTATCGACGTGGAGTACGTGCTGCGTGGCGAGACCGCCCGCATGCGCTACGAGCGCGACCACCCAGGGCAGCCGGCGAGCATTGCCGAGGTAACTGCCTATGCGATGCGCGAAGCGCTTACGGCAGAAGAGCAGCTATTGCTGGAGGCGTATCGAAGCCTGACGGCGACCGCGCGCAAGAAGGTTCTGGCTGAGTTGCTCACTGGAGGCAAAAAGCCAAAGGCGCCAAGTGAATCAGCAGGTATCAAAGTTTCAGGAAGCGGCCACAGGGTCGCTGGCAGGGACTATCACGAGAAGGAGTAGTACGTGAGCGGGATCGAGCTGGATGGCGATCAGAATCGAGTAGCTGGAAGGGACTACGTCGAGATCAACCTGGCCACACCGGAGCGTGAGCCCCTGGCCCAGGCGCAGCGGGCGCGGTTGAACGAGGAAGTGGCCAGGCTCGCCGATGAGCTGAGCCTGGACCCGCGAATGCTCTGGCGCAGCGTGCATGAGAGTGCGGGCGTCAAGACGATCGGTGAGGTGAAGAAGGACCAATTCCAGGACGCCATGGCCGCCCTGCAGGCGGTGCGCGAACGGCACCTGGAGAAGGCCCGCGCCGAGCTGCTGATCAAGGAGCTTGAGCAAGCCGCCCTTGAACGCAGCATGGCCAAGCAGCTGGCACGTTACTGCCTGCGCGAGTTCGGTGAGCAGTCGTTGGCCGGGCTGAGCATCAAGCAGCTGACTCAGGCGCTACGCTACGTCGACGAGTACCAGCCACCGGCGCCGTTGGTGGCGCCACTGTCCGTGGCGGGCTTTCGGATGCTTGCCGTGCGGCACCCATGGCACTTCACTGCGGTGTTTGCGGTGGGTGCATTGCTTGGGAAGGTCTTTTAACTAGGAGGGTTACCGATGGCGCTGATTGAATGCCACGAATGCAAGAAGGAAATATCCGACCAGGCTAAGGTTTGCCCTGGTTGTGGTGCAAAGGCGCTGAGGGAGCCGAAGAGTTATGCATGGCTTTGGACGATCCTGATTCTGTTCGCCGGCTTCGTCTGGTACAGCGTGGTGCGTGGCAACGACCCCCAGGTTGCCCAAATGCGCCAGGATCGCGCGGCTTACGAGCTGTGCATGGACGAAATGAAGAAGTCGGTGGCCAATCCCATCGTTGCTGGGGCCTGCGAGCAGCTGCGCACCAAGTTTCGAGCTAAATACAATCGGGAGCCATGATTAAGTGAGGTATCACCGGGCGCCGCAATGGCGCCCTGGTTGTTTTTGCCGCGTCCAAATTACTCCGCGCGCGCGCGAGGCGAAGCTGTGATCTCTCCCCCGGTCGGACTGCCGGTATGAGCACAGCAACGGCCAGGGATTGGCCAACCTCGGAGCGCACCCCATGGCCGCCTGCCAGAACAAGCCCAAGCGCCGCTTCCTGCCGCGCATGACCGTTTTCGCTGTTATCTCCATCCTCCTGCTGCTGGCCATCTGGTACGTGCGGCCCGAGCAGTTGCAGGTGGTGCTGTACAAGGCCAGCCTGGTGACGCTCGGCGCCGTGCTGGGCTACTACATCGACCGCGCGGTGTTTCTCACCGAAGCCCGGCCGCATGAGTGCATCGGGGGCATTCATATCGTTGGGGCCTGGCTGCGGCGAGCCCTGATCGTGCTGGCCTGCATCCTCGGCCTGACGCTGGGGCTGTAGTCGTGAACCGCCTAAAGCGTTGGCTGGCCGAGGCCGGCAATGACCTGGCGATCATCTGGATGGTCGAACCGCGTCTGTTCCTGTTTCCGCTGATCCTGCTGGTGTTCGCCATCGGCATCTTCATCGTGCCCAAGGCAGATGCCGCCAGTATCCCGACCGCCGCCGAGCAGCACCGCCGCACCCTGGTGCGCGCCGCCCATGCCGAATGGGGCCTGGGGGCGCCTGTGGCGACCTTTGCCGCCCAGGTTCACCAGGAGAGCGCCTGGCGCGTGAATGCTCGCTCGCCCGTCGGCGCCGAGGGCTTGGCGCAGTTCATGCCCGCGACTGCCGACTGGATGGCCGAGATCTACCCGCGCAGCCTGGGCCCGGCGCAGCCGTATAACCCTGGCTGGGCGTTGCGGGCGATGGTGGCGTTCGACCGCTGGCTCTACGAACGAAACCAGGCCGTGAGCGAGTGTGACCGCTGGGCCTTCGTGCTGGCCGGATACAACGGCGGCAATGGCTGGGTGAATCGTGACCGCAGGCTGGCATCGGCAAAGGGCGCCGATCCGCTGGCCTGGTTCGATTCCGTCGAGCGGCACAACGCTGGCCGCTCGATCGCCAACTTCCGCGAGAACCGCCATTACCCGCGCGCCATCCTGCTGCGCTGGGAGCCCATGTATGCGGCTGCCGGCTGGGGGCCTGGCGTTTGCGCCGACAGGTATAGCCGCCATGAAGATCCCAACGCTGTTTCTGCTCGCCACGTTGACCACCAGTTCGCCTGCCGCCTGCTCCCGGAACTGGTTGGCTGCCGCCGAGCTGTTCGCATCGCCGCCGCCCCGCGTTCGACCGGCCCAGCTCTGGCCGCCCGAGCGCGTGGACAAACGACCACCCATGCCGCGCTGGTTGCGGCGCCGGCTCAAGCGTAAGGGGCGGTGATGAAGAACGTCATCGGCTGGATCGCTGACTACTGGCACGTGCCGATCTTCGTGGTGATGGCATACCTGATGTACGCCTACGGCGAGAGCCAGTATGACCGGGGCCACAGCGCCGCTCAGGCCAAGGGCGACAAGGCCGTTGCCGATCTGCGCGAGGAGCACCAGAAGCTGCGCGCCGATGCCGCCGAACAGAACCTGGTGCTCTACCGCCAGCAGGTGGAGCGCGCCAACCAGGCCGAGCTGGTGTTCCTGGATGCCCAGGACGAGATCGGCCGGCTCAAGCAGCAACTCACACAGGAGCGCATCAACCGTGTCTCGACTCAATACACCCCGGCGCGCGGCGCTGCCCCTGTGGCTGCTCCTCGCTTCGTTGTCACTTGTGGCTGGCTGCGCGACTTCAACGCAGCGCTTGGAGCCACTGCCCCAGCTCCCGACAGCTGTCGAGCCTACGCCGGCGCTCAAGAAGCGGCCTGGCCCGCCCCCGGCTCTGACGCCGAACTACTGGAAAGCGGCGTTACCGCCGCAGACATCCTGGCCCATGCGCGTGACTACGGCGCTTGGGCGCTCGCCAACCTTGCGCAGTTGAACGCGCTGATCGACCTACACAACAAGGACAAGCCCTGATGGATTTCGACTACCTGCTGCGCCTCGGCCAGTTCCTGTTCACCGTGGTGGTGGGCTTGTTTTCACTGATGGCTGCTCGCCGAGCCAGCTCGAAGGTCGAAGCCGAGGCGCTGGCCAAGCGCCTTGCCGGGCAGGACAACCGACTGACCGTGCTGGAGCAGCAGATGAAGCACCTGCCCACCAGTGACCAGTTCACCGAACTGGCCGGCGAACTGGCCGAGCTGGCGGGCGACATGAAGGCGATCAAGGTCGAGATCGCGGGGGTAACCAAGGCGCTCGACCCTTTGGCCCGCGCCGTCGAGCGCATGAACGAATACCTGTTGAACAACAAGTGAGGCCGCGATGAGCACTCAATACGCCGACTTTCTGCGCCAGGATCAACGCCTGGTGATGCTGCGCATCCTCTCTGAGCTGCCGCAGTACCGCTCCAACTCTTCGGTGATCGCCAACCTGCTGGGCCAGTTTGGGCACCACCCGAGCCGCGACCAGGTGAAGGGAGACCTGACCTGGCTCGGCGAACAGGGGCTGGTGTCGATCGACGATATCGGCTCCGTCCTGGTCGTGACCCTGACCGAGCGTGGTGGCGACGTGGCCGCTGGCCGCGCCTCGGTACCGGGCGTCAGCAAGCCGAGGCCCTGAGCATGGGCCGCAAGTCCAGCATCGACCGGCTAGATCCGGCAGTCCGCACCCACATCGAGAAGCGCCTGCGCGAGCGGCGCCTCACCCTGGACGAGCTGATCGAGGATCTGCACGAGCACTTCCCCAGCGCGGACAAGCCCAGCCGTTCGGCGATCGGCCGCTACAAGGTCAGCTTCGACGAGATGGCCAAGCGGCTGCGTGAGCAGCAGGCCATGGCCAGCCTGTTGGTCGAGGAGCTGGGCGAGAACCCCAACGACAAGGCCGGCGCGTTGATGGTGCAGTCGATCCAGACGCTGACCACGCACGCCGCCCTGGGCGCTCAGGTCGATGACGAGACCACCATCGACGACGTGCGCAAGCTCGCCCGTGCCGCAAAGGACGTGCTGCAGGCCAGCAAGGCCAGCCGCGAGGAGCGCAAGGCGATCGAGCGTGAAGCCCGCGAAGCACTGCTGGCCGAGCAGGAGCAGCGTCTGGAAGAGATGCGCGGCAGCGACGGCATGAGCGAAGAGTTCGAAGACCGCATCCGCCGCGTCCTGATGGGTAAAGCCTGATGAGCGAGCAAGAAGGCAAAGCACTCAAGGCCCTGACCAAGCCCCGCAAGATCGATCTCGCCGCCGAGCTGGAACTGCATGGCGTAGTCGTGCCCCAGGACATGGCCGATGCAGTACCGGAAGCCGAGGGCGTATTCCTGCCGTACCAGCAGCGGTGGTTCGACGATACCAGCCAGATCATGATCGCCGAGAAGTCGCGCCGTACCGGCCTGACCTGGGCCGAGGCCGGGCGCAACGTGATCAACGCCGCCAAGCCCCGGCGCCGTGGCGGGTGCAATACCTTCTACGTGGGCAGCAAGCAGGAGATGGCGCTGGAGTACATCGCCGCCTGCGCGCTGTTCGCCCGCGCCTTCAACGAAATGGCCCAGGCCGACGTCTACGAGCAAACCTTCTGGGATGACGGGCGCCGCGAGGAGATCCTGGCGTACATGATCCGCTTCCCGAAGAGCGGCTTCAAAATCCAGGCACTCAGCTCGCGCCCAAGCAACCTGCGCGGCCTGCAGGGCGATGTGGTGATCGACGAGGCGGCGTTCCATGAATCCCTGGAAGAGCTGCTGAAGGCAGCCCTGGCGTTGACCATGTGGGGCAACAAGGTGCGCCTGATCAGCACCCACAACGGCGTGGATAACGCCTTCAACAGTTACATCCAGGACGCCCGCGAGGGCCGCAAGGACTACAGCATCCATCGCATCACCCTGGACGATGCCCTGGCCCAGGGGCTGTATAAGCGCATCTGCTACGTGACCAACCAGGAATGGTCGCCCGAAGCCGAGAAGCAATGGCGCGACAAGCTCTACAAGAACGCCCCCAACGTCGAGTCGGCCGAGGAAGAGTACGGCTGCGTACCGAAGAAATCGGGCGGTACCTACCTGAGCCGGGTACTGATCGAGCAGGCGATGGTCAATGACCACTCGATCCGTATCTACCGCTATGAGGCGCCCGAAGGCTTCGAGCAGTGGACGCCTGAGATGCGCGAGGCCGAGGTGCGCGCCTGGTGCGAGGAGAACCTTGCGCCCGAGCTAGCGCGCCTGAACGCGCGCAACCGCCATACCTTCGGTGAAGACTTCGCCCGCCGTGGCGACCTGACTGTGTTCACGCCACTGCAGATCGATCCGCTGCTGCGCAAGCGCGTGCCGTTCGAGGTCGAACTGCGCAACCTCACCTATGAAGCGCAGCGCCAGGTGATGTTCTTCATCTGCGATCGCCTGCCACGCCTGAGTGGCCTGGCGTTCGATGCCACCGGCAACGGCGGGTACCTGGCTGAGCAGGCGGCGCTGCGCTACGGCGCCGGCCTGGTCGACCAGGTGCAGCTCAGCCTGGCCTGGTACGCGCTGTGGATGCCCAAACTCAAAGGTGAACTGGAGGCCTTCAACCTGCAGATCGCCCGCCACCAGACCCGCCTCGACGATCTGTTGTCGATCAAGGTGGACAAGGGCGTGCCGGTTATCGAGAAGGGCCGCACCAAGGATCTGCAGGCGCAGGACAGCAAAGCCAAGCGCCACGGCGACAGTGCTGTATCGCTGGCCATGGCGGTGCGGGCCAGCTTTATGGAAGGCGGCGCCATCGAGTTCACCGCTCTGCCGCGCCACAGCCGTGGCTTCGACAACGTCGACGACAACGACACTGACCTCACTCTCCCGGAACCTTCAGCATGGTGACCACATCCCGCATCCTGGGCCCAGACGGCCAGCCGATCCGCCTGGCCGAGATCCGCGAGCCGCAGACCGCCCACATCACCAGCCTGCACCACGAAGTGGGTAACCACCCTTCGCGCGGGCTGACGCCGAGCAAGCTGGCGCAGATCCTCGATCAGGCCGAGCAAGGTGACGTGATCGCCCAATACGAGCTGTTCGAGGACATCGAGGAGAAGGACGGCCACGTGTTCGCCGAGATGGACAAGCGCCGCCGTGCCGTCGCCCAGCTCGAATGGCAGATCGTGCCGCCGGACAACCCCACGGCCAAGGAGAAGGAAGCCGCCGCTGCCCTGCAGTCGCTGCTGGCCGGGCTGGATGACTTCGAGCTGATGTTGTTCGACGTGACCGACGCAATCGGCAAAGGCTTTGCCTGCCTTGAGTTCGACGGCTGGCACCGTGTAGACGGTGACTGGCTGCCGCGCGCGGTTGATCACCGGCCGCAGACCTGGTTCCAGCTGACCCGTGGCGAGCGTCGCCAGGAGATCCGCCTACGCGGCTCGATGGGCGGTGAGCCCCTGCAGCCATTCGGCTGGATCACCCACGTGCATAAGTCCAAGAGCGGCTACCTGGAGCGCAGCGCACTATTCCGCGTGCTGGTCTGGCCGTACCTGTTCAAGAACTACAGCGTGGGCGACCTGGCCGAGTTCCTGGAGATCTACGGCATCCCCATGCGCGTGGGCAAGTACCCAGGCGGCGCCACCGAGAAGGAGAAGCTGACCCTTCTGCGTGCGCTGGCCCAGCTCGGCCACAGTGCGGCAGGCATCATCCCGATCGGCATGGAGATGGACTTCCTCAACGCCGCTGAGGGTGACCCGGCTGCGTTCAAGCTGATGATCGACTGGTGCGAGCGCACTCAGAGCAAGGCCATCCTGGGCGGCACGCTCACCAGCGGTACCGGCGATGGCACCAACACCAACGCTTTGGGCAACGTGCACAACGAGGTGCGCCTCGATCTGCGTGACTCCGACGCCAAGCAGCTGGCCGCCACCATAAGCCGTGACCTGGTGTACCCGATCGCCGTGCTCAACGGCCTGGCTGACAGCTGGAAGCGCTGCCCGCGCCTGGTGTTCCCCACCGATGAACCGGAGGATCTGCAGGCCTACGCTCAATCGCTGCCGCAGCTGGTCAAGATGGGCTTCAGGATCAGCCGCCAGTGGGCCCAGGAGAAAGTGGGCATCCCCGAGCCGGCCGAGAAAGAGGACGTGCTGCAGCTGCAGGCCGAACCATCGGCGCCGGCCGAGCCGGAGCCGCCTGCAGGTGTTGCGGTAGCCACCGCGCAGCAAAAGCCAGCCACCACTGCCGCGCAGCGCCTGGACGATGACCTGCAGCCCATCACCGGCCAGTGGATCACGCGCATCCGCCAGCTGGTGGAGCAGGCCGAAAGCCTGGAGCAGATCCGCGATGGCCTGGCCGAGCTGCTGCCGGACATGACCCTGGAGCAGTACGCCGAGGCCATGGCGCAGGCGCTGGCCGCTGCTGCGCTGCAGGGGCGCCTGGACATCGTCCAGGAGGCCGCCAATGGCCGTTAGCGCCACGTCGCTGCCGTTCCGCGAGCAGAACGAGTTCCTGCGCCGCAAGCTGAACCTGCCCACCAACGGCTGGACGGATGTGTACGGCCGCGAGAACGACTATGCGTTCGTCGTGGCTGGCGCCAACCGCAACGACCTGGTAGCCGACTTCCACCAGGCGGTGCAGCGGGCGATCGAGGGCGGTACCACCCTGGAGGCGTTCCGCCAGGACTTCGACCGCATCGTGGCCAAGTACGGCTGGAGCTACAACGGCGGCCGCAACTGGCGCTCGCGGGTGATCTACGAAACCAACATGCGCAGCAGCTACATGGCCGGCCGCTATGAGCAGCTGCTGGCCGTGCGCGAGGAGCGCCCTTACTGGCAGTACCTGCACAGCGATGCGGTCGAGTTCCCGCGTGAGGAGCACGAAGCCTGGAACGGCATGGTGCTGCGCTGGGATGACCCGTGGTGGCAATACCACTTCCCGATCAACGCCTGGGGCTGCCAGTGCAGCGTGCGGGCGCTGAGCTATGACGACCTGGTGCGCATGGGCAAGACCGGGCCGGACACAGCGCCGCCGATCGTGTACGAGCAACGCACCATCGGCCAGCGCAGCCCGCAAGGCCCGCGCACGGTGACGGTGCCGGTGGGCATCGACCCCGGCTTCGAGCACATTCCCGGCCAGTCGCGGCTGGAAAGCCATGTGCCGGTACCGCGCCTGGGTGAGGAGCTGATCCCGTCCGCCGCGCCTGGCCTGCCCAATCGCCCGGCGCCGGATGCGCTGCCGGTACCGCGCGTGATCGACCCCGAGATCCTGCCGCCTGCAGGCATGAGCGATGCCGAGTACGCCCGCCGCGCGCTCGATGCCTTTGGCGCCCAGCTCGATGCCGCCGAGCTGCTCACCGACGTCCTGGGCGAGCGCATTGCTGTCGGCCCGACCATGTTCCAGGAGCCCAGCGGCGCGCCGGCCGTGCAGGGCCAGGGCGAGCTGCTGCCGCTGCTGGCGGAAACGCTGTTACAGCCAGACGAAATCTGGACGCGCCTGGAGTACTCCGAACCGCTGCGCAAATCCCAGGTGCTGCGCCGCTACCTCGGCCGCTTCAACCTGGGCCAGCAGCTGACGCAGCTGGTGGTCATCGAGCTGGCCGGCAACGCCTGGAGCTGGGATATCGAGGCAGACCGCGAAGGCCTGGCCGAGCTGCTGCGCCAGGGCGTGCGCCTGTACCGGCGCGAGGACTGATCATGGCCGGCGTTACGCTTGAGTTCGATGCGGTTGCCGCGCTGGCGGTGGTCAATGAGGCCGCCGCCGCGCTGGCCGACCCGGCGCCGATGCTGCGCGATATCGGCGAGTTCCTGCTGATCGCCCATGACCAGCGCTTTGCCAGCCAGGCGTCGCCGGACGGCACGCCGTGGCAGGCGCTGTCGCCGGCCTACCTCAAGCGCAAGAAGAAGAACCGCGACAAGATCCTGGTGCTCGATGGCTTCCTGAAGAACACCCTGCGTTACCAGGTGAACAACAACGAGCTGCTGTTCGGCACCAACCGCATCTATGGCGCCATGATGCACTTCGGCGGCAGCATCGACGTCGCCGCCCGCAGCCAGCAGGCCTACTTCCGCCAGGACGGCAAAACCGGCGACGTAGGCAACCAGTTCGTCAGCAAGCGCAAATCCAACTTTGCCCAGTGGGTCACCATCGGTGCCTACACCATCCAGATCCCGGCGCGCCCTTGGCTGGGTATCAGCGACGACGACAACTACGCCATCGCCGGCATTGCCACCCGTTACCTGATGCCAAATTCCGCATAACGCCAAAACGCGCCAGGAAGGCCCCTGGAGGCGTTTGGGGGCTGCCGTTGTACGCGTCGGGCTGCCTCTGGCCCTTTCCGGGGCTGTTTGGGCGTTTATAAACACGGTAGGCGGGGTGGCAGTGACACACCTTCGCGCGAATCGCTGCAAATCCCCCCGCTGAAAGATTTTTGCCCCGTCAAAATTACTTGCCCGGCCTGCCGCGCCAAGCTGCCGGCATGAAGACAAAACGCCTCCCTCTCGCCGTTGCACTCGCCGCCTGCAGTTATTCGCTGGGGGCACCTGCTGCTGACAACACCATTTGGCTGCAGGTGACCCCGGCCGGGCACTTCAAGCCAGCAGATGGCCGTGAAATCAAGGTGCCGTCCTGGCATATCAACCAGGCGGTGGCCACCAAGGTCATCGAGCGTTTCCACGCCACCAAGAACAAGCGCGTGGTCGACTACGAACACCAGACCCTGCGTAAGGAAGAGAACGGCCAGCCGGCGCCCGCCGCTGGTTGGTACACCGACCTGGAGTGGCGTGAAGGTGAAGGCCTGTTCGCCCAGGTGCAACTGACCGCTCGCGCCGCGCAGTACATCGCCGAGGGCGAGTACCAGTATTTCTCCCCCGTGTTCCTTTACCACCCGACCACCGGCGACGTCCTGGACGTGCAGATGGGCGCGCTCACCAATGCCCCGGCAATCGACGGCATGCAGGAACTCAGCCTGCGCGCCGCCGCGTCGTTCGGCTGTTTCGATGACTCCCCAGAGGAAAACCCCGTGAACCCACTGCTGCTGGCGGTCTGTGCCGCGCTCGGCCTGCAGGCCGATAAAACCACCGAAGAGCAGGCAATCGCCGCGCTCACTGCATTCAACAACGACCTGCGCAAGCTGCTGGGTGAAGGCGAAGCCTCTGATGGCAAGGCCGTCCTGGCAGCCTGCACCGGCCTCAAGGCCAAGGCCTCTGCCAGTGTCGACCCGGCGCAGTTCGTGCCGCTCTCGGTCGTCGACGGGCTGAAAGCCGAGATGGCCGCCCTGACCGCCCGCCTGGGTGAGCGTGACGAGAAGGATCTCGACAGCGAGATCAACGCCGCCCTGGAAGACGGTCGCCTGCACAAGACCATGGAGGAATGGGCGCGCGACCTCGGCAAGAACAACCGCGCAGCGCTGACTGCCTACCTGGACAAGGCTCAGCCCATCGCGGCCATCACCGGTAGCCAGACCGGAGGCAAACCGCCGGTGGCAGACGAGAAGACTGGCCTGACCCAGGACGAGCTGGCTGTTTGCTCGGCCATGGGCCTGACCACCGAGCAATTCAAGGCCGCCAAGGCAGAGGAGCAATAAGCCATGACCGCGCTAGCCAAAGACCGCAACACCAAGCGCCGTGATGGCGTGCAGTACTCCGACCCGGTAGCCGCCAGCACCAAGGTTTTCGCTGGTGCTCTGGTGTGCATCAACGCCTCGGGTTTTGCCGTACCGGGCAGCACCTCCGCCACCCTGAAAGCCCGTGGGGTTGCACAGGAGTACGTCGACAACTCCGCCGGTGCCGCCGGTGATCTGCGCGTGGAAACCCGCCGTGGCGTGTTCCCGTTCGTCAACAGCGCCTCGGCCGACGAGATCACTCGTGCCGATATCGGCGCCACGGCCTACATCGTCGACGACCAGACGGTCGCCAAGACCTCCGCCACCAACACCCGCTCGGTTGCCGGCGTTATCCGCGATGTGGATAGCGATGGCGTCTGGGTCGAGATCTAAGGAGCAAGACTCAGATGATCATCAACAAGCAAAACCTCTCCATCCTGCATACCGGCTATAAGGCGTCGTTCCAAGGCGCATTTCAGGGCGCAGTGATCGACTATGACCAGATCGTGATGGAAGTGCAGTCCGGCACCGCCATCGAAACCTACGGCTGGCTGGGCGCTACCACCCGCTTCCGTGAGTGGCTGGGCGACCGCGTGATCCAGAACCTGGCGCTGCATGACTACAGCATCAAGAACAAGACCTTCGAGAACACCGTGGGCGTGCCCCGCGAGGCGATCGAGGACGATCAGTACGGCACCTACAACACCCTGATGGCGCAACTGGGCCAGGACGCCAAGGAGCACCCGGCCGAGCTGGTTTATGCCCATCTGAAAAACGGTTTCACCGGCAAGTGCTACGACGGCCAGTTCTTCTTCGATACCGACCACCCGGTGATCGGCGCCAATGGCCAGGAAGCCTCGGTGAGCAACTTCCAGGGCGGCAGCGGTACGCCGTGGTTCCTGCTGGACGTCACTCGCATGATGCGGCCGATCATCCTGCAGAAGCGCAAGAACTATCAGTTCGTTTCCAAGACCGGTGAGACCGACTCCAACGTGTTCGACCGCAAGGAGTTCGTATGGGGCGTGGATGCACGCCTGAACGTCGGTTATGGCCTGTGGCAGCTGGCCTACGCCTCCAAGGAAGCGCTGGATGCCGACAGCTTCAACGCGGCCTATGCCGCCATGCAGGAACTCAAGGGCGACAACGCCCGCCCGCTGGGTATCCGTCCGAAGCTGCTGGTAGTGCCGCCAAGCATGCGTGCTACCGCCCTGGAAGTGGTCAAGGCCGAGCGCAACGCGGCCGGCGCCACCAACATCAACCGCGACGTGGTCGACGTGCTCGTCACCCCGTGGCTGGCCTGATGGAGGTCAACCATGGCTGGTAAATCGACCACCAAGGCGCCTGCAAAGGCGTCCACCAAGAGCGCAGATAAGGCAGCCCCAGCGGCTGCCCCTGCTGCCGCCGAAAAGCTGGACAACCAGCCGGCGGCACCTACCAAGAGCGAGGCACCCGGCTCGGACGCCGGTTCGAGCGGGCAGGAAGCCCACCCTGTCGTGATCCTGGGCGGTGATGAGATTGGCGCGTATCTGGCCAAGCTCAAAGCCGCTGGGGAGAACCTGGGCGACCTGATCCCGCTGTCGCAGCTCGATGAGCCGCTGCTGCGCCAGGTCGGCCAGTTCGTCGAGATCGAGGGCTTTGCCGATTTGCCGACTGAGCAACTGGCTATGCAGATCGAGGCCAAGGTGGGTATCGGCGCAGCGGTAACGCCTGCGCCGTCCACTGGCGACCCTGATACCGCTCCGGCCGCGCCTGATACGGCGGCCGCAACCAGCCAACCGGCATCTGCCGCGCCCCAGGCGTCTGTGGGCGATGCCGTGGTGAATCAACCAGGTGCGGAGGCGCAGGCAGCAGCATCGCCTGCAGGTGGCAATGCCACTGATGCTGTTGATGGCCTGGACGATGACGGCGATATCGAAGGTCTGTGGGTGGTGGCGATTCCCGAACAGGGCTTCCGCCGCTGCGGCTTTCGCTTCACCCGCGAGGGCTTCGGCATCGCCCTGGACGCCCTGACGGCCGAGCAGATCGAGCAGCTGGAGACCGAGCCCAACCTCAAGGTTGAGCGCGGCATCTTCTCCGGCCGTGTCGGCGAGCGCGTGTACTGACCTATGAACTACATCACCCTCGACGACCTGGCCGAACGCCCAGGCGCACGCGAGCTGGCCCAGGTGGCCACCAAGGAAGGCGTGCGTGCGGTGGCCACCGATCTGATGGAGGCCACCCTGCGCGGCGCTGACCGCAGCGCCTGGGAGCCTGACCTGGTCGCCGTTGCGGATGATGCCCTGCAGCGCATCCAGGACGCCGTCACCGAGGCTGAAAGCCTGATTGACGGCTACCTGGCCAAGCGCAGCTACCCGCTGCCGCTCAGCCCGGTACCGAAGCTGGTCACCGGCTGGACACGCGACATCGCCCGGTACCTGCTGCACAAGGATCGCGGCGGTAAAGAGGACAACGACCCGATCGTGCGCAACTACAAGGATGCGCTGAAGTTCCTGGGCCTGGTCGCCGAGGGCAAGTTCAGCCTGGGCGCTGAAGACCCGATCGCCAGCAACCCGGATCTGCTCGACGTGCGCTTCGAGTCCGCCCCGAGCGTGTTCGATCGCAAGAGCCGGAGGGCGTACTGATGAACTTCGCGCCCCTGGATACCACGCTCGTCGAGAATCGCCTGCGCGACCAGGTGCCGGACTTCGACCAGGTCAACGGCGCCGCCGCGTATCACACGCTCAAGGGCCTGCAGGACTTCCGCACCGGCGATTGCTGGGTGGTGCTGGCTGCCGAGACCAACCCGGCAGCCGATGGCGGCCAGCCTCGGCGCAAGGCGGCAGCTGCTGCCGTGTTCGGCGTGGTGATCTGCGCCAAGAACTACCGCGATGTGCATGCGGACGCGGCCAAGGATGAAGTGATGGCTTATGTCGGTAAGTCCCGAGAGGCACTTATCGGCTGGGCCCCAGCCGGCTGGAAGGATTGCATCTGGCTCAAGGGCCAGGTGCTCGATAGCGACAGCGACCGTGTGCTCTGGATCGACATTTACACCACCACCCACGTACTAGGGGGCAACCCGTGAGCAAGCAACCCGAAACTGCAGCCAAGCCGGCTGCCAAGCCCGAGCTGCACAAGGTGAAACTGGCCAAGCCGCACAAGCATGCCGGCCAGGATCACCCCAAAGGCGCGACCATCGACGTGACCGCCCCTGAGCGCGACTTCCTGATTCGCGCGGGTGTGGTCGAGAAACCTGAAACTACCGACGCCGCCGCTCCGGCTGCCGAATAACGAGGTGCACAATGTCTGAGTCTTACTACTTCGGCCAAGGCAAGCTGTGGATTGCCGAGATCGGCGCAGGCGGTGTCCTGGGCGACTGGGTATGGTTGGGTGATGTGTCTGAGCTGACTGGCCAGGGCGCCGAAACCCGCGTTCAACACCGTGAGTCATTCAGTGGCGTCAATGCCATGGTTCGTGACTTCGGCAAAGAGCTGGGCATGACCTGGAACGCCACCATGCACCAACTCGATGCCGACAACGTTGGCCGCTTCACCCGCTCGCGCATGAGTGCGCAAATCGCCGGCACTGTGACCGGTGAGGAGTTGCCGAACCCGGTGGCCAATGGTGATCTGATCTCGCTCGATCACATGAACGTGACCGACCTGGTCATTACCGACAGCGTGACGCCGACCCCGGCTACGTTGGTGCGCGGCACTCACTACGACTACGACATCTTCGGCGATGTCGAGATCCTGACCCTGCCGACCTCGCCGGCACCGACCCAACCGCTGAAAGCCGCCTACAGCCATGGCGCCACCAAGCAAGCAGCGTTCCTGGCCGGTACCGACAAGAACTACGCGCTGAAGTACAAGGGCATCAACCTTGCCGAGAACGGTGCACCGATCCTGGTCGAGCTGTACAAGACCAGCGCTGGCCTGCTGCAGCAACTCTCGCTGATCACCAGTGGCAACCAGTTGGCTGGCTCGCCGGTGACCTTCACCACGCTGCTGGATTCCAGCAAGCCGGCCTCGGGCGATCTCGGTCAGTTCGGCCGCTTCGTTGAAATGGCTGCCTGACCATGGCTGAGCGCAAGAAGAAGCAAGGCATCATCACCGCGCCCGAGGCCCCAGCGGCCGAGGGCGCGGATGACCTGCAGAAACTTCACCCCAACCTGGAGGCGAAGCTGAACGGCCGCATCGTCACCGTGCGTGAGTACGGCTTCGTCGAGGGCCTGCAGGTTCGCCAGCAGCTCAAGCCGTTCCTGGAGGGGCTGTACGAGCTGATCAAGGCCGACTCGGTGCCGCCCCTGGAGCAGATCATGGAGCTGGTCGTTGCCCACCTGGGCGACGTCCTGCAGGCGGTAGCCACCTCGGCCGACATCGAGGTCGAGGAGCTGCGCACGCTGAAGGACCAGGACGAAGGCGATGCCCTGCTTTACAAGTGGTGGACGGCCAACGGCCCTTTTTTCTATCGGCGCGCCCTAAGCCGGATTCTGGCCGAGCGTTATCGCGCGGCCGAGGCGGAAAAGCAGCGCGCTGGGCAGACGTCTACGCCTGCCTCATCCGCGCCGGCTATGGCGACGTCGAACGAATAGGCCGATATACCGAGCGGCAGATCCTGCTGCTGTTCGAGGCTGAAAAGCGCCACCGGCGCACGGAACGTGCCGAGATGCTGAAGGACATGAACCTGGCCTTCGCCGGTGGCGAGGCCGCTGATAAGCACTTCAAAGAGCTGTTGCCGTAGGAGGCACCATGAAACAGGCCATTGCCGAGCTGCAGCGTACTGCAGAGATTGCCGAACATAACCAGCCCTACAGCGAGCAGGCCGGCGACGTCGCCCAGGCCGAGCTGCAGCGCACCACCTCGCAGGAATGCCGTGAGGCGATCGAGCAGTTGAAGGGATGCGAACAGTCGCCTGCAGGCGACTGATAAAGAAAGAGGGCTCCTGCTCCTGGTGCGCTAACACCAGGAGCAGGCGCCAAACAGGCAACACCATGCCAGTCCAGCCAAGGCCCTCCGCTCACGCGTGAGCCGGGCGAGCCTAGCAAATGGTAAAGGTTTTGCCGAGAGTGAAAGAGATTCGATGCGGTACCTGCCAGCGCCTGCTGGCAAAGGCCGGTCACTTCGACCTGCTGCAGATCAAATGCCCGCGCTGCCGGGCCATTAACCATTTGAAGGCCAAGAGCCTCCCGCAAGCGCCCTCGGGCGCTGCCCTGGGGGGCAACGATGTCGCAAAAACCAGCACCCGGCCGTAACGGCTTTAAGTACCGGCCGCGTTTCGGCCTGATCATCCCCTGCCGCGACGAGCAGGATCAGCAGAAGCTGTTCGCCCAGCTCAAGGCGCAAGGCGTGAAAGCGCGGGTGGTGTGCGTATGAGGATTGATATCGCACACCGCTGCAGCGATTTCGACAGTTACCGCGCCGCCCGCGTGAAGTCGCTTTTCAATGTGGAGCAAGGCTGCAACGTCGATATCACGGCCGACCTGCCGATCGAGGCCCAACCGTGGCAGATCGGCGTGGTCGTCGGCCCATCTGGCAGCGGCAAAACCAGCATCGGCCGCTCAATCGGCCACCTGTATCAGCCGCAATGGCCGAAGAACCGGCCCATCATCGACGCTATCGACCCTGACGGCTGCTTTGACGCCGTGGCCGGCGCGCTATCCGCAGTTGGCCTCGGTAGCGTGCCGGCCTGGCTGCGGCCGCACCAGGTGCTGTCGAACGGAGAACAGTTCCGCGCCAACCTGGCCCGCCTGGTGTGTGAGGCGCCCGAGCTGGTGGTGGTCGACGAGTTCAGCTCGGTGGTCGACCGCCAGATTGCCCGTATTGGCGCCGGCGCGTTCGCCAAGTCCTGGAGACGAACGCGCGGCCGGGCCGTCCTGCTGTCTTGCCACTACGACGTCCTCGATTGGGTGCAGCCCGATTGGGTGTATGACACGGCCAGCGGCACTTTCCAATGGGGGTGGCATCGGCCAAGGCCCCGCATCGAGCTGGAAGTCCGCGAGGCTGCGCAGCGCGACTATGCCCTGTTTGAGCCGCATCACTATCTGAGCCTGCCGCCCATGGTTGCTGGCAGACACTACATCGGGTGGGTTGATGATGAGCCGGTCGCGCACATTGCCTTTTCCACCCGTCCGGGCCTGGTTGAGGCGCGGGCCTGCCGGCTTGTAGTCATGCCCGAGTGGCAAGGCGCTGGGGTAGGAATGCGCTTTCTGAACGCAGTTTGCGACCGCTGGCTGGCGGGTCAGAACCGCTACGGGCTGCAATTGCGCACGCTGTTCCACACCAGCCACCCTGGGCTGGCTGCGGCACTGCGCCGCGATCCAAAGTGGACACAGGTCTCGGCGCAGTTGCTGGGCGGCAACAAGGCCAAGTCAGCGGCAACCCTGGCAGCAACAGCGCGCAAGCTAGGACAGAAGCGCATGGGGTCGGGCTTTGGCGGCCACTTCCGTGCGGTCCAGGGTTTCCGCTACCTGGGGGAGCCTGGGCTATGCGAGTAGTGCTAGTTGGCCAGAAATGGCTAGCCGTTCAACTCCTGGAGCGCTGCCTAGCGCTGGGCATAGAGGTTGCGCAGGTTATCGCCCCCGAACCGCAGCCGGGCGCAGACCCTGACAGCCTGGAGCGGGCTGCGCTTGTGCTCGGCATTCCGACCTGCCGGGCGGGTCGCCGGGTCGCGGTCGATCAGGTGCCAGCTTGTGATGTGATTCTGGCCGCCCATGCTCATGCGTTCATATGCAGCCAGGCCCGCGCCAAGGCCCGGCTCGGCGCGCTCGGCTATCACCCCTCGCTACTCCCGCGTCACCGTGGCCGCGATGCAATCCACTGGGCGCTACACATGAGGGAGCCTGTAACGGGCGGCTCGCTGTATTGGATGGATGACGGCGCCGACACAGGGCCGGTTGTGGCGCAGGACTGCTGCCATATCAGGCCGGGCGATACCGCAGTCACCCTCTGGCGCCGCGACCTTGCACCGATGGGCCTTGCGTTGTTTGACCAGGTCTTGCGCAGGCTGCTTGCGGGCGACCCATGTGCGGGCGCCGCCCAGGCGCCAGAGCTGGCCACCTGGGAGCCAGCTTGGTCGCCGGGGGCGCTCTCCAAGGCCTAGCTATATCGGTTTTTGCCTCGTCAAAATTACATCCTGCCCCGCGCGCGCGAGCATGTCGGCATCCCACCCATCTGGATGCTGACCGATGAACAATCGCGGTGATATCGAGTTTGCCCTGCGGCTTCGCACTGAGCTTGAACAAGGCCAGCGCGAGCTGCAGGGGCTTGCTCAGACCGTCGAGGGCGTCGGTGCCGGCGCAGCAACATCAAGCGCTGAACTCAATCACCTAGGCGAGACCGCAGACCAGGCAGCCGCGCGCCTGCGCGGCATCGCCGAGGCGGCGGTACAGCAAAAGGTCGCCGCCGACGCTGCTGCGGCCAGCATGATGGAAAGCGCCAACGCCACGCGCCTGGCGGGCGCAAACTGGCAGGAAAACGCTGCGGCTCAGAACGAGTCGATGCGCGCCTACCACGCCGCCGAGCGCGCCGCCCAGGAGAAGGCCCAGGCCGATCTGCGTGCTGCCGAGGCCGCCGCTCAAGCCGCAGCGGCTACCGAGAAAGAGGCCCAGGAGCTGCAGCAGCTGCTCGGCAAGATCGATCCGGTGATCCGCAAGCTGGACGAGCTGGACAACATGGAGCAGCAACTGCGCCGCGCGCGCGCCTCCGGCCAGATCGACCTCGACACCTTCGACGACTTCAATACCAAGCTGCAGGAGCAGCGTCAGCGCCTGGGCGGTACCACGGACGCGATGCGCGTCGCCGGCATCACTGCCGGCCAGTACCAGCAGGCCATGCGTCAGCTGCCGATGCAGATCACCGACATCACCACCAGCCTGGCCAGCGGCATGCCGGTCTGGCTGGTGGCCGTTCAGCAAGGCGGGCAGATCCGCGACAGCTTCGGCGGCTGGGCCAACGCCGGGCGTGCCCTGGTCAGCACCATCAATCCGCTGACGCTGGCCATCGCCAGTGTCACTGCTGCGATTGGTGCGACGGTGATCGCGGCCGTCCAGGGCGCGGCTGAGACTTACGAGTATGAAAAGGCCATTGCCCTGACGGGAAACTCGGCGGGCGTCTCGGCTGACCAGTTGGCGGCAATGGCCCGCCAGATTGATGCGGTATCCGGTACCCAGCGCCAAGCTGCAGCAGCGCTGGCTGAAGTAACTGCTGCAGGCAAGTTCACCGCCGACCAGATCCAACTGATCGCCACCACGGCGGTTGTGATGGAGAACAGCATCGGCCGCGCTGTCAGCGCCACAGTCGACGAGTTCAAGAAGCTGGCCGAGGAGCCGGCCGAGGCATCCGCCAAGCTCAACGAGCAGTACAACTACCTGACGTTGGCGGTGTACGAGCAGATCGCTGCGCTGGAAGCCCAGGGCGATCAGGCGGGTGCGGCACAGGTGGCGATGGAGGCCCTGGCCGAAGCCATGCAGAGTCGGGCTGCCGATATCGCTGGCAACCTGGGGCTGGTGGAATCTGCCTGGCAGGCGGTCAAGAATGTGGCCGCAGAAGCCTGGGATGCGATGCTCGACATTGGCCGAGCTGACACCTTGGAAGACAAACTCGCCGAGGTGGCGCGTCAACGGCAGACCGCTATGTTCGGCGTGCGTGGAGACCGAGTCGGCGGTGGCATCGATCCGGCGCTGGAAGCGCGCCTGGCTGCCGAGGAAGAAGGCCTGCGCGAGCAGATTCGCCTGCGTGACGAGCAGGCGAAACAGACGGCAGAGGCGGCAGAGGCCGAGCGCGAGGCCATCGCAACCTCCCAGGAGCGCACCAAGGCTGCCGACGCCTTCGTCAAAGGCGCCGAGGCTCAGCTGCAGAGCCTGCAGAACCTGACCAGCGTAGAGCGCGCACAGCGGGTCATGCAGGAACAGAACATCGAGGCTACCAGTGAACTGGGCAAGCGCATGCTGGAGGCGGCTGAAGCCACCGATAAGCAGCGCGAGGCCAACCAGGCCGAAGCCGATGCCAAGCGTGCAGCCACCGAAGAGCAGCGCAAGGCCACTGCCGCACTGCGCGAGCAAGAACGCGCCGCCCAGGCCGCACTGCGTGCAACCGAGCAGAGCGTTCGCCAGCAGCTGAGTTACGTGCAGGGCCTGGAGGATCAGGCCGCCAAGATCGGCCTGACCGCTGCCGAAGTGCGCCAGTACGAGCTGGCCGAGAAAGGCCTGACCGGCGCCATGCGTGCGCGGGCCGATGCTGCGCTGGCTCTGATCGATGCCGCTGAGGCACAGCGCCAGGCCGACGCCAACGCCCGCACCAATGTCGGCCTTGAGGCTGAGTTCCTGCGCGCTGCCGGGCGCGAGACAGATGCCGTGCTGCTGGAGATCCGCACCAAGTTCGCCGGCATGCGTACCGAGTTCGAGAAAGCCGGCAACGAAGCCGGCCTGGCCTGGCTCGACAAGCTGATCCCGGTAGCCGAAGCCAAGGTGCGCGTCGACGACGTGCAGCGCGAGATGGACCGCATCCTGGCCGAGCAGCAGCGCCAGGAGCAGTCGGTCAACGTGCAACAGGATGCCGGCCTGATCACCGAGCTGCAGGCGCGTGAACGCATCCTGGAGATCCACCGCCAGACCTACGCCCAGCTCGAACAGATCCGCCCGGTGCTGGCCGAGCTGGCTGCGCAACCTGGTGCAGTGGGTGAAGCGGCCGCGCAGGCGCTGTACGCCCTCGACTCCCAAGCCCAGCGCCTGATGGCCACCACCACGCTCCTGCAGGAGACGCTGCGTGATGGCCTGACCACGGGCCTGACCGAAGCCCTTACTGGCCTGGCGCGCGGTACCATGACCCTGCGCGAGGCCGTAACCGCTCTCGGCCAGAGCGTGCTCGATGCGCTCACTCGCATGGCGGCCGAGAACCTTGCCCAGTCCATCACTGGTGGCGTGATGGGGCTTTTCGGTGGCGGTGGCCAGGATGGCGCGGGTCTCGCGACTGGCGCTGCGGCAGTGACGACATCAGCCGGCGCGCTTAGCGCAGCAGGTGCCACGTTGATGACCGGTGCAGCGGCTATTCAAACCGCTGCAGCCAGCCTGGCTGCGGCCAATGGAGTCAGCGGCGCTACCGGCTCGGGCTCGTCGGGCGGTTCCGGCTGGTTGGGGCTTATCGCCTCGGGCGCCAGTGCCTATTTCGGCGGTGGCGCTGGCGGTGCTGCTGGGGCCAGTACCTACACCGGTGCTTATGGTTTCGCCGAGGGCGGGAAGGTCAAGGGGCCTGGCACGCCCACCAGTGACTCAATCCTGGCCGCACTCTCGACTGAGGAAGTCGTCATCCGCGCCGCCTCGGCCATGCAACCAGGTGCGACCGACTTCCTCCTGGACTTCAACGCGCGCGGCATGCAGGCGCTGCATGACTGGGCCTTCCAGTCCGCCTACCACCACAACACCGGCGGCCTGGCCGGCGTGCCGGCACCGGCCTTGCCGTCGCCTGGGCTGGCAAACACTCGCCTGGCCGAGCCGGCTAAGGAGTCGGGTACCACGCTCAAGAACAGCCAGAACTTCTATCTGATCGACGATCCGCAGCGGATCGGCGACGTGATGTCCGGCCCGGTCGGCAGCGAGTCGATCGCCGTTGCTATCTCCCGTGAGCCCGGCAAGTTCCGCCAAATCCTAGGACTGAATCCCTGATGCCTCATCAAATCGGCTTCGTCGACAACTCGGGCGGCGTGCTCGCCCACTACAAGATGCTGGAGACCATCCGCGACTTCGCCTCGGCCAACGGCTGGACGGTGCTGCGGTATGACACTGCATCGGTCAACCGAGAGCTGATCTTGCGCGGCAGTGGTCACACGGGCGAAGAGGAGATCTTCATAGGCTTTCAGACTTATCAGAATGCAGGAACGAGCATCTACAACCTAGCTGGCGCAGTCTTTACCGGGTATGTGCCTGGCTCAACATTCTCGCAGCAGCCTGGCTACCGGCCTACGTCTTGCTGTGCTCATGATCTGAGGATTGACTATTGGTTGACGGTGAATCCTCAGCGCATCGCGTTGGCGATGAAAGTAGGAACCTCAGTCTACGAGTCGCTGTATGTAGGCAAGTTTCTTCCATACGCGCGCCCAACTCAGTACCCCTATCCCGTCGCCTGCGTCGGGACGCTCGCTGCGTTCTCCGGCACTCGCTTCACAGATATAAGTGCTAACCACTCCATGGGCTACAAGGGCAATAGCAACAGGATCAGCTTCCGAACGATAGCCGCTTGGAATACGCCTTTCTGTTATCCCTGGGACAGCGCTGACCTCGCTGGAACGACCCAGGTTCCAGCCTCTCAGTTGCGAGATACAGACGGCGTTTATCCACTCCTACCTGTTGAGCTGCATGACAACCTGGCAAACCTTTACGGCGCGCTGGATGGCATCTACTACATCAGCGGTTTCAACAACAACGCCGAGAACACGTTGAGCGTCGATGGCCACGATTACGTAGTGATCCAGGACGCATTTCGCACCGACTTCACTGATCACTATGCGATGAGGCTCGACGACTGATGGCTTACTACAACGGGGCTGTATCGAGCTTTGCTGACCTCAAGGCTGCCCTGATAGCGGCATGCGTCGGTGAGGGATGGGTTTTGTCGGGCAGTGATGTGATTTCGAAGGGAGTCATGTTCATTGAGATATCTGCCGCTGGCCTAACGTGGCGCTTGCGTGGCGGTACGGGCGTAGACGGCGGCGGTGCTTTAACTGGGGGGCTTGCTCAGGGAGTAAGGATGCTTGGCAGCGGCACGCTGGCAGTGACCTGGCCCGCCAGTTACGAGATTTTTGTATTCGACAGTGAAGTCTACTTGGTACTCAACCATAGCGTTGACCGCTATCAGTGGTGCGCATTTGGTAAATCAAGGATCTCCTTACCTGGGACAGGCTTGTGGTTGGCCGCCACTGCTAGCGAAACCGTAGTAACTGGCCTTACAAACGGGCTAAGGACGAACTCGACCACCTATCCATCCGGCCTGCCGGTATGGAGCCCAGGCAGCGGGAACAATTCCGATAATTTCCGGATGCATCACGGCCTCGATGGCGGCACCTGGTCAACTGGGGGGTCTGTCCTGGGGGTAGGTTATAGCGCCTCGCAGCTAATCAACCTGCTCCCGAACTCTTGGAATAACGAGGCTGTGCTGCTACCAGCCCGTGCCTACTACTCGCGCGGATCTTCGAAGGTCTCGCTGGTAATGGAGATGGAGCATGCGCGCATTACGCGGATCGACAATCACTCGCCTGGAGAGGTCGTCACGCTCGGTTACGACAAGTGGAAAGTCTTCCCTGGTTACCGAAAGAACATGAGTGCGCGTAATGGTGGTGTGAACGTTGATCACACCGGCACGTTCGGCTGGGCTATCCGCTATGAGGAGCCCTGATGGCCATCATCTCTGGATATCACGCCCAGCCTGCGATGGCGGGAATAGATAACCCAAACCTATCCAGTGACCTCAATACGATCGAGTGGATCAGTATTCCTGGCGGTACCAGTGCTCTGAAGGTTCAAGGATTGGCGGTTAAAACCCAGGTCTGGCCTCCTGTTGCAGACCGCGAGTTGGATGGCTATATCGGCGGTTCATATGTGGATGACTACTACAACCGATTCCACATCACACCTGCGGCGGTTGATCTTGGGAACGTCGTCTCGGCCCAGTCGTTTCCGGTACGGATCTGGAATGCCTATCTGGAGCCCAGGACATTGGCTGCCATCACTGGTCTCGGCGAAGGAATAGAGGTCGGCGGCCAGCCATTACCGCCGCTTCTGTTCCCCGGCCTCAAGGAACTGACTTGGTCAGTCTCAGTGACACCTGAAGGGGTGCCCGTGCTCGACACGGTGATTGGCTGGCAGTTTGACAACGGACAAAGCCCCTCTGTACGCGTAACTGCCAACCGCATTATCGCCTGGACGTTCGTGCCCGATTGGGGCGATGGCATCCGCGAACGGCTGACAGCAGCAACCGACATCCTGCAGAGCGAATCGGGTGTCAGCCAGCGGCGCAAGCTGCGCGGCGCGCCACGTCGTGAGTTCAATGGCCCAATGTATGCCGAGGGGCGCGAGCGCCAGTTGCTCGATCTCTCCCTGTTTGGCTGGAGCGATCGGATATGGTCGATCCCGATCTGGCCCGATATCCAACTGCTCGATGCCGGCATCGGCGCTGACGTCGACTTCATCCCCTGCAGCACTCAGCACCTGGACTTTCGTGCCGGCGGACTGGCGATGCTGCGTGGCGAGGATGCTTTCACCAGCGAGACCGTCGAGATACTCGAAGTACTCACCAATGGCCTGCAGCTGAAGCGCAACACTCAGTTGGCCTGGCCTGCCGGCTCCAGGATCTATCCTGCGCGTGCCGCGCAACTGCTCGAGGAGCCATCTCTTAGCAAGCTGACCGATCGACTGATCGAGGCCGAGGTGCGCTTCCTGGTAGTTGAGGCCTGTGACTGGCCTGAGTGGCTGCCGGCCACCTTATATAGAGGGCGGCCGGTTTGGGATCGCCGTCCGGATGACACCGAGAATCTCACCCATGCGGCCGAGCGCTTGCGTTCGACGCTCGACAGTGGGTTCGCCCAGCCGTTGATAACCGACACAGCCCGACGCGCCTTCCAGGTGCTGAGCCAACGCCATCTCGACCTCGGTCGCGAAGCTCGGGCCCTGGTGCGCTCGTTCATCTATGGCATGCGTGGTCGGCAGAAGGTGGTTTGGGTACCGAGCCATATGGATGACCTGACTGTCGTCGCTACCACATCTGCGTTGGCCACCATCCTCGACATTATGAATATCGGCTACACCCGCTTCAGCAATGGCAAGCCCGGCCGGCGCGATATTCGCATCGAGCTGTGGAACGGCACGGTGCTGATGCGCCGCATCACTGGCGCTACCGAACTGGATACTCAAACCGAACGCCTGGTGCTCGATGCCCCCCTTGGTATCGAGGTACGGCCTGGCGACATCGCGCGGATCAGTTGGATGAACCTGATGCGGTTCGAGAGCGACACCCAGGAGATCGAGCACATGACAGACAGCCAAGGCGTTGCCGGCTGGACAGCTGTATTTCGCGAGGAGCGCGACGATGAGTTTTAACAGTCGTGAGAACTCGCTGGCTGATGGAGCGCCAATCAGGCTGTACCAGTTCAGCCGAGGTGTCATGCGCTGGCTCTACACCAGTGCAGACCGAGACGCGGTCGTGGGTACGCAGATATTCCGCACGCTTCGCGGCGGTATCTCGGACGACGGGATTCGCCAGACAGGTGAGGCCAGCGTCGAGCTGCTCAAGATCACCGTGCCGGCCGATCTCGCCGTGGCGACGCTCTATCGAGGGGTACCGCCGTCGAACGAGGTCGCCCTGACGATATTCGACAGGCATGCGGGAGAGGACGAGCAGGTCGTCAGCTGGGTGGGCAGCATTCAGAGCGTGACCTGGCCGAAGCGCGACCAGGCTCAGTTGGTTTGCCAGCCGCTATCAGCGCGCATGACGATGCAGGGGCTGCGGCAGGGCTGGGAGCGGGCCTGTCATCACGCGCTCTTTGGCATCGGCTGTGGCGTCAATCGAGACCTATACCGCGTCACAACCGAGATTCAGAGCAAGAGCGGACTGGTCATCAGTAGTGGCGCGTTCGCGAGTTACCCGGACGGCTATTTCACAGCTGGTTGGGTCGAGTGGTCAGTCGGTTCAGGTGAATTCGATCGGAGAGCTATCGAGCGGCACACCGGCAGCAACCTGGCCATGCTGGGTGGGACAGCAGGGCTTCAACCTGGTCAGGCGATCCGCGTCTATCCCGGCTGCAATCAGACCACTCAGATGTGCAACGACAAGTTCGGCAACATACCCAACCATGGCGGCATCCCGCACCTCGCAGGCCGCTCGCCGTTCGATGGCAATCCGGTTTTCTAGGGGGTAAGTCATGGACCCGTATACCTGGGCGTATATCGCCATCATGGCGATCAGTGCCTACGTCTCATACAAGAATCGCCCCAAGTCTGTTGCACCGAAGCCGGTGGCTTTCGAGGACTTCAGCTTTCCGCAATTCGAAGAAGGCACTCCCCAGTGTGTGTTTTTCGGGGACAACTGGACGCCGGACTGGATGGTGCTCTCCTACGGCAACTATCGCACCCAACCGATCAAGACGAAGAGCGGCAAGAAATGATCAGCGACGACGAACTGTTCGTGACCCTGGAGCACATGCACAGCGTGCCGGCATTCAATGGTCGGGCCGGCTACTGCCACAAGGGCGGGCGCGCGTTGGCTGCAAGGTACGGCCTCGACTGGGGGCAGATTGTGAGCGATGGCGGCATCGTGGCCAGCAAGCTGGTCGCCACAGGCGATGCCATGGCACTGCACCTGGTCGAGTTCGCGCGTCGGGAGGTGGGCAATGGGCAGTAAGAAGGCCGTCAAGGTTGGCTATCGCTACTTGTTCGGTATCCACATGGGTGTCGGCAAGGCGATCGATGAGTTGGTCGAGATCAAGGTCGGTGAGAAGCGTGCTTGGTCTGGCAGCGTTACCAGCAACCAAACCATCAACATCAACGCCCCGGAGCTGTTTGGAGGCGACAACGGCGAGGGGGGCATCCAGGGAACGCTCGACGTGATGATGGGCGCGCCTGATCAGCCGCTCAATGGGCGCTTGGCGGCCATGCTGGGCGGGCTGGTACCGGCCTTCCGTGGCGTGTGCACGTTGTTCTATGACGGCCTGGTGACCAGTTTGAACCCTTACCCGAAGGCCTGGACGTTCCGTGTACGGCGCGCATTGAAGGGCTGGGATGGCGCACTCTGGTACCCAGAGCGCTGCGTTATCGATATGGCCAGCGGTGCGATCAAGGCGATGAACCCCGCGCACATCATCTATGAGTGCCTGACGAACCGCGACTGGGGTGGTGGCATGGATCGTAGCCGGATCGATGACGCCTCTTTTCGCGCTGCGGCAACGACGTTACACGCTGAAGGTTTCGGGCTGTGCCTGCGCTGGGTTCGCCAGGACAGCCTCTCGACCTTTGTCAGCCACGTGCTCGATCACATCGGCGGCAATCTCTTTATCAGTCGCAGGACGGGGCTGTTTGAGCTGACCCTGGTACGCGATGACTACGATCCTGAGTTGCTCCCGTTGTTCGACGAGGACAGCGGCCTGCTGTCGATCATGGAGGATGACAACGCCGCGACGGCAGGTGCAGCGAATGAGGTCATCATCAAGTGGCGCAGCCCAATCGATAACACGAACAGGCAGAAGCGCGAGCGCAATCTCGCTGCGATCCAAGGCGCCGGCCAGATCCTCTCGACCACCATCGAGTACCCAGGCATTCCCACTGATGAGCTAGCCGGCCGAGTGGCTGTTCGTGATCTGCGGGCCAGGTCGGTCGGGCTGAAGCGCTTCAAGGTGCAGCTCGACCGGCGCGGCCGCGACATCAAGCCGGGTGGCGCATTCCGCATCCGCAGCCTGAGCCGTGGCATCGAGATGATGGTGGTCAGGGCTGGCCGTTTCGAGGATGGCACCCTCGGCAGTGGTGTGATCACGGTCACGGCTGTGCAAGACGTGTTCGGGTTGCCGGCCACCAGCATGACGCCTCCACAGCCTCCAGGCTGGGTGCCACCGAACACAGCGCCGGCCCCAGCTACTGTCCGGCGACTGACAGAGGTTACATGGCGCGACCTGGTGCAAACC